>JAFGSJ010000161.1 GCA_016934675.1 bacterium | reverse complement strand
TGTTTCACCCGATCCTGCAGATCGAGTATCATTCATTCAACCAGTGGTCCAGAGAGGTTCGGGCCCTATGGAAGGCCCTGGTCCGTGATTATCTCCAGACAGGCAGGAAGGTCATGTTTGATGGGACGATCCTTCAGCACACTATCGGCTTCCTGTTGGAGAGAGATATTTTCGAGGAAGATATCATGACCTATGCCAAGCAGGTCCCGATAATCATTGCCCCGCTGGAACCAATGCTCATCTATCTGACCATCGGTGATATCGAAAGGCACATCCGGAACCTCTACCGCATGCGGCCCATGAGTTGGAAAAATAAAATTGATGGTTATATTCAGCGCACCCCATTTGGGCAAAAAAGACAAATAAGCGGTCTCGATGGCTATTCGCTCTTTGCCCAATCGTATAAAAAATTGTGTGATCAGCTATTTAAGTACTACGATTTCCGCAAACTGGAAATCGATGTTTCCTATGCCCAATGGTCTTTTTACGAGAACATGGTCCTGGATTTCGTGGAGCCATGGTTGTGAGCGGTTGCTCTGGAACAGCCAAGTGCCACAGCTCTGTAAGACGTTAGGCCTGATGCCATAGCGGGGAAGGGAGCAGATCGGAAAAATGCATCGGACGTGTCACGATGATGTCGGAACAGGTTTGATCAACCGGCCCCATTTTCTCATAATCATGTTTTTTTCGATTGTGGGCTGGTTTGTTTTATTTGATTTGAATTTTATCTCCGATGGTGAACGCTATTATGCATATCTGCGTTCATTCTTTTTCGATTTTGATCTGAATTTTTACAACGAATATACTTTTTATACCTTTCATCCGACTCCGGAGAAGGGACATATCCTGACCACAACGCCGACGGGCTATCTCTGGAATCCCTTTGCCATAGGTCCTTCTCTTGTCTGGCTCCCCTTCTTTCTGATCGGTCATATCTGGGTCCTTGTTGCCCAATCCTTGGGCTATCCCGTGTTGGCGAACGGCTATTCGTTACCGTATCTGCTGATGGTATCCCTGGGAACGCTCTTTTATGGCCTGGCAGGTCTGTATTGTTGTTACCGACTCCTGTCGCGCTATTTCCGGGCATCATGGGCCCTGATTTCAACATTACTGACGTTCTGGTCTTCCCCGGCCATCGCGTATCTTTACCGGGAACCGGGTTATTCTTATAGTCAGAATTTCTTTTTTATCAGCCTCTTTCTCTTACTGTGGCTGGAATTCAGTGATGACGGCAAAAAAAATATCACCGTATGGCAGGGTGCTGCCTTGAGTTGTCTGGCGGGACTCATATTTCTGATCCGCTGGCAGGAAGGCGTCATCGTCGGCGTGATAGCTGTCCACATTGTCTGGCGGACATTTTTCGGGACAGACACTATACCTTTTAAGGTGCGAATCCGGCAATTGTGCCTGTTGGCTCTGATAATGCTGAGTGTCTATTGTCTTGTCATTTCACCACAATGTGCATCCTGGAAAATACTCTTTGGTTCTTACTTCAAAGTACCTCAGGGTCAGAATTTTCTTTTATATTCAAGCCCGGTGTTATGGAAACCTCTTTTCTCAAGGATCAACGGTTTAGTGCCCTGGCATCCATTCATGCTTGTGGGCCTGATCGGCCTGATATTCCTTGGACGAAGAGCGCCCTGGCTTACCGTTGCGGCAGTCCTCTATCTGTGCGCCCAGGTTTATGTCAACAGCATTATCATTGATGACCGGTTCGTGACGTGTGGTTTCGGAAACAGACGCTTCATTACCAGCGTCCCTTTTCTGGCTGCGGGGACCTGTGCGGTCATGCTCATTTTCAATAAAGTCATTCGGGTTGCAGGGACGATTTGTGCATGTCTGTTTTTTCCCGTTTGGAACCTGTTGATAATGACCATGTATTATCGAGGAACTCTTTCCCGATATGAAGGAATTTCACTTCGCCAGATTTTCTGGTATCGATCGGATTGGCTGGAAGGCTTCAAGACGCTGCTCGGTCAGAATTATTTGTATCATTTATTTGCGAATCCAGCCAATTGGACCGGGAAAGCAGCCGCTCTGTTTTCATTATGTGCCATGCTCGGTCTGCTCGTTTTTCTGGTTTTTCTGGTGTACTATCTGAATGGCATCAGGACATGCCCGGGACCACAACACCGGTACAACGGCCTCATCCGCTTATTGACCGTCGGCATCATTGTGTTGAGTGTCGGGCTTACCGTTCTGCTAACCATATCGGGGATGTCGGCCCGATCAGTGAAAATAGTCCATCTTGGTCATGATGCCTTCGGCCAGGTCTATACTTTGACGCTGTATGATCCCCATGACTTCATGGGAAGTCTGACCCCTATTCACCTACATCCCGGGCAGGAACAAAAGATAAGTCTCAGCCCCAGCATCCGACCGAAAAGAATACACCTGGTGGCCACATTGTCCTCACAGAATTGTCAATATCCCCCGCCAACACAAGCGGTTATCAAGATCACCGTCAACTCGGGGCATGAATTAAGGCAGGCATGGTTCATCCAGACACCCGCACAGATCGATTGTATGGACCGGTGCGATTATCCTCGACCGGACCAGACCTTACCCCCGATCAGTTCCAGTTGGTTTGATCCGGCTTATCAGAAAAGGCCCCATCATTGGTATCGGTGCAGTCAGGAATTAGCTTTGACGCAATCGATTGATTCTCTGATCATCGCCAATCTCTCGACAGAATATGAATGTCATATCACTGGGATCGCCTGCGAGGAATGACATTTATTCAACCGTCAGGACCGTCAATATCGCGAAAGAACCATCGAAAATTATCAGGAATGAAACAGAGAACAGGCATTGGGTAACTATTGAAGGATTGTGGTTTCAGCTATACTTTACTAGAGAGGAACAAGAGGGTCAGCGGCGTGCTCAGAAGCACCCGCGCAGTTCCGATCGGCATAGGACCCACATTGAATTCGGCTTATATTGTAATGGAAACATGAAAGATACAAACCGATGACTGCTGATGAACAGTTTTGCCTGGCTATTCTTCCCCGTGTTTCGCGGACTTTTGCGCCTGCGATTCGGATGTTACCGAAAGGCTTACAATTACCCGTTTCGATCGCATATTTGCTGTGTCGAATCGCGGATACGATTGAAGACAGTCAGGCCTTGACCCTGACTCAAAAGCGGGAAATGCTTGATTTATATGTCCGCATCTTTACCGGGCCGAGACAGGAAAGCCTGTTGGATTTTCAGCAACGATCGACCAGTCTGCCCAGGACCTGTGCAGATGAGGTTTTAGTCCATGATCTTGATCGGGTTATCCGTGTTTTTAATTCCTTTTCCGATACGGTCCAGAAGCATATCGCTTTTTGGGTCATTGAAATGTCGAAAGGCATGCATAAATATGCCCAATCTCTGAAAATGAGGCACCTTCACTTTCTTAAGACCATGAAAGAACTGGATGAATATACTTATTATGTGGCCGGGACCGTTGGCTATTTACTCACCGAGTTGTTTTCATATTATTCGCAAACGATTACACCTCAATTGCAGGAAAAACTGGAACAATGTGCAGGTTCTTTTGGGACCGGACTGCAGTTGGTCAATATTATCAGAGACATGGCCCTGGATTTTAAGCGAGGTCAATCCTACATTCCTGACGAGTTACTCGAGAAATATCAGTTGGATCGCACTTCAATTTTCGAGTTACAGAATTCTGAGCGTGTGGACAAATTATTTCATGAATTGATTTTCAAAGCCGTGAAACACCTCGACCAGGCCCTGGTTTATGTACTGCTCATTCCTAAAAAGGAAAAACGGATCCGTCTGTTCTGCATGCTCCCTCTTTTTTGGGCCATGAGGACCTTGCAAAAAATCCAATCGAACACGCTTGCATTGGTTGGTTATGACAAAATTAAGATTTCCCGTCGAATTATCAGAAAAGAATTCCTGCTGGCTTTTATTCACAATCATTCGAACTGGTTGATGCAGAAGTATTATTTAAGCATTCGCAAGCATTGTACCAGACCCGCATCGCTGTATCCAGAAAAGCAACTGGAATAAATGGTTTGCACTCGATTATTAAAGTAATAGCCTGGTCACAACCTGGTGCGGTTTCTGCCGTTCAAAACCATGAAAGGAGCTCATTCGATGGAAAGACGAGCCCGATTTAATTTTCGTGTTATTCTGATTGTGTTCAGTATTGCTATAGTGGTCGGTCTCATATGGTTACTCAGACCTTTCATGGAAGGGAAAAATCCCCAGGCCCGGTTTGAATTATCTTCGGAACTGTTGGGACAGAAAACCGACTTGCATCTTCATATTCAGGATGCGGATAGTGGTTTGGGTAGAGTCTGGGTTGGACTGATCAAGGGCGAAAAAGAGGTTGTGCTCTTTGAAAAAACATATGCCGCCCCCGGCTTTTCCATCAATGGCGTTCCGAAAAACGACTCGCTGGAATTGGCAATCGAACCGGTCAAACTCGGTCTCGGCGAAGGGGAGGCGACACTCACCATCAAGGTATGCGATGTGTCTTGGCGTCATTGGGCTAAGGGTAATTGTCTGTTCCTCGAAAAGGAGTTCATCATTGACACCACTGTACCCAACGTAGCAGTCCTGACCAAGCAGCATCATCTCAACCAGGGAGGATCCGGCCTGGTGATGTATCAATTGTCCGAACCCTGTCTGCGCCATGGTGTTCAGGTCGGTGAATCCTTTTTCCCCGGTTATCAAGCACCTTTTGCCGATACAGGCATATATCTGGCCTTTTTTGCCCTGGGCATCGATCAGGATAAAACGACCAACCTTCAGGTCCAGGCCGTTGATCATGCTGGAAATCTGAGCTGGGCCCCTTTCCCATACCGAATAAAAACAAAGGTTTTTCCGAGTGATACCTTGAAAATTTCGCAGGCTTTCATTGATAAGAAAACACCTGAATTCGCTCGTGATATTGATTTCAGTCAGAAATCGACACCACTTGATCGGTTTCTGGCCGTGAATCGGGATTTGAGACAGATGAATGAACAAAAAATCAGGGAATTGATTGCGGAACCCGAAAAACGGTTCTTCTGGGAGGGTACCTTTCTCAGGTTGCCCCGAGCAGCTTCACGAGCCCAATTCGCCGATAGGCGTGCTTACGAATACCAAGGCTCTGTGGTCGATCATCAGATTCATTTGGGCATTGACCTGGCCTCAACGGCCCGCTCCCCAGTACCGGCTGCCAATGCGGGCAAGATTACCTTTACGGGCTGGCTTGGAATTTACGGCCAGACGGTCATAATCGACCATGGCTTCGGTCTGTTCAGTTTATACTCTCATTTAAGCCAGATAGTCGCCGAACAGGGTGCTATCATCCAAAAGGGCAATGTTATTGGTTATACAGGCGAGACGGGGCTTGCGGGCGGTGATCATCTTCATTTCGCGATGCTGGTCCATAAGAGTTATGTCAATCCTCAAGAGTGGTGGGACAGTCACTGGATCAACGATAATATTACCGCCAAGATTGATGATTGGAAAAATATCGCCACTTCAGGGCAGCATGTCATGAAATAAAATGACCCCGGGGATGACCCCGAGATTGTCCAGAACAGATTAACCCGGGCACCGGATCAGAAATCGAACCTGGTCATTGTATGTGCCCGTCAGTGAATCACTCTTCTTCGGAACCGACTACCCTATCCGAGGTTATGTTGCGATCGAGATGGACCATGTCCTCAATTGGACCGGGCTCGATTTCTTCGACAACCAGTTGACCAGTATAGTTTCCCTTTTCATCGTAAAGAAAACTCTCGAAGTTCAGCTTGGCAAAATTGAGCTCGATCAACTGAAAGCAATGATCGAAGAATTCATCCTCGGTCTCGTATGCGCTGATATGGACGATCCACTGATGGTTTAGTGATGAGATCAGAAATTCACTTTCGCCTAATTCATCCTGTGCGGTATTTCTCAGGGCCAGGATGACAACTTCTTTGTCGTTATCAAAACCTACCAATTGTGGTACTTCCCAGTGTTCATCGATGAGTAAGGTCCGGACCCCGCTATGAATGAGTTTTTCCACCAATTCATGATAATAGGAGGTCAGATTACCTGAAAAGATGACCCGCTCCCGGTATGATTGGACATAGAAAACCGGAAAGTGGAAAGTGGCCGAAGCCGGGTTGACCCTTTTCTTTTTTCTTTTCATGAAGAACGTTCACCCTGTTTCCGAAAATAGAGCAAAGCCATACTGGATACATAGCAATGAACCGCTAAGTATTAGGTATAGCCTCCCCAGCTCATTGTCCAAAATGCTGGGCTAAAAAAGACAGAATCGGTCGGCATAGGGGCGTATCCGCTCGACGACCTGCTTTGTTTTTCCTGCCCGATGTCCTATGATCTGTGCGTGGTACCGGAAATAAAAATGCTAGCCGGACGATGATCCGGTCTGTATCATGCTCATGATCGAGGAAATTCATGCAACGCGTGAGAACTATATTCCAGGCTATTGTATTACTGGCAACCATTGCAACCGGACTCCGATATTCTTTGGGCTGGTCAAGAACCACTATCGAAACATATTGCCCCTTCGGTGGACTCGAAACCGCACTTTCGCTGATCACACAGAAACAGTTTGCCTGTGCTACTGGAGAGCGAAATCTGGCCTTGTTTCTGGGACTGCTCATCCTGACCCTCTTAACCAAAAAATCGTTCTGTAGTTGGATTTGCCCGGTGGGAACAGTATCGGAGTGGTGCATGACCCTTTCCCGGATACTCTTTCCCCAAAAAAACCGTGATGGTTCTCGTCAATTAATTCATGCTCTTGAACCCTCGCACAATCTTGACCGGAAACTCCGCTGGTTGAGGGTCCCTGTCCTCCTGGTCATCCTCTATTTTACCTATAGAACAGGTGAATTGATCTTTCGGAGTTA
This sequence comes from bacterium, assembly GCA_016934675.1. Taxonomy (GTDB): domain Bacteria; phylum CSSED10-310; class JAFGSJ01; order JAFGSJ01; family JAFGSJ01; genus JAFGSJ01. Next base: position 7,229 of record JAFGSJ010000161.1, on the reverse strand, counting down.
CGACCCATATTATATTCTCTTCAGCTTCCATGGCCATGATGTTTTTTACTGGAGTTATCTGATTCTTGCCCTGATTCTTGCCGGTATCATTGTTTTTCCCATGGCCTGGTGCCGCTATTTATGTCCACTCGGCGTATCGCTCTGGCCTTTTTCGAAAATGGGACGAATGCGCCTGGTCAGAAACGACCAAACCTGTACCCAATGCCATGCCTGTGATAGGGCCTGCCCCATGGCTATCCAAGTGTCAACCCGGACCCAGATAACTCAGGGAGATTGTACGCTCTGTTTCAAATGCCTCGACGCTTGTCCGATCGATCATACTCTTATCTTGAACTTACGCTGAGATCATATCATGAAAATTCCAAACTGGTCCGTACCGTTGATTATCGTTCTGATGATCGCCCTCTCTGTCTCCGCAGCCAAATGGTTTGCTATCCCCAGCCTGACAATTGACGTGATCAACCCCGCCAAGCTTGAGACCATGACTACACAGGTGGCCGAATTTATCGTCTCCGGCGTCTCATGTGTCGATACAGCCAGAACCGCCAGTTTGGCCGTCATCTCACGCGAAGGCATTCTCCGTTTCGTCGCCTATGCTTCCCATAATCGACTCGAAATTACCTACGATCCCTCTCTCTGGACCCCGGCAAAAATCAAGGACGCTCTCGAAGGCCCGATCTATGATCAAACCACCGGCAACATCCTGTTCAACCAATTCTCCGTCCTGGAAATGAATGGCTCACAACTTCAATAACTTAACACCGCGCATATCGACCAGAATGCGAGATTACTGCCCGTTTTACCATGGTCAAAAGTATGTCGATCATATTGACATATAAATCCTATGGGATTACTAAGAAAAAGACAAAACGCACAGTTGTGCTCGGAGACCTTGTCTGGTTCCAACCGCAACAGCAACAGTTTTTCAAGGAGATAGCCCTGATGAAAAGGCTCACCGTTGTAGTATTGGCCCTGTTTGTCCTATCAAGTTCGAGTCTTATCGCCCTAGCTGATGAACCGGATACACAAAGCCCGCAAGCTACGTGTCAGAAGGCGGAGACCCCGGTTGAAGCGCAGGTGGCAGTATATGCTGTGCCCAACCTGACCGAAGAAGTGGTGACGAAGCTGGTCGATATTCTCAAGGAGAACAAAGGAATAGCAAAGGCCCGACCTGATTTTGAGAAGAAGCAGCTCATTGTTGTGTTCGATCAGAAGTTAACCGATCAAACCAAGATCAAAGAATCTCTGGTAATTGCTGTACCAGAAACAACTCTGGAATCCGTGCGAAAAGCTGACGAGAAAGACTTGAAACACGATTGCGGCAAATGTCCCAGCAAGAAGACTTGCAGTAAGGCCAAGAATTAGAAAATCGTTTTTTAGTCGCAGTAATACAAAACCGGATACCTTCACGTATCCGGTTTTTTTTTGGTTGTGCCCGGCCTGGCTCCATGCCGGGCACGTAAAGGTTGTATCATGTGGGGAGCTGGTCTATGAAACAATAGTACTATAAGAACAGATTGGGAATCAGTTATGCGGCCGTTAAAAACCTATCAGAATCTGGTCAAGGAATGCGATCTCTTATTTAAGCGGGTCCAGCACAAATATCCGGCTGATATCAGTTGCCGAAAAGGGTGCAGTGATTGCTGTATTTGTGGTTCAGTTTTTGCGATCGAGGCCTATTTTATTTCCCTTTACTGGAAGAAGCACTGTTCGGACAAGAAAGTCGGGCTGCCCCGAGGCAATTTTTGTCCGTTTCTTCATGACCGGCAGTGTCTCATTTATCCGGTTAGACCTTTGTTATGCCGGACACATGGTTTGGCCTTGGCAACGATCACGGGGAACTGCCTTGATTGGAACAGTTGTCCTTCAAACTTTACCAACGGTTTACCCGAGGGTTTTTGTGCGGCTGATTTTTTGTCCATCGATCAGATCAATAACGATTTAGCTCTCCTCAATATCAGCTTCTGTCAATTATTTGGTTGTGATCAGGACCACTATCGTATCAGTCTCGAGTCGCTGTTCATTTCCCCCGGGTCTTTTTTTTCTCAGTTTTAAGGGATTTTGACCATTTGGGGACATTCAGAATGAGGTTTTTAGGGTATGGGGTCAGGTTTTCTACGAGTCCGTCCTGATGGATGGCGATTACGTCTTCGAGTCTGAGTCCCCAGCCCTGGTCCGGAAAATAAAGCCCCGGTTCAACGGTAAAGACATGACCGGGTTCGATAGAGTTCGTGGCCGTCAGGGTAAAATTGGGCGTTTCATGGACTTCAACCCCGAGGCCGTGTCCCAACCCGTGGGTAAAACCGCGAGTGGTAAATCGTTCGGACTTGAGGCTCGGATAGCCAGCTTCTTCAAGAAAATCACAGACCAGGTTCTGGATAGAACTGAACTGCGCGCCGACCCTGATGTTGTGTTCAGCGAGGGCCTGGGCCTGTTGAAGCCGTTCATAAGCGCGGCTGACATGGGCCGGGGCGGTATTCAGGCAGTAACTTCTGGTCATATCGAACATATAATCAGATTCAAGGTCAATCGGGCCGAAATCGAACACAAGGGTCTCGCCGATTCTCAAGGGGTCGTCGGGTCTGCCGCCATGGTGGGGCAGGGCTGCATCCTGGGCTTGGGAGAAAATAAAACCCATATCGAGGCTAAGGTTATGACGAGCCGATTCGACCTGGATGAATTGCTTGACTTGTCCGATTGTGACCGGTGCTCCCTGAGCATCAACCAGTTTGCCTGCTTTCTCGAAGCAACCTTGTAGATACGCTTCGGTAGCCTGGAACACCTTGCAGGATTTTTCACCTGCCCGTTTTATGGCGGTAATTTCCTGTTCATCTTTTCGTTCGCGTAATCGATGAAACAGGGCGATCGGATCGGCATCGATGATCTGGATCTGGGAGAGCTCAGCCCTGATCCGTTGCATGAAAGCGCCGGAAAGGTTTACATCCTGAATATCATGGATGAGAACATTTCCTTTGATATCGAGATAGTCACAGGCGGCTTTGTACAAACTGATAATCCGAGTCACGGGATCTTTGTGGCCGGGATTGTAGCCGCGTTTATAGAGTTCTTGGTAATTGATCGTCTCGAAACCGGTCTTTTCCGCTTCAGATCGATCCATATCGTTGAAGAAAATCACGGGTTTCCGGTCCCTGATCAGGACAATGAAATAGTGAAACAGTATGGCCGTGGAGGCCAGATAACGGATATTGGGATTGTTATGGTATGTGCCTGCCACGAACAGGCAATTACAATTCAGAGATTCCAGTGTCTGGTTGAGTTCATTTTTCATGGGCGACCTTTCATTCTCTTGTTTCTTAAAACCGAGAGAGAGGAATTAGTGGACAAAGAGTAGTCATTCGGCGATCACATCGACGCATCACACAATCATCATCTGGTCCTGGAATGAGATCAGTGTGGGATAAAGGACGTATCCGGAGTCAGCTCGTGGATGAAGGTCACCAGAAACTGGATCGTTTTATCCACATCGGTTAGTTGGACCATTTCGTTCGGTGTGTGCATGTATCGGCATGGAATAGAAATGACTGCGGTTGCCACTCCTTCCCGGATAAATTGGACGGTATCGGCGTCCGTGGCGGTATACTCGGGCATAATCTGGATATTGTACGGTATTTTTTCGCGTTCGGCCATATCCAACAGACGATCATAGAGTAGGGGATTGTTGGCGGCACCCCGCGAAAAAACCGGGCCACCGCCCAGCTTAACGACACCGTAGCGATTCTTGTCGGATTCCGGGGGGTCGGTTGTGTAGGCGACATCAATGACCAGGGCGATATCTGGTTTATAGCTAAAGGCCATAGTTTTTGCCCCGAATGACGATATTTCCTCCTGGGTCGTTGCTGCTGCAGCCACTGTTGCGCTGGGTCTTTTCCGGGACAGGGCCCTCAGGACTTCGAGCACGGTAAAAGCCCCGATCCTGTTGTCTAGAGCCCGGGAAACGAGACGGTCGTTGGGCAGTTCGTAAATGGGGCCATCAATAACACCGACAGTCCCGACCCGGATGAGTTGCAACGCTTCCGACCTGTTCTTGACACCGATATCGATCCAGAGATTTTTCAGCTTACAGGCCTGCGCCAATTCTTCCTCATCCATGAACTCGGTTTCCTTGCGGGCAATGACACCGAAAACATCACGGTCCCGACCCAGTAATCTGACCCGTTGCCCGAGCATTACCTGTGGGTCAAGTCCACCGATAGTCAAAAAAGAGAGGAAGCCGTCATCATCGATGTGGCTGATCATAAAGCCAATCTCATCGATGTGTCCCAATAACAGGACCCGGGGATTCCCGCCCCGCAACAAGGCCAGCGAACTGCCACTGACGTCAGCGTGAACGTCATCGGCAAAGGTGCCGGTTTCTTGACGCCAGAACCGGCTCACGGCAATTTCATCTCCCGAAGGTCCCGGGATTGTCAGTAATTTTTTCAGAAACGATAAGCTTTCCTTTTTCATAACATTGCTCCACGAACCATGCCCGGCTATTTTTCGGTTTTTGGGGTAACCGGGCACATAAGAAACACTTTATTATGCCGTTATTCTCAATATTACAATACGGAATATGATCAGATGTTTCACGTTTCATATTCCGGAATTTCGGGAGAAACGGAATGGGCATAACATGAAAACCGTTATTCTGATGTATTTCAGGGTGCCGACAGGTCGCGGAGCGGATAGCGTAAGGCCAATTCCGCCAGAAGGGCTGTCCCGATTTTCAAACAACGTTCATCGATATCAAAATAGGGATTATGGCCGAACCGCTGATCATGTTCGAGCTGGCAACCCAACCAGAACATTACCCCCGGGGCCATATCGGCGAAATAGCTGAAATCTTCGGCACCCATGTTGTTTTTGGCCGGAAGGCATGCGTTGGGTCCGAGCAGGTCTGTGCCGATCTCCCGCACGAGCCGAGTCAAGCCCCGGTCGTTGATCGTGGGTGGATAACCCTTCTGGATATTGATTTCAGCGGTTCCCCCCAATGATTTGGCCAGGAGCATAGTCTGGCCCAGTTTAGCGTGAATAGTTTTTTGAACGGCTTTATCGCGATATCGGATCGTCCCGATAATGGTGACTTCTTCCGGGACCACGTTATCAACCTCACCGCCGTGAATAGCACCGAAATTCACCACGGCGGGCTGGTCCGGGTGGATACAGCGGGACACTGTTGATTCGCAAGCCACGATCAGGTGTCCGGTGATGCCAATCGGGTTGACCAGGCTGTGTGGATAGGCAGCATGACCGCCCTTACCCCTGATTCTGATCCGGAATGTATCTGAACCCGCGGTAGCATTGCCCTCACCCAATCGAATCGAACCGACCGGGACCTCGGCACTGACATGCAGGGCGGCCACGGCTGTAACCTGGTCCATGGCCCCGTCTTCGATCATGCGCATTGCCCCGCTCTTGCCCTGATCATCATCCTGTTCCTCGGACGGCTGAAAAAGCAGGCGGACCGAGCCGGTGAATTCGACCGTGGCCAGTATTTTGGCCACACCGAGGAGCATGGCCGTATGAGCGTCATGACCACAGGCATGCATGACACCCGGCTGACAGGATTTATAGTCAGATTGGTTAAGTTCCCGGATTGGCAGGGCGTCCATATCGGCCCGCAGGGCCAGGCAGGGCTGACCCTGCCCTTTGTGGGCCACGACACCTGTTCGCCCGACGCCGGTCCGGACCTGCCAGCCCAACGCTTCGAGCGTGGCAGCAACAACCGAAGCCGTTCGCTTCTCCTGAAAACCCAGTTCCGGATGGCGATGAAAGTCACGTCGCCATCTGATCAAATCCGGTTCTATGTCATTCACCATGAGCATTATTTTGGATGCAGGGGACATTAAATGTACTCCTTGAGGAATGCCGTTACTGTTCAATTGTTCAGATGTACACCGTTCTGGAACTGGAGTTGGTAGAGCCGGGCATAGATCTGACCACGTTCGAGCAGTTCTTCGTGGGAGCCTTGTTCGGCGATCTTTCCATTCTGGACGACCAGTATCCGGTTCACTTTCTTTATGGTCGAAAGGCGATGGGCAATAATGATCGAGGTCTGACGGGCCATGAGCCGGTCGAGTGCTTCCTGGATCAATTGTTCCGTTTCGGAATCGATATTCGAGGTCGCTTCATCCAGGATCAGGATTTTCGGTTTAAAAGCCAGGGCCCGGGCAAACGAGATCAATTGTTTCTGTCCGGTCGACAGGTTGCTGCCACCTTCGAGCACCGGCTCATGATACTGGCGGGGCATCCTGCGCACGAACGGGTCCAGATTAACGGTCCGGGCGGCTTGGATGGCATCTTCCTCGCTAATATCACTCTGCCAGAGCCGGATATTGTCGAGAATGGTCCCGGCAAACAGAAAAACGTCCTGATGGACATAGGCCAGGTGCTTTCGGATGTATTTCTGGGGCATGTCCCTCAATTCCACACCTGCCAGGGTGATGCTGCCCTGCTGATAATCATAGAGGCGGGCCAGCAGATTCACGATAGTGGTTTTACCCTCACCGGTCAGACCGACCAGGGCCACTTTTTCGTTCTGGTTGATCGTCAGATTGATACCCTTGAGGACCCATTCCTCGGAATTATAGGCAAACCAGACATCACGGTAGGTGATCTGCTCGGGGATATCCGGAGCGGGAAGGGCTGTTTGAATCGGGTCCGGGATATGATCGTGGGTGTCCATGAGATCGAATATGCGGGCCGACGAAGTCATGGCATCCTGGAGAATGTTGTATTTCTGGGACAAGTCCATGACCGGTCGATAAAAACGCCGGCAATACAACAGAAAGGCGATTAACATACCGATCTCCATCGAGCCCCGGTAAATGAAGACTGCTCCGAAAAAGAGCAGGACTGAGATGGCCAGGTTGCTGAATGCATCAACTGTCGGCATGAAAATCGCGTGAATCCTGACCATATCCAGACGAGCGTCCTTATGGGCCCGATTGAGCTGCTCGAATTTGGCAAAGGATGTTTTTTCCTGCGTAAATGCCTGGACCACTTTGATCCCGGTCAGGTGCTCCTGGATAAATGCATTGACCCGGGCCAGGTTCCGTCTGATTTCGAGATAGACCGGACGAATCGCCCGTCTGAACAGGACCACGGCCAGGAAAATGAGCGGCAAAACGGTGAATGACAGCAGGGGTGTGCGACAATTTTGTGAAAAAGGTGTTAGAGTTGAGCACAAGATTCCCAGAAATCCTCCCACTGATTGCTCATAAAGCAAC
>JAFGSJ010000029.1 GCA_016934675.1 bacterium | reverse complement strand
TCAGTGATCAGATCAATTATGGGGGCTTCATCATTCGAGACCATGTAATAATAGTCGATACCGTCAATGAGTGCTGCCGGATGCCAGGAACTTGGTGTAACATCCTGGTCCAGTAATTGATACCCCACCACCACATTCGGGGATTGCTTGTAGAACACCGAAATCAGATTTCCCGGGAGCCATGATAACTCGACGTCATTGATGTGTGTGTCGATACCTTTTGTTACGATCAACATATACTGGTCTGTCGTTGTGAAGCTCCAGACTGGACCATCTGTTGTCGCTTTACTCGAGTTGTGTGACACCACACGCCAGTAATATTCGGTCCCCAGATCAAGTATACCGGGATCATAGGTATCCACGAAAATGTTATCCAGGACCAGAACTGACAGATCTTTATCGGTGACCAGCCATTCGTCATCAGCAAAGTAAAGATCTATGGTCTCGGTGTCAGCCCCATTGGTCCAAGAGAGGTCTTGATCAACTGGAACAGTAATTGCATCATCAGATGGATCGGGATTGGTCGGTAAACCAGGATCAAAGAGAGCATTTACAGTAGCAAGTGTACACAACGAAAAAACAATGAAGATAATAGTTTGAATAATGACTTTGTGTTGACCTTTCATCACTCTTTTCCTCCTGAATATTAGGGCAATTAAGGTTTCTTTTTAAATATACACCCATCAATTTGGATCGTCAACAGAAATTTCCCCCATATAAGTGGGGGTCTTGATAAGGCGTGCAGATCAGCCCTGATCTGAGTTAACTGCCTTCTGACGGATTTCTGGTGCATGTGGGCGGTCGTGCGCTGGATGGTGGCGCTGACTGAGCTGCACGTGGGTCTCAGACAGGGAGCCAATATCTGAACATGAAACATCTGAGAGGCGTCCGGCAGTAGCCGCAGAAAGGCGTGATAGTTATTCTTGGAACGGAATATCTCCTACGGATGACGCCCGCGATTCATGAGATGTTCTCAGACCACAGCCAGCTCACATTGTAACGGCCTTGTGCCCCTCAACTTATCCTTCCTAACCCGTGCCTCAATGAAAGTCAAAAGCAGAGGTCACTCCTATTTTACCCTTTGAACATACTGTCATTTCAGGGTAATCATATATCACGACAAAGTGAAAGGTGTAAGCCTGGGGCATAGTGAGTTGTCACAACAATGACAACAAACGTCGCCCCAGGATCAGGATAAACATGATCTGAGCGTTGAAAGAGCGTTAGAGACTTTCATTACATCTCGTATGGAACCGAATCGTAATTAGAGTGTCCCCCAATCACACCAATCACAATCAGTTCAATCATTCTTGCTTATTCGATACTTCGATCTTTCCAGATTACCTGTTTTTTAAGAAGTTTCAGGAAGAGTGATTGTCCGAAGACCAAGAAGAAGAAAAGCAGTGGGATGGGGAAGAGCAGTGAAGTCCAGAGGTGAAAGGAGCCAATCCGGGCAAGTATCCAATATTGTTGACCGGCATAGGCGAGGTAAACGAGCCCCCAGAGTATGATGTGGGGCAGGTCAGCGGATGAAATGAACGCATGGGTGAGCATGATCGTGGTCAGGACTGAGCCGCCGATCCACAGTATAGTGAGACAGAGCGCAAGAGGTGAGATCGCTGCGGCACCAGAGGCAAAAGCTTTGCTCCAGCCCTGGACCAATTCGCGCAGGCCATTGGGGTACATACGAAAAGAAAGGCAATCTTTGCCTCCAAACAGTCGCAGGGGAATCTGGTGAGCCAGGTATTCCTGCCCCAGGAAGAGGTCTTCCAGGATTTTGTCTTTCACTCTTTCGTGTCCGCCGACCCTGAGGTAGTCAGAACGACTAGTGATCAATGCAGGCCCAAAAAGACCAGAGGTAGGCCAGCGTTGTCCGAGCGGGGTAAATGCGTTCATGCCAGCCATGGTCATTATATTGAAAAAAGCAGATAGATTCTCATAGGTTTGTATCAGGGCATGATACGGTTGGACTGATAGAACACCGGGTTCGGCCTGAAAGGTCTGAATTAGTTTCGTCAATCCATGAGGTACCAGGGTGATGTCCGCATCCAGGAAGATCAGCAGATCAGATCGGGCATTTTGGGCGCCTTGATGGCAAGCCCAGGCCTTGCCCACCCATCCTGGCGGCAGGTCCTGGGCGGTGAGTACGTGGGCTCCGAATGATCGGGCTACATCCGCCGTGGCATCGTTCGAGTGGTCATCTACCACGATGATTTCATTCGGGGAGAGTTCCTGCAGTGTGAGTGAGCCCAGGAGGTTCGGAAGATTATGGGCTTCGTTTCGGGCGGGAATAATAATGGAACAGGTTGTTTGGTTCGACCAGGTCCCGTTTTTTATTTGACAAAAGGGTATCTTAAAAAGCAAGAAGATACCGAGTGACCAGAGCAGTGCGGTCACACCGATCAGGATGGAGAGCATGCTTGTTCCTCACTTTTCGGGTCCCGTCCGGACGGGACAATAGCAATAGTGTGCACGTCTTTATGATTGCACCTGGCTACAGGGTGCCTTTAGTTTTTTTGTATTAGCCGGGTCAACTCCTTGCGGGCCAGCAAGTCATTTGGATTGACAATCAGGGCTTTCTGGTAGTAGGACCGAGCCTGTTCGAGCCGCCCGGTTTGTGAATATAACCGCGCGATGAAAACCAGACAGGTGCTTCTGCCCCAACGGGGGAGAAGTGCTGGAGTCGAATATGGTTGATCGGACTCGTATTTGAACAATTCTTCGGCCTTTAGCAGATGTTCGAGTCCTTTTTCTTTCCCGCCCAGAAAACCTGGTCCATAGTAATAACTGACGCCGAGCAGGTAACAGGCTCGAGGATTGTTTGGTCCGAGTTGTTGGGCTTTGTCCTTGTAAGTCATGACCTGGGGTCCCAACCAGATAGCCGTCAGCGGTTTAAGATCGATCTTCATGCCAATCAGGGTGGCCAGCAGGGCATAACTCTCACCGTCAGCGTGCTTTTGGATCGCTTGTTTGAGCACGATAAGTCCCGCTTCGATATGATCCAGGGCTTTTTTGTCATTCTGATCTTCAGGCCAGGCATAGCGGTAGTAAATGGTCATGAAAAAATGGGAAACACCCAGCCAGTAATAGGGTAGATAATGGTCCGGAGCGATGTCCCGGGCCTGGGTGAAGAAGCCCTGTCCTGTCTCGAACCGATTGATATCCCACCCGTTATACGCTGCTTCAAGTTCTATTATTCCCTGTTCGAGCATACTCTCAGCAGCGGGAGCAAGTGTTTGTCCAGGCAAAAATACTGCAATCAAAAAAGTCACAAATAGCACCAGGACCTCAGTTTGCTTCTATCCGGTATATCTCATGGAAAATACCGGATGCATGAATGGTTTCTGGTCTTCATATCTCCACAGAAACGCTCGGAAGCACGACGGGAGTGCTTCAAAGCATGCTCGGTCCAATCACTCAGATCACTATAGCATATTTATTTTCAATACGCTATAATCTCGATAAAGTAGTGATAAAGTGAGACGGTCTGTTGATTGATTTGAGAGTAAGAACTCGGATTGTATATGGAGCACGAAGCGAGTAAGAATGAGAGACCCTGGACAATCACATCGATCATGCCTGTCGACATTCAAGGCACTGATTGATACTATGCCGTTTTCGCGCTCTGCCTTGTTTCAGGCCGGGACGGAGTATTATCATACCCGAACCGTTTTGCTTTTCGGTAAAAGTATGAACTGTGTCATATTAGTCTGACGTCATGAAAAGAGTCCTTAACTATTTCAGGCAAACCTGATTTGATTGACTGGTCAGAAATGCCAGACTCTTTACCGGGAGGTTTCATGATTGCATCACGAAAAGCTACAAAAATTGCTGTGATCGGCGCGGGTTTGGGCGGCATTTCCGCAGCTGTTTCGCTAGCGGCTGCGGGATATACTGTGGAAATTCATGAAAAAAATGAGCGTATCGGCGGCAAACTGAACCTGCGTACCCGGTCGGGCTTCTCATTCGATCTGGGGCCGTCCATCCTGATCCTGCCTCACTATTTCGAGAATCTGTTCCTGCGAGCGGGCACAAATATGGCCGATTACCTCACACTCGAACCGGTCCGACCACAATGGCGTAATTTCTTCGAGGACGGGATGGTCATCGACCTCGAGGGCACTATTCCGGCACTCGAGCGTGAATTGAGCCGTTTCCCCGAGAGCGAGGTGCGAGGTTTTTTTGACTATCTCAGCTATTCCCGGATGCTGTTTGAGTATGCCCGGGAAACCTATTTTGACCAAGGCCTTGATACCTGGCAGGAGATGATCCGTGGTTATAAACTGACTGAATTGCGGCGTCGGACCGATATTCCCCGAACGATGAGTCAAGGCATCGCCCGTTTTGTCAAGGAACCGCATTGGCAGGACATACTTCAGTATTTCATCAAATATGTCGGTTCATCAGCCAATCATGCCCCTGCTGTCTTAAATCTGCTGCTTTATTCACAAATGGGTTTTGGATTGTACTATGTCAAGGGTGGAATGTATAATCTGGCCCGAGCCTTGGCTCGCTTGCTCGATGAACTGTCTGTCCAAGTCCACTTGAACAGCGAGGTCCGCCAATTACAATACAGTGGGCAGACGGTCACACACCTGGTCTTGGCCGATGGCAGGAAAAGTCCGGCTGATATCGTTGTTTCGAATATGGAAGTCATTCCCGCATATCAGGATTTACTCAACGAGGACAAGGCCTTTATGAAAAGCCTCGAAAAATTCGAGCCGGCCTGTTCCGGATTGGTTGTTCATTTAGGCCTGGACCGGAAGTATGAACAATTGGCTCATCACAATTTTTTCTATGCCCGAGATCAGAAAAAGCATTTCAATGCGGTCTTTCAAAAGAAGGAGTTACCTGATGATCCAACGATCTACCTGGTCTGTCCGACCAAATCGGACCCCGGTATTGCGCCGCCCGATCATGAAATCATCAAGATTTTGCCTCACATTCCCGCCATCAAGGACCCTCCCTATCAGCCCGAGGATTATGCCCGTTTCAAAGAGCGGGTCCTCGACAAGCTCGAAAGGATGGGCCTCGAGAAAATTCGCCAGCACATAGTGGTTGAAGACGTGCTGGTGCCCGATGATATCCAGAAAATGTACTATTCTCATCGCGGGGCAATATATGGGGTCGTTTCGAGCCGAACAAAGAATCTGGGTTTTAAAGCTCCCAAGAAAAGTCAGAAATACCAGAACCTTTATTTTGTCGGTGGCAGTGTCAATCCCGGACCGGGCATGCCCATGGTCGTCCTGTCGGGACAACAGGTCTGTGATCGAATTGTCCGGGAATTTCCCGGGTGAGTATGTTTTCAAGGAGGAACGAGTGAACAAGCGTAAAATTATAATTATTGGCACGGGCCCAGGCGGATTGACCGCGGGCATGCTTCTGGCCAGCCGGGGATACCAGGTCGAAATATTTGAGCAGCAACCCTATCTGGGCGGTCGAACTGCGGCCATCGAGGCAGAGGGGTATACTTTCGACCTGGGACCGACCTTTCTGATGATGACCTTTGTTCTTGAGGAAATATTCGCCCTGACCCACCGCAGACTCGAGGATTATCTCGTACTGAAGAAGATTGATCCGCTCTATCGGCTCAGATTTGCGGATGGGCGTGAGTTTTATCCGAGCATGGACCGCAAAGCCACTGCTGAACAGATTCACGATCTTTTTCCCGGGAATGAGCGGGGTTATGAACGGTTTTTTGCCTATGAAGAGAAGAAATTCAAGTTGCTGGTCCCCTGCCTGCAAATCCCGTATGGTTCAGTGTACGATTTTATGTCGACCCATCTGATCAAAGCTTTGCCATATCTTGATGCCCATCGCAGTCTTCATGACCACTTGGCGCGTTATTTCAGTGATCCGCAGTTGCGCATATCATTCACTTTTCAAGCTAAGTATCTAGGCATGTCGCCTTGGCAGTGTCCGGCCACTTTCAGTATCATTCCTTACATCGAGCATGGGTTGGGCATCTATCATCCGATTGGAGGGCTGAACCAGATTACCAAGGCCATGGCTCAAGTGGTCCAGGAAGAAGGGGGCACGATCCGGCTCAACACAGGAGTCAAGCGACTTGTGATCACGCAAGGTCGGACGACCGGTGTGTTATTGGAAAACGGCGAACAGGTCGAGGCAGACCATGTCATTATCAATGCTGATTTTGCCCGGGCCATGCAGCAATTGGTCCCGGAAAAGGATCGTCCGCATTACACTGACGCCATTCTGGCTCGCAAGAAGTATTCCTGCTCAACCTTCATGCTTTATCTGGGACTCGACCGGAAATACGATTTGCCCCATCATAACATCATTTTCGCCCGGGATTACCGGCAGAATGTGTCTGAAATCGCGGAGAGCATGGTCCTTTCCGAAGATCCCTCTCTTTATGTACAGAATGCGACGGTCAGCGATCCCGGCCTGGCGCCCGAGGGTCACGCTACTCTATATGTGCTTGTCCCGGTGGCCAATAATTTCAGTGCGATTGACTGGAACAAAGAAACACCTGCTTTCCGGGACCTGATCCTGAACAAGCTTGAGCAGTTAGCCGGTTTGGAAGACTTGCGCCAACACATCCGCTATGAAAAAATCATCACTCCACATGATTGGGAGGAGGACAAACTCGTGTACCAGGGGGCCACATTCAACCTGGCCCACAATGTCAGTCAGATGCTGTACTGGCGACCACATAACCAGTTCGAGGACATCAAAAACTGTTTCCTGGTTGGCGGTGGGACCCATCCGGGCAGCGGTTTACCCACAATATTCGAGTCCGGTCGCATTTCCGCCGACCTCATTGTGAAGAGGGACGAATCCTGACTGAACATATAAATGTGAGCGCTCAGGATACGTGTGCTCCGGGGAAGCGGGGAGGGTCGAATACTAAGTCCATCGAGCGGAGCAGTATCTACCTGCTCCTGATCGTGACGGTCTCGATACTGGTCAGTTCGTGCGCTTATGTTTTTAAGCAATCCGAACCCATTCCTTGTGTCTATCATCGCCTGCCTGTCGCAGCACGTCCCGACACATTGATTGTCCTGTTGCCGGGCATTTTCAGTGGGCCGAGTTACTTTGTCCATAAGGGTATCATTGCGACGCTGCAGGCCTCGGTCTGTGCGGATATAGTCGCTGTGGACGCACACTCAGGGTATTATCAAGACCAGACCCTGGTTTCCCGACTCTGGCTAGATATAATCAGTCCAGCCCGAAAACAGGGCTATGACCAGGTTTGGCTGATAGGGTTTTCCCTGGGGGGCCTCGGAGCTTTGATCTTTGCCCGAGAAATGCCTGAGGTAATAGATGGTATCATAGCATTGTCACCGTATTTGGGAGACAACAACCTGCGCCGCGAAATCCAACAGGCGGGCGGATTGGCCGCTTGGCAACCAGATTTATCTGTTGCCTCAGATCGGTATCGTCAGGTGCTGCTCTGGCTTCAACAACAAGGACATGGCACTCAACCAGGACCGGCACTCTATCTGGGCTATGGTCTTGATGATCGCATGGCGCCCCTGCTCGGACTTGTCAGCCAGGTTTTACCATCCGATCATGTAGTTACCTTGCCCGGCGGTCATTACTGGCGGACGTGGCGGAAAATCGTCCAACGCTTTCTCGAACAAGGTGTTTTGTCTCAGCGAATACAGAAGGCTCGGTCTCAATACCCCGTTTTTCAGCGGAGTTCGATCCTTACTACTGGGCCTATTATCCTGTCCCCGTTTTTTCGCAAACAGAACGGAGATTGATCACACTATGCTGGAATTATCACTGTTCTGGATCATCGTGCTCAATATTGTCGGTTGGCTCGTCGTTCACCTGTCGCTCGCTTATGGCTTGACCCTCATCCCGATCGAGCGTTTTCAACCCGATAGCTGGCTCAATCGACAGCGCTCCTGGGAGGGCGATACACTCTACCGTTCCATACTCAAAGCCCATCTCTGGAAAAAGAAACTGCCAGACGGCGCAGCCTGGTTTAAACAGGGTTTCCCCAAAAAGAAACTCGAAAACAGAGAACCGGCCTATTTGAAACGCTTTATCGCGGAGACCTGTCGGAGTGAACTCGCTCATTGGCTCATGTTTGCCTGCGTCCCGATTTTTTTCCTGTGGAATCCCCCCTGGGCCTCAGCCATCAATGTGCTCTATGCGCTCATTGCAAATTTCCCCTGTATCATTACCCAACGCTATAACCGCATCTATTTCAGGACACTACTGAGCGCCGCGGAAAAAAATTCGGGGACACTCAAATAGAAATACCGGCTTCTGACGTTCAAGTCGATTCCAGCTTGTCTCCTCATGATGTTCACCAAAGCTATCATAGCCTTGTATGCTAGTCAAAAGAAGCGAACACATTCGAAGAAAGGTGGTGTTATAGCATATAAAAAGCGTCTTGATGAGTATCCTTAGAACGACCAGATTCCACAATCCCAGACCCTCTCACTAGCGCACGAGACAAGAGTGACCGCAGTCGGCAACGTGCACGGCTGCTCCGAACCATCATTGTATAATAGCTGGCGAGTTGTCATGAAGGAATTCGAACACGCGATGTGACCTTTAATGTGAATCGCGGATTGGGCTGATTTTTCAAAATATGATCACTCGTCTCTTTCTCTCGAAACCTGCCCCCTGCAAGTTTTGTAAATACTCGAGAGTGGTCACTTGCTTGGCAAACATGTGAAAATAAACAAAGAATTACAACTCTGCTCTCATTAAAAAACAAAAGTCAAAAGCGGATTTGGCTCCTCTCCTTAGGAAAACATCAAACCCAGGCTCAAACGAAGGGCCTGATCGACCTGGTCCATGGTAGATGCCTGCAACTGGCCGAGTTTCTTGACCAATCTCCGCTGATCAACGGTCAGGATTTGGCTCGTTTTGACAATCGACTCGTTAGACAGACCTCCCTCGGGCGGCTTGACCAAAACATTCATTGGATACAACCGCACTCGACTCGATAGCGCCGCTACGATCGTGGTCGGTGATTTCTCATTGCCAATATCATTCTGAATGACGACCGCTGGACGAAAACCAGCCTGTTCACTGCCCCGGGCTGGATTCCAGTTTATCAACCAAACCTCTCCCCGTCTCGGAAATTCAATCATTGCAGAGTTCCTGTTGAGCGGAAAACGCCCTCTCAGCTATGTCCAGTTCTTCATCAGCCATCTCTTCATAACCCCGGGCCATTAATGCTTCTGTTTCGAAACGGAGCCATAACCTGAAGGCTTGCTCAGCGATCTGACTTTTGGCCACGTTCTGGGCTTGTGCTCGTTGCTCAATGAGCTCATTGAGTTCCCGATCGATGGTTAAGCTGACTTTTGTTTTTGTTTTCACTAGCTCCTCCTGATTAGTAGTATCTTTTATACTATTATATATCTCCTCGAAAATGTTTTCAACTATCTGGCCAGGCCTTGATTGAAGCACAACCCCGCTCAACAATACCCAATACTCCTGCTGATCACCAATCAAGCCACGGCTCAAGTTGAATTCGGGGACACTCAAAGTTGAAAGAAAGAGAAAGAGCATAATAAGATTATCGGGAAAATACTGTGCTTTTAGAATTGAGACTTGTCAATGTCCACGCACTCAAACGGTTTGGGAGTGAAACCTCTGCGTCTTATTACTATGTCGAGGAAATTGCGAGGGAGACACAAAGAAACATGACTTATTAATTTTGATTGCTTTGCTTTTGCCTGGGGAAATGTAAAAGTTACAGTCATATCGTCATCCAGAATTCGGGCTTGCATGGCACCCGTCGGATGAGCTATGTATTAATCGAATACAGGTGCCCAGATGGGATTTTTACTGACAGACTCGGGGCATGATGCTGAAATTCTCCGGGCCAGGTTGCTCCTTGTACCACAATATGATCACTTACCTTCAATAATGAGGGACTGCCGTGCAAACTGAAAGCATCACGATTATTGATCGGGTTTCTGCCGTCGAGGCGATCAAACGCCTCAATGAAGATGATCTTCTCTTTCTCAACCGCCTGATTGTCGAACGACTCAAACTCATTTCCCAAGCCCGCAGCACGAGTCAGATGGCTCGTTTCACCAAGGGTGACCGAGTCAGTTTTCTGCTCAGGGATGGCCGGGTTATCGAGGGTATAGTGCTGCGCCTCAACAAAAAGACTGTCAGTGTCGCAACTGACGACGGTTTTCAGTGGAACGTCGCGCCCGCTATGCTAAGACTGGTCAGTTCAGTGGGCAGCCGCCATCGCTGACCTATTACTCCCACAGTTGTCTTTTCAGGTCCTTCAACGCTAAGGTGTTAATGAGCGTAACCAAATCGGGAATCGTAATTTGAGTGTCCCCCCCCCAACCCCCCAACCGCCGCCTGTGTGCTACAGTTGATTGTTGCTGTAACTCAACATTCGACTTGACTCCGTACTCAGACTGTTCAGAAAATGGACACATGTTCATCCAGGAGTGAACATTTTTGCTACACAAATGAGACTCTTTCCAGGAAAGTATGTATAAAGGTTCGCGACTACGGATGATTTTTTGCTTGTGAACGACGAGGAAGAAACTTACTCGTTCGTGTGCTACTGCTGATTGTTGCTGTGGCTTTTCTCACTCAAATATGTCAACCGTCGACTTGATCCTTATTCTGGCATAAAAATTGCTTCTCCATACATCATATATGGATGGAGCAAGAAGAGGATAAGGAGTGTTGGTGGAAAAAATTGTTTTTTTTCGAAAACATCTCATGTACTAAAAAGGGGGTAAATATCATGAAAATAGTAACACAAAAAACGTTCTTTTTGCTGATAATAACTTTGTCCGCTGTTTTTATTATGTTCTGCACTGCTGATGATGACGATGATGATACGCCACCATCCCCCACTGCAACATCAACTTCTACGGCAACTCCGACACCTACCGCAACGGCGTCACCGACTCCGACTCCTACTCCGACTGCATACGCTACTGAAATCGTTAATGCTGCTCCGGAAATAACGGATTTTTCAGCTGAGTACGATGGCTCCAGTGGTGGTGATCCTTGTAGGGTGCTTTTCTGGGTCCTTTATTTTACAATCCAGGGTGGTCAATGTGACGCATGGCAGATAGAGGTTGTTAACGATGATGGGGATCAGGTTGAAGTTGATCCCACGTCAGGATACGGAAACGGCACTTTTTCGGTGCAATGCCAATATGGAGTTTGGATACCTTACTATCATTTTCCACTGACTGCTACAATTACAGCGAGTGGTCCAGGTGGAACCGATACTAAAAGTTTCAGTTGGCAATTATTTTAGGGTGTTTTTGTCTAAGGGTTCGAGACTACGGTTGACTCTTGTGAACGGTGATGAAGAATCTCACTCGTTCGTGTGCTACTGTTGATTGTTGCTGTGGCTTTTCTCACTCAAATAAGTCAACCATCAACCTGACTCCGTACTTGTCTTATCAGGTCCTTCAACGCTAAGGTGTTGATGAGCGTAACCGGATCGGGGGGTAGGAACCTGACCTCGCATCCCAATTGCTGACAAGGAATTCGGGGACACTCAAACTCGATCCTCGTTCTCGTTCCGTTGATCCACCAGTCACCAGTCAACTTAAACACAGGCCGAGGCCAAAATCTGGCGGGCCTCAATCTCATCATTTACCGTGAGGCACATTTCCTTGAAATCCGAAACAGGCTTACCCGGTCTAGGTCTATGGGGAATTTGGAAAACTCAAATACTAGAACCATCTACCACAGGTCACAGGTCGGTGGTGAACAATAAAATCAGTTGTGGCTCCTGTGCAAATATTCAGGATTCGGATAAAAGATGAACGTGGTTTTCTTGAACAGATCTCAGTGATCTGATAAGGAAACGAGGAGAATTCGATGTGAGGTGTGGGAAAACTGATAGGAAAGACTCATTCAAGATGCATGAGACCTCACTGATAAAGCAGGAATATGCCTTGGTGACGATTGATACAGCTTAACGATGTAATGATTGTACTTTGGGTTAGTTCTCAGAATCGGATCAGGTCAATTTTCGGATGGAGTAGATATCCAGGAGACCTCCCGGTACTGCCGCCCGACAGGACATGAGTGGCAGGCCCTCTCGCTCCTTCTTAGTCTGGAAATACGACCGGAATTCCCTGAATTGTTGTCGGCAGAAGTCCTTGCCGCCCAGAAAGACCCCATCACTGAAATGCCGGATTCGACGCTGGAAGGACAGCACACCCAGAGAGGCGAAATCCTCACGCAGAGCCTGCTCACCCACCTGCTCATCGAGTGTCGCTTTGCCCGGACGCTCAACCATGCCTTCACGATAGACCAGGGTCAGATACTCTTTCACTACCGATTTACTTTGCCCTGCTTGGGCACTCTTGTCGCGGCGATCTCGCTCT
>JAFGSJ010000028.1 GCA_016934675.1 bacterium | reverse complement strand
TGACCCCTATTCAACTCACCACAACGTGGTGACAGAGGTCAGCCTGGGGCATAGTCGCGTCGAAGCTTTAGCGAAGACGGACGACGCCCCAGGTTCGAGGACGGCGAAACCGAGCTCTGAAGGAGCGTGAGCTACACCCACATAATCCGAAGCAATGTCACCGGTTGCATTGCAATCCCGGACCTATTTCTGGTCGTAATCCATACGATAGGGAATGCAAGTCCCTGCCGCTCCTTCAGAGCTCAGATCATGGTTATCCTGATCCTGGGGCGTCGTTCGTTGTCACGGTCGTGACAACTCACTGTGCCCCAGGCTAACCCCTTTCACCACTTCGTGGTGTAGGATTACCATGAATTGACTGTTGGTTCAATGGGCACAACTGGGGTCACCCCTGCTTTTGACTTTCATTGAGGCACGGGGTACGAAGGAAAAGTTGGGAGAAATAAGACCGTTACAATGTCAGGAGAAGATGGTTAGATGTCGATCCATGACGAATCCAGTATGCTGAGGCCTGATATCCTGTCATGAATCGCAGGCATCGTCGCCAAACACTATTCAAAGAAAGGTCAAGGCAGAGGTGACCACTACTGTTGTTGACAAAAAAACATGCTTGATGTACATGGTATAAAATTTTATACTTTGATGTTGCATGATCCGTTTTTACTGTGATACTTAGCCCGAACGGGTTGTTGAAGGGTTAGCGAGATCATGTTAGCAGATGACAGAGGTGAATGAAGGTGCAGTCGGATGAGTGCTGAAAGGACCCGGACCTTACAGGTCAGGAATGCAGATAACTCCAGTCATACATGTAACCATGCTTTCCTGTCCTTGTTTCTTTCAGTCTTTATCTTGACCTGTATTATCATCCAATTCACGTCCACCGCCCGCTCAGAAAAACAGGGTGAATATCTGCCTCTGACTCTGATAATGCTCACATTAGACGGCCTTCGTCACGATCATTTGGGCTGTTATGGCTATCCGGTCCATGTCTCACCGAACATCGATCTTATTTCCAAGCAATCCGTTCTGCAGACACAAGCTTTCAGTCAATCGGTCAGCACGAAGAGCGCCCTGATGACCCTGTTGACATCACACTATCCTGAAGTTCATGCGATTAACGATCTGGGCGGGCCACAATTCAAACTCACCCCGAAAATTCAAACACTCCCGGAAATACTGGCCAAGTTAGGTTTCATAACGGCTGCCTTTGTGAGCAATAAGGAATTACCTGATCAAGCCGGATTCAGACGGGGATTCGATCAATATATCATTGGCGATCCATTCGGGAGAGATAATACTGTAACATACATACTGGACCAGCGAGTCATTCCCTATCTGGAGAATAATATCAAGGCCCGAAAGCCCCAATTTGTGCTGCTTCATACCGACATGTTGCATTTTCCTCCGATACCCGTGCAACCATATTTGGATTTATTTGTGAAACCGGGACAGGGAGAATTTGTTCGCGCGATACAGCAAGACACAACTTTCATCACTGCTTCTGATCAGCAGCGGATCGAGTTGTTCTGGAAGGTGTATGATAATCTCAAACCAGCTCGATCCTCATTATTCAGCACACTCTACGATGCTCAGATCCGGTATCTCGATGAGACATTCGGGCACCTGGTCCGATCGATTCCGACCCAGCATTATTACCGGGAGGTAATGCTGGTTTTGACTGCTCAACACGGTGATCTGCTTCGTGATCTTCGTCAGTTTCATGACGATTGTCTACTGTATGATCCTCTCATTCAGGTTCCCTTGATCATTCGACTGCCGAACAATACTATGGGTGGGCTGGTCCGGGAGAACATGGTCGAGTTGACGGATGTTATGCCGACCGTGCTTGAATTGATTGGGACAAAACCTTTGAACGGTTTTCAGGGCACGGCTCAGTTTCAACCCTCCCGGCTCGAGCGAGATGAGGGGTGTATTTATTCGGAGGTCACTTTTCCCAATCTGGTCCAAAGTACGGTCAGGACCAGTCAATGGAAGTACATCATCGACAAAAAGGCGGGGACTGAGTGCCTGTTTCATCTGGTTACTGACCCGTCCGAGCAGGACAATCTGGCCTCACAGGATCGTTACCAGGTCATCAAGCAGCAATTCAGGAACATGCTCGAGAGTAAAACCGGAAAGAACGCTTCGCTCCTGGAAAATCTTCGGGTAAATAAAAAAGTCGAAATGTCCCCGAAAATGAAACAGTAGTCCAGCCTGCTTTGTCTCACCCAGTGTGATTTTTTTCTTTTCATTTTTTTATGCAAGTCCTACAATAGAGGGAAAGCAGGTATTAAAGAAATGGATAGACGGTAATGTCCTATAAAGGAGCAGAAAATGGCTCACGAACTTGACGCAATATTCAGACCACAGACGATAGCCGTGATCGGGACGTCGCGCCGGGAAGGAACAATCGGTCGGGAAATCCTGCACAATCTTGTTGAATTCGAGTTTAACGGCATGGTTTTTCCGGTCAATCCAGGTGCACAGGTCATTCACAGTATGAAGTGTTACCGAAGTGTTCTGGAAATCCCTGATGAGATAGACCTGGCCATTCTGGTCGTGCCGTCAGAGCGAGTGCTGCGTACGGCTGAGGAGTGTGGATTGAAGGGTGTCAAGGGGCTGGTGGTCATCACGGCTGGTTTCAAGGAGATCGGTGCTCGAGGTGCGGAGCTGGAGCATCGGCTGCTCGAGATCACGCACCGATATAGGATGAGAATGATCGGGCCCAATTGCATGGGGGTGATCAATACCGAGGCCCAGTATAAGATGAACGCCACCTTTGCTTCGGGTATTCCGATGCCCGGACATGTCGCCTTCATCTCCCAGAGTGGGGCCTTAGGTGCAGCCATACTGGGTCATGCCCGTGAGCTCAATTTAGGTATATCCAAGTTTGTTTCGGTTGGGAACAAGGCGGATACGGCCGCTGATGACCTGTTGGATTATCTGAAGGACGATGATGAGACGCATCTGATCCTGCTCTATCTTGAAAATTTCGGTAATCCGCGGCGTTTTACCAGGGTTGCCAAGGAGCTTTCCAAGCAGAAGCCGATCATAGCGGTCAAATCGGGTCGGACGCAGGCCGGGGCGCGGGCCGCTTCGTCGCACACGGGTGCGTTGGCGGGTATGGATGTGGCAACCGACGCTCTCTTTGAGCAATGCGGCGTGTTGCGGGTCAGTTCTGTCGAGGAATTATTCGACCTGGCCGTGGCTTTTAAAAATCAGCCCATACCTCGCGGCAACAGGGTCGGGATAATCACCAATGCTGGCGGTCCTGCAATTATGGCGACTGATGCCTGTATCAACCTGGGCTTGACGTTGCCTTCATTTGGTGAGGTGACGCAAGCGAAGCTGGAAAGCATTCTGCCCGAGGAAGCCTCGATCGAGAATCCGGTGGATATGATCGGTGGGGCCCGGGCCGCACATTATGCCAGTGCTCTGGAAGCTGTGCTGGCCGACGAGGCGATCGACTCGGTCCTGACTATCTTTGTTCCTCCCATGGTAACTGGTTCGCTCGAAATTGTGGAAACGATCAATCGGACCAGCAAGCAATTCACCAAACCGGTGTTGGGCTGTTTCATGGGTAGACGGGACGTGTTTCAGAAGATCGAGCTCGATCCCGGGGAGATGCTGCCGATCTATTCATATCCGGAGTCTGCGGCCAAGGCTCTTGAAGCCATGGTCCGTTACAGGAACTGGCGTGAACGAGGACAGGGGCAGATCCGCGATTTTCAGGTCGATCGGAACAAGGCTGAAGCCATACTTAACCGTGTTCAACATGAGGGCAGACACTGGTTGAGTGACGGAGAAGTTGCGGAATTACTCGAAGCATACGGTTTTCCCCTGCCGCCCTCGATTCTGGTTAGCGATTTGGCTGGGGCCCAGGCAGCCGTGCAGGAAATCGGTTATCCAATAGTATTAAAAGTGATAGCCCCGGGGTTGTTACATAAATCAGATCTGGGGGGCGTTCTGGTTGATATTCGTACGGACCAGGAACTGGCCCAGGGGATCATGACGCTTTCCGAGAAGATGGCCCGGGTCGAGAGCAGTTATCCGGATTATCAGATCATGGTCCAGAAGATGATCAAGGGCGGTCAGGAAACGATAATGGGTATGTCCCTGGATCCCGGTTTCGGACCTCTGCTCATGTTCGGACTGGGGGGCATCTATGTCGAAATTCTTAAGGATGTTGCCTTCCGAATCAGCCCGATATCAGATCGCTCTGCCCGCGAAATGATCGAGTCGTTGAAGACGCGTGACCTGCTCCTGGGGACTCGGGGTGAAAAACCGGTCCACATTGAGTCTATCGTCACAACGCTGCAGCGATTATCGCAACTGGTCAGCGATTTTGATATTCTTGAGCAGATCGATATCAATCCGTTCATCGTTTCGGATGAACCTGAGAAATGCTTCGTTGTTGACGCACGGATAGCCATCAGGCAAATCCAGACGACTGCCTGATCCGGCTTATGCCTAAGAGAACGGTCTGTAAGCCGGTCCCTAGGGGCTGGCGACGGACAGATTAACGACAGGTCGATACTATGACGGTTACCAGACGTCAGAAAATCAATCTCGGCATTTTCATCACGGTTTCGACGGCCCTGTTCTGCCTTGTCCTGTTTTTGCTGGTGGGCCTGGCCCTCTTCGAAAATCGAGACCTCTATCTCGTGCGGTTCTCAGCGAAAAACATTTCGATGAGTGGTCTCGAAGTCGGTTCAGCGGTTAAATACTCGGGCATTCAGATCGGACGTGTCTCCGAAATCAGGGTCGATCCTCAGGATGTCTCGATCATCATAGTCGGGCTTGAAGTCAACGGTGATACGCCCATTGCGCAGGATTCGGTCGCGTCTCTCGGCAGTATCGGAATTACCGGATTGAAATATATCGAACTTTCGCGGGGCAGTCCGACCGCCCGGCTTCGACAACCTGGAGAAGAAATCCCGGCCGGCCCTTCTTTTCTTGATGAAATCACTGGTCAAGCCACGGTCATTGCTCATAAGACCGAAATGCTTTTGAATAGACTCAATGCCTTTCTTGATGAGGAACGTCAACGCTCTTTCTGGGATACTTTCGATCAGATGAAACAGTTGGTTTCGACAGCGGACCAGACCCTTTCGGGAGCAAGACCGGGTCTGGTCGAGTTGACTACGAGGAGTGGTGCCATTGCCCAAGACATCGAGGACCTGGCCAACACTTTCCAGGCATTACTGGCTGAACTCACTCCATCACTCAAGACCATGGTCATTTCCAGCCAGGAACTTGTCCGTAATATCGAACAGAGCCGGTTTAAACTGGACCTGTTACTCGAAGAGACCAAGCAGACCATGGCCGCTTTGCATCAGAATCTGGGCGATACCGGTCTGAATGCCAGTATCACCAAAATGAATACGCTGCTTGATCAGAGTTCACTCCTGCTCAGACAGGGCAAGGAGGATATCCATATCACGCTCGAGCATTTGAGAGAAACCGCGGAAAATCTCGATGAATTCAGCATCCTTATCCGCGAAAATCCATCTCTGCTCCTGAGAACTCAGGAAGCCGAGGAACGAGATATCAAGTAATGTCAGAAAAGAGACAGATACACAATCATCGGATCAGGTTGGGTCGGATGATCAGGTCTGCTTATGGCGGGCTCGGGCTTCTCGTAGTGCTGGGCGGGTTGTGTGCTCTGTCAGGATGTGCACATAAAATTCCTCCGAAACATTATTATCTCTTGACATTTGCCATGCCGGACCAGACTGAGACAAAGCCCTACCCCTATACCGTCAGGGTAAAGGATTTTCGAATCGATCCAACCTATAATCGCTATCAAATCGTCTTTCGTTATTCATTGCACGAACTTGAATACTATAATTTCCGGCTGTGGAGTCAGAAGCCGCAGAAGATGGTGAGTGATCTCATCCGCAGGTCGATCATGAGAGCAGGCCTCTTCACCAAAGTGACTGAAGACCTGACCGACACGGCCCCCGATTTTACTCTGACCGGCGAAATAGAAGCTATCGAAGAATTGGATAACGAACAGGATTGGTTCGCCCATTTGGCGATTACTTTTACACTAGTCCGATTCAATGACGATCGGGTCATCTGGAGTCATGCCTTTGATCAACGTCGGCAAGTCCTGGTCAAAGAACCACGCATGGTCGTCCGGACCCTCAGTGAAATCCTCGAGGTTGAAATGAACACAGTCGTCAAGGAGCTTGATCGCTTTCTGGCCGACTATCATGAACGGGGCCTCGGCCAAACGACAGGGCCTGGACCAGCAGTTGAAACGGACACGTCTCCGCAACCAACGGCACCCATGGGCCCGATTTCCTCTCGAACTGGCACGGGACTGGAGCAGCCAACGTCACCGATCGACGATTATACCCGGATTGAAGATACCAGACCAAAACGGCATAACAGTGACCGTTTTTTTGAGCCCGGACACTCGCTCTGGTTCGATGATCTGCATTTTCGTGCAGATACCACCCCGGTACCCACGGGTACCGGGGCACTCTTTTTTCCCAGTTTGAGCAGTCCGGATCGGGAACCGGTCGTCATCGTTTCTCGAAACGATGAAAAAGTAACAACCGGGGAAATGGGTAAACGAATTGTTCTTGGACCCGGTAATTATGAAGTCAGTTTCGGTTCAGGGACCATGGAGCAGCTCATGCGTTGCACCGTCCTTATCAAAGAGCAGGAGATTACCTTCGTCGAGCCCTTTTGGTCTGCTTTGGAGGTGAAAGTCGTGGATGAACATTTCATCCCCTTTCGGGGCTCATACGAACTATTGGCTATCCCCAGCCGTGAAGAATTCGGGGTCGGTTTTGGCGCCTACGAAGAAAGGGCCGAAGAAACAAAAGTCTGGATCATTCCACCCGGACTGTATAAGATCGTCCGCACAGGCGGAACGTACCGGGACAGGACCAATTTTGCGACGGTTTACGTTCCACCGGGTCAGATAACATCTTTTACTTTGGTCCTGGACCGGGACTCGGGTCAATTTCTGGGTGCTGGTATCATCGAGGAAGAAGAGGGAGTCGAGTTAATCAAGAAATGGAAATTCCGGTCTCTCTTGGGTGGAGATCTGCTCTTTCTGAATCAGACTGAGACGTCGAGCGGTGACCTTGAAGGCTGGAGCACGACAGGTAACCTTTTCCTGGACAGTTTGGCCAACTACAAGCACAAACAGCATCGATTCGATTTTCGGCTCGAAATCGAGGAAGGTCTGGTCAAGGAACCTGATGGACAGGCGAAAACACTCAATGATCGACTCTATTATCACTCGATCTACTCGTATTTCATGCGCGAAAAATTCGGTCCATACTGTCGTTTCGGACTTGAAACGGCCTTGACCAACCGTTACCACTATTTTGAAAACGAAGGACCGCACTCCGTTATTATCCAGAAAGCAGATCAATCACCTGAAGAGTATGTCAGCACATCGGACCGGATCAAAATCGGTCGTCCCTTTACGCCTTTCCAGATGAAACAAGGTCTGGGCGGCAATTTCAACCTGTTCAATTCGGAATATCTCGACCTCTCGATTCGGCTCGGTTTCGGTGCGCGTCAATATTTCGCCAATGATTTTCTGGTCCTCAATGAAGACTCTGCTCGTCACACCATATTCAGCGAAATCGAGGATTATCAGCTCGAAGGCATCGAGACCAGCGTCGTGGCTTTTGCCAGAGCAACCCGCTACCTGGCCTGGTCTTTCGAACTCGATTCTCTTTTCACGGTCGATACTCCTGATGACTATATCATGACTTTAAGGAATGTCATCAGTTTCCGTCTCGTTTCCTTTGCCTCGCTTCATTATAAAATCGACTTCATCCGCGACCCACTTGTGTATCAGGAACATCCAGCCTGGTTACAGCATCAATTCCTGCTGCGTTTCTCCTTCAACCTGTTCTGATTTAGAGCCAGCTGATTTTTTTTACTTGTGTTTTCTGTCGAATCTGATTACAGTACATACAACTACTCTGGTAGTGCGACCGATCACATTGGATATCGGGAAACCACACGACCTTTAGAAGCACAAATGCGACATGCTTAATCCAGATGCAGAGTGTATGAATCTGAAAACGAATGAAGACCAAGGTGATACTCCTCACGTTCTTAGCCGAGATCATCATGCTATATCCCGCGTGAACATAGACAGCAATGCCTTGAAGGTATTGTATCGTTTGCATCGGTCAGGCTACATCGCCTATCTTGTCGGTGGGAGTGTCCGTGATTTGATGCTGGGACGAAAACCCAAGGATTTTGATGTTGCGACTGACGCTCGTCCGTCCAAAATCAAGAAACTGTTTCGCAATGCCATCTTGATAGGAAGACGTTTCCGTTTAGCCCACATCAGGTTTAAAACAGGCCTGATCGAAGTCTCGACTTTTCGTAAGGAAGGGTCACTTTTGGAGGATGACAGCACCGATCGGGACCGGATTTCACGCATGCACAACACGTTTGGTTCGCCCTGCGAGGATGCATTCAGGCGTGATTTTACCATTAATGCCCTGTATTATAACATTGCCAATTTCACAATCATTGATTATACGGGTGGGCTTCATGACCTGAAATGCGGGCTAATAAGAGCAATTGGTGACCCGATCGAACGTTTCGGGGACGATCCAGTCCGGATGATTCGGGCAATCAGGGCTGCGACCCGGGTCGGTTTTGCAATTGAAGCTTCCACTTTCGAGGCCATCTGTGCTCAGCATAAGTTGATTCTGACCTCATCACCATCGCGTTTGTTTGAAGAAATGCAGATTTTACTCAAGATGGGCGGTTCGCGCTCGGCGCTCAAATATATGATGAGGACCTCGCTTTTCAGCACACTCTTTCCTGAAATAGCCACGATTTATGAGCGAACAGATCCGGTCCGTCAAGACCTTTTTTTCAAACTGTTCGGTGCACTTGATTGGATGACCAATCTTCACGGTGAGCAATCCGGTCAAATCTTATGGGGAACGATGTTTTTGGCCTGTCTTTTTTTGCAGCTACCCCTGTCGTTTAGCATTCGCCGAGACTCGGATCGCCTGAGGCGAGTCTTGGAAGACACGTTCCGGATAATAGAGTGTATCGGTATTCGCTATTCGATTCCTCGCCGACAGCGAAGTATAATTCGAGCCATACTGCAGGATTTCCCTTATTTACTCTATCCAAAACCGGGCAGTACAAAATTCCGGAATTTTCCCAAGAGGAGCCATTTTCAAGATGCCATGCGTTTACTGGCCATTTTCGGTCATGCGACCGGTCGCTTGTCCTTGGTACTGAAATGGGAACGTCCTTAGTTTTGTAATGTAAAAAATACTTTGGTTCCGATGTGGAATTATGATATAGTGCCTGCAGGGGCGATCAAGGAACAGAATTGTATTGTCGTTGGCTTTTTTCAGCCCAGCTTCGTTTGTTTTCATGTGAAAGGCAGGTTGATTGTGGTCGGACGGGAATATAGCTTTCCCGAGAAATTATCGTTGTGCAAGAAGGCTCGACGTTGTGATCAGGAACGTTTCAAGCAATTATGTCGTCAATATGCCATATCTATCGAACAGTTATCGCTTTGGTTCGACAGTTACATGGCGGGCGGTGAAATGGGACTTCGTGCACTCGATGAGGTGATTGATCCTCCGGAAGAAGAGATCGAGCGGGCCCTCAACGTGGTCAGGCTGTATCTTGGCTATAAGTTTCCACGCCGGAAATTCGTAATCAAGAAGCGTCGGAACAAGATTTACATCAATCATGAACCTGAGCAGGGTCACACTGCTGAAGCCGATCAACAACCGGTCTTTCAAATCCGGTATTTTGAGACCAAATCAAAGAAGCCATTATGGTTACTCTATTGGTCCCGGCCTGATGGCAAGTGGTGGCCCTATATCACCTCAAAGCAGAGGATTTACAAGATCGACCAATTGATGGAAGAGGTGGTCAATGATCCGAACCATTGCTTCTGGTCCAGTTAAGACCGAGCTGATAGAGTTCATAGAGCAGTGATTGTGGGTTTTGATAACGTTCGGCGGCATTTTTGGCGAGCATTTTCATGATGATGGCTGATAGCGTTTCCGGGACGGTCCGATTGGTCCGATGAACGGGTTGGGGTGTTGTGTGAAGTATGCTTGTCAGAAGTTCGGTCATGGTCCGGCCCGTATGGGGCGGGGTGCCTGTCAGCAGGTGATAGAGCGTGGCCCCGAGTGAATAAATATCGGACCGGCAGTCGGCATTGACTGCGTTTTCGAGTTGTTCACGCGGCATGTATTCAAGGGTCCCCCGGCCGGTCCCGGGTTTGGTCAAGCCGCTTTGACCTGCGCCCGAGATATCCTTGGCCAGGCCGAAATCGCCGAGTTTAATGGTCCCTGTGCTGGTCACGAAAATATTGGCTGGTTTAATATCGCGATGCACGATATTATGCTGGGTCAGGAAGACCAGGACTTGACAGAGGCAGACCGCAATCTCCATGACTTCGCTGATCTGAAATAATCGGTTTCTGTGTAAACGGTCAGCGAGTGTGCCTTGGTCCATATATTCCATTATCATAAAAAAGAATTGGTCTGTTTCGCCAAAATGGAGGACTTTAACGATATTGGGATGGGCCAGGTTCGAGATAAGTTCAATTTCGCGACGAAACAAATTTTGGGAAGAAGGGCCCACTGTTTTGGGCAGGGTTTTGAGAACGCAGGTCAGTCCGGTTTTTTGACAGAGCACCAGAGCTGATCGGCCCATGGGGCCGACAGCAAGGACTTGAAGGGTGGTATAGCCGGGTAAGAATTCATCCGTATTGTGGTATGATCTGGTCATGCTTTATCATGGCAGGACTCATCCCTCGGGTTGGTCTGCCATCTCGCTTCTTTCGGGATCATTTGACTTCTGTCTGAAAGCCATATAACTACTATATATTTATTGGGGTATGAATATCAACTCTGCGCTCTGCGCTGCGGGGGAGCACCTATGATCATTGGACAGGTATTAGAACAGAAGGCCCGTGAGATACCGGACCAGCCGGCAATCATAGCCAAGGAGGCCTGCTATACTTACAGTGATGTCCTGCGGCAGGCGGCATCTTTGGCCAATAGTTTGCTGGACAGGGGCCTGAAAAAGGGTGATCGGGTCGGTATTCTGACTCATAAAAGTCCGGAGACGGTCCTGGCATATCTGGGCATGGGCCTGGCCGGCATTGTCGGCGTCCCGCTCAGTTTTCATTATCGTCAGGAGCGGTTAGGGCAGGTCATCTCATCGACTGGTTTGAAGATGGTCCTGGTCGATCCCGAGTTTCTTCCTCTCTTGAAAGGTTTTCCCGGGCATCCCACGGATTTGAGGCTGGTGGTCACGGGTCCCAGACCTGTGAGCGGGATGATATCATGGGCGGAACTGGTGGCCGATTCAGGTGCCCAGCTTCCGGGGATCGCGGTCCATCCGGACGATACTTTCTATTTGAATTTCACCTCGGGATCGACCGGGGAGCCCAAAGCGGTCGAGACGACCCATGTCCAGATTCATTGGAACACATTATCATCGATCGAGGCCCTTGATATCGAGGAGCGGGCCCGTCATTTGTGCATGTTCGCGGTTTTTTCTCATCCGCACGAGATTTTTGCTCGACCGCTCTGGACCGGTGGGACCATGGTCCTGCTCGATAGTTTATATCCGAAATCTGTGGCGACCATGGTCAGCGAGTATCGGATCAGTTATATTATGGGGCTTGCTCCTATGTATGAGATGTTGTTGCCTTTTGCTCAATCCGGTCGCTTTGATTTTTCTTCATTAAAGCTGGTCGAGAGTGGGGGTATGTTCACGAATCTTGATCTGCAGAAAAAGTTCATCGATCGGTTCGGAATCGCTATTCGACCGGTGTGGGGCAGCACGGAAACGACCGGTGTGGCTTTGGCTACCGGGGCCATGACCGGTTTGACCAGGTCATGTGGGCGGGCTGCTCCGTATTATACCGTTAAGCTGATTGGTCCCCAGGGTCAGGAAGTGGAACGGGGCGAAACCGGTGAAATGATTATACAGGGGCCGGCTGTGGTCACCGGCTATCTCGATGATCCGGTGGAAACGGGGTCCTGTTTTCATGAGGGTTGGTTCCATACCGGCGATATGGTCTATCAGGACGAGGAGGATTACTATTATTTCCGGGGAAGGTCCAGCGGCATGATGAAGGTTGGTGGTCTCAAGGTTTTCCCTCAGGAAATCGAGGAAACCATTCGTTTACTTCCCGAGGTCGAGGAAGTTGCGGTGGTGCCCATGCCTGAAAAACTGCGAGGCGAGGTACCTCATGCTTTTGTGGTCCTCAAGGAAGGCGAGCTCGAAGACCAGCAGAAGATCAAAGATTTCTGCCGTTCCGGCCTGCCCAATTACATGGTCCCCAAAAGAATCGATTTTCGACCCGCTTTACCCCGCACCGTAACCGGTAAGGTCGATAAAAACGCCCTGGTCTCAAAGACCGATACTGACTCGTCCTCAACTGAAGACGAAGAAATTCGGCGCCGTCTCGAACGGATCGATTTGAAAATTCTGCAATTACTCAATGAACGGACCCGGATATCTCTTGCGTTACAAGGTGAACGCGATCAGCCCCGAGCACCGCTTTTTGCTCCGGGTGAAGTCGAGGAAACCTTGAATCGGATATTGGGCTTCAACAGCGGTCCGCTTCATGATGAATATATCGAGCGTTTTTTCCGTGATTTTCTCGATTATCTGATGACTTTGTAGGTAGGGACTCGTATGGATGCAGGCAACTTTTCGGATGAAATAAGCAGCAAAAGAGTGGTGACGATTGGCGATGTCACCCTCGGGGACGGTTCGGTGATGGTCATAGCCGGTCCCTGTTCCGTCGAGAATCGCGAGCAGATTTTGTCAGCGGCCGAGATCGTCAAGGCAAATGGGGCCCAGATGCTGCGTGGCGGCGCTTTCAAGCCGCGAACAAGCCCGTACAGTTTTCAGGGACTGGGCGCAGAGGGTTTGAAATATCTGGCCGAAGCCGGTCAGAAGTATGGGCTTATCACGGTCACGGAGATCATGGATGTGCAGGACCTGCCCATCCTGGTCGATTTGGCCGATGTTCTTCAAGTCGGGACCCGCAACATGTTTAATTATGCCTTGCTGAAGATGTTGGGCAAGACCGATAAGCCCATTTTACTGAAACGGGGGTTCATGGCCACGATCGAGGAATGGTTGTTGGCTGCGGAATATATTCTCATGGGCGGTAATGAGCGGGTCCTGTTGTGTGAACGGGGCATTCGGACTTTCGAGAAATACACCCGAAACACGCTCGATATTTCTGCCATCCCGATTGTGGCTAAAATGAAAGGGTTCCCGGTTATCGTTGACCCGAGTCACGCAACCGGTCGGAGTGATATCATCATTCCCTTGTGCCGGGCGGCCATTGCGGCCGGTTGTGACGGGCTCATGATCGAGGTCCATCCCAATCCTCAGAAGGCTAAGAGCGACGGCATGCAGTCCCTGAATTACGAACAGTTCAACCGGGCCATGGCCGCGATCAACCGGGCTATCCAATTCATGAGAGAGGAAAATGCTTGTGAATAAACCGTTGGTCTGTCTCGAGCATTGTCAGGATTTGACCGGAACACCCGTCGAGTATGACCGGGGCGATATCGAGCGATTGTCCGAACATATCGGCCGCATATTCGATTGCTTTCCTGAATTTCGGGCCCGTTTACAGGGGGCCCGTGTTCTGATCAAACCGAATCTGGTCCGCCCCGATCCTGCTCGGGTGCCAGCCATGACCACTGATCCGCGGGTGCTGCGGGCCCTGGTCCGGACATGCCTCGAATTGCAGGTCGAGCGGGTCTTTCTCGGAGAAAAACCAGGATATTGTTTCCCGGCCCGGCAAGCATTCGACCTGATCGGTTTGACGAAGGATACCCTTGATGACCGGGTCTCGTTCAGTTATTTCGATGAAGAGGACTGGCAGCGGGTACCCAATCCCGGGGCCGACCTGTTCCATGAACCGCTTATTCCGGAACGGGCTCTCGATTGCGACCTGATCATCAATGTCCCGAAAATGAAAACGCACATGCACGCCCAGGTCAGTCTTGGACTCAAAAATTTCCAGGGCCTGGTCAATGATGATGAACGCATGCTGTTTCATCGGAACGATCTCAGCCATAAGATTGTGGATACGGTCCTGGCCTGTAAACCTGATTTTACGCTGGTCGACGGACTCTGGCCCATGGAGGGGCAAGCCCCCTTG
Source organism: bacterium (assembly GCA_016934675.1). GTDB lineage: Bacteria > CSSED10-310 > JAFGSJ01 > JAFGSJ01 > JAFGSJ01 > JAFGSJ01. Next base: position 6,958 of record JAFGSJ010000028.1, on the reverse strand, counting down.
AGCGGTGATACCGTGCCCGATTTCAATCTGTTGGTCGGGGGTGAGAATGTCGTGGCTGTGGACAGTGTCTGTTGTACGGTCATGGGTATCAGCCCGATTGAAGTGACCCATCTTCGCTTGGCCCATCAGAAAAATCTGGGCCCGATCGATCTCGATGAGATCAGACTGCAAGGGGCCCCGCTTGAAGCAGTCACCCGCCGGTTCAAACGTCCGGTCCTTTCGAGTGTCGGTGTTTTTCCGAACATTCACGTGATCGAAGGCGGTGCCTGTGCCGGCTGTCTGTCTGCCATCAGACATTCGCTCGACAAATGTCAGTTCGAAAAAATCATATCACGGCTTGAGCCCATGACCCTATTCGTGGGCCGAAGCATGCCGAACCGGACCACGCTCCGCGATTGGCAGGGTAACTTGTGGTTGTTCGGCAACTGTGCCCAGGAAATACTGTTCCCCGACCGGGAACGCAGGACCGGTGCCGTGATCATACCCGGCTGTCCACCGCATGTCCTGGACTTGTTCTCTGAACTCAAACGACGGAACAACCTATAATGCGAGGAGGTTTTTCTGGTTATGAAACGTACTAAAATCCAGGCACTACTCCGAAGTGATACGCCGGCCCAGGATGTCACGATCATGGGCTGGATCAGGTTTAAAAGATCGAGTAAAAACGTGGTTTTTCTGGCCCTGAACGATGGTTCGTGCCTGGCAAATATCCAGGTGATTTGCGATCCGGGAGTCATCGATGAGACAATCATCAAAACGATCTCGGTCGGCGCATGTGTCTCGGTCCGGGGCGATCTGGTTGCCTCCCCGGCCCAGGGCCAGAATTGGGAAATTCATGCCCGTGACTTGACCCTGTTCGGCACCAGTCCTGATGATTATCCCCTGCAGACCAAGAAACACTCGTTCGAATTTCTCAGGACCATCGCTCATCTTCGGGTCCGGACCAATACCTTTGGGGCCGTCTTCCGTATTCGGAATGCCACGGCCTACGCCATCCATGATTTCTTCTTCAAACGCGGTTTTATCTACGTTCATACGCCCATTATTACCGGGAGCGATTGCGAGGGGGCCGGTGAAATGTTCCGGGTGACCATGCTCAAACCCGGCCAGGAACCTCGGACCGAAGCGGGGACCATCGATTTTTCCCGCGATTTTTTCGGCAAGGAGACCAATCTGACCGTCAGCGGCCAACTCGAGGCCGAACTCATCGCCATGGGTTTGAGTGAAGTGTATACCTTTGGTCCGACCTTCAGGGCCGAGAATTCGAACACGACCCGGCATGCCTCGGAATTCTGGATGATCGAACCCGAAATGGCTTTTTATGATCTTCGGGATACGTTGGACCTGGCCCGCGACTTCCTGAAATACATAACAGAATTCGTGCTGAATACGTGTGCCGAGGACATCGCTTTTCTTAACGAGAGGATCGATCAGACCTTGCGTCAAAGGCTCGAACAGATTATCACCACACCTTTTCAAGTCATGACCTATACCGATGCCGTCGCCGAACTGGTTAAGGCGGGACGGACATTCGAGTACCCGGTGCACTGGGGCATGGACCTGCAATCCGAGCATGAACGTTATCTGACCGAGACGGTCCTTGAGGGCCCGGTGTTTATCATCGATTTTCCCAAGGAGATCAAAGCCTTCTACATGCGGATGAACGATGATGGAAAAACCGTGGCAGCCATGGACCTGTTGGTCCCTCATATCGGTGAAATCATCGGTGGGAGCCAGAGGGAGGAACGGCTCGATGTCCTCAAAAAGCGTCTGCAGGACATGGGCCTGCCTGAAAAGGATTATTGGTGGTACCTCGATATCCGGAAATTCGGCTCGGCCCCACATGCAGGCTTTGGACTCGGCTTCGAACGGGCCCTGATGTATCTGACCGGCATGGCCAATATCCGCGATGTCATTCCGTTCCCACGCACTCCCGGCAATGCCGAATTCTAAAAAAGCAATCGAACAGGCAGCCGGACCGGTCATTTTTGATCGGGTCACTATCTGGATCAGCCTGACTCTGCTTGTAATCATTGCTGGGCTTTATGCTCAAACGCGTGGATTTGAATTTCTCAATTTCGATGACAAGGCCTATATACTCGATAATGAAGCCATTCGGTCAGGGCTGACCTTTCAGAGCTTCAAATGGGCCCTGACCGCTGAACGCGAGAGTAATTGGCACCCACTGACCTGGTGGTCACATGCACTCGATATCGATTTGTTCGGCCTCGAGGCCGGTTATCATCATCTGATCAATGTGCTCCTTCACGGTCTCAATACCGTCATCCTGTTCCTGTTTCTGTTCAAAGCTACCGGGGCCCGGAGAAGAAGTGCTTTTGTCGCTCTTCTTTTTGCGGTCCATCCGCTCAATGTCGAGTCAGTCGCCTGGGTTGCCGAACGAAAGAACTTGTTGTGCTTCTTTTTTGGTTCATTGACGCTGCTCAGCTACACGTATTACTACCGCCAACCTCGACTACAGTCCTATGTGACGGTTTGCCTCCTGTATCTGGCGGGTCTGATGGCTAAACCCATGCTGGTCTCCCTGCCTTTCCTCTTGCTTCTGCTGGATTATTGGCCGTTCCAACGGTTGAGACCGGACCGGGGCGATGTTTTTAAACAATGGTGTCAGCTCATCATCGAGAAATTACCGCTGTTTGTACTCAGTCTGGGTTCCTGTGTGGTGACCCTCTGGGTCCAGAACAGGGGCGGAGCGGTGAAGAGCCTTCTCAACTATCCTTTCCCGCAGCGGCTGGCTAATGCACTGCTGGCGTATCTGACCTATCTCTGGAAGACGGTCCTGCCTGTGCGTCTAAGCATCTTTTATCCCTACCCTCACGAAATCCCGATCGTGAAAGCGGTCGGGGCCGGCCTGATCCTGCTTGTTATCTGTGTGCTTGTATTCGTTTCCCGAATAAAAAGACCTTACCTGGTCACAGGCTGGCTCTGGTTTCTGGGTAGTCTGGTCCCCGTGATTGGTCTGGTCCAGGTTGGTCAGCAATCGCTGGCTGATAGATACGCCTATTTTGCTCATATCGGCCCCTTTATCATCATCAGTTGGTCAGTTTCAGAACTCGGTCACAGATGGAGAATTATCGGAAAGTTCCTTGTGCCCACGGGAGTTGTATTTGCTGTCTGCCTGTTTTTCCTTTCCTGGAACTATCTGATCACCTGGAAATCGAGCCTGGCCGTCTTCGAGCATGCGCTCACAGTGACCGAGGACAACTGCGTCGCTCATAATAATCTCGGTACGGCCCTGGCCGAACAGCGGCAATGGACCGATGCTCACAGGCATTATCAGCAGGCAATCGCAATCTGTCCTCATATCGCCGAATACCATAACAATTTGGGATTGGCCCTGTTTCAACTGAATCAACTCGAAGCAGCCCAACTTGCATTTCAAGAGGCCCTCGAATTGAAGCCGGATTATGCCGAAGCCTATGACAATGCCGGGATTACATATTTTTATCAAGCCCAGTTGGACCTGGCCCTGGACCATTTTCGTGAGGCGATCAAGTGCGATCCGACTTTTGTGAAAGCCATGAACAATCTCGGTTTTGTCCTGGTCCGGAAAGGCCGTATCCACGAGGCATGTCAGCAATTCGCCCGGGCCCACTCCATCGAACCTTCCTATCGGAAAGCGGCGGACAATCTGCACACATATTGCGGTCCATACCTTGAAAAGTGAAAACGGTTCCCATCATTATTGTAACAGACGGGCATAGATGCTATTATAGGACCATGGCTGGATCAACAGCCATTTATGTAATGGTTTTAGGAGGAAGACGATGAGAACATGGATGTGCTGGATGTTTGTTTTGCTGATAGCGGTCCTGTCCGGTCCGCTGATCATGGCCGAAACGAACGAATCGTTGGCTCTGCTTGAAGCGGTCAAAAACAAAGACCTCGACACATTTCAGAAATTGATTTCCCGGCCTGACATCGATGTCAATGTCAGGGACGAACAGGGAAATACAGCCCTGATCTGGGCCGCAAAACGGAAAATGACCGAAGTGGTGAAGCCGTTGCTTGATCGAGGGGCGGACCCCAACCTTTTTATACCCGAGCGTCATGTCACTGCTCTGGGTCTGGCCAGTTATTTGGATAACAGGGAAATGGTCGAACTGCTCTTAGCCGCGGGGGCCAATCCAAATCACCATAATTTCGGTGGACGGACCGCCCTGATTACCGCAGCCGCTGTGGGTCATACGCACATTGTCCTTATTCTGCTCGAACATGGGGCTGATATCAATGCGGTCGATGATTACGGCTCGACTGCCCTGGTCCACGCGACCAGATTTGGTGCGATCGAACTGGTTCGCTTACTGCTCGACTTGAAGGCGGACCACGCCATCCGCAATAAAGATGGCGAAACGGCCCTGGATATTGCTCGGGCCACAAAGAAAACTGAGATTGTGGCCTTGTTAGAAAAGTTACCGGACAAGAACAAATAAGGAGCAAGGAAGGGGGATTTTCGTGCGAGACATGAGTTCAATGTCACCCAGGTCTGCCCTGGTGTGGGCATCTATTCTGCTCTTCCTGGTTGCCTTCGGTATCCGCATGCTCTTTCTCTCTTCGTATCGGACCAATCCTGAGTATCTGCAACCAGTTCATGATGAAGCCCAATTATTGGAAATGGCCCGTGAAATGGTTCAGGGTAAATCGATACCGTCCCAAGCCTACGAGTACCCTCCCCTGTATCCCGCTTTCCTGGCTGTGCTTTACCAGGTAACTGCCGGTAATCTGCACCTCATCCGGACCGTTCAGATCATCCTGGGTTCCCTGACTGTAGTCCTGCTCTTTTTTCTGGCCCGACGTTTCTTTAATTGGCCCTATGCCTGTATCTCTGGACTGTTTGGAGCATGTACATTCTATCTGGTTTTTTATTCCTGTGAGCTTCTCGGACCAGTCCTGTTGGTGCTCCTTTTGATTACCTTTCTTATTTTTTTCCTCGAAGCGTATCACAGGAACGATCTGAAATATTATCTTCTGGCCGGCATATCAGCCGGATTGGCCGTCCTTACCACTCCCATGGTTTTTCCGGCTGTAATCGGACTCGCCTGTACGGCTGCAATCCAACAAAAGAGCTTTGGGAAACCGCTCATGTTCGCTCTCATGTGTGTCCTGGTCATCCTGCCCGTAACGGTCCTCAATTATCTTAGCGCTCATGACTTCGTTATGGTCTCGACCGGGATGGGGACCGACTTTTACCTGGGCAACAATCCCCAGGCCGATGGATTACGGAACGTGGTCACCGGTCACGAGCGGGATTGGTGGGCGGGTTATGCGAATGCCCGTGAGTATGCCTGTAAAAGCCTGGACCAGAACCTGGCACCATCGGAAATATCGGCTTTTTACTTCGGACGGAGCTGGTCCTGGATCAGATCAAATCCCGGCAAGGCTTGTGCTCTGTTCTTTATAAAATTCTATTACTTTTTTCATGGTTTTGACCTGCCTGCTTATAAAAATGCTTCTTTTATGCAATACTTTTTTGGGCCGCGATTGTTCCCCTTTCTGCCGTATTGGCTTATCTCCGCTTTCGCCCTGCTCGGATTCTGGTTTTCGTTCAAAGAAACCGATGTCCGGGAAGAGTGGCGGCTTCTGAACGTTTTCACCCTGGCTTACATAGTGACGGTCGCTTGCTTTACGGTCAGCATTCAGGATCGCATGCCGGTCCTGCCGATCATGCTTATCCTGGCCACTTTGGTTGTTCGCGTCCTGATCACTTCGACCAGTAGAGTACGCCTGGCCTATGGCACTGTTCTGCTCGTGCTCTTAGGATTGACCAATGTTCCGATCTTTAAACAGTACTCTGATTTTGGACCGGACCTGGTCCGGGTGAGTAATCAATACCGCGACCAGAGTGATCTGGACCGGGCTGAAGCCTTTATTGTAACTGCCCGGGACTATGATCTGCCCCAGTATCGGCTCGAATATGAACTCGGGCTCATCGCCCTGGCTCGAAACGAACAGACCACCGCCAAAGACCATTTCGAGCGGGCCCTGCAATATCAGAGTGATTATATTCCGGCCAAGTTCCATCTGGCCTCGATCTATTATAAAGAGAAAAAACTCGAACAAGCCTTTGATCTGGTAGCACCCATCAAAGTTAAAAAAATCATCAATGATGCCCCACTCTTCAATCTCGTCATTGACCTCTATTTTCTGTTGGGCAAGCACGATGCATTCGTGCAATTTCTGGATCGGGCAACTCTCGAGGGCAGACACCAGCGCCAACTGGCTCAAAAGGCAGATGAAATGCTGAAAGGCGAGTTCTTTGCCCAGGCCAACGTGATCTATAACTACCTCTATACGAAAAATTTCAAGAACCCGCAATTAATGAATAATCTCGGTATAACCGAATATCATCTGGGCCGCAAGGACCGGGCCCTGTTCCTTTTTACCATGTCCGATTCTGACGAAGCCCGGCAAAATCTCGAAAAAATGCAGGAACAAGAAACCTCGCAAACCAAGACATCCCCTGAAATCAATCTCTGAGCGATGTAAACTCTGAAAGAGCTGATTCGGCAGTGTCGCATCGTCTTTTACCATCTACAAACGCACATTCAGTATCGCTTTGCATTCATGATTGTGTTGTGACAATCGCAAATTCATCTTCATATAGCGTTGCTTATTTCATACTCGAAAGATGCTCCAAGTATCGCGAAAGTAAACGTTATCGTAATCGTTACCGGATACTGTCCCCCTTCGGAGGATTGACGCCTTTCCTGTCCCCCTTTGGAGGCTTTACTCTTTTCCTGTCCCCCTTTGGAGGGGGCCGGGGGGAGGACTTCCCGGAGCTGCCAACCCTTCTATAACTCCTATCTCCTGACTCCTGTCTCCTGTTCTTTATGTCCTTCAGCAGATCGGCGTGTGTTTGGTCAATCCTTGAGAACTCCACCCCCCGACCCCCGCCAGCGGGGGACAGAGCCTGTTTTGAGCCCAAAAGACAATTTTATTC
>JAFGSJ010000160.1 GCA_016934675.1 bacterium | reverse complement strand
ATGCCCAGGAAAGCACGACTCAAGTATGAGGATCCACGGAGTGGGTATTATCACCTGGTCACCCGCACGGTCCTGAAATCGTTTTTGCTGGATGAGATCGCCAAGGAAGAATTTCTGAGCATTCTTCGTTTTTGGTTTAACATTTCATTTGACATTCTTTAAAAATCTTGTCATTGTATCGACAGGTCATATTACTCATATGCCGTTAACGAGATATATTCGAAAGAAAATTCAGTTTTTGTCAACCAAAAAAAAGGGGTGGGTGCATTATACTCGAACAGAGAAAAGGAGTAGGAATATGAAAAGCTCGCTCAAGGTTGGCCTGTGGTGTTGTTTCATTTATTTAGTGGTTGCATGTAGTGCCTGGGGGGTGACACTGGATACCTCCGGGACTGCTTCCGGTAAGCCACCAATAGTCTGTCATCCCTTTTTATCAACTGAGGTCGAATTTTCTGCGGAGTACCATAAATACGTTTTCCACGGGAGCTGCGAGGGTGATATAACTGGACCTTATACAATAACAGTCATTTGGAATCCCGAGACGAAACGAGGGTCGGAGAATCTGTTACTCAATTCAAATTTGGGTCAGGAGTATGAGGCTCATTTTCTGTCAGAATGCACTGGCGATCCTTGGTTGACCTCGGCTACGTGCAAGTGTGTGAGGCGCGATGGTGATGCGTTGGGTTTGTTGGTTTCACATGAATGTCCCTGTACGCCGCAATACTTGCCAGCTGAAGTTCGGGCCAGCCTGATTCAACAGTATCAGACTTATAATTCAACGCCGCCCGAGACCCCGCTCAATTTGAAAGCCAGTGGGAAGTCCAAAACAGAAATCTCTTTGACCTGGCTGGATGCTTCGAATAAAGAAGATGGTTTTACCATTGAGCGGACGAAGGAAGGTGGCACCCCGTCCAATTTCCACGTTCCAGCGAACAGCACCAGTTATGTGGATACGAATCTATCACTAAATACTCTCTACAGCTACAGAATTCGCTCTGATTTTCAGGGGTTACACTCGAATTATTCCAATCAGGCTTCAGCGAAAACCAACTTAATGTCAACTGACCAGATGGGTGAAATGACCCGCGTTTTCAATGCGCCCACGAATTTATCGGCCGAATTGAATATTCAAAAGGAGATCGTACTCCACTGGCAGGATAATTCCAGTGGTGAATCCGGTTTTCAGATCGAATCGAAAACACCCAAGACGAACTATATGTCTTTAGCCACTGTACCATTCAACAGTACTGCCCATATCATAAAGGATTACACTGCGAATACCACGTACATTTATCGAATAAGAGCGTATCATGGGAACAGGTATACACCCTATTCAAATGAAGTCAGTTTCAACACATCGGGTTTAAACACTAACTCGTTCGATTCTTCGAGCCAACAGGTGTCGCCTCCGCCACAATCAGAAAGCATGTTGGCCGCTCAGCCTTTAAAACCACCGCACAGATTGAAAGCCAAATCGCTCTCGAACAGTTCGATTAAACTGTCTTGGAAAGAGATATGTCTCAACGTAGCGGGGTATGTCGTCGAGCGGAAGAAGCAGGGGGAATTTTTCAGTGTGATAGGTAAGCTCGGCCCGAACGCGAATATTTTTATTGATCAGAACTTGAGTGCATCAACAATTTATTATTATCGGATCAAGGCGTTCAATTCGGTCTGTGAATCCGAATATTCCAAGGAGATTTCTGTCCAGACCAAAGAGAAAGGCCAAAACACAAAGAACAAGGTCTCTGCTCCAGAGGAATAACGAAGCCATTTGCTCAAAAATCGAGGATATGACTGCCCAGCCCATAATATTCATATATTGTTGAATGTTGAATGTCCCCTCAATGAATGAATGGAAATGGATGTGGACAAGAATGGATGTGGACAAGGGACGTTGACAAGGGTGGATAGATGAAGTATGATCGTTTGCATGAAGTGAACATCAACTTTCATTATATTTTTGACAATCAGATTGGGGGAGAGGCTATGAAAAGAATCGCATATTTGTTTATATTATGTTTTCTAACAACATGCTTCGTGATGGTCAGCTCTTCTCAGGGTATGCAGGCGGATCAAAAAGCATGCGACCAGGCAGTCACTCAGATTTTCAAGAATTTCTTAGGTCGCCCTCCCTCAACGTCTGGCTATGAAGGTGCTGAAAAGGTCACCGAGAAAACGAAATTCCGGCAAATATTATTGAGTGCTCAGGGACGAGATAAGGCCCAACTTCAACGGGACCTGAACAATAAGATCAGGGATATAATCAATATCATCACCGATCGGGATGAATACCGTCAGAAGGTTCAGCCCATGACCTGGACTGAGAAGTATTGGAGGGATTTTGTCACGAAATGTCAGCGAAATTTTGAGAACAAGTTCAACGCGAACCCGGGGAATGCGATAAATGAACTGACCCAGAAGGCTTTTGTCAAGAAATTGGGGACGGAGATTCGGGAAGTTCAGACTGAAGTAATGAAGGTATATAAGGAGAGCAGGTTCTTTGATCAATATGTCAACAGTATTTCGGACAAGATACTCAAAGGTTATTCGACACCCAAGTATGACCGAATTGTCAACGAGATTTTCAAGCAGTTTCTGCAGAGATCGCCTTCGAAGAGCGGTGGTAATGAGAGCGAGTTTAATCGTTTTGTCAGTATTTTGAAGGAATCCAAAGGAGACCGGGAACTACTGGCAACAAAAATCAAGGAAGTGATCATAACGATCACGGACAGGATGGAATATAGGGACAAGGTCGGTTATCAGGACTGGACGGTCAAATATTGGACAGCATTTATTCAATATTGTGCTCGGACTTTTGAGGACAGGAAAGTTGGTCCGGACCCTGAGTGGGCCAATCAAATTATCAACAAGAAAAGCAAATATCGTGATATCAAGACTGCCCAGAATGATGTCATGGACGCATTTAAAAGATCAGATTATTATGATACCTGGGTCAAGAAAATTGCCCGATATTGATCAGATAGACAGGGGAAAAGAGCACGCGTTCGTGTGTCATGAAGGGGACTATGTTTTCCATGGAGTAGTCAATGCAATCCAATGAGATCGAGGCGATTCCGCCATCACGACCTCTTCAGCACAAAGCTCGCGGTTGGTTATTCCTCAATGGTAACGTTGCCCGCGAGGAAGATTTGGTACGTATGTTCAGACGATCGATCTGTACGCCTGAACACTTTGTGCCTGAAGTCGATCGTTCCAAGAAAGTACTCTTGATCACAGCAGCATTTGAACGTGGTCAGGAGCACCACGATCGTCATCTGATCCACATGTTCGAGAGATTGCATATTGATGCGAATTGGCGAGGAAATTTCCCGCAGAACATTCAGAATTTGTCAATCTATAACATGTTTATGCAGTTTCAGAAGCAGGAACCTTGGTTGTATCGTCGTTACAATGAGAAACAGGAGCAGATCAAGGTAGTCAAAAAGGATTATTATATCAAGATCAGTCATCATGTGGAGCGACTTGAAGAATTACGAAACTACCTGCACATTTATAATCCTGATTTGAATATATTCGATTTTTACCATAGTGATAAAATCCGTGATAATCCCTATTTTTTTGTATTGAATATGTCTTCGGGCAAGGCCAGAAGGCGGCAAAAAGCCCTCGATCATTTGGTTTCGAGTCCACAACTGATGGCAATGTGCCACGAATTTCGGAATATTATCGATCATTTGGTCTATCTTGACGATGAAATATTCTGTTTGTGTCAGGAAATCGAGTGTTTTTTTCTCGAAAAAAGCGGGATTCGGACAAATGCATTGTATCAGGAGCAGCGAGCTGAACTGATCAAGCGGATAACCAGTAGTGCGACCATCTTCATTTTTGGTGGGAGAGTATTTGTTCTGGTTAATCGATTACGTTTTTATGAATTGGGGCCAATTTTTGAAGAGGCCATTCAGATGGGGACGAATATTTTCGGGATAAGCGCCGGTTCCATCTGTCAGACCCGCCGTTTTTCACTCAGTTTTAACCGGTCTGGATCGGCTGGGGATGTTTTTGCAGCGGATAACGGTTTGGGCTTGGTCAACGGGATCAGAATATTTCCTCATGCTGATGATATCCGGTATATCATGGATGCCGATGTCAACGAACTGACTCTTTTCACCTTGCGCCATCGGGAGAATGCAGTGATCGGATTAAGAGAAAAAAGCGTCTTACTCTGCGAAACCTACCGCGATCCGGTGGACAATAATGAATATAAGAGGTTTAGTTCCATTGGTGAACACCCCGTCATGGTTTTCGGCGAACGCGGTGAAATAGTGCAACTCGGACATCTTGATGAAATGTTTATGGAGGGATGCAAGTTTTATTCGGGCATTGTCCAAGTGGCTACGAGACGTGATGTGCTCCAACTCGAGAAAAAATGGCGTGAACAGTATCAACGCACTCGGCACGCCATGTCCGCAGCCGTGTCCCGGCAAGACTGCTAACCATTCAGCAGAATATGTTCAAATGGCAGTTCAGTCTGTTTGATTTTTGGCCTGAGCATCCTTGACTTCTTTAAGCAGTTCCTGGACTTTATAATAATCGGGGAAGAGAGTCGAGGCTTTTTCCAGGATGTCAATTGCTTCTTCGAGTCGATCACGTTTGTACAACAGATAGCCGAGGTTAAAATAGCCCTGTCGCATGTCCGGTTTTAGTTCAATGGCTTTGCGATAATTCAGGATCGCGGCATCGTTGTCGTTCAGCAACTGCAAGAGGTAGCCCAGGTTAAAATGAGCGATGGAGAACTCATTCAGTTCAAGTTCGCGGCGGTATTCCTCGACCGCTTCTTTGTATCTTTGTTGCAACTGCAGCACACTGGCCAGATGGAAATGGAGATACTGGGCCTGCGGGAATTGGACGATTGCTTGTCGGAGTTCTTGTTCAGCTTTACCATAATCACCCTGTTTGCGATAGATGGTTGCTAACTCAATGCGAGATTCGACATGATCGGGGTGCCAGAGATTGATCTCACGTAAAGTGGCGAGGGCTTCATCAATTTTGTTTTGAGCCAGGTAAAGTTCTGCGAGTTTCATCATAGCTTCGGGCAGATGAGGCGATATTCCGAGAGCTTTTTGACAGACCTCGACGGCGGCATCATACTCTTTCTCGGTCATGAGTTGATCGACATCTTGAAGGACTCGTTTAGCTTCATTTTTCTTCTGTTCAGACAGACGAAAAACTTCTTCTTTCCGAATCAGGATTTCACCGGATTGTTTGAGTTTAGGATTACCCGGGTCCGCTTTTTTTAAGAGATCGTAGGTTGTCCTGGCATCTGACAGGGAATCGGTTTTAAGAGCAGTGTCGAGTTTCAGCCAGAGTTCAGATTGGATGGTCTCGATGCGGCTACGAGCATGATCGTTACCCTCATCGATATCAAGGGCTTTCTGATAAAAGTGAAAAGCCCCGTCTTCGGTCAGAGTGATCTGGTCTCCCTGGGCAAATAATTGGTCGGCTTTTTCAAGATAGTTCTTGACCAGATTCCGGCTATAGACAACATAGAATACGGAAGCACACATGACCAAAAACAGGCCGGCGAGAAGGGCGTAAGCCCACTTAGGAAATACTTTTTTCGGCCGGGAAGATGACTCCTGACTCTCGAGCGGAATCTGAATTGTTTCCTCAATTTTTGCACCGCTTTGTTCATTTGAGTCACGTTGCACAAAAACGACCCGTTCTTCTTTCTGAAGCTCGAACGTTTCCGCCCGACTCAACCGGGAAATCTCATCATCCATCTTTTGAAATTCATTCAGAAAAGCTTCAATAGAACCATTTTTACATAAGGCTTCCAATTCATCACGTAACTCGGTACTGTTTTTGTATCGCTGTTCCGGGTATTGGGAAAAGCATTTCAGGATAATACGCTCGAAGTCAACGGGAATATTCGGGTTCAATTTATGAGGTGGGGGAAAGACAAAACGTTGAATTTCGTCGGAAAAGGACTCATACGTTGAGGCAAGGTAAGGTCTTCGTCCGCACAGCATTTCATAGCTGGTAATCCCGAGGGCATATTGGTCTGAGAGGTAGTTTACGCTGTGACCGTGGAGTATTTCTGGGGCGGAATAGGCAAATAATGAGGGTTCCGCTGAATTTACCAGGGATTGGGAGCTTTGATAATACAAATAACTTCGAACGCCAAAATCCGACAGTTTCAAACCGCCTTGTTTCGTTACAATGATGCTGTCAGGCTGAACATGTCTGTGGACAACACCGTTCTGATGAGCGTGTTCCAGGGCCAGGCAGGTCAGGTAGACAATTTCGGAGGAGACCTCGGGACGAATGACAGGTTTGGTTTTTAAAATAGTCCGTAAAGAGTAACCATCGACATATTCACTGGTGATAAAGCAAATCGAACCGGTAATCTCGGTATTATAGAGCGTGGCAATGTTGGGATGACTGAGTTTAGCAGCAATGGTCAATTCCTTGATATATTGCTCCTTGGCTTGCTCATCCCAACTTTCATCGAGAACAAATATTTTCAGTGTGATTTCTCGGCCGATTTTTTGATCACGAGCGTGATATGCGCGGGAATTTGCACTGGTAGCAATGGTCTCGATGATCAAATATCGATCGTAAAAAAGATCACCGTTTTTCAAATCGATGTTCATGCATACCCCTCATTTTCTATGGACTCGATTGTCAGCCCTTGAATTGTTTGATTGTCTCGGCAATCGCTTGCGGGATGTTCTCGAGTGTTGTCCAGATATTTACATCTGCTTCCTTTAATTTTTCGATGATCATATTCGAAGAAATCAATTGATAACTCTGTTTGAGAAAGATATCTTGAAAAGTCTGGTTTTCGGGAACAAAAGCCAGTATGGGCTTGGTGTAAAGACCGCGTTCTCTGGCTCGGACTATCGCATTATAATCCAAGGCATTGATTTCAGGCACGATAATTGTAATCTGACAATCCGTCTCATTTTCGAGCAGGGCGAGCAGATCATCAAAACCGAGTCCGCATCTGGACTGGGCTTTACCCAGGTCGACCAGGGCCGTGATACCCTGACCTTCCTTTTTCAGGGTATAGGTCAGGAACAGGCCAATGGCGGCAGATCGCGTTACAATCGCAATCGGCCCTGATTCTAACCAGGTTGCGGGTGGAAATCCGGAATCAAGAGTCAGACAACCAAACAGGCCTTGTCCCGGAATCAGGATTCCCTGCGAAGCCGGCCCGATCACTTGAACCTTTTGAAAAGAAGCTTCTTGAGCGATGACCAGGCTGTCCTGGACCGGAACATACTGAGTGGTAATGACCACGACTTTCAGGGCCGCATCAATCGCTTCGAGAGCCAACGATTTGACATGGGAAGAGTGGACAACAATGATGCTGGCCTGGATATCCGGATGCGCTTCGAGTGCCTCCACAATAGAACAGTAACACGGGATATCCTGAAAACTCGATTCGGCAATGGTAGGATACACACAGGCTGCAATGGTAGTCCCGAATTCACGCATGCGGGTGATAATGCTTTGGCAACGGGAAGTCAGTGGACCCTGGACCAGGACTGCCCCCGGTGTTCTCCAAAACAGATTCACCAGCATTCTCCTTTCGGTTTCGCCTAGATGAGCGTAGGCAAGTCGATATCAATCGCTTTTTTAGCTTCAGACCAACACATGAATTCACAGGCCAAGCACTCGATACACCCGGAGTTCCTGGCTTTCTCCGACTCGATCGATAGAACGGGGAGATCGCCCGTCTCGGTCAGAATATGGACCGGGCAACTACTGATACATATTTTCGTATCGCAGGTCTGGCATTTTTTATGATCGAAGATAATTCGCCCGGTCCTGGTTTCGATGACATAGGACTCGATAACCTGTTCCCGATTACCGAGAGGATCAACCATGAGTTTCCGGATTTTTTTCTCTTCGAGGATCAGCCGGAGCCTCTTGATGCAAAAATGGAGGGAATTATCCTTACTGTAAGGTTCAACAATGGCCGGCAGGTCCCAGCAATGGGCCCGGATCGTCTCGATAGCTTGCTGTTCGTTATTGGAATCGAATCTAACCACTCCCGGAATTGAAAGATTATCATAGCGGAACGCTTTCATCAGCCCGCGGGCAATGGTCAGTTGGTCCTGGGACGAGAATCCCAGCCCGCTCACAAAAAAACCCGCAGCTCGGGCGGTCTTTAAGAACAAATGGAACACTTGAAATACCTTGGAAGCGCTGATATTCCCCTTGAGAAGACACAGATGGGTCACGACAATGTTTTCTCGAGCCAAGGCCTCCTTGATGAAACATGTGGCCAATTCATCATCCAAAGTTAAAAGAAAAACCGGGATGGTGGATTCAGGGACATCTCGTGTTGAAATCCACGGCACTAACTCCCCCCAATCCTCGGTCCTCATGTCAAAATCAATGATCGTTTTTTCCAGTTCGAGCGGAGGCCGGGCCGCAGAAAAAATCCGGTCTCGGACCACATCTTCCTGCAACTGCTGATTTCTGAACAGGGCGTGCTCATCAATGACGAGTTCAGCATTCGAGGCACATAGTCGACCATCCGAAGTCAGGACCAGCGGGGCTATTTCCCCTCGGACAATATCGTTCCGGCGACACAGTTGGTAGAATCGCAGGATGAGAGGGACCAGTTTATTGGCCAATTCGGGAGCGATCTTGCATCTGCGGACAAGGTCTCGAGCCTGATAATCTCGGACCCCCCGCAGCAAATCGATGGCCATGAGAGCAATGCCATCTCGCTCCTTGTCCCAGCCCCATTTCGCGATCAAGGCCCGGTCCGTACTGAAATACATGACCGGTTGCGTAAACATCTGGTCAATCGAAAAACCGATCACAAATTCCTGGACCCTGTCAAAATCCTCATCAGATGATGTATCATTGCCACCCGGAAGAACTGGAATTTTGTTCTCTTGAAGCAGCTTTCTGACTCTGGCTTCCTTGATGAAGGTCACATCCGTTCTCCTGAAAAACAACACTACTACTACCACACTGTCCCTGACATTTGACCGATCCCTATTTAACTGTCCGGTCTGTCAGGATAGCTTGATTCGTTGTTAAGAGTAACCAATATTTCAGAACATGTCAAGATTATTTGCAGATCACTGCTGTCCAAAATAGGAAAGACTTGGCCACTATGATTGAGGAAAATCAATGTTTTAGCACAGTGAAAATCAGTTTTTCAAAATGAGGTTCCCTTCTTGTGCCACCAGGCTGTCCAAATCTGAATGCGTAATGCATTTTCACTGGTACCCACGAAGGTTTTTACTTTCAGATTCTGTATGAGTGCTTTGAAAAAGAGTTCGATTTCCCATCTGTCCTTATAAATGTCGGCGATCGTGGTCGTACCAAAATCGAGATGATTGGTCAACAGGACAATCTCAGGTTCTTGTTCGTCGTCCCACACGACCATTCTCCGCAGCAAATCAGGGCATTTTTGTTCTGCGTCAACACCTGTTAACACGATGAATTCATCTGACAGGATGTTCCTGTTTCAATCTACTCTTTCTGGACGATTATCAGAAAATT
>JAFGSJ010000159.1 GCA_016934675.1 bacterium | reverse complement strand
GCTGAAACCAGTGGGTGAGCCCGGTGCGGGAAATCCGCACGCCGGGTTCGATGAGGAGGCGGGTTACGCCCGCCTTACTCTCCCGTTGAAAAAGGACACCCTACCGGGAAAAAGGGAAGAATGAATCACAGAAAAACATGGCTCATGAGTCTCGATACATGATGATAAAAACTCGTTAGATTTGAATATTTGAGGTTGCGGAATGTTTATAATGTAACATATGACTCGTGAAAAGAGGGGACCATGAACGAACAGATGGCATTGAGATTATGTTTGCTGGATCACGATCCGCGTGGTTTCGAATTCCTGGTGAACAAGTATCGGCGAGAAGCCTATTATCATGCTTTCACACTGTTGCGCGATCAGGAGGAGGCCGTGGACGCATGCCAGGAGTCCTTCACCCGTGCATTCGCCTCGTTACCGCTCCTGCAGAAACTGCCGGCGTTTTATCCCTGGTTTTACACCATTCTCAGAAATTGTTGCCTGAACGTACTGAAAAAGAGGAAGTATCGTCAGGACTATCTTCAGAAGAACAGGCTGGAAAAGAGGGACCGCCAGGCCGATAACGGTCCATTGGCGGTAATCGATCAGCAGGAACAGCGCAGTCTGGTTTGGGAGGTGCTCGGCTGTGTGGGGCCTGAAGACAGGGAAATCCTGATGATGAAATATTTCCAGGGTTATGATTACCATGAGATTTCCCAAATCCTGGCTATTCCGCGGGGCACGGTCATGAGCCGCCTCTATTATGCCCGCAAAGCCTTCAAACAGGAATATGAAAAACGTACATGCCCAGACGGGGTCAGGAGGTGAACCATGTGTTCATGCGAACGTTTTCGACAACTGATGATGGGCTTGCTCGACGATGAATTGACGCCCGAGGAACGTACGGCCATTAACGATCATCTGACCCGCTGTGCTCAATGCCGGGAGGAGTATCAAGAGCTGCTCAAGCAGGACAAGGAGCTGAAGATGCTTTCAATCCGCGAGCCTGAGGACGAGGTCCTGGCCAGGTTGTGGAAGAGCCCATACAATCGGTTCACTCGATTGACCGGTCTGTTCACCATTATGTTCGGTTGGGTGGTCCTGCTCCTGTATGGCTTGTATGAAATGGGTCGAGATACGGCCACCCCGGTCATCCCCAAGATTGGAATTGCTGCTCTGGTCATCGGTTTTATGGTTTTGTTGGTCTTGGTCATCAGAGAACGGTTTATCACGTATAAAATTGATCCCTACAGGGAGGTTGAACGATGATCATCGTGACATCAGAGTCGATCAGTGGCAAAAAAATAACCCGGACGCTCGGTTTGGTCCGTGGAAATACGATCCGGGCCCGCCATGTCGGCCATGACATTATGGCTACCTTGAAAAATCTGGTGGGCGGTGAGATCAGGGAGTATACCAAATTGATCGCCGAATCCCGGGAGCAGGCCCTGGACCGGATGGTACAGGATGCCGAACGGTTGGGAGCCGACGCCATTATCAGTCTGCGTTTTACAACTTCGGTCATCACAGGTGGAGCGGCGGAGTTACTGGCTTACGGTACTGCGGTCTGTTTCGAAGACGAACAGGATGGCACCAGTGCAACGGACCGGGTCTGATCGTCCTGTCAATCCCGATGCAGGTCCTGTCCATCGAGGTGCACGCGCAACCAAAGTTCGAGGACGATCAGGTTCCAGACCCGATAGCAACCTTCCCGGCCCCGCTGGAAGTTGGTATAGATTTTCTGCAGACTGTCCCAGGCAAAGAGGCCCCGTCGTTCGACCGCTTCTCGTGAAAACACGGAGTCAAGATAAGGCTTCAGATCACTCTGCAGCCACTCGGTCAGTGGCATGATAAAACCATGCTTGGGACGATGGACGATCTGCTCGGGCAGATATTTTTCAGCGATCTTTTTCAGACTGTATTTCGTGATAGTCCCCTTGACTTTGGAAGTATATTGCAGGCCTGCGACATATTCGGCCAAGACGTGGTCGAGATAGGGCAGACGCAGTTCGACCGAATGGGCCATGCTCATGGCATCCTCATTCAGGAGGATCAGGTCGGTCAAATCGGTTTGGATCTGCAACCAGGCGATCCGGTCCACTTCGGACAGATTCCTGACCGGGAGATCGAGTTGCTGGAGCCGGGCCCGGGTTGCTATTCGAGCCAATGCCGGGTCGGGTTCATGCCCGAGATAGAGTCGGTCTTTCTCACCATCCTTGAACAAGGATTTATAGGCATTATACCGTCCGATAAAATCACCCTGATCGAGCAACTGGGCAAGCTTCTTCACTCTTTCCGGACCGGTCAGATCGTTGCTAAAACGCGGCAATAAGGCTTTTTTAACCGCAGAAGGCACGAGCGCGGCCAATGTGTCATAAAACCGTTTGCTGGTTATCTGTGAATACCATTGATAACCGGCAAAGAGTTCGTCGCCTCCTGAACCGGACAGGGCGACCTTGACCTGGTCCGAGACGAGTCTGGAAACATAGAATTTCTGAATACCGTCACCGCAGGGCTGTGGTTGCCTGGCAATGATCGTGTTCAGGTCACGGGCCACTTCAGCCGAAGTCAAAAAATATTCATAGTGCTCGGTCTGGTAGAGTTCGGATACGGTCCGGGCGTACTGGTCCTCATTACAATAGTCAGCCCCATCGCCAAATCCCAGGAAAAAGGTCTTGAAGCGTTGCCCGGTCAGCTCGGTCACCAGAGCGACGATCAAGGCACTGTCAATCCCGCCGCTCAACATGACTCCGATCGGCACATCACTGACCAGTCTGTATCTGATCGCATCGGTCAGAAGTTGTTCGACCATATCGACCTGGTCCGACCAGTTTTCAGTCTGATTGAGCGGTTGGGGATAGGACCAGTATTGTTCAATCATGAGTTGCCCGGCTTCAAAATGAAGGAGATGGCCGGGCGGCACAGCCTGAATATCTTTGATTATATGGTCGGGCTGCGGCACGGCCCGAAATGAAAGAAAACTGTCCAGGGCTACCCGGTTGATCTCGGGACTGAACCATGGTGCCCGAAAAATGGCCTGCGGTTCCGAGGCGAAAACCAGGCCTTCACCTCGCCGGTGATAATACAACGGTTTGATCCCGAATCGATCGCGACCGGCAAGCAGCCGTTTTTTCTTCTCGTCCCAGATCGCAAAGGCAAACTGGCCCCGTAACTTCTGGACCATACTGTTCCCGTATTGCTCGAACAGGTGGACTAACACCTCAGCGTCACCCTCTGTGTAAAAGTGATGATTGTGGGCGATCAAATCCTGACGAAGCTCGCGATAATTAAAGATTTCGCCGTTAAAGACCACGACCAGACTTTTGTCTTCATTGAAGATCGGTTGATTACCGCTGACCAGATCGATGATGGCCAACCGCTGAATACCCAACGACACGCCGGTATGATTATGATAGACACCGCGGTGGTCCGGTCCACGGTGAATCATGCGGTCAAGCATCTGCCCGAGGTGCTTTTCCCTGTCCAGGTCCGTATTTATAAAACCGCAAATTCCACACATCGGCATTTACCCTGTTGAATCACGCGTTGATAAGAACACATCCGATCTGATGAACCCAGTCCGGGACCATAAAGCGATTTGTATGACAGAAAAGTCGATTTTTCGAGCCCGAGCCCGCTCCCCCAACCAGGCCTGAATGCCCTGCTCGGATTGACCCGCTCATGCTCACGCTGGACTTGTGTTTCAGACGCAAAGTGATACATAGTGTTTGAGAGGGTCTTGATTGATACAATCCCGGAAAACCGCTTTGTGCTCATGAAAGTGAACGAACACGCAAACCATGACTATCGCTAAACCGAGTCAACATAATACTGAAAATACTCACTCGGAACCACCGAACTCCAAACCCCCTGATCGTATGCTCCTGCCTCGACCCTACAATATTTCGCCCGATTATAAACGTAATTATGTCCCGGTCAGAGAACTCTTTGTCCACATGGATGATTTTCAGCGAGCCATTGAAGCTGCTCGACTCGAAAAGGACTTTGCAGCGATCATCAGGGGACTCGAACTGATCTACCACAATTTCGAACTGCTTCTACAAAAACATGACATCTTCCCCTTTGCCGAACCGGGAGATATCTTCGATCCGGAATGCCATGAAATTGTCGAGGGAACCGACGTGCCTCCCGATCAAGGACCCATCATCGACCTGGTAATCCGAGTCGGCTTCCGGCAAGGCTCATCAGTAATCAGAAAAGCCCTCGTCTCGGTCCGCGCCCCCTCACAATGATCATATCGAACCTGGTTACATTTGACTGGACCGGGCTAGCTCCACTTTTTCTTGTCCTTGGGCAGCGGTTTGACTTCATCGTATCTGCCCTTGTATTTTTCCTTGATTTCACGCATCCGCTGATCATGCTCCTCTTTCAACTTGGACGGCCTGCTTAAAAGCAAGCGAAAGACAATAATCACGACGATGAAAATGGCCACACCGATGTAGTATTTTTCCATGTAGCTGTCTCCTGATTAAAAGTTGTTCTCTCTAAATTGTCTTCCAAAAACTGATCATCTCACTTGCATGTGTGTCTCGAACACTATCATATGAGTTGTACCATATAACGAAAAATCATGCAAGCATCTTTCGATCACGGCTCTATTTCGAAAGTGGTCACTATCACCTCCCCTTGACAATTATTTGAAGTAATATTGTACAATATCAGACAAATGGTGCTTCAAATGGCTCAAGCAAAAGGACCTGGCCACGATCGGAGCCGACCTGTTGCCTTTACTCAAGATGAATGATTTGGTCTATTTTGCCAATGTTTATTGCAGATATAATCCTGAATTCAGAATCAAGTCAGCCCAGGATTTGTGTCGAGGCTTGATTGCAATCAAGGAAAAAGAAATGGAACGATTGCAACGCGGCTATATTCCTCGCGATTTGCTGTAACACCTGGACCACCATTTGTTTTTTTGTGGACTTTTGTTTTTTTTATGGTAAACTGGAGCTAGACATCAGAGACATCTGCGTAGTCAGGAAAGGAAAATACAATGAACATCGGGTCAAGCTCCGGTTCCTCGCAAACGCAGCAAGTGCATGAATCTAGTCGTCATTGAGCCAGCAATCCCCAGGAGGAATGGAAGATGAAAGAACTCACCGAAAGGATCGTGAAAAGCATCGTCGATAATCCGGACAAGGTTGATGTCAATGAACTCCAGGGCCATAACAGTATTGTGATTGAGGTCCGTGTCGATCAGAGTGACATGGGCAAGGTCATAGGCAGAAAGGGAAATACTGCGAATGCCATCCGGACTATCTTGACGGCAGCCGGGAAAAAAATCAATCGTCGTTGTACTCTTGAAATTTTAGAATAAGTCGCTATGATTTCAGGGCAGTGACCTTTCGAGGTCCGTTTTACCTGAACTGAGGTCGTTGAAGGCCTTGTTTGCATTGAAATGGCAACATTTTCATGTAAACGAGCGAATTCCGACCGGCATGTGCGAATTCACATTCACCACAAACATCTACACAGTCATGGGGGTAGAGTATGTCTCGCCAGAGAGTCATTATAATGGGAGCCGCTGGCCGTGATTTTCACAATTTCAACACTTTTTTCCGCCAGAATGAATCGTATGAGGTTGTAGCGTTTACGGCGACACAAATTCCTGATATCGAGGGTCGTCAGTATCCGAGTGAGCTTTGTGGACCGATGTATCCGAAGGGTATTCCGATCTATGCCGAGTCTGATTTACCGGAATTGATCAGGAAGCATGAGATCGATGTGGTTGTTTTTTCCTATAGCGATGTCTCGCATGAAACGGTCATGCATAAGGCTTCGTTGGTTCAGGCAGCGGGAGCGGATTTCTGGTTTTTGGGTCCGAAGTCGACCCAGATCAAGTCCACGCGTCCTGTTTTTTCGATTTGTGCAGTCCGGACCGGTTGCGGTAAGAGCCAGACCACACGTCGGGTCTGCTCGATCCTGCAAAGCAAGGGTAAGAAGGTCGTAGCGATCCGTCATCCCATGCCGTATGGGAATCTGGTCGAGCAGCGGGTCCAGCGTTTTGCGACGCTCGAAGACCTTGATCGGCACAAATGCACGATCGAGGAACGTGAGGAATATGAGCCTCATATCATGAGTGGTATTATTGTCTACGCCGGGGTCGATTACGCTGACATATTGCGTGAAGCGGAAAAGGAAGCGGACGTGGTCGTGTGGGACGGTGGCAACAATGATATTCCTTTCTATTTTTCGGATTGCAACATCGTCGTGATTGATCCGCACCGGGCCGGCCATGAATTGAAATATCATCCGGGTGAAACCAATTTGCGTCTGGCCGATGTGATTGTGGTTAACAAGATCGACTCGGCGGATTACGCTGCGATTCAGGAAGTGGAAGCGAATGCCGCCCGTTTTGCTCCAAAAGCGACCTTGATTGAAGCGGCCTCACCGCTGTTTGTAGACGATCCTTCGATCATTCGGGACAAACGTGTTCTGGTCATCGAAGATGGTCCAACCCTGACCCACGGTGAAATGACCTATGGTGCCGGTATTGTTGCGGCCCGTAAATTCGGGGCCCGTGAAATTGTCGACCCGCGACCATATACGGTCGGAAGCATTACCGAAACGTTCAAAAAATATCCGGGCATCGGAACATTATTACCAGCTATGGGATATGGCTCACAACAGATCAAGGATCTGCAGAAGACGATCAACAATTTTGATGGCGATGCGGTTGTCATTGCCACACCGATCGATTTGCGACGTCTGGTAAAATTCAAAGTCCCGGCAACACGCGTGCGTTATGAACTGCAGGAGATCGGGCAGCCGACCCTGGTTGAAATCATCGACACTTATCTCAAGAAGGTATAATTATGGCAGTCTCAATGAAAGGAAAGAGCCTTAAAACGCTGATTGAGTGGTCGCGTGAAGAAATCCAGCAAGTCCTGGATACCGCAATTCAATTAAAAATGAAACAGAAGATCGGCGAGCCCCATCCGCTTTTGGTGGGAAAATCCCTGGCCATGATTTTTCAGAAGCCCTCCTTGCGGACCCGGGTCTCATTCGAAGTGGGCATCAGCCAGTTGGGTGGGAAGGCCCTGTATCTGGCCCCAAGCGATATCAAACTCGGTGAACGAGAAACCACGGAAGATATCGCGATAGTTATTTCTCGTTATGTCGATGGGATCATGGCCCGCGTTTTCGGGCACGACATCATCGAGGACCTGGCCAAATATGCAACAGTTCCGGTCATCAACGGTCTGTCTGATTACGCTCATCCCTGTCAGATACTGGGTGATTTTCTGACAATTCTTGAAAAACGGGGCAGCTTATGCGGTCAGAAGATAGCCTATATCGGTGATGGCAATAATGTAGCCAATTCACTGATATTCGGCAGTGCTCAGTTCGGTCTCGAGATTGCCATCGCCTCGCCGCGTGGTTTCGAGCCCAAAAAGGATGTTTTGAAGAGAGTTGCACCTTTCTTCAAAAAGAACGGCGGCAAGGTTACGGTCACCAATAATCCCAAAGAGGCTGTGAAGAAAGCAAATGTCATCTACACCGATGTGTGGGCCAGTATGGGCCAGGAAGCTGAGAAGGACAAGAGACTGGGCTTGTTCAAGGGCTTTCAGGTCAACCATAAGCTTGTGGCCGGCCTCACCGATGATTTCATTTTCATGCACTGTTTGCCTGCCCATTATGGTGAAGAGGTATCGTATGAACTGGCCAAGGACGAACGTTCGGTCATTTACGATCAGGCTGAAAACCGACTTCATGCCCAGAAAGCGGTCATGGCCCTGTTGATGATGTAATCAACCCTTAACCGTGCAAGCGAAGCATAGTCATAGAACCGGGCTTTCAACCACCACCAGGTGGCAGGCCCGGTTTTTTTTACTGCCGGCAGCGGGTTTTGTTCTCATTATGACATGTGTTTTTTCGCTGAGCGCGGTTTTTTTCCCGGCAACAATGACGCTTGATCTGACCGGGACCGCCACCGTCACAACCATTACACTGCAAGCTTCCGAATTCTCATTTCAATATGGTCCTTTTTGCATGCTCCTGGTCCTGTTCCTGATGATCTGGTCAGTGCCCGGCAGTATGTGTTTGTTCGATCGGCAGAAAAATCCGGACTCGAAACGTGAGCAGGTCATCATTTCGGATTATGTGCCTTTTCTGTTCAAAGACAGCTTGACCTTTCTTCCCTTTCTTGTCTTTCTGCCGTTGATAGTTTGGCAGAAAGCGATCGTCAGATTACCGGTAGGACCTTTGCTTGCCTGGGCAATTATTGCCCATGTTCTCTGGCGGATTCAGTTGTATAACCGTGCCTGGGCACAGTTAAGTGTCGCTCCGTTGTGGCGGCACGTGCGGATGTTTCTGGCTTGGTTCAAGACAACTCATCCGCGCCGGATTTGGTGGTTAGTCTTTGGTTTCTTCACCGTGAGCTACAGCCTGGTAGCGATACAGTATACTCAATCGCTTCTGGGATTGTCAGGTGACGAGCCCGAATACGTCATGGTCGCTCACAGTCTGCTGAACGATCATGACCTGATGGTCCGCGATAATTATGAGCGGCTTGAATACAGGCTGTTTTTGCGGTACAGCCTCCCCTTCGGTCGCACAACCTGGGAAGGTTATCCGGTCGAAGGCATTCTTCTCTCGCTGTATTTGCTTCCTTTCTACTGGCTGGTCCTCCATTTTCCGGCCCATTATCTGCTGATCCTGCGTCTGGCAGTCGTGCCACTCGCTGCCCTGCTCATGGCTGAACTGTTTCTCCTTTTGGAAAATCTGACCGGACGGCGAGAGCAGACGGCGGGTCTGGTTGTGCTGGCCGGTTTAACTGCCCCCCTGCTCTTTTATGCACCCCTGATTTTCTCCGAAATACTGGGTGCTCTCCTGGTAGTTGGGGCTATTCGCTCACTCGATCTCATGATGCACGGGCACTCATCAGGCTATGGACCGATGGTCCGGATAGGGCTTCTTGTCTGGACAGGGGCCAAATATGTCGTCTTGGCCCTGCCCCTGCTGCTCTGGTTTATCGGCCTGATCGTCTATCAATGGTACCGAGGTCACAACCAGCACAGGAAACATCTGCTTGTCTCATTCGCCCTTCTGCTCATCATGCTGGGCCTGTATCTGACTTTCCTGTGGACTTTCTACCATAGTCTGTCCCCCCTGGCGACACGGGGCGGTGAATTACTCGATTTTACCCGCAAACAGGATGCAGGTCTGGGGGACTCCCTTGATTGGCTCATCGCTGATCGTCTCTCACGATTGCCCCTTTCTGGCCGAGTCGCCTGCGGTTATTTTCTGGACCAGCGGGTCGGGATACTGATCTATTCTCCCTTCTATATTCTGCTTTTCAGCGGGATTTTCTGGATTATCAGACGCAGAGAGTGGCGATATGGACCGGTGCTTGTGATGTTCGGACTGTATTGGTTTATGCTTTTCTGGTTGTGTTATTGGGAAGGTTACGGCCCTCCATCCCGTTATACTATTCCCGTTATCCCGCTCATGCTGATATTCATAATCCGGGCACTCAAGGCCAATAAGGCGGCCCAACTCATGCTGCTGCCCCTGGCCAGTATGAGTCTGTTCGTCTCGTTGACTGCATTGCAGAACCCTGCTTTACTGTATCATCATACACTCTGGCGTTACGCTGATCAGGTCAATAATTTCCTGGAATACTATTCCGGATCAATGGTGCCTCTCGCAGCTTTTTTACCATCTTTTACGGCAAGCTCTTTTGCCTGGGGCCCTTTTATCGTGCTGGTGCTCCTGGTTATACTCTTCATAATCCTCTCGCTCCAGCAGCGATTTCCCGGTTTTACAACGTGCATTCTGGTGCATAATCTGGTCTGGATGATAGTCCCATGCATGATACTATCGTTGACATTCCTAGACCCTGCGCCTGTTCTGCCGGACAAATGCGAAACGGAAGTCATGGCTACGAGTTCGAGGATCAGTCTGTCAAAATGGGGTTACTATGGTTGGGAGCACGATGGATTCTGGACACGGACCGGACAATGGGCCGGGCTCGGGATCGATCTCGATGGTCCGGGGTCCGAACAATTGGGATTGCTCCTCAGTTCACTGGTTGAAAACGAGTTGTTGATCAGATCGGGTTTGCGCCACATCAAGTGTTTCATTCCCCCGACTGAAGCAAAACTGATCGAGATTCGGGACCTTCCCGTCAAAAAGCAGGGCGATCGGAATCTGTTCTATCTCGAGTTCAAATCGATCGAGGGTCGGAATCCTTATTATGATGATCGGGGAGATGATGGTCGTGAGCTGGGTGCGTTTGTCCGGATCATTCCAAACAGGTCTGCAAATGAAGCATCTTATTCAGCTTCGGGCCGAAGCCCAGGATTATTGTGGTAGTTTTTTTAGTGGTCCCGCCCATAGTCATCATCGATCAGATGATAGCCGGTATCCTGGTTCACCTCGATTTTTTTGAGCATTTCCGGGATTTTGCCGTTCCGGTAACATTTGAGGAAGACCGAGACGATGTAAGGATCGAAGTGTTTTCCCTTTTCACTTTCAATCATGTCCAAGGCAGTGTCGGGCGGGATGGGACCGCGATAGGGTCGTTTGCTGGTCAAGGCATCGAAAACATCCACCACGGCCAGGAGTCGGCCTTCGATCGGAATGCTCTTGCCTTTCAAACCATCCGGATAACCTGAACCGTCATAACGTTCCTGATGGTATAACAGATAAGGTTTGACCGATTCGAGGGAAGCGATGCCCTGGATGATCTTTGCCCCGATTTGGGGATGTCGCTTCATGACGGAGTATTCGCCGGTGTCGAGATTGGCAGCTTTATTCAAGATGGAGTCGGGGACGCCAATTTTACCGATATCATGAAGATATGCGCCCATCTTCAGATTGAAGATTTGCTCGTCGGACCAGTCGAGTTCGCGGGCCAGGATGACAGCCATGGCGGCCACACGCTCCGTATGGCCTCGGGTATAAATATCACGGGCCTCGATCGCGTTGGCCAGGACCCTGACCGTATCGACATACGCATTTGAGAGTTGACGTGTTTTCTCACGCTCATGTTGGAACAGGCGGGCGTTCGAGATCGCACTCGAAGCATAGCCTGCCAGTGTCTGCAGAATTTTGACATCATCGAGTGTGTATATTTTATTGATCTGTTTGCTGTCAACATAGATCACGCCGATCGTATCCTTTCTTAAGGCCAGGGTTTGCCGAAGATCAGTTTCATCCTCTTCGGAAATGTTGGTCCTGCGTAAGGGAATACACATGATCGACTGTATCTTGAGTTCAAGGATACTATCATGCAGTTTTAACTCATGATCGGTTTGGACATCACCGACAACCCGGGGCTGACCGCTCTCGAGCACTGAATTGACTACCCCCCAACTGATTTCGGTTGAGCGATGTTCTGCTTCCTCGTTCTGAAAACGTGAGACTTTTAAAGCCAGATCGCCCCGATCATCTTTTAGCAAGATATAGCCACGATCAGCTTTGGTCAGTTTGATGACTGACCTGATTATCTCGTCAAGAATGACTTTGAGATTTAGTGATAACTGGGTGGTCTGCAGTACCTCGAGCAGCAGGTTCAACTTCTGGAAGGTCTGCCGGGAAAAGGGGAGAAAATTGCTTTCCGTATCAGAAATACGTTTCTGGGCGGATTTGGGCAGATTTGCATGAAAGGTCAGCACGATGTCTTGCTGATTACCAAGTCTAATTCTATCCATATGTGAAAGTAAATGTTTGGTGATTTTTTCGTTATTGACATAGGTCCCATAACGACTATCCAGGTCTTGGATAAAATAATCCCGGTCAATTTTTTCGATTTGAGCATGATGGCGTGACACGGACATGAAATCAATCACGAAATCATTCCCTGAGATGCGGCCGATGGTGAATATTTTTTTGGAAATTGTTTTTTTGTCAATCGGATGGCCGTTAACCATCAATTCGATGATGGGTGAATCCGTGGTTACTTCTGATCGATGTGTTCTTTTTCTGTTTTTCTCGTTCATGTTCTGTACAGGAAGTTGTGGATGTAAGTTGTCTGATTGAAATAGAATATACCATATTTGAGAACAGAATGAAACAAAAAAGCAAAATTCGAGCTATGTGCGATGTCTCGGTTTTGATTTTCTGGATGATGGCACATAGAAGGCCCCAGGAGTTTCGAGCGAAGCAAAACAGGTTT
>JAFGSJ010000158.1 GCA_016934675.1 bacterium | reverse complement strand
ATGGTGCGCATTTTGGGGAAAATGTTTTTTTCTGATCGACCAAAATCGCTCCGCTCTTTGGTCTATAGACATCGCACATGGCTCCATCCGGAGATGGTCAGGCCCGAGAAGTGAATCCAGGGGAAGATTGCCTGGCCGAAATGAACCCGTTCGGTCGAGATAGCTACAATTGCTTCGAGCATGGCCAGGAGATTGCCCGAGATCATGGTTTCGGTCACGGGATACGCAATCTTTCCCTGTTCGATCAGATAGCTGTTTTTGGCGACGCCGGCGAAATCGCCGTTATCGCTGGGCCTGTTCCCGGCGAAGCGTCCGAGCAGGAGTCCGCGATCAATGGTCCTGACCATCTGATCGAGTGATGAGTTGCCCGGTTCGACCACATAGAAATCTCCGTCCGAGGGGGCCCGTTCGAACCCGGTTTTACGGGCGGCATAGAGGTCCAAGACAAAGGTTTTCAGAATGCCGCGTTCGATCAGGACGCAGTTATCCGCCACGTAGCCGTCGCGAGTAAGGAAGCTTTTACCGGCCAGCTCGGGCGATACCGGTTTCGAGGAAAGACTGAAACTGTCCGCGGCGATTTTTTGATCCAATCTGTCTTTGAGGAGCGAGGTTTGCGAAACCAGGGCCTGGCTGCTGAGAAAAATCTCGACCAGGAAGTCGATAAAAGAACCCAGGCAATCCGGGCTCATGATAATGTCTCCCTGCACTTTTCCGGGAAAACGGCGAGGTTCGATCTGTTCGGCTGATTGCTTCAAGAGCAGATCGGTCGAGCCCGAGTCAAGGATGTCCCGGTCCAGGTCCTTCATACCCAACATGGTGTAATTGGTTGCAGAACTTTTCCGGCCCTTCTTCGAGGTAAAGACCGTATAAAAACCATAACGGGCGATGTGGCTGGTAAAACTGACCCGGTTCGTATTCCGGAATAACATGTCTTCTTTAAGGTAATAAAGGCTGACCCGGCGGAGAATAGCCCGGGGAAATCGCCTGCGAACCTGCACCTGGAAATCATGCAGGCGGTTATACATCAGGTCATAATCCGGTTGGGACGGGCCGTCACGAAAGTCCCGGGCAGGCTGGTATTCGGCGATATCGTAAGCAGGGTCTTCCAGTGATGTGGTGGTCATGGTCATGAGCTGCTCGACTGTTTCAGCCAGGCTCCGATCGTCCAGTACGTTCGTGGTCATAACCGCTCGACGATGATTATGGATCACCACGAGCTTGAGGCTGGTATCGAAGGTCGTCCGGAAAAGATTGAGAGAATCGCTCTCGAGATAGAGCTCATCCTGCTGTCTCTGAATCAATTGGACCTGGCTGCTCTCTGCTCCGGCCCGTTCGAGGGCCTCGATACAGAAATCGACTCGGGTCGGATCGAACATGACTTACGAACCTCCCACATTAAGGGTGCATTTGAGATATGGCCCGCCCATTGAAACGGCGATGGCCTGCTTCTTGCCGCACATGCCCGAAGCGGACCATCCGGTTTCATTAGAGACCATGGTTACCGTTTTCAAAACATCAAAGGCAATACCCGAGATCGAAGTGTCACACAGGGCCCGGCCTATTACACCTTTTTTGATTTCATACCCGAAATGGACCCCGAAAGTGAATTCGCTGTTCGAGTCAGCCTGTCCCTCACCCGGCTGAATGAGATAATAACCCTGCTCGATCGAATCGATCATTTCATCAAAGCAAGCTTGGCCGGGTGAGAAAGCAGTGTTTCTCATTCTGATGATCGGCTCATCGGCGAAGGACGATGCCCGGGCGTTACCGGTCGGACGAACACCGAAATGCCGGGCGCTTTCCTTATTGTGCAGATAACCTCGCAATACACCCTGATCGATAATGACCGCATCTGTGGCAGGGGTGCCTTCATCATCGATCCTGATCGGGACCTGACACGGCTGTCCGAAAGCGGTTTGAGCATAATCGATCAGGGTGACCAGGGGGCTGGCAATCTGCTGATTCAAATATTCGGCTGCGATCGATCCCCCGAGGATGTGATCAGCTTCTGTTGTGTGGCCGATGGCTTCATGAGCCAGTATGCCGGACATCTGCGGGGACAGGACACAGGTGGCCTGACCTGCCTCAGCATACACACCTTCCGCTTTCTCAAGTAACCGACGGTACTGGGTATCAATGGCTCGAAAGAGTGAGTCTTCATTGGGAAAAACCGCGGGAAAAAAACCAGTCCCGCCCTGTATATCTAACAATTCAACCGGTTTACCGTCACGTTCCAGACTAAGAAAGAGATAACAATACGCTCGGGGCAGTAGGGACCATGATTGGGTACCATCTGAATTGAGCATGCTTCTCTGATCGAGGTGGCAACTCATGATCAGGGTCCGGGCACTGAGAGCCGGGCAATTTCCGACCAGATACCGGTCGATTGTGTGGAGAAAGTCGATCAATTCAGACTGAGGAACGATCTGCCCCTCGAAGGCCTTGTCGGAACACTGCTGGACCCGGAGCGACGGCAGGTCCTCTTTAGCCTTATTCTGGCGAATATCCAGAAAACGAGCGTTCCGGGTGGCGGTCTCGATCACCAGTCGACTATCCCGGTCACTCAGACCGGGCGCTGATGCGAATCCCCACGAGCCCTTTCGATAAACCCGGGCCGAGACACCTTGTTTCACAATCTGGTTATTACGGGTAAGATTGCCATTGACCAGGGTGATGAGCCGGGACTGATTCACCTGTTGCCGTAATTCGGTATATTCCGTGAATACATCCTTGAAATGAGACAGGTCCGGATCAATCATGGTTTTCATCCATGGGGGGGGTGCTTTAAGGCATAAAGCAGCAACCGGTAGGACTTGAATTTCTTGAAATTCCGGGCATTACGCTCGCCGCTGAAGTAGCGGGTATTGATCCGGTTGATTTTTTTTCTGAATTTCCATTTCAGTATTTTCATTAACCAGGGATAATTCTGCTCGCAATAGAAAAAAGCAAGCTCCCACAAAGGCTTTCCGGCATGTCTGAGCATGTGGTCGATCAGGTCGAGATTCGGAGCGGTCTGGTCGGTAATATCAATATCCTGCTGCAATGAAAAGGGAAACTGCGAAATATGATCGTAAAAACTGCTTAAACGATGACCGCCACTCAGAGCGCTTGTGCCCGGCGCATCGGTTTTGAAAAAATCGCAGATCAGGAGATGACCCGGCTGATTCAAGAGTTGCTGTGCTAATTGCAGGGCCTGGGGCAACTTGACATACTGAAAACTTTCGCTAAACAGGACCAGATCGTAGCGTGAGCTGGTTTTCAAATCCCTGAAACGACACTCATAAATCCGGCATGAGGTGCCGAGCCTGTCGCGGCAGCGATTGGTCAGGACCCGGCTCGGTGAAACGCATTCGACGGTATAACCCAGGGAGATGAGGCGGGCGGCAAGTGTTCCAGCCCCGCAACCGACATCGAGAATGGTTTTCACTCCTTCCGGAATATGGGCAATAACAAAATCAGAATGGAGTTGTTGGGCCCGGGTAAAATTGTTCATATTGACGTCGAGATCAGCGGGCCAATAACCATAGTGCAAGTCTTCGGTTTGAAAAAGATACGAACCGAGTAGTAAACTGGCTTCCAATCCAATTTCTTTCGAATCGATTTTTTTCTTCATAATAGTGGCCGGTGTTTCCCTCTGTTAAGATTCGGGCCTGATCGGGTCAACGCGATGGTCCGGGCTTTATATCAAAAAGATGAAAAATGAAACTGTAGACATTGCCATATTCATCGATAATCTTTGAGGTGGGTTTGCCCATGCCGTGACCGGCCTTTGTTTCGACAAATAACAGAATGGGATTAGCCCCCCCCGTTTTTTCCTGAAGTGTGGCCACGAATTTCTTGGCATGGCTCGACAAGACCCGATCGTCAGTATCGGCGGTGAGTACGAACACCGGTGGGTAGACGGTGCCTTTTTGAATATTGTGCAGGGGCGAGTAGGCATAGAGAAAGGGAAAATGCTCGGGATTGTCCGGATTGCCATATTCGGATATCCAGTAATAGCCGATCGAAAAGCGATGATAGCGTAACATATCCAGGACCGGGACCTGACAAATGACAGCGCCATAGAGTTCCGGACGTTGGATGAGACAGGCGGCAACAAGCAGACCACCGTTGCTGCCCCCAGTGATCACCAGTCGCTTCGGGTTCGTGTAATTATTCTTGATCAACCATTCCGCAGCACTGATAAAGTCGTCAAAAACGGTCTGTTTCCGTTCCAACATCCCGGCTTTATGCCAGGTATCGCCGTATTCACCGCCTCCGCGTAAATTGGCCAAGGCAAAGATGCCACCACTTTCGATCCAGAACAGGTCAAAAGCCGAAAAATAAGGGGTCATGCTTACGTTAAAGCCACCGTAACCTGTCAGCAAAACAGGTGTATCGCCACGAGGGGTCAGACCGCGTCGACAGGTCAGAAACATGGGCACTTCAGTCCCATCGGTCGAACGAAAAAAGGCCTGACGGGTCTCAAACTGTTGCGGATCGATAGGTAATGTTGGGCGGTGGTGCACACTCAATGCGTATGTACTCGTATCGACTTTCAAAACCGTGACCGGATACAAAAATGAGGTAAAGAGAAAGAACAAGTCCCGGTCCGAACGATTACCAGTCAGTCTGACAATCGAGCCCAGGGTCGGCAGCGCGATTTCGGTCACGAATTCGCCTTCGAGAGTATAGAGCCGCATGACATGGTGAGCATCTTTTAAATAGACCACAGTCAACAAATTATTGATCAGCTTAACCCCGTCGATGACATGTTCTTGCTGACCGACGATTTCCCGCCAATGGGACCGATCTGGGTTGAGCAGGTCAATGGCGATGATCCTGTTCCGCGGTGCGTCGAGATCTGTTTTGAAATAACAGACTGTGCCGATGACATCAACAAAATCGTAGGCTGCATCAAATGAATCCAGGAGGCGAATCACGGGGCCGTCCGAATCCAACGGTTTATAGTAAAACCTGGTGCGCGTGTCCGTACCGTGATAGACCTGAAGGAAGAGGTAGTCACTCTGCTCGGGCACGATCGGGTTGAACCCTAATTCCTTGTCTTCTGGTTGCTCGTGGACCAGGAGATCATCATCAATCTGTGTGTTCAGTTGGTGCCAGTAAACCCGGTTATAATTTGTCCGATCTTCGGGCGGGACTGTCTCAGGATCGGGAAAACGACTATAGAAGAAACCCCGATTCTCATGGTCCCAGGCAACCGAGGTATAGCGGCACCACGGAATGATCTCGGGATAATCGCGATCATGGGTCAGATCGCGCACCCGCAATTCCTGCCAATCACTGCCGTGGCGAGAGATGCTGTAAACCATTAACGAGCCGTCGGAACTGATGGCCGTATTGACCACAGCCAGGGTCCCATCACTGCTCAGCGTGTTCGGATCCATGACCATGACCGGTGGCGCGTCGACTCCTCGACTACGATACAAAACCGGCTGGTTTTGCAAACCATCATTTTTCCAGAAATAGTAATATTCTCCCCGATGCAACGGGGTGAATTGACGCGGGTAATTCTGAAGTTCCTTGAGTCGGGCAACGATCCGGTCTCGATCAGGATACTGGCCAATAAATGTTTCGGTGAGGCGATTCTGTTCATTCACCCAAGCCTGGGTTTCCTCGGCATTTGTTTCTTCGAGCCAACGATAGGGATCGGCAACGGCAGTGCCGTGAAAATCGTCGACCACTGTATCTTTTCGAAGCTTTGGGTAGAGATTTGATGTCATAGAAACAAGTCCTTTCATTTCATAGTGAAGAGATGGGCAGGTATCCAAACCAGTGCAGGACTGCGGTGGAAGCCTATCAAATTGTGGGTTTCGTGTCAATCATCATCGTCTGCCAGCGAGTGAAATTGCGTTTTAGCTTTGTCTTGAACTGAACGGTTTTTACGGTCAATACCGCTTTTTTGTTCCTGGCGATAGTGGTCGAGTCGTCGAGCGAGTTGTTCGTCAGTCAGGGCCAGAATCTGGATAGCCAGGAGTCCGGCATTCAGGGCACCGGCTTTGCCGATGGCCATAGTGGCCACGGGCACGCCGCCGGGCATTTGCACGGTGGCCAACAAAGCATCCAGGCCCTTGAGAGCACTATTCTCCAGCGGAACGCCGATGACCGGGACGTTAACCCGGGCCGCGACAGCACCAGCCAGATGGGCCGCTGCTCCGGCTCCACAGATGAACACCTGTACACCCCGAGCGATCATCCGGTCGCAATATGCATCGAGCTTTTCCGGGGTCCGATGCGCGGAAATGACTTTGAGATCGAACGGTATTTCAAATGCATCGAGAATTTTCGCAGTTTCTTCCATCACAGTCAGGTCGGAATCGCTTCCCATGATAAGGGCAACTTTTGCAGGGGTCATAGTCAGAACCTCCTCAACGCTTTGGCGGCGATATCAGTCCGATAATGGCATTGGTCGAAATGCACGCGTTTGACGGCCTCATATACTTTTTGACGGGTCAACTCTATGGTCGGGCCGAGCGCGGTTATTCCGAGCACCCGTCCGCCGGCGGTCAGGTAGCCCGATGATGAGGGCTTGGTCCCAGCGTGAAAGACAACCAGGTCTGGGGAGTCTTCGAGCTGGTCAAGACCGGAGATTTCGAAACCCTGATCATACTTGCCCGGGTAGCCACCCGAAGTCAGGATAACAATGATCGAGAAATCGTCACGCCAGACAAGAGGGCCGGTCGGGATATCTCCCCGGGCTGAGCCGAGCAGCAATGGGACCAGGTCGCTGGTCAAGCGGGTCAGGATCGGTTGTGTTTCCGGATCGCCGAAGCGGACATTATACTCGAGCACGAACGGTTCGCCATCCACGATCATCAGACCGGCATACAGAACGCCCCGGAAGGGTATGCCCTCGAGGGCCATGCCCCTGATGGTCGGCTTGATGATGGTGGCCATGATCGTGTCCTTTATGGGACCTTCGAGGACCGGTGCCGGTGAATAGGCACCCATGCCGCCTGTATTCGGACCCCGGTCGTCGTTGAACACGGCCTTGTGGTCCTGGGACGTGGCTAAGGGCACAATATTCTTTCCGTCGGTCAAGACAATGAATGAGCCTTCTTCGCCTCTGAGCATGTCCTCAATCACCAGACGATGGCCCGCCTTACCAAAGATATGGTCATCCATTATCTGGCGGACAGCGTTCACCGCCTCCTGGCAATCATGACAAATAATGACGCCCTTACCCGCTGCCAAACCATCGGCCTTGATCACCCAGGGACCCGGTGTGTTTTCGAGGTGTGCGACGGCATTCGCGCTTTGATCGAACACGCTGAAAGGCGCCGTGGGAATGTGATGCCGGAGCATGAATTCCTTGGCGAAGATTTTGCTTCCTTCGAGCCGGGCGGCTGCGGCACTCGGACCAAAAACAGTCAAGCCGGCCTGCCTGTAAGTATCGACCAGGCCATCAGCCAGGGGTTGCTCCGGTCCGACTACGACCAATCCGATCTCCTGTTCCTGGCAAAAAAGGACCAGGCCCTCATAGCCGTCTTCTGGCAGCGAGAAACATTCAGCCACACGGCTGATACCGGCATTGCCCGGGCAGCAATATACCTTTTCGACCAGAGGACTCTGGGCAATCTTCCAGACCAGAGCGTGCTCTCGTCCACCGCTGCCAATAACCAGGACTCTCATCTGCCAACCTCCTTGATCAGGGCACTCTCACTTTACCCGGATTACTGATGTCTGAAATGGCGCAGACCCGTGAAGATCATAGCCAGATTATACTCGTTACAGGCCTGGATCACTTCCTCATCGCGAATGGAACCACCAGGTTGAATAAGAGCAGTGATACCTTTATCATGAATCATGTCAATACTGTCGCGAAATGGGAAAAAGGCGTCCGAAGCAAGGACCGATCCCTGCACACGATCACCGGCTTTATGCAGGGCAATCATGACCGAATCGACCCGGCTGGTTTGACCGGCACCGATGCCGATCGTGGCCCCGTTTTTGGCCAGAAGGATGGCGTTCGAGCGAACATGCTTGACCGCACTCCAGGCAAACATCAGGTCCTTCATCTCGAGCTCGGTCGGCTGACGTTCCGTTACGACTTCGAGCTTATCCTGCTCGTAGTTGAGCTCATCATCTGTCTGAGCCAGAAAGGCACCGCCTATCCAACGATACATTATGTTGGGACGACCGCCACGCCTCGGTTCGGGACAGGTGATGAACCGACGTTTCTTCTTCTTCATCAGTAATTCGAGTGCTTTTTCCTCGTACATTGGTGCGACCACCGCCTCGATGAATTGGGTCTCGTGTAATTTTTCCGCTGTTTCATAATCAACGGCCCGATTCAGGGCAATGATCGAGCCGTACGCTGACGCGGGATCGCAGGCAAGAGCGGCCTCATAAGCCTGGATCAGAGTATCCTGACAGGCCACACCGCAGGGTGAGGCGTGCTTGATGATTGCCGCTGCCGGCTGGTCATACTCCCAGGCTAATTCATAGGCCGCAAACAAATCGAACATATTGTTGAACGATAGAGGCCGATCAGCGACGTTGGTAAAACGGGCAAAATTACCATGATCGCCCATAACCCGATAACATGCCGCGGCTTGATGCGGATTCTCACCGTATTTCAGGTCGGTCTCCTTGACCAGATTGAACGTACAGTGTTCCGGAAAAATGGGCCTGTCTGCGGAATGGTCCGTTTGCTGCGCCGAGCAGAGATACTTGGAAATGCTGGTATCATAGGCCGCGGATGTTTGGAACGCTTTGCCGGCCAGACGCAGACGGGTCTCGAAACTAATGGACCCGGCCGATTGGCGGAACTCCCGCTCGACCGCGGCCAGATCTTCGTTGTCCACGATGACCGTAACATCGTGGAAATTCTTGGCAGCGGCCCGGATCAAAGCGGAACCGCCAATATCGATCAGCTCGACCGCTTGGTCGAGCGACCGTTTCTGCTCAACGGCCACATGAAAAGGATACAGGTTGACCAGGACCAGATCGAATGCTTCGAGTCCGAGTTGTTGCAACTCTTCGAGATCATGTTCATTGTTGCGCCGAGCCAGAATACCGCCGAATATGGCGGGGTGCAATGTTTTCACGCGACCGCCCAGGATATCATGGAAACGGGTGATATCACCGACCCGAACGACCTTAAAACCATTCTTGGTCAAAAAATCAGCGGTGCCACCCGAAGCAACAATCTCAACATTATGTTCCTTCAAGGCAGCACAGAAAGGCAATGCCGGCTCCTTAGTATATAAACTGACTATGGCCCGCTTGATCTGTTTTTGGTCTTGTCCCGTTGTCATTGAATCTCTCTCTCCTTTTTCTGAACCAGATAAGTATTATTAGATTGAGCTGAAACGTCCTGTTATTCGGTATCAACAATCAGCCGATTTTCTGTGTAAACTATAGTACGTCATGAGGCGAAGCGATCAGCAATCTCACGGAATTTTTTGACTGCGAGGGCCGGGTCCGCCGCACCGAAAATTGCCGATCCGGCCACAACAATATCAGCGCCCGCCTCAAAGACAGCTTTGACATTCGAGAGCTTGACCCCACCATCGACCTCGATCTGTATCGGGAATCCACTCCGATCAACCAAATTTCTGGTCTGCCGAATTTTTTCGAACATGGGCTCAAGAAAAGACTGACTGGCAAAGCCGGGATTGACGGTCATAATCAAAATGAAATCGGTCCAGGGCAGCACGAGTTCGAGGCTGACCAGCGGTGTGGCCGGATTGAGCACGACCCCGGCCTGAGCACCCCTGGCTTTGATCAAAGCGAGTGTGCGCTGAAGATGCAATTCGGTCTCGACCTGGACACTGATCATGGTTGCCCCCGCTTCGACAAAAGGCGCCACCAGTGATGACGGATCGGTTACCATTAAATGAACATCGAAGGGGACCTGAATACATCCCTTCAACGATGCCAGTACGACCGGACCGATAGTCAAATTCGGCACAAAATGATTGTCCATGCAGTCGACATGAATCAGGTCCGCACCTGCCTCGACCACCGTAACGATCTCGTCGCGCAATTTTCCGAAATCGGCTGACAATATTGATGGGGCGATCATCTTTTTCATATCGGACTCGTTGTCCTCCCCCTTTTTGAATGTGACTGCATTGTATCATACCGGAACAATGCTAGGGCATGTCTCTCCTTGTCGGTTCCTCGCTGGCGACTACCTCATTATTTAAATACACTTTTAAATACGTGTTTTCCTGCTTCGGCACGAGAATCTGGACCTTTTCTTCGGGCAATACCTCGCGTTTCAACAATTCCAGTTCTTCATTACCCGGACCGCTTAAGACAATACGCAATTCCTTGGGAAAAAGACCGGCTGGAACATAATAAGTAAAGGGAAAATAGTCCACATCACGCATGTCTTCCAGCCTGGATTTTCGACTGATGACCAGGCTGATAATGTCACCCTCCCTGATCTGATGACCCGGTAAGGGTTTCTGGTTGAGAATGGTCCCGCTGGGATACTCGGGCACAATCGTTCGGTCCGTGACTTCGACCCGGAGCTTCATCCGGGCCGCAGTGGTCCGACACTCGGACACATTTCGCCCGATCCAGTCGGGAACTTCATAAAAACGCGACCGCTCACCCAGCGAAACTAAAAAATTGACCTTGTCGCCAATCATGGCCGTGGTACCGGCCAGGGGTTGCTGAGCGACAACCCTGTCACGCTCGAAACGGTCTGTGTGGACCCGCGTGATCAAACCGATACCAAGGCTGGCTTGGGCCAGATAAGGCTCGACTTCACGCCAGGGCTGATTGACGAAATCCGGAACGTACGTTTCCTCGTGGCCCTTGCTAATTATCACGTATATGGTCCGACCTTCCTTTATGTCCACTCCCGCCGCGGGATCCTGACTGACAATATGATCGCGGGGCACACCCTGATCAAACTGCTCGGCCCTTAACTGTAAATACAGTTTTTTGGATTCGACCCGTTTCATGGCTTCAATCAAACTCAATCCGGTCAGGTCCGGTGTCGATATGTTGTTCCCGGAAAGCGAAAATGAAACCATAACCCAACCAAGCAAGACCCCGAGTAAGGCCAATCCCAGTATTCCTGCAATATATTTAAGCACGGCCCAGACCTCACATCTGTTCGATCAATCCCTTACATTCCTCTACTATCAATGTCAATCAATGGATTTTTTCATATGACACTCATTTTGTCAAGGCAAGCACTTGAAACTGGCCTGGTTGCACTTGGACTGTGAGTGGGCTAATATAAACTTTCTTGTGCCATCATAACAGAACGTTTTTTAAACACGTACCTTAAAAGGGAGAAATCTCATGGACAAAGCCCAACTTAAAGAACAAATCAAGGCACACTTTTCACAACATCGAGACGAAATCACGCGGGAAATTCTTTCATTACTCGGGGAAATGGTCTCGAAAAAAACGGTCAATGTCCCTTCGGATAAACTGGCCAATTTTGATTATTTGAAGATACGCGGTGAGGAGTGGCAGGTTGCCGAGATTGTCAAGCGTGAGTTCAAGAAGTGGGGTATTCCGTATGACGAACACTCGCGGATAGAAGGTCGTCCCAATGTCATCGGTTATGTTGGCCGGGGTGAGGCCGGTGACAAGAAGCTGTTCATGGCTTGTCACATGGATATTGTTCCTCCCGGAAAGGGCTGGGACACCGATCCCTTCGTCATGACCGAGAAAGACGGCAAGGTGTATGGTCGAGGCGTTTTGGACAATAAAGGCCCGCTTGCTTCCTCCATGTTGGCAGCCAAAGTCATGAAAACCGTGATCGGTGATGCGCCGATCAGCGGGCAACTTCAAGTATCAGCCCTGGCTGATGAAGAAGCGACGGACCCCGATGGCATCGATTATGGCATTCACTATCTCATGGAGCACAAACTGATCGATCCGACTTATGCCATTATCCCCGATATTGGTGAAAATATGCTGAAAATCGATGTGGCCGAAAAGGGTAGAATGGTAGTCAGGGTCACGGCCAAGGGCGTGCAAGCTCACGGATCGACGCCCCATCTCGGGGTCAACGCCATCAATAAAATGGCCCGTTTTCTGGCCAAACTGGATGATTACAGCTTGGCATATAAGCCGGATCCTTTCCTGGACAAACCTACGGTCAATGTCGGAGAGATCAGCGGTGGGGCCGCGGCCAACATCGTGCCCAGCGAATGTGTCTGCGATATCGACATTCGCATCGTCCCGGGCCAGACCGATCAAAGCGTTGTGGCTGAATTGAAAAAATTGTCGTCTGACATCGCGGATGATTTTGCGTTCTCGATTGAAAGCAGCACCATGCCACATTCAATCAATCCGGACAATGTTCTGGTCAAATCGATCCAGGAAAATGCGGCTGTCTTTAACCTGAAGCCTGTCCCCTTCGGTCTGGGCGGAGGGACCTTTGCCAAGAGTATGAATTTCCATAATATCCTGTCGGTCGGGTATGGCCCAGGCGACGACACGGCCTTCCATATGACCAACGAGTACGTCGAAATCGACCAGTTGTATCAATTCGCACAACTAATCTGTTTGATTGCCATCGACTTGATCGTTTAAAACAAGGAATGCAGACCAATGTCAGTCGTCAATTTGATAAGAATCAACGCCCAATCGGGTATCATGATAGCCGATGAAGAATTCTGGCGGCGCGGCAGCCGCCGGACCTTATTCCTGGATAATCTCCAACCGCTGTTACCCGAAAAGTTTTGTGAGAGTTCCGGCCTCGAAGCCGTCATAGGTCTGGATGGCGATCCGGCCATTACCTACGAAGCAGTACTCCAGGCCAAAAAGCATATTGAACGGATCATCAAGGAGCCCGACTCGTCCGGACGTAAGGGACCTATCGAAACACTCCGTGATGTAGCCGAGATTACCTTCGAGCAAATCAATCTGGCTATCCGAAAGCGGATCGATAATCAACTCAGATTCGCCTATGGCTTCGATACGAATGACTTGAATCGCGGTTTTTTCGAAGTAGATGGGAAAAAGGTCGAGATCAAACAGGAAAAAGTCCGGACAGACGCTCTGAAATGGACCAAATACTCGCAGGATTTTCCCCGGACGAAATCTCTTTTCGAGATACATGCCCTCATGGCCGGGATCGATCCGAAAGACGGCTTTCAGTGGTATGAGTGGTCTGGAGAACAAGGCGTGGTCATGCTCGGGACGGGGTTGTTCGACAGCATCGGCAAGGGGAGTGACGCCGCCAGCCTCGCCTTTATCGACATCTTCCGCACCATGGAATTGCAACGCCGCCGTCAGGGCCTGAAAGCCGAAGAAGCACTCCTGGTCCTGCTCGAATCTCTCGAAGCGGCCGCTCGCTTTAATCACGAGGTCGGTGGTTATCCCCAGATTGTCATGCTGGACGGTTCTGCCCGGAAACATCGGGCACGCTATCATGAATACTCCGGACATGGGGCCAAACTCGCGCTCGAAATCGCTACGGCTTATATTCATGAGCACATCCCCCGGGACAAAGCCCTGGCTTTGATCAAAGACCTGGTCCTCGAACAGAAAGACGTACTCAAGATCGAGGAACTATTCTTTAAAGCCACACCCAATCCCGCCGCACTCGAACACTTCCTGCGCGGTTATAAAAACGCGATTTCCACCCTCAAGAAGGAGGCCAGATCATGACGGTTGTCAATGCAATCAGGTTTGATGATTACTCTGGAGCCATGGTCTGTGATGAGCAGGTAAGCTGGGGCAATATGGAACGAAAAGGTGATGTCGGGGACAAAATCCTGCCCGTGATCCCTCCCGGAATCCAAAAAGAGTTCGGCCTGGTAGCAGCGTATGGCGGCTCGGGGACCAGCGCCGTCAGCGAGGAAATCAAAAAAATCACCACCAATCTTATCAACGCAGAATACGAAAAACGCACCGTCATGCGAAAGACTGCCACCTTTTTGACCATCGAACACCTGGCTGAACAAATCTTCGAGCACCTGTGCCGCATGAAACGTGACCACATTGATGAATACCTCTTTCATCGCTATGGTTTCAAAGGCAACGACCTGATCAGAGGATATTACGAGACCAAGTCAGGGAAAGTCGATATTAATCAAAAGGAAATCATCGAAGAGGCCCAGGCAGCCATGACCTGGAAAGGAAATGCCCCGGACTTACGATTCCTCTATGTCAACCGGGGCATCCTGTCTGGCTATGAACCACAGGAAGGCTTCCGCATCTTCTACTTCAATATGATGACTTTTTCGTTCGAACCGGTCCAGGCCATCTTCCAATCTATCGGCTCGGGGCAGGACACCTCGGACCTCGAATTTGCCGATTTTGTCGGCACGAAAACCCTCGAAGCCCGCCGGGTCCACCTTGACCCCGTCGAAGCCGTTATTTCCATCATCCAGGCCACGAACCTGGCCTCGAAAAACAATATCGGCGTCGGCGGCTATTACAACATTGTCCTTTTTGACGGAAAAAAGGAAAATCTCGAAAAAATACGGGAAATATCCGATGAGCGGGCGAAGCTATGCTCGGAAACCGTCGCCGCATACAAGGCCGAACTCATCTCGCGCAAGCTGGCAATCGAGGTGATTGGCGATCTACTCTTCGGTACTCAGGATTTCGAGAAAGCGGAGAAATACCTTTTCGATAAATGCCCGGCAGCCAAGAAACTTTCACGCTTTTTCCGGGGGTATAAACCGGAATAACGAGGCTGGGATAGAGGTGGGGAAATGTTTTGTTCGAGCAGATTGAAAGAGGTCGCCAAGGTGTTCGCGAAGAGTTAAGCTGGTCTGATTATCCGATTTACATCTTTTGAGGCGCAATCCGTATCGGAAAAGGTCAATCGGGTCATAATCCGATCGTCGATTGCATTTTTCACTTTCGTTCACAGGTCAGATAGCCGTTGAAAACTGACGAAAGAATGAACATATGAGACGGGTCTTACGGATTGTATTTTTTCTTTACTTGGGGGCATATGGCATTGTTCTTTATTTTTCAACGGTTCCTGTTCTATCCGGACCGGACCAATTGGGCTATTTTCTTCCAGCTCGAACAATTCAACTCTATAACAGATTTAACGTTGTACCCGAAAATCAGTTGAGTTTTATGGCCCAGCATTTGGTCGAGACCGAAAAGGGACTGTTCTATTCCAAACACCCCCCGCTTTTTCCCTTGATCTTGGGCTTGACCATGAAAGTAGTGGGACTCAAAGCTGCATTTTATCTCAATCCTCTCTTCTCTTTGCTTACACTGCTGGGATTGTATTGGCTCCTTATGACTTGGGTAAAAAGGGAAACATCGTACTGTGGCGTTGTGTTATTAAGCCTTCTACCCATGTTTTATACCATGGCAACGGATCAATGGGCCCATCCCTCGGGTCTTTTTTTTCTAACCTATGCGTTTCTTTTCTATCGGTGGGGACAGTCATCTGTTCGGAACACACGCAAGAGTCTTGCGTTTTATTGTGGGGCGGGTCTCTTTCTGGGTATTGCGTCTGGAATACGATATACTGATTCACTCTTGATTTTGCCTTGTATTATCGCCTTTTTTTTCGAGCGACCTACTACAAAACTATTGTCCTGTGGTTCTTTTCTGTGTGGTTTGTTCATTCCGATTAGTTTTGTTTTATATTATCATGCTACAGTTTATGGCCATCCTTTTTTGACTGGCTATTCTTTGGTTGAGGAGCAAACTGCCTTTTCAGGGCACAATTTTTTCCATAATTGCCCATTGTATGTCAAAACACTGCTCAAGTCGGGTCTAGGCCCCTTACTCTTCAGTACATTAATCGGACTTTTCTTCTTGTTTTGGACCAAACCGCG
The DNA here is from genome assembly GCA_016934675.1 of bacterium. GTDB lineage: Bacteria > CSSED10-310 > JAFGSJ01 > JAFGSJ01 > JAFGSJ01 > JAFGSJ01. The sequence goes on along the minus strand of JAFGSJ010000158.1, from coordinate 7,256 downwards.
GCAGGCGCTCTATTTTTCTGTTTGGATATTTCCTCTTTTTATCCTGTATTCGGCCTATTATTGGCTCCCCCTTAATCCGGAATCACTCATGAGGTTTTTAATTCCCATCTTCATTCCGGCTATAATCGTGACTCTGATGTTAATCGAATATCTTGTTTTTATCATGCCCGTGCTTTCGTCGAGATTGAAAGGGACCATTGTGCTGATATTTCTAGGCTTCCAGGTTATATGGGGAGGATATAATTCCTTTCGGCTTCAAGAAAAAAGCAGGGGCTATGCTACCGCATTGCACCACTCGTTATTATCCATTCAAAAACAGATACCGTCCCAGGCTGTTATTTTTGCTCAGGTCGGTCAATTGAGAACACTATCGCTTTTCCCTGGTTACACCCTCTATACCAGTACACTATTTACCAAAAAGAACATGCAACGAGAATTATTGGCAGTTGTAAACAATGCTAATATTACGACAATCCAAAAAAAGAGGATTGCTTCGTTATATAAAACCTTGTTTCAGGATGGAACGAAAGACTATAACGATCATGTAACAGATGTGCTCTGTCAGGGATTTTCGTCGGGGAAACCAGTTTATATCATAGCACCGGCCCAACAGCTTGAGCATATCCGGTCACAGTATCAAAACACGTTGCTCTTCCAGCAGCTCCCACCACCTTCACAGGACCCTCTCTGTAACGCGACCGGCAAAAGCTTGCCCCATTCCGGATCCGTACCCGTTAAAAACACGAATGGGATTATTAATAATCTGCTCGATTCCAAAATCGCGATGATTTCTTTACGAGACAATTCGCATTGTACTCATCTGAGACGCTAATCAGTCACGGTTGCGGACTCAACGGTACACTCAAAATTTCCTGGCATAACCGTGCATAAGTTGGGGTTGGCCTCAGTAAAGGGTATCTCCAGGCCTGTGGCGGCTGGAACAGTAAAACAATCAGAGCTAGAAGAGCAATAAGCCTGGACCAATACTGCCGAGACAAATATGTCTCTATTATTTGAACTGAACAATAAATACACACCCCAATGCCCAGATACATGCCGGGCTGAATACGTCGTTGCCACATGCGGGAATCCCACAGGAAATACCATTGAGTATATACCGCAAGAATAATCGATGATCCCAAAAGAAACCAGTAGCCTAACCCCTTCCGTTTATTTCTGAACAACCACAGGTTGAAGAATCCCAAACAACATGCACCAAAAGTTGAACAGAGAATCTTGAATTGAGTTCCCGCAGATAATCTATACCACTCACCAACAGGGTTGTTGGAACGTGCCTGTAATCCGTGTGAAATTGATGTTCGTTTTAAGGCTGTTGGGTTGGATTGAATGTAGTTGCCCAAATCCATGCACCACTTTTCCAGAGAAGCATAGCCAAACTTCAAATAAATCAATGACATCCAAAGCAATAATGGCAAGAAAAACATTAGTCCCAGACCGGCCGCGACTCGAAAACGGTTAACGCCCCATTTCCCATTTTTATATGTGTCATACAGGAAATAGGTCACTCCGAGGACCAGTGCAGCGGGTAAGTAGATCAATTTACAGGACCAGACCGCGATTCCAAGACAGAGAGCTGCCCAATAAGGGTGGCCTTTTCGAGCGGAGAAGAAGAGAATAGAAGTCGCAATCCAGAGTATACCGATCAATTCTCCCATGTTGAGCAGAAACCCGTACCAAAACACACATCTCAGTGAGAGGGCCCACAAGATAGAGATAAGGCAGATAATCGAGTAAGGATTATAGTTCCGCCGCCGGAAAAAAAACCAAACGATCAGACCGAAATGTATCCAGACGATAAAGCTGATAAAAATGCGTGCTTCAAAAAGATTATTGATCAGCAACAACCACGCTACTGCTGAAGGCCATGTCGCCCCAAAACCCGTAGTGACATAAGGCGGGTATGCGCGTCGGAGAATATCGGTATAATTCAAATATTTGATTAAATTAATTGCTGCACGCGTATTGACACATTCATCTAAATAATATGGATGTTTATCAGCTTCGTATATGATCGCCCGCCATGTGGTTATGATGAGGGCTAAAGAAACACAGAAAAGGATTGTTTTTGATAAAAAAGCTTTATGCATTGAAATTTTTCTCATAATTATCACTGAAGAAACAGGAAAACGTAGCGTGTTCGAAACATCGATTTCAAGAAAAAGACATCCCCTTTTTGCACAGAATGTATACCACATCAGCGTGATAATGCAAAGCGAAGATATAATCCTTCAGCCATCTCATTGTTATAGCAAGGCAACAGATGATAGTACCTTGATTTTGTGCTACAATGAATCCCAAGAATAAAACCTGGTATGATAATAACTCAAATTCATTCTTTTCAACGCTATGCGGGGGAGATTTCGTGCTCGAACAACCTTTTGCTATTCCGGCTATTATTTTGTTTGTCATTGCATTACCATTACTATTCGGTCTGATACCGCGAAACCGTATTTATGGGGTTCGGGCTCCCAGAACCCTGTCTTGTGACAATATCTGGTATCCTGTCAACCGTTATGCTGCTTTAGCCATGATGATCGCCAGTTGTATCTACGGGCTGGTAGCGAATGCACTACCCTATCATAAGATGGCCAGTATAACTGAGAGTAACATTATCATTCATATCATCGCTTTATTCGGGCCTGTTCTTATCGGTTTAATCCTATCAGGGCGTTACGCACACGACCTTGAAAACAGGTCGAACAAGAAATAACGCTGATTTTACATACAAAAATACATGAGGCATGTAATTCTGGACCGATCGGGTCGGGGAGTATTTGAATAGGGAGTATTTGAATGGTTGAAAATGACGAGTTTGTAAATCAGAATGCTCTGTATCAGCGTATCACTGCGACTATCAGCACGGTCATTCGCGGACAATCACATTCGATCAGAAAATTGTTGGCCGGTTTTCTGAGTGGTGGCCATGTACTGCTTGAGGATTATCCGGGAACAGGCAAAACGACCTTGGCCAAGACTTTGGCCAAGACAATCTCGGCTGATTTCAAGCGCGTGCAATTCACTCCGGACCTGCTCCCATCCGATATACTCGGTATTTCGGTTTTTAACCCACAAGACCAATCGTTTCGCTTTCATCACGGTCCGATTTTTACGAATATACTGTTGGCTGATGAGATCAATCGGGCTTCACCTCGGACCCAATCGGCCTTACTCGAGGCCATGGCGGAGAAGCAGGTCAGTTTGGATGGTCGACGTTGGTTACTCGAGACCCTTTTTTTTGTGATAGCAACGCAGAATCCGATAGAATCACGGGGGACCTATCCGTTACCGGAGGCCCAGATGGACCGATTTGCTTTACAAATCAGTCTGGGATATGTCAGTCCGGCTGAAGAGGTCAGCATATTAACAGACCAGCGAGTGGGACATCCGCTCGATGCGGTCCAACCTTGTGCTACCATGAACGATGTGCTTGCTATCATGCAGACAATTCAGGAGATACGAATCAGTGATGAATTGAAAGGCTATATAGTCGAGCTGGTGAATAAGACGAGATCACACGAGGGGGTAGTGTTAGGAGCAAGCCCCCGAGCCTCATTAGCTTTAATGAAAACGGCAAAAGCCCTCGCTTTTTGTGACGGTGTTCATTTTGTTTATCCCGATCACATCCAGGAAGTGGCTTGTGCGGTATTAGCTCACAGGCTGGCCCTGGATTCGCAGGCCCGATTTGCCGGTTTGACGTCAGAACGGGTCATCGACGAGATCGTTAAAACGACCCGGGTCCCCATTTGAGAGTCACGGGATGGGCCGGATAGCCATAAGGATCCTGTTCGGGATGAGGCGGCGTTGTAGCGCGGTGGGGACGCTCTTTATTGTGGGGGTCTTTCTGGCGGCGGGTCTGGGTATCGATACCTACCGGACATTTGCCTATCAGATTTTCGCTTTGTTTGGAACGATCATTCTCATTTCTTTTGTGTTTTCGCTCTTTTTCCCGGGCAGACTTTCAGTCCACAGACGACTTCCTCGTTTTGGAACAGTCGGTCAAGAATTGAAATACGATGTAACTGTTACCAATCTCACCAAGAGGACCCAACAGGGTTTATCCGTTATTGAGGATGTAGCCGAAGCAGGTTTTGTATCTGCGCACGTCGGGGGTAGAGCAGGCTTCAAGCGAAAGAAAAAAACGAGTTCTTTGTTGATGATGATGCTTTCAGGGACAATCAAGCACAAGCACATTCCTCCCCTGTTGACTGGGGATACGTGCGAAATCGGCATGTCAATCACACCAATCCAACGGGGCTATCTCATCTTGCGAAATCTATACTTTATGAAACCGGACCCATTCAATATATTCAGGGCCCAGAAGAAAACAAGCCATCCCCAAACATTATTAGTTCTGCCCCGGAGGTATGTTTTACCGCATTTTGATTTGCCGGGCTCCCGTAAATATCAACCCGGCGGACATCACCTCACCTATTCCGTCGGTGATGCTCAGGAATTTACTGCCTTGAGGGATTATCGTCCGGGTGACGCACTTCGCCGGATTCATTGGCGAAGTTGGGCTAAAACGGGTAAACCGATAATTAAAGAGTATGAAGAGGAGTTTTTCGTGCGCCATGCACTTGTTTTAGATACGTTCATGGACCAGGAAGAGGAAATGCTGTTCGAGGAAGCCGTGTCATTAGCAGCTTCGTTTGTCTGCACCGCCCTCACCCGAGATGCCCTTCTTGAGCTCATGTTTGTCGGCCCTGAAGCGTATTGTTTGACCACGGGACGGGGCCTCAACACGATCGATAAAGCCCTTGAAGTCCTTGCCTGTGTCCAACCATGCCGAGACAAAAAATTCAGTCATCTGGCCAATCTCGTTCAGTCACGGTCCAATCAATTGAGCAGTGTGATCTGTTTTTTCTTGAAATGGGACCCGGAGCGAGAGCATTTTCTGGACCGGCTGAAAGCCCATAATCTTCCAGATCTTTCATTTCTACTCTGTTCGAATGACAGGATAGCGGCAAGACAACGGGAACGGTTCCATGAGCAAGGTAGGATGATACAGGTTCTATCCGTTGGTCATATCCGGGAGGAACTGGCACGCTTATGAAGACACCTCCCCTTTTATTAGGTGCCACGCTTCTCTTTTGGGGCTGGCGGTCCGATCTTGTGGTTGGGGCCGTTGCGTTAAGTGTTTGTATTGAATGTTCAAGAGTTATCCGGGTCCGCTACGGTTTCCCCGTCGTTTTTTTTAATCGGGTTTCAGATCTGACTGCGGTCATAGTATTTGCTCTCGGTCTTTATCTTATGAGCGAGCACGGTTTTCAGAAAGTCCCGTTCCTGCTTATGCTGCTGCTGCCCTTTGCCTTTGCACCTCTTCTTTTAGTGCAACTCTATAGCACCCATGAAAAACTGCCTTTATCGGCCCTGTTTTATTCATTTCGGCATTCTCCCGCTCTGCTTGAGCGGGGACGGGCCTATACGGTCGATCTGAGCTATCCCTATTTTATGTTGGTGATCTTGTCCGCAAGCCTCAATAATCAGCCCTCGATGTTTTTTTATCTCGGGATGGTCCTGCTCATCGCCTGGGCCCTGTTCCCGCTGAGAGCACGACGATATCACCTGGTGAGCTGGTTACTGGTGATGTGCCTGGCTGTGGGCTTGGGCTACCTGGCCCAGGTCGGATTGCGATTGCTGCATCAATATCTTGACATGAAAATTGTCGAATGGATGATCGCCGAAAATCACCAGACCGGTTCGTACAATAGAAATAGTTGCTTTCTCGGTCGACTTGGTGAACTGAATCTGAGCGATACCTTGTTGTTTCGGGTCAGGAATGTCGAGACGGCAGATGGGACCATGCTTCTGCGGACAGCAGTGTATAATGAGTTTTGGTATCTTGATCAATCCGGGCGGTCGATCTGGTCCATAAAACCCAGTTCGGCAGACCCACTCAGCCCCGTTCTTGACGGCCAAACCTGGGACCTGTGTGATTATCATGGTCATGCCCGGCAGATAACTGTCCTCGAACTGCTCAAACAAGATGAGACCCTCCTCAAATTGCCACGTGGCTCTTTCAGAATCGGTTCGTTACAGGCAGGGAGGGTCAAGCGAACGTTCTATAATGTGGTTGAAGTTGAGCAAGCGCCCGCCCTGTTGGCCTATACCGTTTACTTCAATGAGGCGGCACAAACCATGCCCATGCCACAGGAGATGGACATGATCGTCCCTGAAGTTGATCATGAAGTCATGACACGAGTCGGTCGGGAACTCAGACTTTCCGAGCTGGCTCCCCAAAAGGCAATCCAAACCGTCATGGCTTATTTCAGACGTGATTTTGATTACTCGCTCAACAAGCCCCTGGCCGGTCTAGATCAAACAGAAATCGGTCATTTTCTGGATACGGCACGTATGGGCCACTGTGAGTTATTCGCAACAGCCGCAACGCTGCTGTTACGATCATACGGAATACCGACACGCTATGTGACCGGTTTTTTAGTCCATGAATACAGTCAACTCGAAGGATGTCACATTGTTCGCGAACACGATGCTCATGCCTGGTGTTCGGCCTATTATCAGGGGGAGTGGCATGATTTCGATCCCACGCCGCCTTCTTGGCTTGATTTCAACAGTTCGCACACACACATTGTTCGGACCATAAAGGACTTCTGGAGTTGGCTCGTTTTTCGCTTCGTGACCTGGAGGATACATCACAATCTCCGGGGTTTGGACACACTCTGGTGGTTTTTGGGGGGGATACTGATCCTGGTCCTCATTGGGCGGCTCTATACCAGGTTTCGCTTACCACTCTTACCGCGGCACATCAAAGAGAAAAACGTGCAACGAATCAGGCCGGGTTCTGATTCGCCCCTGTTCAAAATTCTGAATTATCTGGAGCACAGGGGATATAGACGCTCCCCGCATGAGTCCCTGCCCGTATTTATTAACAGGCTTCAGGATAGTACTGCAGCCAATTCTTCACTTCCGGATTGCCGACAGATCATAAACCTGCATTATTGTTATCGTTTCGATCCCGTGGCTAAGACCCGAAAGACGCGTGAGCAGCTTGACCGGGCGGTAAAGGAATGGTTTGAAAGCATTGACAAAAGCATGTGATCCTGGTAGGTTGAGGACGCATTCATCCCAAAATTCCAATACTCTGCTTTGCGTGAAGGATCCGTATGAAGACGCACTGTATTTTTATCGATGGTCTGGTCGGGACCGGTAAGACGGTCATTACCAGAAATATTGCCGCGATTCTGGCCGAACGTGGTTTCGACTTTGATGTTTTT
>JAFGSJ010000157.1 GCA_016934675.1 bacterium | reverse complement strand
CTCTCGAGTGTTTCGTGCTGGCCCTGGTTGTGTTCATGGTCGCGGACGCTTCGGTCCTGAGCGTGCCGGCTCGAAGTAGTGAACTTGGGGACTGGGTCTGGCAGGACCTGGATGAAAACGGGTTGCAGGACGTGGGTGAGCCCGGCTTCGCCGGTATACCGGTCCTGCTCTACGATGAGAACATGGCTTTCATCGGTTCGGTCCTGACCGATAGCAGCGGTTATTACTCGTTTGACGGTCTGGCTGCAGGCAGCTACTCGGTCGAGTTCATCGCCCCCAAAGGCTATTCCCTGACTTTGACCGCACAGGGGAGCGATGACACGCTGGATAGCGATCCGGACCGGGTGACCGGTCTGGCCGGCCCGGTGGTGCTGGCTGATCCGGAGACCAACCTCGATATCGATGCCGGGCTCGTGGTCGGGTGTGACGGGCCCGGCGAACCGGTCTATCTCTACGAGGTGGACCTGATCACGGACGGTTGTCCCTGTTATGAAGGCTGTCCGCGTCTTCATTTTGCTGATCCGAACCATCCCAGCACGGTCACGGGATACAATATCTACCGTTCGGACGACCCGAGTATTCCTCGGGGAGACTGGCCGCTGTATGCCCATAATGTGGTCGATATGGATGGGGCCTTACCCAATATCCAGTGGATCGATACGGCCTGCGACACGGTCGAGGGCTGGTATTACCACATCGCGGCCTGGTCCGAAATCTGTGGGGCCGAAGGGCCCTACTCGTTCAGCTATCCCGGACTGATCACCTCGGTGGTCCCGAATGAAGGCGAGCAGAGTGGTGGGACCGAGGTGGTCATCAGCGGTGAATATCTGGGTTCCGGTTCTGATATTTACAGTGTGACCCTGTGTGATGTGTCGGCAACGATTATAGAGCAAACCGCCTCCTCGGTCACGGTGCTGACCGGATCAACGTCAACACCGGGTCTGGGTGATGTGGTGGTCAGCTCGGTGGAATGGGGCGTGACGACGGCGCTCGATGCTTTCACGTATCTTGACAGTGGTCTGATGGCCGGAGATCTTTATGCCACCGATCTTATTGTAGGGAACGTACGTTATGTGCCAAGTGGGACCTTTACCCAAGGATCGCCAACGAATGAGCCATGCCGAAATGGTACAGCTGAGATACAGTTTAATCACACCCTGACCCGAAATATAGCGGTGATGGAGACCGAAATCACACGTCAAATGTGGGCAGATTTACGGGCCGTGCAACCCAGTTTACCGGCAGATCCGACGCATACGTCGTATGGTTCGGGGATGAGTAATCCAACACAGTACATGAACTGGTATGAGACTATTCTTTTTGCCAATCTACTGTCACTGCAGAACGGTTTTGACCGTTGTTATTACACTGATGCGTCGTTCACGGTTCCGGTGGATGCTACGAATTATACGACCGGTCCGTTTTACTGTGATTTTGATGCGAATGGTTATCGTTTGTTGTCCGAGGGTGAATGGGAGTATGCAGCCCGTGCGGGGACGACGACTACCTTTTCGTGTAATGAGACGAATTACACTTCGGGCAATTGTACGTCCTGCACTGCGGGGACGCATCCGACGCTGGAGCAGTATGCGGTGTATTGTGCAAATGATACAAATGAGACCGAGCCAGTGGGGAGCAAATTATCAAATCCGTGGAACCTGTCAGATATGCACGGCAATGTGTTGGAGTGGTGTTGGGATTGGTATAATGAAACCTATCCAGGCGATACGACTGACTATACCGGGCCAGAAAGTGGCATGTACCGTATGTTACAAGGTGGTAGCTGGAATACTGATGCCCGGTTCTGCCGGGTGGCGTGCCGGAATGCGGTCAACCCCTTCTATACACGCTACGACATCGGTTTCCGTCTTGCGAGGACGATACCATAGGAATTGGGTAGGCATGATTGTAGTAAATACAATAAAACTGCTGAGCAAGTAATGAATGGTCCCACAGGATGGGCGGCGGCGCAGCCCGTCCGCCCTCGAGTCCTGTGGGGCCAGGCGGTGGAAAACCGGTGAGACCATGAAAGAATGTATAATGTTGACGCGGCTTCGTGAGCTTATGTCGGAATCCTGAGACTCAAATCCATCCCAGAAGCCAAAGAATCTAATTCTCGACCCCCTAATTGTACCAGGGTGGGAGTTTGCCTGCATTGGGGTCAACATTGGTTCGAGTTCGTCTTTCTTTGAAAGAGGAAAAGCATACCTTCAGGACGAGCGTTGGTCTTCAGCAGCGCCTCGTCCCGCCTGGTACAATGGTATGAGTTCCGCGTTGACGCGGCTGCTCGAGATTATGACCGAATCCTGAAACTCAAATCCATCCCAGAAGCTGAAAATTCTTTCTCTCGACCTCCTGAAGGTGTTTTCGGTTTATTCTTGTTCTATGCTGCGTAGCAGCACACACCGCAGGTCCGAAGAACCAGGCTTCAGCCTGGTTTCGGTCAGAACAGGAATCATGGGCTGCGACGCTGCCCTTCTCTACATCTGAAATGTTGGCTGGCTGTCTTTGGCCCTCTACTTTGCAAGAAGGCAGCTACGCAGCCTGAGGCTTTGAGACGGGGGCACCACCTTGAAAGGCGGTGCTTCGGACCTGCGGTGATCGTCGCTACGCGACGAAAATAGTGTGGGGCATTTTTGAGAAATCATGTTCGCGTCTACCACATTCATATCAAAAGGGTAACATGAAGAGGTAACGCAGCATGATTAAATCGACAGCCCCTTCACGCGGCTTCGTGAAGTCCTGTAAGAATCCTGAAGCACACTGTGCTGCTCGATACTTCGGATTGTTTTTGCCAAGAATGACCATAGGTTCAATGTGAGGATTTTCTCACACCGCCGATATCAAGGCAAGACATGACTTCGACAGGAATTCTAACCGTATCGACTCAAAATTATGTGATGATAATGCTCACAATCGAAGAGTCCAGAAATCCGGAACCGAGTCATTGTTCGATGACACATTTTTGAAAAAGCTTTATTAATAATAAGTTACGCTAAAGGATTGCTCATGTTTTGAACTTGGCAAGGAAATTGCTTCTCGGAGAAGTGTGCTCAAGCGTGAGAAGGGGAGTCATGAGAAAATGTACGGAAAGAAAAGGTTGGTGAGATTTGTATCGTTTCTGGTCCATGGACATGGACCGCAACAGAAAGGAAGGGTAGGGTCATGTTAGAATTAGTGAAAGGAGTAAAAGCATTTTTGTTCGTTCTGTTAGTTATCGTTACTTTTGCGTTTATGGGCATGGGCTGCGATTTTCTGGACGAGTTGGAGGAGGATGACGATGACGATGATTCATCGGGTGAGTTGATCATGCCCCTGAACATCGGTAATATCTGGAAGTATGATTTTATGGGCTATGAGGTCATCTACGAAGTGATCGGGACTACGACCGTATCGGGTGAATCGGTGTTTCGGATCAGAGTGAAAGGGGCCGGGATCAATGAGGTCCTTCTGATGAACAACAAGTCGGACGGGCTCTATGATTATGGTCTGGAATCAAGTCCGCACAGCGGCAAGATGTATTTGAAATATCCGGCGAGTGAGGGTGATACCTGGAACTATGATTCGACGACCATTACGGTCGAATCCACCGGTCAGAGTGCGACAGTTCCAGCCGGAACGTTCACATGTTTTGTGTATCGTTACTATGATAATTCGACTGCGACCTATAACCGGTATTACTATGATCCCGGTGTTGGCTATATTCAATTCAAACAGGGAAGTAATGTCAATTTGAAATTGAAATCCTATGGTTTGAAATAGTTAGAGTCTTTTTTTGATTTTCTGCCAGGATGGGGTGATCAAGAAACTCTCGGGAACATTCTCAACCATGCGGACGAATTTGGGCCAGGGTACCGCGAAACTCAGGACCGATGCCGGCAGATAGGGTCGAGCTGAGACATCGAACAGACCGAGGACCGCCCGAGGATGTGTGGATACGAGTTCTTGATAAGGATAGTGCACAATGGAGGCGCAGCCGGCGCAGAAAGGCGCAAAGACCCCGTTGGGTTGCGGTTCATCGAAGTTGGCCAGGGTGAAGAGACCGGACAGAACATCGGGTGGGGCAAAGAAGATAACGACTGCCGGATCATCGTGCTCATCCAACAGATCGAATCTTTTGAAAACAATGAATTGTTCGGGGGCTTTCATGGCCGGTTGGTGCTTCATGAGTTCATTGACCAGTTCGGGTGATTTTTTGTAACGCTCGCCCTCGAGCTTGCCGGGGATGCCGCAGGACAGGAAATAATCGAAATCAGGCGACAGGCTTTGATCGAAGCCGAGATAGCGTTTCCCGCCCCGGCACCCAACACGCTCGACATTTAAACACACAGTTTTCCCCTTGCGGGCTTTAGCTAAATCGGCAAACAAACAGCGATGTGCTCTGGGTAGCGGCACACGATATTTCGGGTCTGCATCCGGAGAATAATAAAAAGCCAAGGGTAATTCAGCTCCGGGAAAAAACTTGTTCCAATGGTGAATGAAGGTTTCTTTCAGGTCTACCTTCATAAGGTTTCTCCTTTCAGATAATAGTTAAGAAACCGGTCAATACCTCAATGAGGAATCTGATTATCCAGACATCCTCTATACCCTAGCACAGACTGAAAATAAAACGAGAGTTACGGTTTCAGATGCTGTCAGATGTAGTCATGCATTCCAGCCATGACCGTTTTCTTTTTCCTTTTTGGGCTTGAATTGTCCGGTTTTTTAGCATAACCTATGAGATCGAGGGTCAGGTCCATTTGGTATCAATCAGATCGTATTATATACAATTATTGGAAGCGATGAACATGAAAATCCCGGTGTTTAAGCCGCATTCACCCTTCAAGCGAGTATGGAATTCAATCGCATTCTGGTTAGCATTATATTCAGGCCTCATCATGCCCTTCAATTTTGTTTATTCGATCGAGCCTACTCTCTTGTTGCGAGTGTTGGATATACTCATAACATTATTTTTTCTTTTTGACATGGTTATGAGTATGCGAACAGCCTATTCGCGTAATGGTATTCTGATTATTAATCAACGTTCTATAACATTGAATTATTTAAAGACCTGGTTTTGTATCGATGTAATCGCTAATTTTCCCTATGAGCTGTTTGGTTTTTTCATACCCTCTTTCACAGAAAACGGCTTGCCTGTACTCAGTTTGTTGGGTTTGCCACACACTCTGCGTGTTTTTCGGGCGTTTCGCTATCTGGGCGACAAGCAGTCTGATCTGCAAACACTCCCGGTCCTGGTAAGATTGACCAGGATGGTTGTGGTCATGCTTTTCACGACTCATTGGATTGCCCTGGGCTGGTATAATATTTCGGCCTGGCCTGAAAACAGGGCATCGGGTTGGGTCTGTCAACAGCATCTGGAATCGACAGATATATTTACCAAGTACCTTTATTCACTGTATTGGAGTGTGACTGCTCTCAGTTCGGTTGGCTTTGGCGATATAACTCCCCAGACCAGAATCGAGGTTTTGTTTGCGACGTTTGTCATGATTGTGGGTGTAGCTGTTTTTGCCTACTTTATCGGGAATATCGCCTCGATGATTTCCAAGATTGATGCGGGACAAGCCCTTTTTCAGGAGCGTATGGACGGGGTCAAGGAATACCTGCAATATCGAAAATTGCCGCTGGTGATCAGACAGCGTATCTTGAATTATTACGAGTTCTTGTGGTCTCGGACCAAAGGATTTGATGAAAGGGCTTTTCTGCAGAACCTGCCCAGGTCTCTTCGCCGGGATATTATTCACCATCTTGCTGTCGAGATACTCGATCGGGTCCCCTTGTTCAAGGGGTGCGGTCATGAGCTGTTAGACACCCTGGTGACTGCCCTGCAACCACAGTTATACGGTCCGGATGAATATTTGACCCGGGCCGGTGAATTGGCAAATGAAGTTTTTTTCATCACGGATGGCCATGCTGACGTCGTCGATCAAGAGGGGACCATCCATGCTACTCTGTCTAAGGGCGATTATTTCGGCGAGTTATCGCTCATATTATCCGAACGACGAACGGTTTCAACGCGTGCCCGCAAATATTGTGACGTCTATGTCTTGAACAAGTCCGATTTTCAAAGGATACTCCAGGAGTCAGAGGAGTTCAAGGAATTGTTCAAGCAGAATGCCCAGAAACAAGCCGATCTTGTGGCCGATCTATTGATGAAAAATCTTGTTTTGTAAAATGTCAGCCTGTTCCCGACCCTTATAATTAGTCCACTTAGCCTTCATTACTCGATTTTTTTGGGTAACGGCCTAATACCTAACACCAAAATAAAGTTGGGATGTACTTTGGTAACACCTGCTAATGCGTAAGATGAACTGAGAGTGAGGACGTGTCCATGAGTGAACATCTGGAATTGCAAGCTTCCTACTATTTTGACCTGAGTGGATTTCCGTATCCCGAGCTTTTTGAAGGGACCGATTATGTCTGGGAAGTATTACCCCGGATCAAACAATATGCTCTGGATACTATCAAGCCGACCGTCGATAACCAGGAGCGGTTTCCCGGGGTCACGTTCAAAGGTCGTGCTATTGAAATCGGTCAGGGGACTGTCATCGAGGCCGGTGCGTTCATCGCCGAGCCGACCATCATCGGTCGGAACTGCGAAATCAGGCACGGAGCTTATCTCAGGGGTAGTATTATCCTGGCTGACCATGTGGTTATCGGCCATGCTTCGGAAGTCAAGAACTCCGTTTTTTTCAGCAGGGCCAAGGCTCCGCACTTCAATTATGTCGGTGATTGCCTGGTGGGTTCCGCGGCTAATCTGGGGGCCGGGACCAAACTCTCGAACGTCAAGATACTGGAATCCCCCGTAACCGTCAGATATAAGGGCAATACCATCGAGACCGGCCTGCGCAAATTCGGGGCCATCCTGGGCGATCAGGTCCAGACGGGATGCAATTCGGTCCTGAACCCGGGTTGCCTCATCGGACCACAGTCCATGGTCTACCCCAATGTGACTGCCTCGGGCTGGTACGCTTGCGGCTCCATCGTCAAACCTGCCCAGAAACCGACAGTACTGCAGAGACGAACATAACTCCTGATCGTAACCATTTTGCTTGAGCTTGTTCTTTAATTCGAGTATAGTGAATTGTGAGTAGATGAAGGAATTAATACGAAATCAAGCAATGCACATATCAAGGAGTTAAGTTCATGATACTATTTTACATTTATCTTGCCTCTCTGATCGTTGGTGGAGTGATGCTCATGACCACGATTGTCTTCGGAGGGGACCATGATGTGGACCATGACATTGACCTGACCGCCGATGTGGGTCATGATCTGGAACTGGACCATGGCCTGGATGTAGACCACGATTTGGATGTAGACCACGATCTGGATGTGGACCATGATCTCGAAGCTGGTCATGAGCTTGAAGCGGGGCATGAGGCTGATGCGGGCCATGTGAGTGTACAGGGTGGTCAGGATTGGTGGTTGCCTTTTTTCTCACTACGGTTCTGGGTCTTTTTCATGGCATTTTTTGGTTTGACCGGCACGGTCTTGCGGGGGTTACAGATCAGTGGTGAGTTGGTTTCATTACTACTGGCTGTTTTTGTGGGTTTTGTATCAGGCGGTGCGGCGGCTTCGGTTATTCAATGGTTGAAGCATTCCGAAACAGGTTCAGTCCTGAGTCACGAACATTTTATCGGACAGGAGGGCAGGGTCAGCCTGCCCTTTAGCGCGGAACAGAAAGGTAAGATCAAGATCGAACTGGGCGGGCAAGTCCGGGAATTGATCGCCCTGAACAGCGATCCGGAGCAATTGAAAGTCGGTGATCTGGTCACAATCATTCGCTCTGAGGAGAACGTGGTTTATGTTCAGGCGAATACAAAATTACTGAATTCAGATTCATAAAGACACGTATAACGAGTCAGAGTGAATATTTTGGACAACTATTTGTTTAACATATTAAGATGATCAGACTGGCATAATAATCATTTTCCTGCAAAAGGGAGGTAAGCATGCACTCACAATTGATGGCCATGGGCCAGAATTCCCTGTTCATGGCGGATTTTCTGGGCACGCTCATAAGTGTGGTCACGACGAGTTTCGGGGTCGCCATAGCCCTGGTAGTGCTGATAATGGTGGTCCAGCAATTTCGTCGGGTCTGTTTTCCGAATGAGTTGCTGGTTTTTACCGGCAGGCGATATTCCTTGCCGGATGGTAAAGAATCGAATATGAAGGTGCTCTTTGGTGGTGGTGGTTGGCGGATGCCTATAGTCGAGAGGGTCTATACCATGGATATGACGACCCTGCCGATCGAGGTCACTGTCCGGAATGCGTATTCCAAGGGCAATATTCCGCTGAATGTTCAATGTATCGCCAATATAAAAGTCTCGAACAATCCCAAAATCGTGGGCAATGCGATCGAACGTTTTCTGGGCAAATCAGAGAAGGAACTTCAACGCGTAGCCAAGGAAACATTGGAAGCGAACCTGCGTAATATCTTGGCCACATTGACGCCAGAGCAGGTCAATGAGGACAGGCTCAAATTCGCCCTGGCAGTCGGGGAGGAGGTCGAGGAGGACCTCGAGAAGCTGGGTTTGATGCTCGATACTTTAAAGATACAACATGTTTCAGATGAGAGTCAGTATCTGGATTCGATCGGGCGGAAGCGTATCGCCGAGGTGGTCAAGGATGCCGAGATCGCAGAAAGCGATGCCAACCGTGCCAGCGAGACGTTTCACGCCAATCGCATGGCTAAGGCCAAAGTTTCGCAGGAAAATGCCCAAAAAGCAATTCTGCAAGCGGGTAATAAATACCAGGCCTTAAAGGCGGAACTCGATAATCAGGTTATCGGCATTCAGAACGAGGTCGAAGCGTCAGCACGTGAGGCCCGGGCAGAAGCCGAGCAAGCACTCCAGCAATTCCGACAACAGCTCGAACAGACACGTCTCCAGGCCGATGTGGTCTTACCAGCCCTGGCAGATAAACGGGCCAAGGAATTAATCGCGGAGGGCCAGGCCGCCCCGATTCTCGAAAACGCCAAGGCCCTGGCCGAAACACTCGAAATGCTGGCCCAGCAGTGGGCGGCAGCGGGTGATGAGGCTCGGAACATATTTCTGATCCAACAGATCGAGACCTTGACCCAAACCGTGGTCGATTCGATCAAGGAGATGGAAATTGGTGAGGTCAATCTGCTCGATGATGGTCAGGGTAACGCATTGCGTAATTATGTGGCCGGTTTCCCGGCGACGATCAGCTCGATTATCAAGGCGGTCAATGAGACGATCGGCGTTGATATCTCCGAGATCCTGAAAGAAAAACAATCCTCGACTCGTTGAGTCGTCGGTCGTGAGGAGAGTAAACCATGTTTGAACTTATCGGTGTGTTAACGACCATTTTTGTGGTTGCCGGTGTCTTTATTGCCCTGGTTGTGAAGAATTTGCTCTATATCGGGCGTCCCGATGAAGTCTTGATTTTCGCCGGGATCAATCACCGTCGACCGCTTGACAAGAAGATCGTCGGCTATCGTTGTATTGTCGGTGGACGGACCATCAAAAAACCATTTCTTGAAAAAGTCTCCCGGCTTGACCTCAGCAATATGAACATCAATGTCGAGGTCGAGAATGCTTTCTCCAAGGGCGGTATTCCTGTGTGTGTTCAGGGCGTAGCCAATCTCAAGATTGCTTCGGATGAGCCCTATCTGGGTAATGCCATCGAACGTTTCCTGGGACGGAACCGGGCTGAAATCATGAAAATCGCCAAGGAAACACTCGAAGGTAATCTGCGCGGTGTCCTGGCAACCCTGACTCCGGAACAGGTCAATGAAGACAAAATCGCTTTTGCCCAGAACCTGATCGAGGAAGCAGAGAATGATTTGAATAAACTGGGTCTGAAACTCGACTCGTTAAAAATCCAGAATGTGTGGGACAATGTCGATTACCTGAACAGTCTCGGTCGGGTCCAGAATGCCCGGGTCCGGCAGGAAGCCCGAATTGCCGAAGCGGAGGCCAAGTCGCTGGCTATGGTCAGAACGGCCGAGAACCAGATGGAAACCGAATTGAAAAAGATCGAGGCCCTCGAACTCGAATTGAAAGCGGAAATCGAGCGAAAGATCGCGGACCAGAACACCAAGAAAGACGCTTTGGTCAAACAGGAAGTCGGCGTGGTCAAAGCCGAGATTTCCCGGGTCGAAGCCGAGGCAAAAGTGCAGTTGGCCCGTATCGAACAAGTAAAGAGACAGCTTCAAGCCGACGTAGTCACACCGGCCCAGGCCCAACGAGAACAGATGATCGCCCAGGCCAAAGCCGCCTCCGCCACGATTTTAGAAAATGGCAAGGCGACCGCCGAGGCCATGCAGCATATGATCGAGGTCTGGAAAAAGGCCGGTCCTAATGCCAAGGACGTTTTCCTGATGCAGAAACTCGAACACTTGATGAAGATGATGGTCTCGACCATCCAGGAAATCAAGGTCAATCGCCTGGTCCTGCTGCAAACCGGAGAAGGGTCCAGCATCACCAAGCAGTTAATCGGGGCTGCCGAGCAACTCAAATCCGCACTCGGGATCGATATCACTTCAGTCATCCAGCCTGCGGTCCCGGAAGAAAAATCGAGTACGCTTAAAAGCACACTGACATCGGCTTTGAAAAAGACACTGAAGGGGGAAACCGAACCCAAAATATAACGGATTACTGACCATAGATTTCACGGGCGGATTGAAGCATATCGGCGGGCAGGCCCAAACCGAGTTTCTGGGCAATACCTTTGTTCAGATACAGCTCGTAGGTCCGGGACATGGTCGGCTCGATACTATCCGGAGCAACTCCATTCAGGACTTGAAGCAACAGTTCCGCCGTTTGTTTGCCGATGTCACGGTAGTCAGCCGAAAGGGCCAGCACTGCACCTGCTTTGACAATAGCCGGAGAAAAGGCCAGAACAGGGACTTTATATTTCATGGCCTGCAACATAAGATGCTGAATGTTGACAGGCTTGCAGACCACGTTGTCGGCTATGATCCACAGCGCATCAATGCCTTTTAACCAGGCATCCAGTTTGGGAATGATCTCGTTGTATTCGCCGATCTCGAGACCGATCAGCTCGAGGCCAAGCTCATGAACGGCTGTCCGGGCTGACTCAACCTTATCTCGATTCAACTCCGGATTATACAGGACACCAATCCTGTGTATACTCTTCGAGAGCTTCATGAACTCGACGAATTGTGATTGGACCGGAACATTCAGAAATGACCCGGTCACATTTGCCTGCCCGAGCTTGAACTGGACCGGACCAAGCACTGCCGTAAAGATAATCGGAATATCCTTGATCCGGTCGATCAGTTGGCCCGTTGCCGTAGTCCCAAATGATACGATCACATCAACCGCAAGCTTTTCGAGTTGTTCGAACGAACCGGCATCGGCCAGATCGAAGTCGGATATGCGTATGGCGGTGTTCGTAGAGGCCAGATGCGAGCGGAGACCCACCAGGGTCGCGTCATAGACGGAGGATTTTTTGTACATGACCACGGCTATCTGCTTTTCTTGAGCACAAACATTGATTGGCGGTATGATCATATGCAGAACAAACCCAAGCAGGCCAATCAAAAGCAAAGGGAACGATGCTGACACTGTGCGAATAGTGAACATGTTGTATCCTTACTCAGATAACGAAAGACACTATCGATATTGATTACTCTGATCTCATTTAATAGAATACAATTGTTAAAATTCAATACAAAACAAGAACATAGATTCTAGCGTTGATTAATGAAAAGAAAAGCACCACAGATTTCGCAGATGCCGCAGATTATTTTTCCAATTCAAGAGCATAAATATGCGAAACCT
>JAFGSJ010000007.1 GCA_016934675.1 bacterium | reverse complement strand
GTAACGATGAAAGAGATCGAAGAAAACGACTACAACCTGAACATCTCACGCTATGTCAGCACAGCCGAGCCGGAACCGCAGATCGATCTGTCGGTCACGCATAAACAGTTGGTCGAAATCGAGAAGGAGATTCGTGAATCAACGGCCAAACACAACGAGTTTCTTAAAGAACTCGGACTATCGCCATTGCCAACGCAGACGACAGAAAACCGTGAGTAGCAGATGATTTGTCCCTGTGTTGTTTAAAAATCATCTGCTGTTATCATCGAGTCAGATTGTAGTTGAAACTGTTTTTTTTTGTGTGAGATTTCATCCGAATCTATTTGATTGAGGGCGATAGGGTCAATGAGATCATTATCCGGGGTTGATTAGGTGAAAATTCAGTCCTTATTCACGAGGAACGAGAGAACACGATCAACTATTCAATGGCTCACGGGGAACTGGAAATGAGCACCCATAGTATCCCGAAAACAGGGTTGTCTGTTGTTTATTCTGTGAACTCCATACTGGTGAATTTTCCATTGACAAGTCACCTATGACCCGGTACGATGGAATTGAAAAGGGGAAAGGGGGTGAAAAGTCCGACTGACCTTCTCTGACCACAACGATCACCCCAGCGTGTTATACCGGTCCTGATAACACGCTGGAAAACAGGAGAAAATACTGTTGATATCCTTAATGTGCAAGCAATCAGTTCACTATTCAATAATGAGTGTTAGACGACGATTTCGCCGCCTCAAGACATTATCAGGAAACCTTTTATACCGTAGTTATGCAAGAAATGAATAAACACTGGAGATAAGCTTATGCCAGAAATATCAAGATTTCTCGGAATAATAATAGCAATGTTTTATAGAGACCACTCGCCACCACATTTTCATGCTATATATGGTGAATATGACATTACGGTAGAAATAGAATCGGGGATCATCAATGGTCGATTTCCCAAACGTGCGATTAGGCTTGTTTTTGAGTGGTTAGAACTTCATAAAGACGAGTTACTTGAAAATTGGCGGCTGGCGGAGGCAAGACGGCCATTAAACAATCTTCAACCATTGGAGTGATATAATGACACCAAAAATTACACACGCAAAGTATGTTGAAAACTATACGCTTTATCTTCATTTTTCTGATGGATCAGAGGGAGAAATTGATCTTGAGCCTGAATTAACAGGGGAAATATTTGAGCCATTAAAAGACATTACATTTTTTAAAAGATTCTCCGTGAATCACGAGTTACATACACTTGTGTGGCCAAATGGGGCGGATTACGCTCCTGAATTTTTATACGAAAACCTAAAAATAATAGCATAACCAGCGGCTGTTGGCGGACTCGGTTCCCTCGCCGCAAAGCCGCAGCGTTATGCCCACGTATGATGCAGGCATGGGCCGCCGGAACCGCACATGGTAGTGAATGATGACACTGAGGCGACGGGACGCGATGGCTCTTCCCGTAGGCGATCTGCCAGAAGACGTGTTCTCCGGGTCGTCATGAGCGCGGTATGTTTTCCGGGGGTGCTGTTTCTCTCTGCAGGTCGGTTCAACTGGTTTGAGGCATGGGCCTTTCTATTCTTCTTCTTCACGTGTTGCCTTGTTCTGCGGATGTGGATGCGCCGCCACGACCCGGCCCTAATGGACGAACGCCTCAGCGTCGCCCCGGATGTCGAAAGATGGGACAAGGTCCTGATGGGCGTCTACACCGTTCTCTTGCTCATGATGCTCGTGGTTGCAGCCTTGGACGCGGGTCGATTCAAATGGTCTTCCACACCTCTGAGTGTCCGGGCCCTCGGCTGGTTTGGCCTTGGGGCGGCGCTGGTCATTGTGTGGTGGGCGATGGGATCCAACCCATTCGCTTCGCGATTGGTTAGGATCCAGCACGACCGTGGCCACACGGTGGCGACGGGCGGCCCCTACCGACACGTGCGCCATCCGATGTACGGCGCGGGCATCATCTTCTGCATGTGCGTCCCGGTTGTCCTGGGCTCGTGGTGGGGCGTCCTGCCAAGCATCGGAATTGCCATGCTCTTCGTGCTCCGAACGGTGTTGGAGGATCGGACACTGACTGCCAGACTCCCTGGCTACCGGGAGTATGTCGATCGTGTCCGTTACCGCTTGCTGCCCGGCGTCTGGTAGGATGTTCTCTGGCGACCGACAGACGAAAGGCGGGGCATAACGAATAAGGATAGATTGTGAGAGTGAAACGAACCACAATCTATCCTTTAGTAGAGGATTTTCAGCGGGGCAGTCGTCTGGTTGTTGGGTATGGCACATTGCGATTTTTGAGCTCAAAAGTTGCTAAAAAGTGGTGAACGTTGAGACAATGGTGCGTTGGGTCCGAAGGAGGAGTGTTTTTTCTCTCAAAAGAAAGACGGATTTGTGCTGATTGTGATCCGAATTCAGGTTAACGTACAAGCTGGTACAACTGTCCGGGGTGGATCGTGTTAACCTGATCCAATTTCATCACTATTTTGAGAAGAAGGGACGAGGTCTGACTTCGAACGTGATGAGTATCGTGTTTTGGGCCGTAAACCGGCTCTGTCCCCCGCTGGCGGGGGTCGGGGGGTGGAATTCTACCAAGGAATGACCAAACATGCGCGCGATCGGCAGAAGGACAAAAAAGACATGAGTCAGCCTGCCCCGAGCCCAATCGGGCGGGAAACAGGTGTTGCCCTCGAGGCAGTCATCGAAGAGTAGGCAGCATCCGGTGAAGTCCTCCCCCCGGCCCCCTCCAAAGGGGATAGGAAGAGAGTAAAGCCTCCAAAGGGGGACAGGAAGAGAGTAAAGCCTCCAAAGGGGGACAGGAAGAGAGTAAAGCCCCCAAAGGGGGACAGGAAGAGAGTAAAGCCTCCAAAGGGGGACAGGATATTCTCAGATTGAGCCATGATACATATTGTGTATCTCATTATTCCCTGAAAAAAACATTTCATGTGTTCTGTGGATTTGTTGTCATTATGGACGTATATTGGGAAAGAGAAGATGATATTCTGCTTGGATGAATGTTTGTTTCATGTAGTCCACAATTGACTTTTCAATCTTGAATAAAGCGATCAACACATGGACCCGGACAGCAGTTTGACATATAATGATGTTGGCGAAACCGTTCTCCGTGCCGTGATCGAGCATGTGGAGATGGCCCTGATCATACTCGATCCATCCAACCAACGTGTTGTGTTCGTGAATTCGTTCGCCAAACAGGTATTGGGAGTAAGAATTGAGACAAGCAGTTATGCCGCGTTATCGAATATATTTCACGAGGGACTCGATAAGGATGCGCCGACACTCATGGATTTGGTTTCCGTGCAAACGGGAGGTGAAATCATCGGCTATTCCAAGTATCAACTTCCCGGTGGGTTCGTGTGTATTCTCTTTCGAGACATCACGGAAAAGCGCCGTCTCGAATCCATTGCAGAAGCGGTCAATCTTATGGACCAATTGGGATATGCCTTTTCCGGCATTCGTCACGAACTGGGTAATCCGATCAATTCCATTAAAATGACCTTGAGTGTCTTGAAAAATATGAATTGGCAAACTGTCAGTCAAACCGAACTTCGTGATTACATTGAACGGATGAATGAAGAGATCAAACGGGTTGAATATCTGTTACGATCTCTCAAAAGCTTCTCTATGTATGAGCAACTGGACATAGTCGAGATTGAGCTCAATGATTTTATTCATCGTTTTCTCGATCTGGTCTTACCTGACCTTAAAAAGCGGAACATCATCGTACGATTTCAGTCTAACGTGGTCAATCCGAAGGTCAAGATTGATCCTCGAGCTCTGCATCAGGTCATGTTGAATCTGGTGACAAATGCCGCAGATGCTCTCGACGAGTGCAGTCAGCCCGAAATCATTCTTAAAACCAGTCTGGGTAATGGCTTTTCGGTCCTGGAAATACGAGATAACGGCGTTGGTATGACCGAAGAACAAATTGCACATCTTTTTCAGCCCTTCCGCACGACCAAGCGTAAAGGATCAGGTTTGGGGCTCATGATCTCGAAAAAGATGCTCTTGAGCATGAATTGCGAGATTTCGATACAGAGTCAAGAAGGTATTGGGACAATTGTTCAATTGGTTTTACCTCAATAATGAGAGATGGATTTATATAAACGTATGGAGGTTGTGATTGATTGAGATGACAACGATCTTACCCAGGTCTCGAAATGTTCTCGATCATGTTCTAACAATTGTATATTAGAGTTCGAAGATAACCCCATCACGGAGCAAGATGGGTCTGAATGAGCAACTCAAAACTGAGTCACTCTTCTGAAACAATCTAACATGGCGGGATTACCGCTCAAAGGAGGCGCTATGAACCTCGGAAAACTGAAAGAAGCCTTTGAAGAATTCAAAAAGGATGCAGGAGACGGATTGATAGCATCGGATATCTGGCCGCGGGCTGGGGCCCAAAGTATCCTGGGCCACAACTCTCAAGCTTCCGCAACCGCATTGTTCAATCGTTTAAGCGAACAAATCGACAAGAGTCTCGAGACCTCGAAGTTTCCCCCAATTGCCCGTTTTTTTATGCTTGAATTAGTGGGAAACAAAGCCGTCGTGATCAGTTATCTCGGCAAGGATTATCTGTGGGGAATATTGTGCGATACCTCTAAACTTCAAATCGGCTTACTCCTCAACGTGCTTCTGCCCATGACCAGTACAAAAATGACGGAAGCAATCAATGCATAATGAATTGATCGAAGAAACAGACCCTGAGAGTGCATAACGACACGCTGTCTGTTTTGGTAGTGGTAGTCCCGGACTTTTTTGAAAGTAGAGTTGTGGTCATGAACGCTCTGTATGAGGCAAGAATTGCATGAATGATAAAAAACACGTTCTTCTTGTCGATGATGAGAAATCTTTTCTACAATCCGCGTTGACCGGGCTCGAAGTGTATGCCGATCAATTCTCTATTCGCACGGCCAAGCATGGTCGGGAAGCATTGGAAATCATAGAAAGTGAAACAATTGATCTGCTGGTGACTGACCTTAACATGCCGGTAATGGATGGATTCGAACTGCTGGCCGAACTGAGCAAACGTGGTCGAGCATTACCAACGATCGTCATGACTGCATTCGGCACGCCTAAAATCGAAGGCGATCTGCGTCGGCTCTATCCCTATACTTATCTCGAAAAGCCTCTGGATATCGATACGCTTGTCCGTGCGATCCTCGCGGAATTCGAACATCCGTCCGAAGGTTATCTGCGTGGCATCAGCCTTACTTCGTTCGTGCAGCTTATCGAGTTGGAGCAGAAAACGTGTACCTTGCACGCCGCGGCCGGTGAAGCCAGCGGCTTTCTTTATTTCAAATCGGGAAAACTCGTGGGAGCACGGTATGGCTGGTTGCAGGGTGAAGCTGCAGCCCTCGAGATTTTTTCCTGGTGTGAACCTCGGATCGAGTTGACCCGGCTGGAACGAAGTACCGGTCCCAAAATCAACAATGCTGTTAATTTCTTTATCTTTGAAGCAATGCGTCTCAAGGATGAAGCCTTGCGTACGCAAGTGGATTCAAATGGTGATACCTTGATCCCGGAACATTCAAACCCGGCGGAACAACCGCTCAAAGGAGGTACTATGAACCTCGGAAAACTGAAAGAAGCGTTTGAAGAATTCAAAAAAGAAGCAGGAGACGGGTTGATAGCATCGGATATCTGGCCGCGGGCTGGAGCCCAAAGTATCCTGGGCCACAACTCTCAAGCTTCCGCAACCGCTTTGTTCAATCGTTTGAGTGAACAAATCGACAAGAGTCTCGAGACCTCGAAGTTTCCCCCAATTGCCAATTTCTTCATGCTCGAATTAACGGGGAACAAAATAGTCGTGATCAGTTATCTCGGCAAGGATTATCTGTGGGGAATGTTGTGCGATACAGTAAAAATACAGATCGGATTACTGCTCAACGTGCTTCTGCCCACGACCAGTGCAAAAATGACGGAAGCAATTAAAAAATAAAACACTGATCCGAAATAATTGTATTTGTAATCATCGATGGGCAATGGTCTCGTTCGTAGTATGCGCGAATGGCAGACACGCACATGTTCAAATGTTTCTTTCAGTGATACAAGAACAAGTATGACTGGCAATCAATAGACATCGTGAGACACAGCTTCTCGATGAGTTAATTCTGCTTTTCTACTCCTGTTCCCAGTGAATTGATATTGTATTAAATTGGGGTGATGCGGTCTGGTCGGTGCTCTTTAAAACCAGACGATACTGGAAGTATCGATCACTCCCGGCCAGATAATCCGAGAGCAGATCGCCAGAGTTGGCTATGATCATCCAATCATTCATATTGGTAGAATCGGCTGATGCCCGCACTTGAATCTGAATAGAAGTTCCTGGTGGTGTTTGGCAATCCCACTCGATCTGTTTCCACGTATAGGCTGTTTCACCGAGATCGAGAATTGATGATTCGAGTTCTCCTGTATCGAGATAGTTCTCGCCCAGTCGGTACCATCGGATCGCATGATCCCATGAATAGGATGCAAGGACATCGAGCGAGTCATCATTATCGACAAAGCCCACTGACACGTCGTTAGGCCCATCACCTGTCTCGTCGATCAGATGGGGGATCCAGAACTCACCGTTCCCGATAGCGTTTTCATACCACCAGATTTTATCGGCATTCCGCTCATTCGCAAGCAGGTCCCGGTCGTCATCGCCATCAAGGTCCTCGATCCGGATCGAAAATGGCAGATCGAGCTCGGTGACCACCATATGCTTCAACCATTCACCGCTACCATTGTTCTCCCACCAGGCCAAATCGCCTGAGTACGAGACGGCTGCCACATCGATCAGTTGATCGCCGTTGATATCCTCAGCCCGGACATGAACCGGTTTTGGAAAGGTGTTATCGATCAATTGTTGTGTCCAACTGCTTCCGTTGCCGTTGTTCTCATACCAGAAGACGCTGTTGGCGCTAAATGCGACTGCCACAATATCTGCATCCTGATCGTTATCCATGTCCCGTGCTACCGCACACCACGCCCCGGCCGCACTTTCAGGCAAAATATGCTTTTCAAAGTGTTGGCCAGCACCATCCAGATTCTCATACCAGACTACCTGGCTATCGTTATTGATTGCCGAGACCAGGTCCTGGTCACCATCGCCATCAAAATCGGCAGCTTGCACTGAAAATGGTCCGTGTGCGGAGTCATCGATCACAACTTCCGTCCAACCGATGCCCGTACCGTCATTGGCCCACCAGGAAACAGTATGAGCTTCCTCCGCGGTAGCGACTATGTCGAGATCATTGTCACCATCCAGATTTACGGCACACAGGCTGACAGTTCCCACAAAACCGCTGGCAATAATGTGTTTGTTCCAGCCTTCACCATTGCCGTCATTTTCAAACCAGGCCACTTCATCACCGCTAAATGCGACGGAGACCACATCCTGGTCATTATCGCCATCCAAATCGGCACAAATCACGCCCGCCGGCTCGCCAAAGGTTGTGGTTACATCATGAGCCGTGGCTAAGCCCGGACTGAGTGATAATGACTCCTGCTCACCCGACCAAGAAATATTGCTGGCCTCCGCGAATCTGTTTGACCATTCAGAAACCGGTCCCGTCACCCCAGGACCGCCTGACCAGTCGGTTTGAACTGCCGAAAGGGTCTGTATTTCATCATCATCTTGCTCGCTCGTGCAACTGCAGACGATCAAACTGAAAATAGCGATTGCGATAATCTTGCATTTCATATGCTCTCTCCTGTTGAATGGTGTGTGAAAACCGATCAAAGATGATTACAATGATACCAAGGCCATACAATAATAGTTGAGAAGAATGAGCAATTTCACTTCCCCCTTTCAATTGTTTTCCGGTCCCCTAAAAAAATGATTGCTTTCGATTTGCATTGACCTGTCTCTCTTCATAAAAATTAGACTGGACCTATGCCTAAAATGGGACCGTTAAAAATTTTGAGGACTCTGATCTGGTGCTAACAGAATTCATTCCCACTAACGATACATCCGAAAAGTGTCGGTCATATAAAGCATTGGATCGCGAACCACGATTATGGCTCACGAGTTCGCCTGACTGGAATGGTCCACCTTTTCGGCTGGGACGATAGCATGGTTGGCCGCAACAGGGTCTATCCATTCCTCGATTGAAGCAAAAATGTGTAGAGGGTTTGGACCTGACTCCGGGTGTGTTCGACCGAACCATTATTATCGATAATGTGTGTGGCGAAGGGGCGTTTATGGTCGAGGGGCATCTGAATTTCGAGTAGTTGGGTAGCGGCTTCCGTGGACAGACCATCGCGTCGGACCAGACGCTCGAGCTGGACCTGGCGATCCAGATAGACCAGAATGATGATGTCCATGGTTTTGTACAGACCGGTCTCGATCAGGAGCGGAATATCATGGATGATCGGATTGGACGGGTCCTGTTTAGCATAGAGTCTGAACAATCGCCGCATCTCGGCACGAATGAGCGGGTGTAAGATAGAATTGATCAGATGGCGTTTGGCCTGATCGTGGAAAATGATCGCACCAAGTCTGGGTCGGTCAATTTCACCGTCGGTGGTGCATATGTCGGGTCCGAAAGCCTCGATCAGCGGTTTGTAGCCCTTCTGATCGGACCTGATCAGATCATGAGCGATCTGATCGGCATCGATGATCCGGCAGCCACATTCCCGAAACAACGATGCTACGAGGCTTTTGCCGGAAGCGATACCGCCGGTGAGCCCGATTTTCGGTTGGTTTCTCATGTCGAGTGCCCACTAATGTGCTTCTGCCCAGTTATTGCCCCAGGCTATGTCGACGCTGAGTGGTACTTTCAGATGTATGGCGTTTTCCATATTGGATTTGATGAGCGTTCTGATCCGGTCCAATTCGGGTTTAAAAACTTCGAAGACGAGTTCATCATGGACCTGTAACAGCATTCTGGTTTGATAGTGGCCTGTCTGGAGCTCGGTCTGGATGGTGATCATGGCCTTTTTTATCAATTCAGCGGCCGTACCCTGGATGGGCATATTGATGGCTTTACGTTCCGCTGCTTCGCGGACATTCTTCTGTCGGGCATTGATATCAGGTAAATAGCGGCGGCGATTGAGTAAAGTCTGAACAAAACCGTGTTGTCTGGCGAAGGCAATTGTTTGTTCGATATAGGCACGAACGCCGGCGTAACGGTCCAGGTAATTACTGATATAGGTTCGGGCTTTATTCACCGGAATGTTGAGCCGGGAGGACAAGCCCCACTCGGTCATGCCGTAATCGATGCCGAAATTGATGGTTTTAGCCATACGGCGTTGTTCCGCGGTCACACTTTCGAGCGGGACATTGAAGACTTCAGCGGCGGTATGCGCGTGAATGTCGTGGCCCTGATGAAAGGCCTCGATCATACTTTGATCATTGGCCATATCAGCCAGAATTCTCAATTCGACCTGGGAGTAATCGGCCGAGAGCATGCACCAGTCTTCATTTTCGGCGATAAAAGCTTTTCTGATCTCGCGGCCCATCTCAGTCCTGATCGGGATATTCTGCAGGTTCGGGTCGGATGAAGACAAGCGGCCTGTTTCGGTCACAGTCTGGTTATAACTGGTATGGACCCGGTGCGTGGTCGGATCAGCCATGGTCTTGAGGGCGATGACATAGGTATTCAGCAGTTTGGTCAGACTGCGATAATCCAGCAATATTTCCGGTAATTGCCGGAACATGCCGCCCGGATGGATGAGTTTTTGCAAACTGGCTTCATCGGTCGAATAGCCCAGGGTCGTTTTTTTGATACCGCGTGTCGGATACTGCAATTTTTCAAACAGAATGGTACTGAGTTGTTTGGGCGAATTGATATTGAACGTTTCACCCGCTTCGGCAAAAATGGCTTCTTCAAACTCATGCAATTGTTGGGAAAATTCCTGTTCGAGTTTCTCGAGCAAGGGGAGATCGAGCTTGACACCGATCTGCTCCATCCGCATCAGAACGGGAATGAGAGGGACCTCGACCTCGGCATAGAGTGAGCTCAAATCGAGCTCAGCCAGTTTGTTCAGGAAAATCTGATTGAGTCGGAAAGTGGTATCGGCGTCTTCACACGAGTAATGACAGACCTGATCGATGGGCAGGCGGTCCATGGTTATGGCTTTGGCCCCCTTGCCGATCAAGGCCTCGGTCGGTGTTTTCTGTTGGTCCAGGTAGTTGAGAGTCAAGCTGTCCAGATCATGCTTCCGCCGCTCCGGTTCGATCAGATAGGCCGCCAGCATGGTATCGCCCTTGACCCCGGCCAGGGTGATCTGGTAACGCTCGAACACTTCCCAGTCATACTTGATATTGTGACCGATTTTGGTGAGAGAAGCATCGCTCAGAAAAGGTTTCAAGCGATCGAGCAGTGTTCGGGTCTCGAATTGTCGTTCCCGTTCGAATTCATGCCCACAGGGCAGATAGTAGGCCTGATTCGGAGCATAGGACAGAGAGATGCCGACCAGGTTCGCCTGCAGTGGATTGATATTATCGGTCTCGGTATCAAGTGTCATGGATTGGACCTTTTTCAGTCGTGCCAGTAATTGTTCGAGTTTTTCCTCGGTATCGACGCAGACATAATCCTGTGACGAGGCCGAAACCTGTGGCGCGACCAGTTTCATCATATCCTTGAACTCGAGCTCGCGAAAAATGTCGCGGAGGCTGTCGTTATCGAAGGCACGCGTTTTCAATGCGCTTGGGTCAAGTTCGAGCGGGACGTTACGATCCAGAACAATCAGGCGTTTACTCATGAATGCATCTTCATGGTGTGTCGCCAGGGTTTCACGTAATTTCGTTTTACTGACTTGTTCGAGTCCGGCATACATATTTTCGAGTGTATCGAATTGCTTGAGCAGGGCCGTGGCTGTTTTTTCGCCGACTGAAGGTACGCCGGGCACATTATCGCTCGTATCGCCGACCAGGCTGAGATAATCAACGATCTGATCGGGTCGGACCCCGAATTTGGCCATGACGCCCAGTTCATCGATCAGTTCGAGCTCGGAAATGCCTTTAGCGGGAGCCAGGACCTTGACCCGAGGCGAGATAAGCTGAAAAGCGTCCTTGTCCTTGGTGACGATCAGCACATCGAAGCCCTCGGCCAGGGCCCGATCTGAGAGGGTCGCGATGATATCATCGGCCTCGAACCCCTCCCGCTCGAGGATGGGAATGTTCATTGCCTGGACCACGCGACGGATATACGGTTCCTGAGCAATAATTTCGGGCGGTGTCTTGGGACGATGGGCTTTGTACTCGTCAAATAATTTATGGCGGAAGGTCTCACCCTTCATATCGAAGGCCATGGCCAGATAGTCAGGTTTGCGGTCACGGACCAATTTCAGGACCATATTGGTAAAGCCAAAAACGGCACTGGTATTGAATCCCTTGGATGTAAACAGGGGCGAGCGGATCAGGGCAAAATGGGCCCGGAAAATCAGTCCATGCCCGTCAATGAGATAAAGAACAGGTTTTTCAGCGGTCATAATCCCTCACTTCATAAAAGTTTCAGTCAGACAATTCTGTCTAGGGTAGATAAAGACATAGTCACCGGACTGTCCCCGGTCAGGAATAAAGGAGAAACGGGGCAATCCTGTTTTCAAAAGATCGGACCTGGTCTGGCCAGGTTGAACTCAGTTCGGACAGGAATTGACCCTGCTCGATCCACAACCTGATCGCTTCGTTCCCGCACAAGATGTCAATAGGCAATTTGTGTTGCTCGAATTCATATGGTGGTTGTTTCCAGGCACAGCGCTTGGGATAGAGAGCAAACAAGGTTTTGAGCATGACGATCCCGGTCAGATAGGCTTGAAAATTCGGGCGGTCCAAGACATGTATCTGTAGTCCACCGCAGGTCAGTCCGGCATGCTTGTTGGTCAAGGGCCTGAAATACAAGGGTCGGAAGCGGACCCCCTCGAGTCGGTAATAATTCAAGGCCTCAAGCCATTCAAAGGGATCGATCCAAGGGGCTCCGATCAATTCGAAAGGTAGCGTGGTGCCTCGCCCTTCCGAAACATTGGTTGCTTCGAACAGGCAACTACCGGCATAGACATGAGCAGTCGTGAGAGCGGGCATGTTCGGAGAGGGTGGGACCCAGGTCAGTCCCGTCTGTTCATACAGCATATCCCGGTGCCAGCCCTGGCAGGGTACTACCTGCAACTGGCACCGTATCTGTTCGGTCTCATTGATGAAAAGAGCGAGCTCGGCTACGGTCAAACCATGAACAACAGGCAAAGGATAGAGTCCGACGAACGATCGGAAAGCCGGTTCGAGCAGATTACCTTCCCGTTTCAGACCACCCAGCGGATTAGGTCGGTCCAAGACCATGAACGGTTTTGAAGCGGCGGCACACACTTTCATGGTCAGCAACATGGTATAAACAAAAGTATAATAGCGGACACCTATATCCTGAATATCAAACACAATCAGGTCACAATCCGCGATCATTTCCTCAGACGGGGCCAATTGCTGCCCGTACAGGCTGACAATCTCGAGGCCGGTTCGCGGGTCTCGTTCGGTCTTGACCTGTTCCTGGTCCTGAGCGGTCCCCCACAAACCGTGCTCAGGACTGAAGAGACGGACCAGTTTCAGATCGGATGAGCTGATCAAGTGATAAAAAGAGGGGAGAAGGTCAGCTCCGACCGAGGTATGATTGGCGACCAGGCCGATCCTCGAACCGTTAAACTCACGAAAACCGTTGGTCCGGCTGACCTCGAAACCACTCAGAACATGTCTGTTTCTTTTCATATCAATTAACCTATGGCCCAAGTGATAGAAATACAGTTTTTTTTAACAAGTTCTGTGGCCCATTCATCAATCCTTCATAGCAAAATTTCGATGTAAAAACAACCATGACTCTTGAATGAGTGGCATGGGCTCGAATTGACATTTGAGTCCAAAATACTTACTGTAAAGGAAATTCGAAAATTGGAGCGGTTATGGTTGATCTGGCGAGCGGTCGTTGGAGCAGCGGACAACCGGACGAACCGGATAAACAATACTGAAACGATCCGGGAGGACATCCTCCTTGTTGAATTTACATCAGTTATGGCGAAAGTTACTCTGGTCACTTGTTTTTTGTGCCCTGGTCTTCATCGGACTGTCCCTGTATGCCAACTTCGAGGAGTTGAGTCGGGCCCTGTTGACATTTCCCTTATATTACTTGCCGGTATTACTTCTGCTGTCATTGTGTAATTATCTGTTCCGTTTTTTCAAATGGGAGTATTATCTTCATATCCTCAATATAGAGATCAGACGAGCCCAAAGTATATCTATCTTTCTGGCTGGATTGATCATGTCCATCTCACCGGGCAAATTTGGCGAAGTATTGAAGTCGTTTTTACTGAAGAGCATCAATGAGACGCCGATCAGTCGTTCAGCACCGATTGTGGTTGCGGAAAGACTGACTGATTTCATGGGTTTAATCGTACTCATTCTTTTGGGCCTGACCAGTAAACATGCGAGTATCGAAGTTCTTCTGATCAGTCTCGCCCTGGTCGTGGTCCTGGTCACCGTGTTCAGCTCCCGTACGATATCTCTCTTCCTGATCGGATTACTAGAAAAAATGATTCGGGCCATTTTTACCGGGGACACGATACAGCCAGGAAGCTCGACCGAGCCAGGCAACTCTGAGACCAGGCATCATTTTGGGGTTAATCTCCTGAATCTACCCCAGAAGTTAACGGTCGCTTATGAAAGTATTCACGAACTGGTCACACCGAAGCGCTTGACCTGGACAACAATTCTCAGTGTCGTGTCATGGTCATTCGAGGGCATCGCATTTCTGATACTGTTGCACGGTTTTGGTTTTGATTTTCAGATGGCTGAAGGTGTTTTTATCTATGCATTCTCGATAATCCTGGGGGCTTTGACCATGTTACCCGGTGGCGTGGGCTTGACAGAAACCAGTTTATCCGGCCTGCTCATCCTGAAGGAAGTCCCCAAGCCCATAGCTGTGGCAGTGACCCTGATCATCAGGGTGACCACATTGTGGTTCGCCGTGGCTATCGGTGCAGTCATGCTGCTTGTATTCATGAGGATGAACCCCAGGAACCGCGATTGAAAGTGGGTGGCTTTGTCTGAGATACGACACTATCTTGATCAGCAGGTTCTGGCCAACAGTTTTCCCGGTTATAGTTACGGGATCGTTGCCAGGACTGGCCTGCTCGAAACATTTCAGGGCGGTAGCTTTGCTGATGCCCAGGGTTTACCACATCCAATTGACCCGGACACACTCTTTGATATTGCCTCGTTGACGAAGCCGGTGGCAACTGCAGCTGTCTATAAACGTTTGGCAGACCACGGCCAGCTCGATCTCTCGTCTGATCTTGCCTTTCTGCTTGGCCCACAATGCCCTGAAGACAAGCGAGAGGTGACTCTGTGCGATCTTTTATCCCATCGGGCCGGTTTCAGTGACTGGTATCCACTCTATGCCGCATGCAGGCTACCTGAGCAAGTCCTGCCCTTTCTCCTGGCTATGCCCCTTCAAGGCCAAGGCCGAGATCAACCACGCTGTCAGTATAGTTGCCTTGACTACATTCTTCTGGGCGAACTGTTACCGATTATCTGTGGACAGGACCTGGGCACACTGGCACAGGAACTGGTATTTCAACCTCTCGGTATGTCCCGGACTTGTTTCTTCCCATATAATCCGAAGGAGAATTGTGCGGCCACAGAGTTGGGTAATGATCTGGAAGCGAAGCAGATTCAAGCCCGAAATATGCCTAAAACCTCTGTCAGGACTCGATTGATCCACGGTCAAGTCCATGACGGTAACGCTTACTTCCTCGGGCGACCGGCGGGAAACGCCGGTTTGTTCTCCACTGTTCAGGATTTAGCCCTGTTTTGTCAAATGCTGTTGAATAACGGTCATAGTGGTTCAGACCTGTTTTTTTCAAAACAATGTCTGGATTGGACCAGGACCTGTTACTGTGAACATGGTCCGGACCGGTTCAGTATCGGTTGGCACCTCTCTGCACCGGGTTGGAGTGGCGGCCCGACCCTATCGTCCGAGTCGATCGGCCACACCGGTTTCACAGGCTGTTCGCTGTATCTTGATTTCACCCGAGAGATTGCAATCGTACTTTTGACCAATCGCGTTCATTCTCAACCCGACAACCGGCCAATCAAGAAAGTCCGCCAGAAATTAAATGAAATGGTCATTCAGAAATACGGGTTCCGCATCGAGCAGAGTTGCTGAAATATGAAATAATAACTTGACAATCGATTATGAAATTCCTTAATATTGATATAGAGGTATTATCTACGCTACCTATTGAGTATCTCATGG
This sequence comes from bacterium, assembly GCA_016934675.1. Classification (GTDB taxonomy): domain Bacteria; phylum CSSED10-310; class JAFGSJ01; order JAFGSJ01; family JAFGSJ01; genus JAFGSJ01. The sequence continues at coordinate 48,710 of JAFGSJ010000007.1, read as the reverse complement.
ATAGGGAAATTGATTTAGAGGAGTGATCTGTGCGAATCGAATATAGCGCGAAAACTGATTTGGGCCGAAAGAGGAACCTGAATGAAGATAATTATTCAATTCTGGCAAACCGGAATCTGTTCGTGGTTGCAGATGGTATGGGCGGGCATGCCGCTGGAGAGGTGGCTTCCAAAATCGCCGTCGAAACCATGAAGGAATTCATCACCGTTGCCAATCAGGATGAAGAAATCACCTGGCCTTTTGATATTAATCTGGATTTGCCCGAGGAGGCGAATCAGCTCGAAACAGCTATTAAACTGGCGAATAACCGGATTTATCAAACCGCTCTCGAACAACAGAAGCTCGAAGGCATGGGTACGACCATCGTCAGTCTGTTCTACAATAACGGTATTGCCTATATCGGTCATGTGGGCGACAGCCGTGCTTATCTCATCCGGGAAAGCCGCATTAAGCCGTTGACCTTCGACCACTCCTGGGTCAATGTTCAGGTTATGCTGGGTGAAATCTCCAAAGACGAAGCCCGGAACCATCCCATGAAGAATATCATCACCCGGGCCCTCGGGACCAAAGAAAATGTCGAGGTCGATCTTCAAACCGAGCGAGTGCGGAATGGGGATATTATTATTCTATGTTCTGACGGGCTCTCCGGCTTGATCGAGGATGAAATGATGAAGGAAGTGATCCTGGAGAATGAAAACGATCTGGATCAAGCCGCTGAACGCCTGATCCAACTGGCGAATGAAAACGGTGGTGATGATAATATCACCCTGATCCTGGTAAAATTCATCAATGATCCGGACACAGCTTCCTCGAATGGCCGTAAAGAAGATGAAATTACTGCCGTTATCCAGAAGCAGGATCTCGACGATACTATCGATCAACCCGACCATGATACTCCTGAAGAAAAGCCCAAAATTATAGAAACTCTCGATGACTTTGTCCGACAAGGGCAGGACGATAACCACACGCCATCGTCTCCGGTCACGAACCAATAAGCCACCGCCAAGAGCGTTTTCATGCCATCACAGTTCTGAATGTGCGTCCTGACAAGTTCACGGATAGTTTATTCGTGAGGCACAACGATGTATAAATAGTCGAGACCATTGTTAATGACATTGCTGTGAAAGAAAGGCGGAGTCACATTATCGCCCAGGGATGTGAAGGGAAGTTCAAGCGAGGTTGTGGCAAGGACATCGAAGTATTCACCCGGCAAGGCTGACCACTCGATTTTCGCATCATTGCCTTCTTTAGTGACAGTGAGTTCCAGGGTGATAGCAGGTAAGATCAAGACAGTTACAGTGTTTGTAAGATCACTCCGAACGGTATTGGGATTGTTGGCATGAGGATACGTAACTGCAGCTAGAGCAAAATCATAAAAAGTGTATGGTGTCAAACCTGATACTATCATGGAAGTAACTGTTTTATCGGCTGTGGTGTTGTACACGGTAAATGGTCCCTCGTGACCGATCCGGTAATTGACCTCATAACCGCCTGTGTCCCCGATATAGGTAATTGGTGTCCACTCGAGCAGGACCTCGGTAATCGTGTGAAGAGTGGCAGTTAAACCCGTGGGTGTGATGGTCTGAGTATTTTCCCAATCGCCCCCGATTTGTTTCGTATTCAAAAAGGTCCGAAGGGGGGTGTAGTTTGTCGAAAGGCCGTTCCAACGAAAATCGGATTGGCCATCGATCAGAGTGGTCAGATTGAGCAAAGATGTAGGAATAGCACCTTTCAAATTGTTTGAATTCAGGTTGATTTGGGTCAGGTCCGTCAAATTGCCCAGCGAACTGGGAATTTCTCCACCGAGACAGTTCCTTTGCAGATCAAGGATTTCGAGATCAGTAATCCCGCCAATTTCAGTAGGAAGCGAGCCAACAAGGTTATTTTCTGCCAATTCGAGTTCGAGCACGATATAATTACAGTTGTCGCAGGTGAGTCCGAACCAGAGGCATTCGGTGCCGCTTTCACCCAACCAGTTCGTCCGGTCAGTCCAATCCGGACCGTTGGTGCTGTTATAGAGAGCGATCAGATTGTTGCGGTAGGCACATTCATTCTCGATGGCAAATGCAGCCATACACATGGAACATGTTCCATTCACTGACTGGAAATAGCCTCCGGTATAAAGGGGTGTGAGGCAGCTTCCGGCCAGGGCTTTGACATAGCCATTCCCGGTGATGCCACCATCGAGTGCAGACCAGGCACTGCCATCCCACTGAGCGATCTTGCTGGCGACGGCCCCGCCTGCGATTGTGAATACGCCGCCAGCATAGAGCACATCATTTTCGACGATATTCAGGGCATAGACATGTGAATTCAAACCGGTACCGAGAATGGACCAGTTTGAGCCGTTCCATCGGGCGATTCTGTTGGCACTGACGTTTCCAGCCATGGTGAATTCACCGCCGGCATAGAGATTATTGGCACTATCCACTGCCAAAGCATGAACATCATGGTTATGCATGCCGCCATCGAGATCCAGCCAGGAGCTACCATCCCATTGAGCAATTTTGTTGGCATTCACTTCTCCGGCAATTGTGAATGAGCCTCCGGCGTAGAGATTTCCGCTCCCGTCACAGGTCAAGGCATAGACCTCATTATTCATACCGGTCCCGAGGGCTGACCAGGCCGAACCGTTCCATCGAGCGACATATGAAGCAGTCGCGGTCCCAGCCTGGGTGAAGTTACCTCCGGCATAGAGAATGCCGCTTCCATCACAGCTCAAGGCATAGACCACAGAATTCATACCGGTCCCGAGAGCTGACCAGGAAGTGCCATCCCATCTGGCGACATAGTTCGCACTCACACCGCCAGCGCTGGTGAAACTGCCCCCGACATAGAGGTTACCGCTTCCGTCGAGAGCGAGAGCGTAGACATTATCATTCAGACCGGTATCGAGCGTTGACCAGGCACTGCCATCCCATCGGGCGATGTGATGAGCAGTCACACCGCCAACCATTGAGAAATCACCTCCCAGATACAGCATACCACTATCATCAACGATCAAAGCCCGAACAAGGCCATTCACACCAAGAGCCGGGCTGATTGCCAGCCAGGAACTGCTATTCCAGCGGGCTATCCTGTTTGCATTGGTAGTGCCTGCTGTCGTAAAAGCGCCGCCGACATAGAGAGTATTGCTTCCATCATAAACCAGGGCCGAAACATATTTATTCGTGCCACTTCCGAGTCCGGACCAGGAAACGCCGTTCCAGACGGCAGTGTGGTGGACAGTCAGCCCTCCTGCCGATGTAAAATAGCCACCCGCATAGAGATTGTCGCTCCCGTCCAGTGACAAAGTCATGACGCGGTTATCCAGACCTGGGCCGAGGGCAGACCAGGAACTACCGTCCCATTTGGCGATATGGCTCGCACTGGAGCCGCCCGCTGAAGTAAAAGCACCACCGGCATAGAGCTCCCCACTTCCGTTCACGGCCAGGGCCCAGGTTGGGCCATTCAAACCTGTCCCAAGAGCTGACCAGACACTCCCGTCCCATTTGGCCACATGGTTCGCACTCAGACCATCCGCTAGTGTAAAGTATCCCCCTGCATAGAGATTGCCGCTTCCATCCAAAGTCAGAGACATGATATGGTTGTCCATTCCGGAGCCGAGAGGTGACCAGGTAGAACCGTCCCAACGGGCGATCCTGTTCGCATTGATACCGCCCGCGCTCGTGAAGCAGCCGGCGGCATAGAGGTTCCCGCTGGAATCGATGGTCAGGGCAGTGACGCGGGCGTCCATCCCGGAACCCAGTGCTGACCACGATATGCCATCCCATCTGGCAATATAATTGACCGGCACACCACCGGCTGTGGTAAAAGCGCCCCCCGCATAGAGATTACCACTCCCATCAACAGCCAGAGCACTGACTCGAGCATTCATCCCGGAACCGAGTCCGGACCAGGCACTGCCGTCCCAACTGGCCAGATAGGTCGCACCGGTAATGCAGGTCGGACCAAAATCACCGCCGACATAAAGATGAGTGCCATCCAGGGCAATGGCCTCGATGTTCCCGTTAAACGCAACCTGTGAGAATTGATTAGCCCATTCACCTTCGGCCCTGCTCGATGAAGCACCAGGTCTTCCTGTCTGAAAGACAGGTGCCTCGACCTGATCCTGGACTGCGCTTTGTGTATGCGAGACCCCATCTGGAACAAGACCAATTCCTCCCCAGATCGCGAGAAACAAGATGAGTTGGATTGTACCGGGACGCATTCGCTTCTCCTCGAAGCCGGGATCGGAATGACAATAGTGTAAAGCACTGTGTATCTCTTGCTTATTATAGTTGTATAAAAGTATCGAACACATGTCAAGAAGGGAGTAAAGAATACACCGTTGCTATTGGTTCTTTACCATGTTCTTTTATAGAAATAGTAACAAGCAACACGCAACGAGATTGGTTCATCTGTTTCAGCACAGTAAAATGATACGAGTCGAGAACAACGAGGAAAGATGACAGCGTACCCTATCTAGAAATCAACTTTGAGCGTTGAAAACTCGCCAGCACTATAAGAATGGCTCCTATATTAGAGAACGCCAGTACTAGTATGACGATCATCACAATGTGTGTTATATCCAGAGCAAGGATTTTCTCAAACAGGCGCAACTTCAACTCGACAGGTAAAAGCTGTATAAAGAAAATCGGTACGATCAGCAGCAACATAATCGCCAAACTCAACGTTTGCTGTGTTTGACGGACCGAGGCAGCCCTTAAGGAAACCAGCACTCCGACATTCGCGGCCAAGCCGGCACTCAGGAGACTGAGTCCAATAATACCGAGACTCCAACTTAGTGGATAGAGTAGCAGTTTACCATCTGCATGAGCAAGGTTCACGGTTACCAATCCCAGGATGAGAATTATCCATGTTATGCCCACGCCATATCCAACCGCGGCAAGGACCTTGCCAAACAAGATGTCCCGATCAGAAAGTCGACTGGCTAATAGCGATTCAAGGGTATGCCGTTCGCGCTCGCCGGCAAAAGAATCGGCTATCACTGATGTTACGAGGAACAAGGGCAACCATGTCCAAAGGAGGAGCACTTTAGGTGAATCAACCCAATCGTTCGCATCCTGTATGGGAAGAATAATACCACAGAATACAAGAAAAATCACAATCCCCACCTTGCCTCGACCACCGTTCCAATTCACGATTTCTTTCGACTCTTTCCAGATGATGGTTCTGATATCGGTCATCACTATTGTTCCTCCATCAAGGTCAGAAAAACTTCTTCCAAACTTGCATCACTTCGGCGGACCTCTTCCACTTGTGCTCCACTACTCACGACGAGGCTGACCAGCTGTGCCGTGTCCGTGGCGTCAACCAAATCAATTATCAATCGATTGTCCAGATATTCGACCTTTACCACCCCAGGTCTCGCTCGTAGTGCTGCTAAAAGAAACTCAGAAAAACCACGTCCATGAATCTCCATATGTGGTTTGCTTTGTTTAACACGCAAATTCTCCGGACTATCAACGGCGAGCAACTGCCCCCGCCGAATAATAGCGACCTGGTGGCATAATTTCTCAGCCTCTGACAGATTATGTGTGGATAGGAAGACAGTTACTCCCTCACGAGTTGCCAACCCAGCTAAATCATCGCGCAGAACAGACGCGGCGATAGGATCAAGACCCTGGGTCGGCTCATCGAGGAAAATCAACTGCGGACGGTGAAGTAGGGTCCGGGCAATGGCCAACTTCTGCTTCATGCCATGACTCCAGCCCCCAACCTTCTCTTTTCGCCGTTCCCATAATCCCATAGGTGCGAGGAGTTCTTTCATCCGTGTTTGACGTTCGTCGGAGGGCATATGCCAGATTCGCCCATAGAATTCAAGATTGCATTCCGCGCTCAAACGTTCATAAAGACCCGAATGCTCGAGTAACGCTCCGGTCTGACTTCGAATTTCAGTAGCGTGCGTTCTGGTGTCAAAACCCAATACTTCCGCTCGACCTCCCGTTGGTTCCAGCAGACCCAACAGGAGATGAATTGTGGTCGTCTTGCCGGCACCATTGGGTCCCAGGAAACCGAATATTTTTCCTTTGGGAACTTCCAGAAAAAGGTTTTGAATGGCTCGAATAGTACCGAAATCACATCTCAAATCATCTGTACGGATTGCGATATCATTCATTGATTGTGTTCCTTGTCTGGATGGACAACTGGCAGCCATCAGTTGACATGGCTGTAAAATGAGCGAACCAACTTGATCCGGCCTCAATCAGGACGACAATAACAAATATGTGAAGAGTTGTCAAAGCGAATGGTTCATTAGACTATCCCTGCTCATATTATCCTCCTCTTCCAATGATCTGGAATCTTGACATATATCTGAAGTTTGATATGATTATGTTGTTTATGATCGGGCACGAGGCGAGTTTCAAGTACTCGATCCGTTCTCTCATTTGAGACTTTTCCGGGACCAGATTGGCTATGCAGGCAAACAATAAAGAACAGTTTCCCTTTTATCGTGTCGATGCTTTTACCGATAGGCTTTTTTCAGGTAATCCTGCGGGTGTGTGCATCTGCAATCATTCGATTGATGCCGCGATTATGCAAGCCATTGCGACCGAAACAAACCTTTCCGATACCGCATTCATCAGTTTCAACGGATGGGAAGCATTGCAGAAGGGTGATGTTTTGAACCTGAGATGGTTCACGCCAAAAACCGAGGTTATGCTCTGTGGTCATGCTACTCTGGCGGCGGCCCATGTTTTATTTTTTGAACTGGAGCTCGAGCGTGAAGAGCTTATCTTTGATACATTGAGTGGGCAATTGAAGGCCAGGCGTGAAGGTGACGACATTGTCCTGTGTTTTCCGACATACACTGGGGACACGATCACGGTGCCGGACATGATCATATCGAGTTTAGGTCTCGGGACGTACCAGCAGGGTCTCTATGTTCCGGCCTTGAAGTATCTCTTGATTAAAGTTGAATCGGAATCGACCGTAATCGAGCTTGTACCCGATCTGGACTCACTCGGAAAGATGAATTTAGGAGAAACTGGGGATTTGCTGGGTCTCATTGTGACCGCGTCATGCAAGACCGGGAACTATGATTTCATATCCCGCTTTTTTGCCCCATGGCTCGGGGTCGATGAGGACCCGGTTACTGGTTCTGCTCATACTGTCCTGGCTCCCTTTTGGGCAGCATTGCTCGAAAAAAAAGAGTTGTATGCCTTTCAAGCTTCAAAACGGGGCGGCTCTATCCGGATGCGTCTTTTATCCGACCGAGAGGTCGAAATATTCGGTCAGGCCATCATTTTTTGCCGTGGGACAACGTATACCGGGGTAACACTTTCCTGAACCGCGAGGAGTACTACTTGATGAGGCGAGAATACAGACCAGTCCCAAACGGTTGTCGGGGGATTCAGTCTTTTCATTGAAATGAGATAATTAATTCATATCAGATTATGATCGAGCACACTCAACAAGGCCTGAAATTACCGATTACGGGCAGCATTCTGAAAAATGCTCAACTTCGCTATGTCAACCTGGAACAACTGATCAGCGATTCCAAGTCAAGTCGCGCCAGCAAGCATGACGCTTTTCTATCATGTGCCTATCACGATTCAATCGATCTTCTCCTGATCCACAAAGGTGAAATTGTGAATGCGCTCAGGTTTGAAGACTCCCGACGTTCCTTCATTTCCATAAATGAAGCCCTGGCTCGGGCCCAAAAAGTCAAATTAGGCATATTGAATTACGAGAAAACTGAGATCGATGTCCATTATCTGATCCTGGCCACACTTTACTTCAGGCCCCAGCTCCGCAACCTCAACGGCAATAGCATAAAGTATAAAGATTTGCTTAAAGTCCTGTTTGCTAAAAAATGGTCGGGCTTCATCGAGTTCGGCTTACCACATGAACTCAATTTCATGACCATATCTGAAGGTCAACCGCGCAAGACTTATTTAAATGAGAGCCTGTTAAAAAAGCATGGCCCGAAAATAGTGCCCCAACTCGGCACAATAATGGCTGCCCAATCATATTATTGTGCCGCTTATAAAATTGAATCTTCTCGACCATTATTCAGCCAGGTGTCACCTTCACACATTGCTCTTTTTGCGCAACTTTTTCTTGATATTTTCCATGCTCTTCAGGACCAGTTGGGCAAATCTGGGACACTCGAATTTTTTCTGAGTGCCCGTGAGGAAATTATTGCTGAAAATCTGCTTATGTTTCGATTGACCATTGACCTTAATGGAAAACTGATTTATAATGGCATTGCTGAGGCGCGGACTTTTACATCAACGCTTTCAGCCTGGCTGCAGGCAACAATGACGAAAATGATTGCCACGACGCGGTGTAATGTGGTCACTATCGTTCGGAATGTGCTGCAACCTCATGATCTGACGCTGCGTGCATTGGGTTTTTATAGTAATTGTCCACTTTTGCATTAAGGATATCAAGATGAGATTTTTACCACGCATCAAGGTCCTTCAGGAGGAGCTCGATCTCCATATTATTAATATCGACAAAGCCATCGAGCGGCTCCTGAAAGATAAAATGACCGGCTATCTGCTTTTTTCATTTGACGCTGAAAATGAAGCACTCATACTGCTTGAAAGAGGTAAGATCAAGGACCAGTTTTATCGGGGACCGGAGAAGATGCTGCGGGGGGTCGAAGCCAAGGAAGAAATAGCCGACTGGTTGTCCAAGGCCAAAGGGCATGTTGATATCGTCGAGTTGAATGACAATGCTTTTCGCAGTGTTGTGTCCCTGCTTTATGGTGACAGCTATTTTGGACCTTTGGAGAGTACATTCATTAATTTTACGGGTTTACTCAATCAGATCAACAAGGATACATTGACCGGCTGTCTAACCATTGATGGTGATGAGGACAATGTGCTCATATTTATTAACGAGGGGAAGCCGAGTAGCCTTTATTTTCGAGGTGTACACATCCGAAAGGGTGAGAAACAGGAAGTGAGTGAACTGGTTGAGAAACATGTCCTGGAGCTGCAGTTTTACCTCGAACCGACCAAACTGCAGGATGAGAGTCAAACCCGCATATCTGCTGGTGAGATTGAACAAAAGCGGGAATCCCTTCATCTCCAGAAAATAGTGCGGGATGGTCAGGTCTGGTTTGAAGACCAGTATGGCAATAGTTATAAGAAAAGTCAGATCAAGGACCTGTGGGAAAAATATCATCTGATTCTCTAACTAGGGATGCTGGATAGAGCTGACGCCCTTTTTTGCATAACATAATCGTCATATCCGGAGGAACTCTTTCTGTTGATTACTCTTTTCTATTGACATCACGCCTTCACATTGTATATCATGAAAAAAGTGTAAAGAATGCTTTAGCATCGTCTGAAGTGTCAAGAGATAATGGTGTTGGGGGCAGGTCTTTAGGTCAAGGAAGGTCCGGTTCACCATGCATAAAATTTATGTGATCGATACGGAAGAAAACACGAAGCTCTATTCGCACTTGATCACTCGGCACGGTTTCCTGCTGTTTTTATCCAGTGATGTGGACCAGGCTATTTCCGAAATCCAGGAAGAAAAGCCGGCTCTGATTCTACTCAACATTGATAGTTCTGACGATGATGACTTGACCTTAATGCAAATGCTGCTGGAGTTACAGAAGGATTTTCCAACATCGATTTTACCTCTGACCGCGACGGAGGACAGTGCTCGTTCATTGAGAGCTCTGGATTTGTGTGGCACCCAAATACTTCTTTTTCCACCGATCGAAGACTATTTTACGACTGTCATTCCGGGTTACATCAAAGAACCTGATCTGACAATCGAGACTGTATTCAGAAAAGCACGAGATTATGAACACAGCGAAGATTTTTACAAGGTCCTTATTCCGATTATAGCCAAGCATCTTCAGGTCGATAAAGTTGCCCTGATTATGATGGATGAAGATGGTAAGTATATTGTCCCGCTTGCTGCTTATAATATTTCCCCGCTCATTATCAAAAAGGCCAAGTTTCAGAGTACGAACAGTCTGGTCAAAACACTACGGAAATTCAGCAAACCGATCCGGACCAATAAGCTTTTTTCCGATCTCCGCTTTATGGAGGTCTCCTTTGATGAGAAAGAAAAGCTGCTGCAGATGGAAGCTGATGTGGTTGTGCCGTTGCATTTCTTAAAGGAATTCAGGGGTATTCTGCTGATCGGCAAAAAGACGGACCAATCGATCCTGGAAGCGAAGGATTTGACTGAATTGACCAGTATTGGTAATAAGATTTGCTCCGCCTTGTACGATCTCGAAGGCAGCACACTTGAAGAGTCGGCTCTGGTGGATACGCGGGCAACATTTCCGACCGAGAGAGAAGTTGGTCAACCCAGCGGTCCGAGTACGGTCAGGTCAGATGCTTCTTCCTCTGTGCCCTCAATACTGCCTTCCATCGAATTTGAACCCGGACATATATTTGCTGATCGTTTCGTTATCAAGCAACTGCTGGGGAAAGGCAATCTCGGTGTTGTCTATTTGGTTGACGATAGGGAACTCGATGAGCAGGTTGTGATCAAAGTTATTGATCCCGCTATTGCAGCTCTTGACAACGAGATCGAGTTGCTGAAAAAGAACCTGATTCAATCGCGTAAAGCTCATCACAATACCATTGCGCCTTATTTCGATTTAACTGAAGCGGGTGATTATTGCTATAGTACCATGGCCTATCTCGAGGGGAAAACATTGAAGCAGGTGCTGGCTGAAGAGAACCAGTTACCGGTCAATAAGGCGCTCATTATTATCAAGCAGATCTGTGCCGCCTTGCAAGCAATGCATGAAGTTGGCCTCTATCATGGAAATTTGAAGCCCAATAACATTATCATCGATGAAAAACTGAATGTGAAAGTGCTTGATCTGGGTATGGGGCGTCAATTGGATTTTCAAGCGAAAGCAGAAGATGATTTGATTCATGAAACAGCGGAGTACATCTCACCGGAGATAGCCAGTGGTGATAAGATGGACCATCGCACCGACATATATACCTTAGGTATTATCATGTATAAAATGTTTACCGGTATTGTGCCGTTCAAGTCAGATACTCCTATTGCGACCGCTTTACTGCACGTTGATTCTTCGCCCATGTCGCCCCGCAAATTCAACACTTATATTCCCTTTACGATCGAGGAAATCATTTTAAAGTGCCTGGAGAAACAACCTCAAAAACGCTTTCAGCGTATTGACGATGTTCTCATAGCGCTCGATCGGCTCAAAGAGGAAATGTCCGAGGGTGTCTTTGATGATAGAATTGTCGCTGTGCGTCAATCCGATCAAATCGCACTCTTATTGAAAAAGGGTGAACAGTTCTATCAGGAGGGGCGTTATCTCGATTGTATTACTGAAATGAAGACGGTCTTGTCCATAGTACCCCAACATATCAAAGCTCGGGAAATGATCGAAGCTGCCTCTCGTGAGCTTGAACTTGCCTCCGATCCGGAGAAAGCGACACTGGCGAGCGCATCTGCTGATGAAATCCTGACAAAAGCCCAGCAATTGCTGAACGAGGGTCACTATCAGCAAAGCGTTGACGCCATCAAGATCGCCATGCAAAAAGAACCGGGGCATAAAAAGGCCGGTACTTTTCTGGCCCAGGCCCAGAGAAAACTGCTCGAAGAGGAAATACGGATAAAGAAAGAGGAAGAAAAACAAAGACAGAGAGACATTAAACAACTCTTCAAAGATGCAAAAAGGGCTTTTAAAGCAAATAATTTCGAGGAAAGCATTGATCTGCTTGAAAAGCTACTGAACCTGGACCCGACCAACAGCAGCGCCCAGAAAATGCTCCAGAAGGCACAAAGTAAATGGCCATGACCCACGTGGGCCCACTCAAACCGTCCCAAAAATCAGTATTCCACCATCGTATCCGCATGTGGGATATAGTCCAGCATTGTTTATCAGGTAAGTAAGGATTGGACCGTGTTTCTTGACTCGATGCAACTCTATTGGACCATGGTTTTCTTCGTATTTGGGTTGGTGGTGGGCAGTTTTGTCAATGTGATCATTTATCGTTGGCCGCGTCAGGAATCGATCATATGGCCGGCCTCGCATTGCCCGCACTGTCTCTCCCCGATACGAGTCATGGATAACATCCCGGTGATCAGTTATCTGGTACTGCGTGGTCGCTGCCGCCATTGTCACAATCGAATCAGTCCTATCTATCCGATAGTCGAGTTGCTGGTCGCCTTCTGTTTTATGGCTGTAGTCCTTAAATTTGGTTTTTCTCTGGTGCTTATTCCCGTGCTGCTTTTTGTCTCAGCACTGATTGCGGTGTCATTCATCGATCTCCACGTACAATTGATCCCGGACCGCATTACTTTCCCGCTGATCGTGCTTGGTTTACTCGGTTCTGGTTTGCAGAGCCTGATTGGAAAAATCGAGTTTTGGCCTATCACCTTTATCCCGGCCTTAATTGGTTGTGCAACTGGCATGTTTATTCTGCTGGCGATCCTTTTCAGTTATAAATTGATCATGGGTGTTGAAGGTATGGGTATGGGCGACGTGAAACTACTCGGCCTGATCGGACTTTATTTGGGCTGGCACAAGGTCATCCTGACCCTGATTTTGGCCAGTTTCGTGGGGACAATTATCGCTGTTCCGGTTTTTCTGATCAAAGGCAAAACCCGCTCGGAGAAAATCCCCTTCGGGCCATTCCTGTCCATCGCGGCCTTGCTCAGTCTGTTCTACGGCGACTTCCTGGTCCAACTCTATCTGCGGATCACCGCCCTGGACGACCTCTCCATGACTTTGCCCTGACCTCACGATGCTCATTCAAGGAGATGAAAAACGAAACGACAATGGGTGTCGCCTTTGACGGCGATCTCATGCACTTCACCCTCGGTCTCACTCTTTTTTCCAGCTCTTTCACGGGACCGGGTTTTTGTTTTGCAGTGCTTCCCGGTTGAGAAACTTTATTTATCTGATCTCTTTTGCCTGTCCTGCGGAATTTCCGGTTTTTTTAATAATCAAGCCCACGGCAGCTCCCATATAGCCAATGAGAGTGGGGATGAAGACTGGCCAGAGTGCTTGAAACTCGAAACCATGTCCACTGCTGCCCGGATGCAATAGGAAATATATTCTGGGAATCAGCACAAACATGATCGCGATGAAAAAAAGAGGATAGGTAAAACACCTGATCAATCGAAGCAGATATTGTCCGCTGTCAGTTTCTCGTCCTGCTTTTGCACCGAGCCAAGTGCCTAACCACCAGGCCGTAGCCGAGCACAGCACGAGAGTCAGAAGGAAAGCTGGCTCGAAAAATGCTATGATGTTGTGTGAAGTGTCCTGACTACACATGTTCGCAACTCCTGACCAAAGCCCTTCATCTATTTTCAAGGCACTACTGTATTCCGCTTCGTTTCTGCAGGATTTTCATCGTGTTGAGCAGGTCCTGAGGATCGATAAAGCCGGTCACTCTCAAATCGGTGAATTCATGTCCCGTCGGTGACAGGAACAGGATAGACGGATAGCCGGTTACGCTCAACGTCTTCATGAGGTTTTTTATATCAGACGATTGGACTGTGCCATCCACCTTGATCATGGTAAAGTTACGGGCCGCTTCTACTGTGCCGGGATGGGCGAACGTCTTTTTATCGAGAGCCCGACACGGTGCACACCAATCAGCATAAAAATCGATAATGATTGGTTTGTCCGATTTCAGGAATGTATCGGTACTTTGTTTCGAGTAATAGGTCCAGGCAATCGGGCTGTGACTATTCCCGTGGGCCTGTGAGTCGGCAGAATGACCCAATGTTGACTGAAGCATGAACGCACCGATCACGGCTACAACCACGCCGAAGATTGCCCGCCCCTTGTTGAACGCTGATGAATAGCCGTGATTCTGGTCGAGAAAGCCGAGATAAAGGCCGCCAAACAAGGTGATCAACCCCATGAAGAACATTTTTTGATCGGCAATGCGGGCTGCTTGAGGCGCGATAAAGTAAAAAGCGACCCCAACCAGGACCACTCCGAACAGCTTCCGTATCCAGATCATCCACATACCCGAACGAGGCATTTTCGTGAGAAATGTGGAAAATGATGCCAGGATTAAATAAGGTAGCCCGAGTCCGAGCCCCATGAAGAAAAAGTAGAGTGAGCCCTGGAAGACCAGGCCCTGTTCGGCGACCAGGGTGATGAGTCCGAGGATGATCCCGGCGGCACACGGGGCAATGACCACGCCAACAGTCAGGCCCATCAGCAGTGCACCGATAACACCCTGTCTGGTTTGTCCCAATCTGGTCATGATCGTGGTCGGGATTTTGATCTCGAAAGCACCGAACATACTGGCGGCCATCGCCAGGATAAATAGTGCAATAATAATGACAAACCAGGTGTTCTGAAAAAGAAAGCCCCATTGTTGACCGGCCAGACTCGACACTAAGCCAAGTACCGTAAAAACCAGGGCAATACCCAGAGCATAGGCGAGGGCGGCCGTGAAACGAGAACCTTTATGTTCCCCGGCCTGAGTGGCAAAATAACTGATGGTTATGGGAATAACCGGATAAACACAGGGGGTCAGATTCAATCCCAGGCCAACCAGGAAAAAGGAGAGTAAGGCGAATAGCATCCCCCGGGCAACAATCTGCTGGACCTGAGTATCACTCGAAGTCGGACCGACCTCGATTCCCCTCTGGTCAAGGCTCTGCTCGACTCCTCGCTCAGGCTCAACTTTCTCTAAAGATGTCTGCTCAGGGACCTGCCCAGTCGTTTGTTCAGCAAGAGAGGACCCCAGATCGCTTTCCTCTCGAGTAACAATCTTGACTGGCTCGGCAAAAAGCAAGGTTTTCGGACTGCGGCAGGAAGTATTATCACAGCCCTGATAGGTCAACGAACCCTTGATTATCTTCTCACCTGGAGGACAGCTTGGTTTGAGCCCGATCTGGACCTGGACCTCGAGGCCATGGCTATAGACTAGCAGTATTTCATCGAAAAAATCAAGAGTCACCTTTTCCGGTTCGGGATAGGTGATGGACAGGACGTCCCAAGCAGGCTCCGGATCAAGCGTAATTTCAGTAGGAATCAAAAAATCCTGAGCCGGTTTATGAGCATTGATATGCCAATTCTGACTGATAGTCAGGGATACTGTCAAGGTGAGCTGCTGCCCGGGGACCGGTCTACCGCTTAAACTCGTTCTTAGTGTGACAATCTCATCAGAAGCCCACGATCCACACGGGAAACACAGGCTCGTAAGAAAAGAGATGATAAACAGGGTCAGATAACATCTTGTTCGGTCCATCGGCTTCCTCCCGGAGAATAGAACTGTTCGATAACCTTTTTCAGCAATACTGCATCATCAATGTGGTTTGGATAGTGAAATGGAGCACGCTTCTGTTCCTGTCAATCCTGTTCATTCCGCGGCAGAATCGGTCTTGTTTTTGATTGCTCTCTCACGAAGCTCGAATTCCACTCACGGAACCTGCACAATCCGTAACGCCCGAGTCGAATTACCGAATTCATCTATGACCTGAATAATGACGATTTTTTCACCTGGCGTCAGTCCGCATAGCGTCAGCGAAAAAGATTCCCTGTTCTGATCGTAGATCCGGTCCTCGGGTTGAAAGAAAACCCAGTTTTGAGCATCGAGTGAGTATTCTGCCCAGAAAATGCGGCTTTGAGTGTCCGTGGAGGTCCCTTCGAGTAAAAGACAACGGTCTTTGGTGACCCTGGTCTGGTTCAAATCGATCGTGGGGGGAGTGTTATCCACGACCAGATAGGAAATAACCGCAGTCGAAGACAATGCCGTTTGCTCCTCATTGGACCAACGATCACTGGCTGTCAGTCGAACAGAATATATCCCATCCGGCAGGAGTTCTGTATCGAGTTTATAGGAATTCTGGGAAAAATCCGTTACAATGGGCAACCATTGATCACTGTTCTCAGGCTTTAACTCCAGATCGAACACCAGTTTGTCTTTATTGGCATCACTGGCGATCCAGATGAAGTTTCGGGTGGCCAGGAACTCTCTGTTACCGTTCTTCGGGCCCGCTTGAGATTGATCAGGCCTGAGCGGTCTGGCGAAGAGCGAATTGGCTTGGTTTGGAACAGGGGCAGCATTCTTGGTCTTAAACCAGGGCTGGACAGGCTCGACTACCAAAAAGCTGGTAATATCAGGCGGGACATTGCGTTCCTGATAACTGAGACTCAGTCCATAAACCTGTGGAGTGAGACCCTGCACCGCCGAGGTCAGTTTGACTTTGACCTGGGCATACTGGGTTTGATCATGACCCGTTATGATCGATTGGGTATCAAGTAAATCTTCGGACCAGGTACTCCATGTCTGATCAGGCTCGGCGCTGTTCCCGGTTCGACAGAAAATTTGGACCCCTGTTTGGGAAGGCAGCGCAGCTTTTATCGCAGCCCGACCCCACTCCGCAGGAGCCTCAATACTGATAGTCTCGGAAATATAGTGTCCCTGTGTACAAAGACGATCAGACATACTGATCAGCATACCGGGTCCTGACGTGCCAATCAAGATTTGTCCATGGGCCCCGGCTTTCAGGCAGGTTATGTGTTCTGCCTCGAATTTCTGTTGCAGAACAGGTTGCATCTGATCATCGAGGGAATACAGACATGCCTCTTTACCGAGCCCAATATAGAGTTGTTCCTTCTGGTCCAAGACCAGATCAAAAATAAGTTTGCCGTCGCCCCCCCATATTTTACGCACTGTTCCTCCACTCGGCAAATAGTACAGGCTACTTTCCTGTTTTTGTGGCTGTGCCTGAGCAAGTTGGGGTTGAGCATAAACAGTAATTGTCTCGTCAGTATCTTCACCCGGGAGAGGATTACTCGAATCGGTGTTTGTTGGCTGTATCGACGTCTGCTGCAGCGTAGGTTGTGTTTGTTGTGCCGGGGCCTGGAGAGTGGACGGAATGGCGCTGAAAAAAATATCGCCTCGTTTGGTCACTACCACGGCACTGATTTCAGTCAAAGGAGAATCATACAGCACCCTGGCTTTGTTTTTAGCCTCAATCTGATAAAGGATGCCTTTGCCCTCTGATCCAGCTAAGAGTTTGTTATCCGGGGTCAAGGTCAGGACCATGATATGTTCTTCACCAGCATCGAAGTAGAGCTCAGGCTTACCCAAAGGTTTGATCTGGTAAATCCGACCGACGTTTCCGGTTGCGACATACAAGATGCCCTGTTTGTCCCAGACCATGTCCCAGATGTACGTTTCAGGTATTGTACAAAAAACGGTCGATCCTCGTTCATCGTCGAGAATATCAATCGAGTGCGTATGCTGATTGATAAAATAGAGCCGCCCGTCTGGTCCCTGGCTCATCGAACTGACAGCTAAGCCTTCCAGTTTAAGTAATTGAACTGGTCCTTGATCAGAAGAACAGGTCTGGATCGTACTGCTATTGCCGGTACCAACCAGAACACTACGGTTAGCCAAGGGAAGTATTGAAAGAACGGGATAATCAAACGTACACATCACCTCGGTTTCATGGGAAAGGGTCATGTGTCCTTCATTGTTCAGGGCAACGCCTTTGATCGTTCCGTTACGTAGAGCCAGTTGATTGCCACTGTTCCAAAAACCGGGAGAAACCGCCCAGACATGCGATTGGGCCAGCAACGAGACCACGAGTATCAGAAAGGCCAACCAGCATGTTCCGGAAAGAGAGAGGGGCTTGCCTGCACTCGTTCTGAGCTGACCGGCTCGAGTGTGATTATCCAGCCGGACAAAATCATTTATCGAATCCTTGTTCACATCCTGTTTCACGTGTTCCTCCCCATGAAGCTCTAAAAAATCATCCGAATTAAGCCTCACTGCTCGGTCTGACGATTCGGTTCCTGTTCTTTAACCAAATTCCACTGTCTGTCCAATTCTGCGAGTGTTACATTGTTCAACGGGACCTGTTGCCTGGCAAAATTGTGCTCCAATCGAGTAAACCGCTCTTTGAATTTTTCTACAGCCCTGTTCAGGATGGTTTCTGCATCACCTCCGGCAATACGGGCCAGATTGACACAGGAAAAGAGAAGGTCACCCAACTCCTCTTCGAGGTGTTTCTGTCCTGTCGGACCTTGATCGAGGGCCAATTGCACTTCAGCCAGCTCTTCCTGGATTTTGGCCACTGCCCCATGCCAATCAGGCCAATCAAAACCGACCCGAGAGACTTTCTCTTGAACGCGTTGGGCCTTGAGTAGGGCGGGCAAATTTTGTGGCACACCCTCGAGGACCGATTTGGGGAGCCTGGTCGCATGATTCGGCTCACTTTGTTTGATCTTTTCCCAGTTACGCAGGACTTGTTCCGAATTAGCAACCGTTACCTCACCAAAGACATGGGGATGTCGATGAATGAGTTTAGCACAGAGTGTTTCGATCACATCGTCCATCGTGAAGAAAGATTTCTCCTGCCAAATTTGAGCATGAAAGACGATCTGCAGCAAAAGGTCGCCCAGCTCCTCCTTGATCGCAACAGGTTCATTGTGCTCAATCGCATCGAGAAGCTCGTAGGTCTCCTCGATCAGATATGGTTTCAGCGATTCACTGGTCTGCTCACGGTCCCAGGGACAGCCGGTTTCTGATCGCAGAGTGTGCATGATCCTCAACAACCTGGTGTAAGGGCTTTCAGTCATGACGGCTGCCTCTGGTCCATTTTAAAGATGAGTCTGGTCTGACCCATCCGGATGCGATCACCGAAACAGAGCTTGACCTGCTCGCGTCCGATCCGCATTTCATTGACAAATGTCCCATTCGTACTGCCCAGATCCTCGAGGAAATAATCACAGCCACTTTTGATGATCCGAGCATGAAGTGAAGAAATAGAGCGATCTATAATGACGAGATCACATGTTTTCTTGCGGCCTATGGTCACTTCGGTCTTTTCTGACAGATTGATTGTTTGAACAATCTCATTGCCGCTCATCTGGACCAGGTACGGTGTATCCTCTAATATCAGCGTGCTATCAAGGCGTTCATCAAAGAGACGCAACGCCGGTTCGGTTTCAGACAATTGTCGCTCGAATACTTCGGAGGATTCCGGTTCATCGTGCCGAGCCTGAGTCTCATACTGGCTCGTATCCGAACAATTGATACAAGCCTCGAGATAATCGGGTATTTCTTCACCACACTTGGGACAAATCCGGGGTTGCTTCTTCTTTTTTCTCAGGAAAAGCAAGAGCAGGAAAAGAGCACACACAACGAATAGACCGGTTAGAAAGATGAGTGTATTTGTTGTTGGTTTGGTACAGGGCCAGTCCAAATCTGAAGGCTGTGCCCTCGAGGGGACAGGTTTCGTTTGTCCTGCATTCAAAGGCAAGAGCACCGGTTTGGTCTGCTGCAATCGGTTGGAACCGAGCGTGACCGTGACAGTCAGGGCATGCGCCTCTCCACGACCCAAGCCGGTGGGTGGCCCGATTTGTAATCTATACGCCTGTTGCTTGGGTATGAAACGTGCGATCAGTTCATCGAAAAAATTGCTGAGCGAGAGGACCGAACCGTCTGTATGGGCATAATATTCGCCAGCACTGATCTTCGAGAAAGAACGCAGAACAGTCTCATCAACCCGATTGCCCATGCCAATCGCAAAAAGTGGAATGGCCCGCTCCTGAAGTTGTTCCTGACACATGGCCCGAGTTGCCTGGCTGTTCTCATCTCGTCCATCTGTGATCAAGATAATCATCCGGGCAGTATCCGTCCCCTGTGGAAAGTCTGCTAAAATGCGGATGATCGTATCATACAACACGGTGAAACGACCTCCGGGCCTGAGTGAAGCCAGGGCGGACCTCACAGCCTGCTGGTCCCGATCAAAAGCAAGGACACATTCCGGGTTGTCGTTGAAGCTGTATAAACTAAAACTGGTCCGGGCTGGTAACTGGGCTAAAAATCTGTCTGTAGCTTCTTTAGCCCGCTCCAATCGCCTCCTCATTGAACCAGATGTATCGATCGCCAGGGCAATTTCCAGGGGACGGCTGGTTTTCACGGGAATAATCCTGGAAATGTGCTGGGGGACCTTGTCAATTTCCAGATTGATCATATCCTGGGTCAAAACATGCCCGGCTAAGTCAGGATGCATATGCAGCAGCACTTCAAGTTCGAGTCCGCCCGTACTCGATCGGTCCAATCGACCGATATCGAGCAGAAGCGGTGTCTCGGACGCTTGGGCAAAATGGCCTGGATTGTGGCTTAGTGTGCAGATCACACACGCAAAAAAAATCCAGCTACAATAATGGCGTCGGTTTCTCATTATTTTGTCCGACCATCGGGTCTATCTTACTGGGATATCCTATTCCATTCCTTGTGCACTACCTGCTTAATAGCACATTTCGATAATGAATTAAAAGCACATACTCATGATAATTTGGGGAAATCTGGGGCAGTCAAGTTTTATCGGTCCGGATGAAGCCAAATTCCTTGACACTCAAAGTAATACAGCCTATAATCTGAAACGGATGGGATAGGAGGCAATGATGTCATCATTCTCCTCCTGGTCATGGATGTGGATAATACAAGAGAGCATTCATGATTGAGGCTTACTCATGACGAAGCGACACGAACAAGATGTAATCTTACGATCGGGTCAAGGTGGATTGTTTGGAAGTATTAAATGAAATCTTAAGCATAATCAAGCCCTATCTCGACCAAGTCGATACTTATATCGAGCAAAAATTGAAGACCGACATTGCCTTACTCAACCGGGTCGAGAGACATATATTTCATTCGAATGGCAAGAGAATCCGGCCGGTATTGCACTTATTATCCGGGTTGGTCTGTGGTGAAATACGCCCGGCCAACATCGTCATTGCCGCAACGGCCGAGTTCATTCACACTGCCACGTTATTGCACGATGACGTGATCGATGATTCACCGACGCGCCGTGGCAAACCGACGGTCAACAATCTCTGGGGTAATGAATTGAGCGTTATGGTTGGTGATTTTTTCTATACCCAATCCATGAACACCTTGCTTGAAGTTGGGGACCTTAATATTGTCCGTATTTTTTCTTTGGCGACGCAAAAAATGACCGAGGGTGAAGTAATCCAGCACGAGAATCTCCGAAATTTGGACCTGCATTATTCTGATTATCTCGAGATCATCCGCCGAAAGACTGCGGTCCTCTTTTCGGTCTGTTGTGAGTCAGCCGCGGTAATGGCCGGGCTGTCCCTGGCCCAGAGTGAAGAGTGGGCGTTGTTTGGCGAACATCTCGGCATTTCCTTCCAACTGATTGATGATTTACTTGATTACCGTGGCAAACAGCATGAAACAGGCAAACTGACTTTCTGCGATTTTCGGGAAAAGAAGGTGACGATGCCTCTGTTGCATACCTTAAGGGGCTGTTCTGCGGAGGAGCGGGCCCGAGTTGGTTCGATCATGGACCAGGATGAGCTTGCTCTTTCTGATATGGAGTATATCACCACTTTGATTGGGGACAAGGGCGGTTTTCAGGCGACACTGGACCAGGCCCAGGACTACAGTGATCGAGCCCTGCAGCATCTCGAAAAATACAATCCGGCCCGCTATTGTCCCTATCTCAAAAATCTGACCGAATATATCATTCAACGCAGCAAGTAGTATTCTGCTCGAGAATACTCATTGAGAGAATTGGTGGGGGTTTTCGAGCATCCGGCAAGCCAATTCTGCGGCTGGAAGTATGGCCTTCTGCACAGGGACAGAGCATTGTTCAGAAAATGTGGTCGCATCTTTGATGGTAATGGCGATGATCAGGATGAGCGAGGGAAATGAGTCACACAAACGGCGACCGATTTTAACAGCAGCATCGAGATCGATCTGATGGCCCGCCACAAGGTGAAAAGTGGGACAGCGGTAATTGGTATCATAATTGAACCAGCGAATGAGTCCCGGTTGACGATCGGGTTGTATGAAAGCATCGATAATCACGGCCAGCTCGAATCCTTCGAGCAGTTCAATCAAAGAGAAGCCGGCCAGCTCGGATTCGACCAGGGTCACCTTCGGATCTGTCAGAATGTTTCTGAGGGCGCGGACCACATGGATGCCGACGCCATCATCGGTCAGGATTGTATTACCGAGGCCCAACACTATTTTGTTCATGACAGTGTGCGTATTGTGTGCGCCATTTTCTGGTGACAATGCGTGTTCCGCCCTCTTGTTTTGTCTCGATGTGTAGTTCATCCATAAATCTTTTGACTGAGCCCAGGCCGGACCCGAGTCCGCGGCGTGAATTGATGAAGCGTTTATCCTTGATCAAGCTTCCTTCTGAGAAGCCATCGAGCAGAGCAGTATTGGCACAATCTATGCCCGGCCCCTGGTCGTCGGCTATGATTTCGACACCCGGTGCAGGCGAGTCCAGGGAACGGATGATGATGCAGCCAGAGCCGGCATATTTGACCATATTGGTGGCCAGTTCACTGGTCACTGTAGCCAGTTCCCAGATTTGCTTGTTCTGAAAACCGAGCTGTTGGGCGATTTTCTTAACCTGACTACCGGCCCAGAGGCAATCAGATACCTTCGAGATCGTCAAGCACTTTTGCACGAGTTCGATGTCCATAGTCCTCATCAGCACAATCTGGGTTGATCAATGACAAAAGAGAGTAATGCAGGTCCGATCGTCATGATATTTTTTATGGTCCTGCAGAATGGCATTGGCCATCGTATCGACCTGAAGATGGCGGTAGTTTTTCAACTGAAAGCGGCTTGATATGCCGTCAGTATAGATCGCGATCAGATCACCGGCCGTCAATTCATATTTAAAAACCAGAATTTTATGATAGCGATGACCGATCACACCCGGGCTGCAGATCGGCCTGATCGGGTGCGCACTGATAGCCTGGAGTTCGATATTGCCAATACCGGCAAAAGTGAGGCTCTGCTTCTCCCGATCGATGTTCAGGACCACACCGGCTGTGCCGCGAGTGTGAGCAATGTCTTTATGAGATTTCTCCAGAACAGTATCTATCGGTAACTCTTTATGTGTTTTTACGAAAGAACAGAATTCACGAGCGGCTTCAGCCGCAAGTGGTCCGTGTCCCAGGCCATCGGCCATGGCGATTGTGAGGGTTTGTCCGTTCGGGATAATATCGAAGACGTCCCCGCAGACATTCTGACCACGAGCTGGCTCCTGGGCAGTCCCAACCATGATATTGATCATTTTAAATATTTCCTGATAGTAACGGTCGTGCCTTGTTCCGGGCCGGTCGCGATCTCGAAATCATCCATCAATTCCTTGGTCCCTCGCAATCCCAATCCCAGACCACGTTGTGAAACATAGGTCCCTCCCATGATGCTGTCCAAATTTGAAATGCCAGGCCCTTTGTCCATGGCGATGATCTGAATGCCTGGCGGTTTCCCCTGTAAGGGTTTAATGGCTATGGTCCCCCGGCCAACGTAGTTGACAATATTACGGGTCAATTCCGAAATGGCTGTGGCAACCTTAATCTGTAAATTGACCGGAAAACCAAGGTCCTTACAAATCTGTCGGCCTTGATTGCGAGCAACGACAATATCAGCTTCGGTCGAGATGGCGATCTCCATCGATCGAATTCGGGCGCCCGGATCCGTCGCTGCCGGCTTCAACGCTTGATCGAGTTGTCGAAAGCATTGGTCCCGCTTGGTCGGGTCCTTGAAGTAGAAGCGGGCCCCGTATTTGAGTTCCTCGAGGAAATTGGCCATGCGTTCGCCGGATAATTCCTGGAAGGGAACACCGGTCCGATTCAGGGCGACCTTGTAAATGGACAAGGCCATGATTGTCCCGACATATTGCTGCAGAATATCCTGGATTGTATGCTCCATTACTGATCTGGACATCCCGTTTACACCTTCTCTTCGTCTTCTTCTGCTGTATTGACCGGTAACTCGTCGTCCGGCAGGTCGTCTGCGTCATCCTGTTCTTGATGTTGAAGCTCGAGTAGATGTTCCAGGGCATCCTCGAGTGACATACGATAAGTCAAACCACTTAAATCAAGCCCCATTTCGATGAGGGTCATGGCAATCATGGGGTCGAGACCGCACAGGACTGTATCAGTGCCCATGATTTTCGCGATCAAGGCGATATCTCGAATGGTCCGGGTTATATAACTGTCCATGATATCAACGCCCGAGACATCGATGATCAAACCACGGGCCCCCGTTCTCTCGATTTCTCGGGAAACATCATCCTTCAAACGGAGCACAAGTTGATCACTGAGGGCAACCTGGATCGACACAATAAGATTATTATAGAGTTTGATTATTGGGATTTTCGTTGATTCGAGCAAAATGGGTTAACTCCTGTCCAGCGGGTCAATTGCGTTTCAAGCTCTTCTTGTCAGCTTCCATGAGTTTGAGACATTCCTTAAGTCCCTCTTTCAGGTTCGAAAGGGTCAGGAAACCGGTCAGGGTAACGCCAATTTCGACCAGGGTCTGGGCCACGGCCGGACGAATGCCGGTTATGACACATTTTGCCCCGAGTAATTCAGCAGCTTTGATGATTTTGATGAATTGGTCGGCTGTCTTGGTATCAACGACTTCCACCCCTGTGATATCGAGAATCACGTAACGGGATTGCTTACGGATGATATCATCGAGTAATTTTTCCATGATCTCGAGGGCCCGACGGGTATCAACGACGCCAATAACCGGCAGGACCAGGATATTGTCCCAAATCTGAAGAATGGGGGTTGAAAGCTCCTGAATAACCACTTCCTGGCGGGAAACATGCTCCTCGAGTTCCCTGATGGTGTCATTGATAGCTTTAGCCAGATTCTGGAGTAATTCATCCTTTGAATTGAGCGTGTCATCGCTGACTCGGGCGTTGAGATTGCCGTGCTGAACTTCAGCCAACACCTGGAAACATTCTGACAGCCCGATCGCCATTTCCATGGTCGATTCATGATACTCCTCGACCCGAATATGCTGCGATGAATACATATCGAGTGTGGCATTGATCTGCTGGGCCAAATGGTGTATAGCCGGATCATCTTTCGACTCGAGTACATTCTCATCAAGCTGGACATTGAGTTTACCTTCACGGGCGTCATTCAATACCCGGACTATGGTCTCGATGTCCTTCGACAGAGACGTTGTCCGCCCGTATGGCTCTTTCTTCTCTTTCTCGTTTGCATTGGTCATAATTTTCTCCTCGGGCGATTTTCCCGGACGATCTGAATAGACTATTCCTGACTAATAAAATAAATATCCTCGCTCGATCACTTCAGCCCAATAAAAGTGCATCTACTATCAGAACTGGATTTGTGCTGTCTTGGCGTTATTAGCGCCAGTGCTGATGGCCAGAAGCGTCTTTTTCATGCGGGTACACCATTTGCGGACATCATCTTCGAACGTCGGACAATCTGCTGTGACCTCCAAAATGTCGCCCTTGTTAATTTCTGGCATCTTCGAGGCGATCTTCAGGATCGGTTGAGGACACCTTAAACCCGTTGCATCAAGCTTAATGGTAGCCATTGTTAGTACCTCCTTTTTCCTTCCTGCCAACTACATTAGGACACGGTTGGGCATATTCAATTCAAAACACCTTCATTTAAAAATAAATTTTTATGAAATACTCTGCAATGTTCCTGATAATTCCTACGCACTGGATCATGAGCACATACTTTCAAGCTCTGCAACGATTTGGGCATCTGAAAAATGATGAGCGGTGATAGCCGATGAGGGGCAGAGAGCTGCACAGACGCCGCAGCCACGGCACAGCATATCATTAATTTCAGCCCGATTATCTTGCTCATTGAAGCTGATCGCCTGATAGACACAAGTCTGAACACATAATTTGCAGGCACCGCAGCGTTCCGGATCGACTGAAGCTACGGTTGGTTCGATCTCCAATTTTTTCCCGGGGACCAGAAGCGACATGATATAGCCCGCGGTTCCGGCAGCCTGAGAGACCGTGTCCTGGATATCTTTGGGGCCTTGGGCGCCACCGGCCAGAAACAAACCACTTTTTCGGGTATGAAGCGGTTTCAGCTTCTCATGTTCTTCGATAAAAAAGCCCTGTGCATCCCTGATAAGTTGGGACTGCCTGGCAAAATTCGAGATCGAGTCCGAGCCGCGGAAGGGCAGAGCCACCACGGCTAAATCGGCCTCACGCGTTATCTGTTGCAGTCCGGTATCAATGAACAATCGAAGGGTCTCTGCCGGTCCCTGCTCCCATTTCAGCCGGGTTTCGGGTGTGATCAGGCTTTCACTGTAACCGGGAAAAGCCAGGGCAGCCCGGTAAAACTCGCGATAACCCCGCCCGCCGATGCATCTGTCCATGACGAGTGAATGGATGGTCGCCTCAGGCAATCTGGTCCTGATTTCCCGGATGCATTTGGCCATGATCATACAGCATATTTTCGAGCAATGGCTCTCGGGGGACGCACCATTTTCATCCAGACAGTGGACCATAAGAATCGATTGTGGGGTCTGCCCGGTCCAAGTCAGGATTTTTCCCTGGGTTGGACCGTCAGTATGCAGCATCCGCTCGAAAGTAAACAGATCGAACACCGGCAGCTTCTCAGTTTGATGATCGAGAAAAGCGGGGAAGGGGCTCTGCAAACCGGTCGCAATAACGACTGCCCCGACCTGTCGCTCGATAATCGTTTCTGTGTGGTCGAGTTCGATATTGCCAAACGGGCACGCCTGGACACACTCGTGACAATCCCCACCATTCAAGGCCAGACAATATTCCGGATCGATCAGGGCAGTATTGGGTAAAGCCCCGGGATAGGGGATGGTAATTGCCTTTTTCGAGGCTAATCCCCTCTGGAACTCGATGTCCGGGACCGAAACAGGACAAACTTGGCTGCAAGTCCCGCAGGCATAACAACCTTCGAGATTGACATAACGCGGTCTGGATGTGATCCGGGCCGTGAAGTTCCCGAGAAATCCCAGCAGATCGGTCACTTCGCTGCAGGTCAGCAGCTCGATCTTGCCATGGTGCAGCACTTCATCCATGAGGTGTTCGATCATACAAGAGGCGCACTCCATGTTGGGATACACTTCATTCATCAAGGGGACTTTACCGCCGATTACGGCTGATTGTTCGACCAAGACGACATTACGACCGGCATCTGCTAACAGTTTAGCAGCGGTCATGCCTGCTACCCCAGCCCCGATAATCAAAACATCCGTGTTACAGTCGATTTCCTTTTCGTGCAGGGGTAACTGGGCCCGATTACGAGCCAAGGCTGCTTTGATAATAGTGATGGCCTTGGCAGTAGCCTTGTCTCGGTCCTCGATCACCCAACTGCACTGCTCGCGAATATTGGCCATAGTCATCAGGAAAGGATTGAAACCGGCCCGGCGACACACAGCATTCATGGTGTGGCCGTGTTCACCAGGTGAACAGCCGGCCATCACGAAACGTTTGATTTGACCTGTTTCAAGTTCTTTCTGAAGCCAGAGCTGACCATCTTCAGAACAAAGGGTCGGGTAACGCTTCAGCTCGATATTGGCACAGTCACGCTCCAGAGTTGCCTTGATCAGATCAAGGTCCAGGGCATCCCTGATTATCGGACCACATTCACACAAAAAAATCGTGACTCGGTCCGTCTGTGTTTGGTTTTGCTTCGTATCGGTCATTCTCTCTCTCCCAGAGTCACGTAATCGAGACAATCTAACGTCTCTTCAGGGTCTGACAGATGTGTCCCTTTGAATCACGAACAGTGACTTCGAGCGGCATCTGTCCCGGCAGAAAATGGGTCGCGCATCCAAAACAGGGATCAAATGCCCTGAAGGCCATCTCGATCATGTTCAAGAGTGTCTCGTTCAATTCCTTACCCTTGTGAATCAGGCCCTGAGCAGCCTTTTTAACCGCCATTTGAATAGCGGCGTAATTATAGGTTGTACCGACGACCAGATTGGCTTTCTGAACAATGCCCCGCTCATCGGTCAGATAATGATGGGTCAAAACACCGCGAGGGGCTTCGACCACACCTATTCCTTCACTCGGGGTCTCGGTCGGAGCACGATGAACATCAGGATCGGTCAAGCCTTCATGTTTGGCAAAATGAAGCACTAATTCGGTTGCCTGAAGGATTTCGATGATGCGGGCCCAGTGGAATGCCAGGGTCGCATGAACAGGTTTGGGACCCAGTTTGTCAAAAAAACGTTCATATTCTTCCTGGGCGTATGGGGTTTGCATCCCGTCCGCAGCATTAACCATTCCAAGTGGAGCAACCTGGACCACCCCCGAAGTCGGTCCCTCGAGACAGCCCTGCCAACCGATCTTTTTCAGATAGGGGATTTTGAGATAACTCCAGGGGACCACTTTCTCGGCAATATGGTCCAGATATTCGTCTGGTTTGTATTGACATATTTCCTTGCCCTCAGGTGAAATGACCCGCAAATGACCATCATAAAAATCGCTTTGATTCTTTTCGTTCATGAGTCCCAGGTAATAGGTCCGGAGTTCATAGGTAGAGGACATGATCAGATCGAGATAAGCCTGGTTCGACAATATGAGCTGATGAAATAGGTCCCGAGTCTCACGGGCAAAATCGACCATGAACGTGCCGATTTCAATCAGTCGTTGCTGCATCTCCCGACTGACGGGTTTGGCCTGACCGCCGGGAATCATGCCGACCGGATGAGTGGGCCGCCCTCCGAGCATGGTCCCGACCTCATGGGCCTCCTTCCGCATCCGGATAACCTTGCGGGCCAGGTCGAGACCGACCTTATTGATTACACCCAGGATATTACGTTGAGCCGGATCAGCATCCGGTCCCATGATAAAGTCGGGACCGCCCAGGGCATAGAAGTGGGTGATATGGTCCCCGGCGAAAAATGCATTGTAATGCAAACGACGGATTAATTGAGCGGCTGGTGGGATGGTAATCCGATAGAGCGACTCGATCGTCTTGACGCTGGCGGCATGATGAGCGTCCGGACAGACACCGCAAATCCGGGTCGTGATCCGGGGAAGCTCCTCAACCGGTCGACCTTCCAGGAATTTCTCGAAACCGCGCAATTCGGGAATGATCAGATAACAATCTGTAACCTCCCCATCATCGCCCAGAAAGATATCGATCCGGCCGTGACCTTCGAGTCGGGTGATCGGGTCGATGCTTATTTTCTTATTCATGGTTTTTCTCTCTGTTCTGTGTGCCCAGACCCGAGTCTGGGTGGGCCTTCTTTAAGGTCCCAGCCGGCAAGCCGAAACGGTACAATGTGCCCGGCAGATCAAGGACCCCCTCGAGGATTGTGCTGATCGCCTCCTCATCTTCCGTGTCAAGCAAAGACCCAAGCACGCTAATCATCTTGGCCCCCTGGTCCTGGTTGTCTCCCGCGGGACCGTAACAGCCCCGACAGGGCATCCGAGCTGTCAAACAGGCCGCACCGCAACCCGAACGCGTCGCTGGCCCCAGACAAATGAAACCTTGCTCGAGTAAACATTGATTGCCCTCAGGACGGGCCATATGAGGACGCTTGAACTCCTTCAGACCGGTCCCCTTCTTCTCGAAAGGACATTCGTCACAGACGGAACGATCGCCCGCACCCAAAACCGTCCCCCGTGGCGGAAGATCACCTTCAAGCAAACGGGTTATGGCTGACCAGGTCTGCTCAGCAACCGGAGGACAGCCCGGAACGACATAATCCACGGCAACAACCTGATCGAGTTTTCGGACCTGAGCATGAAGTGCCGGTAAATGCAATGACATACCCGGACCGCACTCAGTCCGCAACTGAGGCAGTACCTGCCCGGCATTATCCGTCGATTCCGTCGTCGCATACACTCGCTGACAGGTCTGCTCGATAGGATAGAGATTGGATAATCCGGGAATACCACCAAATGCGGCACATGAGCCATACGCCACTACAATCTTGGCCTTACGACGCAGTAAACGAGCCAATTCCGCGTTTTCCTCACTCCGGATGGCCCCATTGAAGAAACAGACATCGATAAACCCATCCGGCATTGCATGGACATCGGCATATTTGAAATCCATAATACACGGCCAGAAAACAATATTGGCCTTGTCCATCAACGACAGGATTTTTTCATGGACCTCCAGGACCGAAATCTCGCAACCACCACAGCTTGCTGCCCAGTAAAAAGCCAGGTTGAGCTTAGTCATGGGACACCAACCTCAGGAGTCAATAACGATTGGTAGGTGTAAGGTGAGAACCTGTCGGCACCGGTCAGAGGACCCAAATCACGCAACTGATTGGTCATTTCATTGACCAGTCGAGCATATCGAGCCCCTTCCGAGGCACTGACCCAATCGAGCCGAAAACGCTCCTGCTCCAATCCCAGGTCACTGAGAAACTTGCGTAGCAATACAAAACGCGCTTTGGCCCGATAATTGCCATTGATATAGTGGCAGTCACCCGGATGGCAACCACAAATCATGACACCGTCCATCCCCCGTTCAAATGCTTTCAAAACGAAGAGGGGGTCCACCCGCCCACTGCACATGACCCTGATCACACGCACATTGGGCTCATAATGAAGATGCGCTTTACCCGCCCCATCTGCGCCGGAATAGGAACACCAGTTACAGAGGAAGGCCAAAATCCTGGGTTCATAAGGCTTGATTGTTATCTGCTGACCGACCACAATCTGCTCCTTGCTGAAAGTCTGGATACATTTTCCCCTTGAACATATGTATTCATTATAATGCTTTCGCGATATCTTGGCAATGAAACACCGGCCTGAATTGTACGCTTTTCTTTTCATTTAACAACGTGCGAAGCTATGTTCTGAAAAGAACCGAATTGCAGGACAACAGGTTGAAGCTCGAGGCACTTATTGGCAAGAAACACTCGACACATCGACTCAATGATTAAAATAGGTTTTATCCAGAGTACGATAATTGATGGCTTCTGACACATGGGCCGCCGAAAGACCAGATTCATGCTCGAGATCGGCGATTGTTCGGGCCACCTTCAAAATGCGATCGAATGCCCGGGCTGATAAACTCAACTTTTCGATGGCCCGCTCCAGAACTCGCTTTGTTTCCGGAATTAAGCCACAGTATTTCTTGACATCACGCGATTCCATCTGGGCGTTGCAAAAAATACGGCGTCCCTGAAAGCGATTCATCTGAGTGAGACGGGCCTGGTTGACCCGGGCTTTAATCGAGGCCGACGATTCGCCGACAGCATCCTCAGTCAACGCTTGAAAACTGATGGCAGACACTTCGATATGCAGATCGATCCGGTCTAAAAGTGGACCGGATATGCGACTCAGGTACCGCTGGACCATGAGTTCGGTACAATGACATTCCCGGGTCGGATCGTTGTAATAACCACAGGGACAGGGATTCATGGCGGCGACCAACATGAAGCGTGCCGGGAATTTGAGGGTGGCACTGGCCCGAGAAATCGTAACATGACCATCCTCGAGTGGTTGACGCAGCACTTCGAGCACATTACGTTTGAACTCGAGGATCTCATCCAAAAACAGGACTCCGTTGTGGGCCAAACTGACCTCTCCGGGTACGGGATAAGTGCCACCACCGATCAATCCGGCATCTGATATGGTATGATGGGGTGAACGAAACGGTCGAGCAGTCACCAGGGCCTGATTCTCAGCCAATTTACCACATATTGAATGGATTTTGGTGGTCTCGATCGACTCCTCGAAACTCATATCCGGTAAAATGGTCGGAACACGTTTGGCAATCATGGTCTTACCAGAACCGGGCGGACCGATCATGATGATATTGTGACCGCCGGCAGCCGCAATCTCGATTGCCCGACGAGCATATTCCTGGCCCTTGATATCGGCAAAATCACAACCGTATTCGAGGGGTTGATTGAATACGGTCTCATGATCAATATGGACAGGCTCGATGGCCAGGGCCCCTTGCAGAAACAGAAAAGTCTCGCGGAGCGACCTGACGGGAATGATCTCGATCCCCTTGACAATGGCCGCTTCAGCCGCATTCTCCTGCGGAACGATGAAACCCGTCAAACCGGACCGGGACAGATGCGATGCCATGGGTAAGACGCCCCGCACAGCTCGGACCCGCCCGTCTAACGAGAGCTCGCCCACCATGGCATATCGTCGCAGCGACTCATCGTCCTCGTCCCGGGAAGCGAAGAGAAAACCAAGAGCAATGGGCAGATCAAACGCGGACCCTTCCTTCTTGACATTGGCCGGGGCCAAATTGACCGTTATATGCTTACCCCAGTAACGAAATCCTGAATTCATAATGGCGGCCCGGACCCGGTCTTTGCTCTCACGCACCGCGGTATCCGGCAGACCAACTGTTGAATAGGATGGATCATCCCCCTCAGAGCTGATATTGACCTCGACCTCAACAATAGTCCCATCAACACCCGTTAAGGCACAACTGACCGTTTTTGCCAGCCTTGTATCCGCCATCGAACTCTCACGCTCCCCTCTTCCTTCTCTGAAAACCGATAAAGAAAGGACCCCTCGACTGACAAAAATCGAGGAGTCCTTTGTAAAATCGGTGAACTATACTATTTTAAACGAGATTTTTTCATCAAGCGAGACGATTTCTTTAATAATTCGACCGGATCGAGTGGCTTGTGCAAGACAAAACTAATACCGGTCTTGTTCATCGGGGCCATCTCTTTATCCTTGGCTTTGCCCTTGGTCAGAATCAGCGTCCGGGTATTCTTCATCTGTGGATCAGTGTTAATGTAGTTATATAACTTCGCACTGTGCGCCTTGTTGGCATCATAATCAAAAATAACCAGGTGTGGTTTTATCAAACCAATATTGATCAAACCTTCGATGAAATCGGAATACTCATACAAGGTATAATCAAGCTTCTGGTCCTTCATGGTCTCCCGGACCATCTGGCGAATATCATCGTTGCCTTCGATCAATAAAACACGATAGCCCGTATCTGCCCCAATATGGTCCGTCGGAAGATGATATTCTTCCATGAAACGTAACAAGTCCTTCTTGAGGACGCGATACTCTGAACCCATACCCGGTAATCGAAATGCTTTTAAATGATTCATCTCTATCCAGCGGGCGACAGTCCTGATCGAGACGGCACATAACTTGGCCACTTGGCCGGTAGTATAAATTGTGGGTTGTCTGACAGCCATTACTATTACCTCCTTGATGATCAAACCGGCTTAAATGCAATCTTGTGCTAGACCGCTTCAGCATCTGTTTTTAATAAAACATTAATGGTATTATGCAAATTTTGGGGAAAAGTCAAGACTAGATTTTCAGACTATGCTATAATTACCATAATAGTATGATAATCTTTAAAGAATGGACTTTAAGCTAAAATGAGGAGGCTTACCTATTTATCTGAAATGATACATGTTCGACACAGAGAAGTTCCTGTCTTGCAGACATTCTCCTATGTTCCGGTCCTATTCATCATTTCATGATGATACGAGCGGTTCGTCTGGATGAGTGGGATCATTTGTTGGCCGTCCTCACAAGTAAATCATTATAGTTAGTCGAAGACTGCGGGTGCTGGTCGGACAAATTATAGAAGCGCATTCGAGATGAGGGCCTGAAACTGAGGCCATCCAAACGCCTGAAGCAGGATGGACAGGAGACCTTTTGCTCTCGAGAAGACAGGACCCTCTGGACGAGAAGATTGTCATTCAACGACATGAATTGAATCGATGAACCATTATAGTCCGGATTGTCTTTCTGGTCCCAGGGCAAGCCAGAATCATGCAGTTCACTCCTATAAGTCTTGAACGTAAAGGGCGAACTGGTCCGATTGAAGAAATCCTGCCATTGTCGCTGTTTGACAGGCATGGGTCCGCGGACAAAAGAGGTGCCTGGACTTCTTGTAAATATATCTGAATGAGAATCAGTAGCGTTTGGTACGGTTTCATTTTCGGCAATCAACTCATCTATATGCTGCTGCTGAGGAACTAAGTCGAGATAGAACACAGCCAGGAAGAAAAGGAGCAGGGTTGAACAGACACTGAGTGCAAAACGTGGGCTGGGATTGATCAAAAAATCGAATATAGAAACATGACGCTCTGATACGGGGTTCCGGGCTTTGGCCAGGACAACATCTTCGAAACGCGGAGGAGGGCTGATCCAGGCAAAGCTTTTGATCGAATCCGAGATTTCCTGTAACTGAAGTAAATGGGCACGACAGGTTTCGCAGGTTTCGAGATGCTCAGAGATCTGCTCCATCCTCGTCTTGTCCAACTCGCCATCAAGATACGCTGACAATAGCTTAAGAACATTTTTGCATTTCATGATCAGTTAACCTCAGTATTGTAGAATGAGCATTTTCTTTTTAAGAATGAGACGACCGCGGTTGATCCGTGACTTGACTGTTCCCTGAGGGATATTGATGATTGCCGAGATTTCTTCATAAGAATGTCCGGCCAACTCACGCAGAAGTAACGGGATGCGGTATTTGACCGGCAATGAATTAAGGGCTTCACGCACCCTGTTTCTGACCTGCTTTTTGATGATCTGCTCTTCCGGTGTCTTTGCATCTGAATCGGGAATGGGTAATTCAGTCTGTTCGTTTTCATAATCTTTGAGCTTGGTGAAAATCGAGATAGTATAATTTTTCCGCCTTCGCCGGATTTCATTGATCGATAAGTTTGTGGCAATTTTGAAAATCCAGGTCGAGAAGGCAGCCAAAGGTTTATATTGCCCTGCATTGCGATAGACCCTGATAAAAACTTCCTGTGAAATGTCCAGAGCCGTGTCATAATCATTCACGATCCTGTAAATGTAATTGGTCAGGGGGTCCTTGTAGCGCCGCACGATCTGCTGAAAAGCAGGATCATCGCCTTCCTTGACCATCTCCATCAAAGCGTGATCGGTCGCTTTATCGTATGCCTTCCGATTCATTTCCCTCGTCGCACCATGTGAAACCTGGGGAAAACTCTCAGAAGCAACTCTCGACCACATATGTACTCCAGCCATTGTTCCCATACATCTATCATCACACGCACCCCATTGGCCAAGTTCCATTTTTTTCATCTCAAAATTGCTGAAATGAAATAAAGCATTATACTATCATATAGTACTACGAACGAATTATGATGATCAATATAAATCTGAATGTTGAAGGAATACCAGATGAAACTACTCTCAAAAATCGATCGGACTGGTAACCAGAGAACAGCTTTATTTTTTGTTGTGTTCCTGGTTACGTGTCTGGCCTGGCCAATCGCAACAACTGCCACAGAACAGGCAGACTTCGATCCGGCTTTCGAATTCGAATTGCTCCGTCAACATTATGAAAGCGCAGGCTCAATTGATCCCATTCCTCTCCAATTGTTTATCGAACGCTGTCAGAACTATAATCCGGAGCTTATCAAACGCCACAATCTATTGCTATCGCTCGCTACTCTTCACTACCGAAACAGTGCCTGGTCCGAAGCCCTTCATCTCTATCAACGCATCACCGGCTTGCCTGCCACTCTTGAAGCCGGTCGACTCTATCGTCTCGGACAATGTCAGGCCGCCCTGGGTGACCATCAACATGCGCTGTTATCCTTCAGAGCTGCCCTGAAACACAATCCTATCTCTGCGCTCCAAGCGAAAATCAGTTTCGCTCTGGCTGACGAATACGGCCAACTCGGGCTGTTTATTTCCCAAGATAAGACGCTCGATTCAATCATGAAGAAACATCGGTCACGATCTGTCCGCAATAAGGTCGAATTGCGCCGCGGTGAGGCGGCCCTTCAACGAAAAATGCTGCAAACCGCCTGTCAACATTTTTTCACCCTCATAAACCGTTCAGCTATTGATGCATATTCAATGAAAGCCATGGCCCATCTCCGGTCCTTTGAAGAAAAACGAGGTTGGTCAAGCGTCTATACCGATGCTACCCGCCTTCGTCAAGCCGCCTGGTTCAGTTTTCGGACCGGTGATTTCAATCATGCCTTGACCCTGTATACATACTTTCAGAATACCTATTCACCCTCCCAATATGATACCCAGGTCTTGAAACATATCGGCGATTGTCTGTATCGCCTGGGACAATACTCCCAGGCAATCGAATACTACCAACAACTATTAGACCAGACCAAAAACGGGGCAGAAATGGACCCCTATCGTCGTAAAATCGCCTCGTGCTATCAAGCCATGGCCCAGTATGACCAGGCAATTCACCTCTTAAAGTCCGTCATCGAGAGAAATGCACGCACTGAAAATGCATCTTATGCTTTCCTCTCGATGGCCTATTGTTACGAACTGACCGACCGATACGAAAACGCGCTTGAAGCATATCGCTCCCTCGAATCCACAACACACTCCGATTTTCTTAAAGAAGAATCGCGTTTCCGTCAAGCAATGATCCTGGTCAGAGTTGATGAATTAGAACAGGCCCTCGCCGAATTCGATCAAATGACAACGGAAGACTCATTTATCTCACGACGCGAAGATACTTTATTCTGGCAAACATGGCTCAACAGTAAACTCGACCACAATGGACCGGCTCGTATCGCACTCGAACGCCTGCTCGCACAATTTCCCAACTCTGTCTATCTCGAACAACTCTCACCAGAATTGCCTGATTTGATCAACGAAGTCCGGACTGATCTTGAACTCACCGTAATTGACCAAAACCGTAATCCATACGATCTCCTCAATAAAAGCTCGATAAAACCCGGACTCTGCCTCGAATTGCCCGATTCAAGCTCGACCAGCCAATCCTACTCCAACTGCCCCGCTACCGGACCAACTGAATGTGCCCTGCTCTTCCGTTTTCACTATGATTACGAACTCTGCATCGATTATTACACTGACAGCCTGACAACACAATGGCAGGACCTGGCCCTGCTCGTTACCGTGTCTCACCTCCATACAGTCCTGGGAAACCACAAGCAAGCCCTCTCGATTGCCGAATCAATAAAAAAACTCTTCAGCGACACTATTGATTGGCACAAAATCAGACCCCATCGCCGACAACTTTTCTTTCCGCTTCCACTCCAAAACGAACTGATCCATGCATCAGACAACTATGCTCTCTCCCCCTGCCTACTCGCTGCTATTATCCATCAGGAAAGCCGGTTCGAGCACGATGTCATCTCTTCCGTAGGCGCGCGCGGTTTGATGCAAATCATGCCTGCTACCGGCATGCAACTCGCCCGTGAACTTGCATTGGATGGCTTCGCACTCGATAAACTACTCCAAACCCAAACTAACATCAGTTTGGGGGCCTATTATTTCAGACAATTACTCGATCACTATCAGGGCTCGATTGCCCCGGCCCTGGCTGCATACAACGGCGGACAACATAATGTGGACCTGTGGTTGTCCCTCACACCTCTGCCTAATGAAAATTTTAATACCATCAACACAATCGCAGCTATTCGTTACCGAGAAACACGGGCGTATGTAAAAAAAATCCTGACAAATCTCCAACAGTATTGCCAACTCTATTGCCTGGATGATATAGTGTGTCCTACTGATATCTCTCAGACAACATTCGATACGAACTGAATGATATGCTGGTCCTACACATTTGCTGAATCGCGGAGAAGCCAAAGAATGATCAAACGAACTATGAGAACAGGTCTCGCTCTTTTGACCGTATTCACCATATTGTCTGCTTATGCCTGCCTGTCTCAAAAAAATTTCATACGATTTGCTGGCACCAATCAAGAAGTGCTATTAATTGCAAACCAATCCGGCACTCGAACTCCAATCACCATATCTTTGACTGTTCGAATCAAAGCCACCGTTTTTCAGGAACAGAAACCCGACACAATTATCCTGCTCTGGATCGCCCGAAATCCCGATGGACGCTATTACCGGGCCCAGGAAGAATTCAGTGTGAGTCCAGCCGACCTCGAAAATGACCAGTACTTCTACCGTAACTATATTGCCGATACTCTCGGGACCTACACTTATAACGTCATTCTTTTCCCTAACAGTTCGACTCTTCGCCTCAATTCCAATAAAGCCTCCATTCGCATTCAGCAAAATCAAGCCAACTAATCATACTGAATTTGATGATCTGGACCAGCTTCGAGCATGTCCCCTTCACCGATTACTATGAATCCGGTTGACTTTCATTGGAGAATTGATTATGTTGTATGGTAGGAGGAAGGATATCTGTTCAACCCCAAATATCTTATGCCCTATCTTGTTTCAATTGACGAAAAAAATGAAATTATTCTGGTCCGGGTCTGGGGAAGAGCACCCAAAGAAGACCATTTTATAGCCCGAGATGAAGCCGCAACCCTGCTGAAGGGAAAAAAATATACAAAACTTTTGGTCGACTTGTCTGATCTCCTGAGTTCCGGGATTGTCACCACACTCGGTTGCTTTGACTTTGGCACAAATCTGCTGACCAAATTGCCCCCGCATATCAAAATCGCCCATGTCTTGCCCCATGACCCGGACTCTGCACGTGATGTCAAGTTCCTGAGTGCCGTCGCCGCTAATAGAGGTGGTATTACTGCTGAATTCAACACCCTTGAAGAAGCACAGAATTGGCTTATCCATACCCCGAAGGAAGGAGAACCTCGTGACTGATACTGCTGTCAATTGTGATAAATGCCCTTTCAGAGCAAAATATGATCAAAATCCAAAATCAATTCTCGGGCGTCTGTGGCGCTGGCATATCAATTGGTGCCCCGGTTGGAAAAAGTATATGCTCTCAAAAAGCGGGGAAGAACGAAAACAGCTCGCCCTCACATACGATCAAAACAAATTCCTCTCGAAATAAACCGGATAAAGGAATTGCCTGAACTGCAGGCAGTGACGTCCTTGACCTGATCACCCCTTAACCCGGACGCTTTTTTCCTTTCATCTGAAAGATATTCTCAGATTTACCTTGACAAATCGTACCGAATCTGATATACTACATATCATATTTCATAGTACTTAATAGTGACGATACGAACCGTGATTGGGGACGACAATTGCCATGCAGTATTCGGTTGGTTTTGACTATTTGATATGAAGTCGGATCAAGGAGAAGAGAACGACTATGCCCGCGAAAGGATTTCGGAAAGTCGGAAAAAAGCAGAATGTAGCAGTTCCTCTTTCTCCGATGCTGATACACCAACTTGATCATCTGGCAGACGAATATCCATTAGCTCGGGCTACCATAGCCCGGGCGTGTATCGAATGGTCATTGACCAATAAATCGTTTCGGAGATATTTGACAAAATTGGCTCAGACAGAAGGTTTTTACAGGGTCGGACCAAGCTCTTGATATGCATGATCAAAGGGGCTATCAATAAGACAACATTTCGATGAGGTGAGGATAAGCATGGAGACACAGACACAAGAAATGATTACTCCACCGGGAATCAAGGCAGATTCTAAAGTATGGGTCCCGTTCCGCGACCAGATTCTACCCGGAGTGGTGGTTGAGCAATTGCTTTATGGTGATTTTATTGTTGAGGTCCGGGGGAAACAATATCAGTACAATGCATCCCAGGTGACAATCAGGAATAACTGAGTATCGCTAAGAGCACCTCACTTGTTTCACCGTGTAGATGAGTCGAGCGAAGTGTTGGGCGACGCTTCTGTTTAGCTGGTGACAGGTTGTCTATTTTTAAAAATAGAGAGCATGCTCAGGCACAGAAGCCCTATCAGACTCATAAAAAATCCCAGGTGATAGGAAAAAGGACGATAATCCAAACGGATATGGAGCGGAGTCGGCTCAGCTGTTCCCTTGCATGCAATCATTTTTAAGCCTTTATTGTTATGGAGAGGTATCAATCCGTCCTGATCAGCCGCAAACCAGCCCGGATAATAATTATCTTTCAGAGTGAGAAGATAAGGATGCTGAGTTTGTGTTTCGGGTAGGATGCCTTTCAGATTCACCTGATTATCCCCCCAATCGATCGACCAATCCTCAACGGGAAAATATCGATTATCTTTTTGAAGAGAAATCAATTCAATTGGAAATGTAAATTCGTAAAGGTAGACCTCGTTTATCCGGTTGACTAAAGAGATATTATGGGCCTTGATCGGTTTTTGACTTAAAAGAAAGCGAATACCCTGTTCTTGGAAGGGCTTGTTATCAGTTATTACAATCCCTGTGGCTGCTATCCGATAACTTGAATGAAGGGCATTCATTCTCTCTCGAGGCTCCTGCAGAGACAAAGAAAAGGATGTTGCCAGGTTGGCCAAATTGTACCTGACTGGAGTATCAAATGGTAGGAGTTCCGGACTGATGGTGTTATTTCCCAATTGAATAAACGAATAGATTCTCTGATTGGCCCCCGCCCGTTTATGTAGTAATTCAGCCATTTCGTTGGTTTTATTGTATTCAGTTATGGATTGGGTGGGGTTATAATCACCGAAAAAGAAATACAACTCAATAAACACCAGGAAAGGCATAAGCTTGATCAGGGTCCTCCACCTGGTCCGAAATACAATCGTCAGGAGAAGTGTGCAAAACGCCAGGATTGATAGTGAAAAGAGAATTTTCGCCGTTTTCCCGGCGTCGATAGCTGTGAGCAGATGTGATCTTATCGAAAATATTAAGAAAAACGTACTAATTCCAACAATACACAGACCTACCAACCATCTTTTTCGTGTCAAGGTATATCCGCCCTGTTCAACCCGGGTCAATCCCAGACCACTCAAGAGGAGTAAAAAAAAGCCGGTAATGTGGAGCATCCTGAATGGACAGGTAAAATTTTGGGTCAGAGGAAGGCAGTAATAAAGCCTTGACAATAGTCCATTCTCGCCAAAGGCCCAAATAAAACTTATCACTATCGGCACGCATAAAACATACTTGTAATGAGTATCAGTTGAAAACCGAGTCCGACCGATTAGTATCAGGACAATCAGCAGCAATGGGAGAATACCGATATAATGTGCATGTTCGTGGAAAAAATCCAATAAAAAATGAGCACGTAATCCATTCGGTTCACTCGTTCCGCCCCACACTGTTGGGACTAAAAAGACAAGAAGACCCTTGAGATTCAGTGCACCCATTGTCTGGGGAAACAATCGAGTCCGAGGAGAAAACGGTACCAATTCCATAGTTGGCAGCCACTGTGCTGCACCAAGCATGCATCCCCAGAAAAGAGCAGTCCCAGTATTGATCAGCCAATCACGACCCATTCGATACTTGTGACGCATGATGAAAAAAAGGAAATAACAAAACATGAAACCGACAAGAAACAAAATGTTATAAAAAGAGATCTGGGGGTGACTGCCCAGAAATTGCAGACCCAAACAGGAGCCAAGCAGGAGATTAGCCTGTATTGATCGGGGTTGCTCTATCATCATGCTGAGCGCAACTCCGATCCATGGTAATACAGCCATGCCAATCCTCATGTTGAGCTGCATCGTGTGAACCGTGGCAAAACCACTGAATGCATACGCAATTCCTATCAAGAAAGCGGCTGTGTGAGTATAATCGAGTCTCCGACCACATGTATACATACCGGTCAAAGCGAGAAATGTATGAAAGAGGATTGAAATATTGATCATATAAGGCGGCTCAATCTGAAAGAGCGACATGATCAGATTCAAAGGATAGAGAATCCCCAGTTCACCTTCAGCATGAAGTGGAAAACCACCTTGTATCAGATGTGACCAAAGCGGAATTTTACCCAAACGAATAGCTTGCAGAATATAATGACGATGCGGGAGATGCAACGACATCAGGTCTGCAAAACAATAAGTCTGACCGAAAAAAACGAGGGGCCACCAGAACAGGAGAACCAAGATTACTCCCCCCCCCACGTAAATTACGTTTTTAGACTTGTCGTCAGTCACCGAAATCCCACTTGAAAAAGGATAAGTCAAACGATCATATCTGTTTAGCCTTTTATAAGTATTTATCCTTCAATTGTCAAAGAAAGAAGGACAAAGAAAGGACGAGTCAAGTTGGCATTTCCATTGACCAGATGAAATTTTCATGCTAGAAAAAGGGGAAAGAAGTGCTCGTGGCCATTATCCTATTGGGAGGAACGATTATGTTTCGAAGATTTAGAAACAGTTGGGAGCTGGCCAAGGCCAGTATTGCAGTATTAAAGACCGATAAAGAGCTGCTTGTTTTTCCCCTTATTTCTGGTTTATGTGTTCTGATCGTCTCCGCCAGTTTTATTGTGCCGAGCATGTTGATTGGTCTGTTCGAGCATGCGACAACAGAACAGGGACTGGGACCAATTCATTATCTCTTGATTTTCATGTTTTATATCAGCCAGTATTTTGTGATCATTTTTTTTAATTCAGCTCTGATCGGGGCAGCATTAATGCGATTACGCGGTGATGATCCGACAGTAGCAGACGGTTTCAAGATTGCTTTCACTCACCTGGGTAACATTATCGGTTATGCAATAATTGCCGCAACAATCGGTCTTATCCTGAGATGGCTGGCTGAACGTGGCAAAATCGGTCAGTTTGTTGCCTCATTGGTGGGTTTAGCCTGGAATCTGGCCGTTTTTCTAGCAGTCCCAATCCTGGTAAGCGAAGGTATCAGCCCTCTCGAAGCAATTAAAAAAAGCACACAATTGCTCAAGAAAACCTGGGGTGAGCAAATCGTTGGTAATATGGGAGTCGGCTTCATTTTTGGTCTGATTTATTGTATAATAATTCTTTCCGGGGTCGGCTTGGCTGTGCTCATTGCCGGGACCGGCTCGACCCCACTCCTGGTCGGATTCATAATCGCCGTGATTGTTTCGATAGTGGTCATTGCCATTATTCAATCGGCATTGCAGGGGATCTATGTGGCCGCCGTTTATCAGTACGCCAGTACGGGCGAAACCAGTCATTTTTTCGAACAGCAACAGATAACGAACGCTTTTCGGCAGAAATAGAGGTAGGACGATCTATTTTTTAGAAGGCAGCGCGACCAGACGGAAACCTGTTTCATTATTATCCCGGCCGGGTCCATAGCTGAATCGTTTAGTGATGCGGCAATCCTCAGCTTTAGAATTCCAGCTTCCACCGCGAATGACCCTGTTACGTCCGTATGAGGGGCCTTCATAGTTTTTTATGGTTGTTCCGGCTTGCGGATAATCGCCGTAACGATCCTGACACCATTCCATGACATTTCCGGACAAATCATAGAGTCCGAAGGCATTGCCTTTTTTTTGTCCAACCGGATGGGTTGTATGCTCACTATTGCCGCAATACCAGGCAATTCGGGCCAGAATGGCATCGATCGGGCTGCAACCTGGCATAGCCAATTCGCCCTCCGATAAGGAACTGTTTCTCCCTGCCCGAGCGGCATATTCCCATTCAACCTCTGTCGGTAAACGATATCTATAACCATCTGTGCCCGTTTTTTCATTCAAGAGTTCAATAAAACGCTGGACTTCATACCAGTTGACATTTTCGACGGGACAGTTGCCGCCACAGTTCAAGAACTTGGCCTTTTGATTGCCCATTATTGAATACCACTGGTCCTGGGTCACTTCCGTGGTCATGATATAATAATCATACGTCAATTCGACCGTGAAGGTTGTCTCATCATCTCCCCTGAAACGATCGGTCTGTGAGGCACCAATGACAACCTTGCCGGCGGGTATCCGGACAAATGTCATCCCGTAACTGTTCCGCCAGTCCGAACGCGATGCCGGCACGGTTTTGGTCGGCAGCGGTGTAGGGGTCTTCTGTGTTATTCTGGGCGTTGGCTTGGTTTTTGTAATTTCATTCAACTGGTTGAATTGAACGACCTGAGATGTTAAAGGAGCACATTCGACATTCTGGTCTGCAGGGCTAAAGCCTTCTTTACGCAGAGAGAGCGTATGTTTTCCGGAAGGCAAAGCCAGTATTGCCGGGGCAAGACGTCCTGTTTCCTGGCCATCGACGTATATTGCAGCCTGTTCAGTTGGAGAACTGATTGAAACAAGAGCACTATCCTGAAATAAGGGTATGTCGATACGGACAGGATAGCTCTCACTATACTCGAAACTGATAAAACCAATCGTATCGCTCCCTCGAGCAAACAGATTAATCGTTCCAGCCGGTAGACTCTCCAATTGCAGGGGAGTGTGACCCAGGAGTTCTTCGTTATCAAGATAAATATCAGCCGGAACTGACATTCCCTGAAATGAAGCACTGATAACGATATTGGGTTCCGGTGTGGGGGTGGATTCCCTGTTATCCGCTATACCAATCTTGATTGCATCG
Organism: bacterium; assembly: GCA_016934675.1. GTDB lineage: Bacteria > CSSED10-310 > JAFGSJ01 > JAFGSJ01 > JAFGSJ01 > JAFGSJ01. The sequence goes on along the minus strand of JAFGSJ010000007.1, from coordinate 4,883 downwards.
CCATTGACTGACTCCGGTTGCACGATCGTCGGGGCTGGCTTCATAAGAATATAAAGAGTGGAAAAACAGAGGATGACTACCAGTGACAACATGGCATAAGCTTTTCTTTTCCCCGGGTCAAATAACGAGCGCATCTTATTCGACAGTCCTGTAGCCCTGGTTCCGGTGAGCTGAACGGTAGTCGTAGTGGATGTCGGTGAGAGAGCGGGACTGACCGGTTCTTTTCTTTCCTTTGAAGGAGAAGGCTTGATCAGAGTAGCAGGCGCATCTGCAAAGGCCTCAATGAAATCGAAAACTGTATTGTAGCGATCAGCCGGTTTCAATGAAAGAGCTTTGGCCAAAACATCATTCTGTTCTCTGCTGAGTATGGATGATGGTTCTAATGTGTAACCCTCAAGATGAGTGCACAAACCACGTTGTGGATCAGGTGGACTACCGGTCAGCATGTGAAACAGAATACATGCCAGGGCGAATAGATCAGCCCGGTGATCATAAGCACCACCTTGATGCTGTTCCGGTGACAAATAAAGATGATGGCGATGATGTCGGTATAAAGGCCGTTCAAATGCCGAAGCTAATAATCCGGCTATACCGAATTCAGAGATGAACACCTTGTCCTGATCGGAAACAAAGATATGATGGGGATTTAAACAGCCATGAAAAATACCTTTGCTAAAATTACCCCGGGCATCCATGATTTCAAGGTGATGCGTATAATCCAGGATCTGCCCGATCTGGTAACCCAATCTGAGGACCCGCTCGATCGGCAAACGATTATCGATTGCGTCAGCTAAAACTTCAACCAGAATCTGTCCCGGAATGTCCGTCATGGTAAAAAAAGGTATTTGCCCATTTGACTCCGCGATACTCTCGAATGAAAGCGCCTGGACGATATAGTCATGGTTCAGAAAGTGATTCCGGGTCAATACATCAAGAAAGTGAAATTGTAATTCCTTGTTTCCTACGAAATCCTGCGGTAACAACTTAATGACCAGAATCAGGTCCTCCGAAGTATCTCGGACCCGATACATCTCGTCACGATGATCCCGGCTTATCTGCTCGATTATTTGATAACGCTGTTGATTACCGAAAAATTCGCCGGATTTATAAAGCCTGTATTTCATTCGTTGCACACGGCTCCTCTGTACACTATTCGATTACTGTTCTTTTCTTATACCAGCCATTATAGCTTTGTAGCAAAAAAAATCCAATCACCATTGTAAATTTCCAACAGGGACTGTCAATATATTGTTGTCCCTTACTGGCAAAGAGATGGAGAAAAGTCTATCAAGACCTTTATATCATGCCTCAGCTGTTAAAGCCCCACCCTATCCCGTCCATGACGCTGTTCATGTTCGACTGTCCCTCATTCTTACAGCAACCCGTAACTGAACCTGAATCCTGAGCTTATGGCTGAACCGGCTCGGTTTTGTTTGTAAAAATGCCTTAAAAGTGATAGTATGGTCCATACGAAAATTCATTCTGGAAATTGACTCGATAACAGAAAACAATCAAGTAAGATACTTGCCCAGATCAATGATTGTAAGGCGTGCAACGCAGATTTCTGGTCTAAACCAGGAGAAGAGTCGGTGAAGGACCATCGTTCCGTCACGTTTGGAATTGTCACTATTCTTATCGTTTGTAGTTTGGTTGTTGGAACGGACATTCTGTTGGGTATGGTCGGTGTCAATCGTGACTATCGACTGGCTACACCTGATCGACTTCACAGAAAAGATCGGCATTTACTTTTCATCGAACGGCCTGGTCTCGATATTCAGGTTCCGATCATGCCAAACATCGTTTCTGATACGGACAAACGTGAACCTCTTTATTACTGGCATGTTAAAACAAATAAATGGGGCATGAATGACAAAGATTTTACAGAAGCAAAACCCGATAATGTTAAACGTATCATCTGCCTCGGGGATTCCTGTACTTTTGGCTGGGGTGTCAAACGCGATCAGGCTTATTTCAGTATTCTCCAAAGGGAAATCGATCAGCTTGGAATAACAACACCAGTTGAAGTTATTAATGCCGGCCATACTGGTTTTTCTTCCTTTCAGGGCCTGAAGCTCATGGAGCATTACATACGAAACTGGGACCCGGATATTGTGACCATAAACTTTGGGGCCAACGATCATCTCATTCAGGGGGCTCATCAAGCTGATAAAAATGCTTATCTCGCCAATCAGGGTCCTCTACAGCGTCTTCATTCAATACTGGAAGCAAGTAACTGGTTTATTCTGTGTAGCAGAACCAAGAATAAATTCTTGCCCGCACACAATTCTATGCAGAAGCACAAAGGGGTGTCTGTCAATCGTGTCAGCATCGAGGACTTTCGTAAGAACCTGCTGGATATGATTTCGATTTGCCGACAGATCGATGCAATACCTGTTTTGTTAACCCAACCCTACACACGGCAGAAACTGAAAGAAGACCCGTATTATCTATCAATGCTTGAGATTTCAGCCCGGCATTCAGTCATGATCGTTGATTGTGCCCAAACATTCCGTACCTATAACTGGACTAGTAGCAACCTTCAGTTTTCAAGTAATTCACTTTTTATTGATGGTATCCATCCTACACCTGAAGGACATCAGCTCATAGCCCGGATGATTGTTGATGCCTTGAAACCACTCCTGCTTGAAAATGCAAAATCCGACCATGTTTGTTGATTGTGTTTTCCCTGAAGACCTTTTTTTTGAGCTAGTTTAACAGCATAGAACGTTGAGACACCTTGCCTTATCTACTCATGAAAGGGACCGTAGAGTGGACCCAAAACAGGTGAGGGAGAATCCAGGGGCAAACACCTAATTTAAAAAGCAAGCAAGAGATTTACCATTCATCCGGATCATGCTTGAGCGCTATGGTGATGGCAATGACCGGATCGGGATCCGTTAGAAACGTAATTGTACCGTGCATCTGCCCCACTAACATCTCGATCAGATTAATGCCCATGGTCTTCTTGTCTCTGTAATCAGACGGGAGACCTCGACCATTGTCCTGGACTTTTAAGATCATGTTCTCATCTTCAGTACAGTGAAGTCCTATGGCAATAGTACCGCTCTCAGACACGGGAAAGGCATGTTTGAGTGAATTGGTGACCAATTCATTGATAATCAGTCCACAGGGTACTGCTTGATCGATCGGTAACTGGACCGAGGTAAGATCAAGCTGAATTGTCACCTGTTCCGAGCCATAAGTCCGGTGCAAATATTGGCATAGAGATTTGATATAGGTTGCCAGGTCTATTCGGGACAGGTCCTCCGCAGAACATAATTTATCATGTATTAAGGACATCGAATATATCCGCTGTTGGATTTTACTGAATTGGTCCACCAGGTCCTGGTCTTGAAAAACGCGTGATTGAATATTGAGTAGACTGATGATGATCTGAAGATTATTTTTGACCCGGTGATGTAATTCCCGCAGAAGTAATTCTTTTTCATGCAGTGATTCGCGTAATGTTATTTCGGTCGTTTTCCGTTCCGTAACATCGTGACCGATTGATTGAAATTCAATAACTTCTCCCTGATCGTTGAAGAAAGCCCGATCGGTCCACTGCTGCCAGATTATCCGCCCGTCAGGAGTGATAACCCTGTGTTCATGAGTCTGAACAGGTCGAGTTGGACAAAAACCGGAAAAATGTTGCCGCAATTGGGCCTGGTCTTCCTCAGGAACAAGCGGAAGGAATTTTTGACCGATCAGTTCCTCCCAATCGCGTTGAAAATATTGACAATACGCCTTGTTCACGAAAAGAAGTGTTCCGTCAGGCCGGAAACGACAAATCAACTCGGGTTGACTCTCGACTATGTTCTTATAACACGATTCACTTGCCTGGAACTGAAGTGCGGTCTGGATTGAGGCCAATAACTGCTCTTTGCTGTACGGCGCAACAAGCAGGCCATAATGTGATAAAGCCAAGGCCTGTGTATACAAAGGGTTTTTGGTATTGTGGCCTAAGAACAGCAAAGGAACGTTATGTTCCCACAGGATTTCCTCAGCATACCCAAGCCCAGCCCGATCGATGCTATCCAACCCAAAGAGAATTACGCGGGGTGCCCACTCGATCACCGCCGCTGAAAGCTCATCTGGTGGACTCTGGACGACATGATAACCGTCCCCTTTCAGGCAACTCTGTAAAAAAGCAAGCCCTTGTTGTTCGACACCAGCTATCAGAACAGTCATCATGACTTCATCCCTTCAATAGCCAATCGTCCTGATTGAATCTTACTCGTCTCACTTCGCCGCACATCTCTCCTGGTAATACTATGAAAGATGTTGTCCGGCTTGTCAATGGCGCAGGCGAAACAGTCATGACTCTCATTTCAGTCACCTTTGATCACTCGGTCCGGCAGAATGCAACTTTCAACCTCTGCAAATTATGTACCAAGTATGTTGATTTTCAGCCAACCCTTGGTCCTTCTGTGTTTCAGGAAAAAAGAGGCCCGATGCACTTCCGGCATTATTGTCAATTTTGAGGACAATTGTGTCAAAATTTGTCGTTTATTGTAACAACACTTGTGCAAATGTGTCAGACTTGAGTTCCGATCATGGAGGAAATATCGAGGGGCAGGAATCATTTACCGTTTCGCTTTCGCTCGACGGTTGACACTGCCGGGGCCGGAATGTGCTGGTATCGGCACTCCGTGTCATGCCTGGCACACCACCTCAAGAAGAAGGGGTCGGAAAAACCGACCCCTTTCTCAGCTCAATAAACGTGAGATATGTTACTACGGACACGCACCGGTTGTATTCACTATACGCGTACCGGCGGTCGCCTGACCGGCAGGGCTTTCGCCCGCACCATTGACACCGGTTACGATGAAATAATAGCAATCGTCCACCGGAGCAGTTTCAGTGATGGTCGTGATTGTCGTATT
>JAFGSJ010000156.1 GCA_016934675.1 bacterium | reverse complement strand
AGCGGGGGACAGCATTAAATCGACAGCCCCTAAACGTGGAACTACGAACAATTGTACCAGGCGGAGCGAGTCGCTGTTGAAGAGCGGCATCATCCGGGAGAGAAATTCTGAAGAAAAGTTGACAGCATTCGGTGAAGTCCTCCCCCCGACCCCGGTCGAGAGGTGGAGATAGTGAGTAAAATACAATTTGTATGTTGAGCAGGTCGCGAAGCGACCATGAACCACGCCAGCCCAGGCGTGGTCATTAGCCCCACACTTCAGTGTGGGTGAAGGAGAGGAAAGGACCAGGCTGCGTAGCTGCCCCGATAAGCCAACATGTATCCAGGAGACAGGAGACAGCCTGCCCCGAGCCTGGTCGAGGGGGAGACAGGAAGCAGGAGTCAGGAGACAGCCTGCCCCGAGCCTGGTCGAGGGGGAGTGAGGAGCCAGGAGTCATGCGACGGGATCGTCCGGCAGCGTTCAATCTGCCGAACGACCCCAATGTGACTACAAAAATCAAAATTTCAATTTGGGCTGACAGCCGTTTCCAGAACTTTACTCTGTGTATCGGCATTGTTTTTCATTTCAGTCCAATCTTTTTTTCGCCAACGTTCGGTCAAGGCGTAGACACAGGGGATCAGGACCAGGGTGACCAGGGTCGAGATCAACACGCCGCCGATTACGGCAACAGCCATTGGTTTCCAGGTTTCGGAACCTTCACCGGTGGAGATGGCCAGGGGTAGCATGCCGCCCAGGATGGCCAGAGCAGTCATGGCCACCGGACGCAGACGCCGTTCACCGCCGGTGCGGATAGCTTCAAAGAGAGACTGACCCTTGGTCCGTTGCAAATTGATGTAATCAACGAGTACGATCGCGTTTTTCACCACGATACCCACAGTCATGATCATGCCGATGAACGAGGTAATCGAGAGGGTGGTCCCGGTCAGGGGCAAGGCGAGCAGGGCCCCGGTAATGCCGAACGGGACCGAAAACATGACCACGAGCGGGTCCAGAAGCGATTCAAACTGTCCGGCCATGACCATGTAGACCAGCAGGATGGCCAGGACCAGGGCCATGCTCAAATCAACCATCATGGTCCGTTGTTCCTTGACATCACCGGCAAACCTGGTGGTCACATCGGGTGATAGTTTCTGGGCAGCGTAATCCTTTTGAATTGCTTTCTCGACATCCGCTGCCACATCACCCAAGGGTCGGTCGACCACATCAGCCATGACTCGGATCAGACGTTGTTTATCCATGCGCCTGATTTCGATGGGGCTGAGCCCTTCCTTGACCTGGGCGATATTGGCCAGACGGATTTGCTCTCCGCTCAGGGAAGGGACTGTTAATTCCAGGATGTCGTTCACATTGTTCCGATCGCTTTTCTGGAGTTGCAGGAAAAGGTCGATGTCCTCGTCACCACCGCGGAATCGGGTGACGGCGTTTCCATAAATGCTTGTCCGCATCGTCGCGGCGATCGAGGCAATCGGGACCCCCAGTCGGGCAGCGGCCAGACGGTCAATGGACAGTTGAAATTCAGGATTGTCATCCAGCACATCGGTGGTCATGTTCACGATACCGCGTGTCCGCCGAACGATATTGGCAATATGCTCGGTCGCGTGCCGTAACTCGGTGATCCCACCGGAGGTGGAATACACTTCCAGAGTAAACGTTTTCTGACCGCCACTCATCAGGCTGGACATCTGATCAGCACCGTCGATCTGGACCGAAACCAGGCCGGGTATGGCCATGATATCCGAACGGACTTCTTCAGCCATTTCAAAGGTGGTCCGGTCACGTTCATCTCGACTGGGAACGCGTACGGAGATTTCAGCGATGTTCGAGCCCTGGCGACCCCCCATGACCGCGGCGAGACCGCTTTTTGAGGAACCGGCTCGCACGGCACTGATTTCTGTCTCGGGAATATGCTCGCGAACGATCTGCTCGATCTTCTGGGCCACGCTAAAGGTATGGTCGACATTCGTCCCGATTGGCAATTCAGCAGTGATCTGGACCGTTCCGCCGTCACTCTTGGGTATGAAATCAGAGCCGACAAGCTTGGTAATGAGCAGACTGGCCACAAAGCAGGACATGGCGATCAGTACGACTTTTTTCCTGTTCCTCAGGGCCCGATCGATTAACTGACCGTATCCATTTTCCAGTCGGCCCATCTGCCGTTCACTAAACCTGAAGAAACGACCCGAGCGGCCCTGTGTTCCACTCCTCAAGAACCTTTGGGCCAAGACAGGCACGAGCATCAGGGCAACGGCCAGGGATATCATCAGGGTAACGATGATAACGTAGGCCAGTTCTTTGAACATGACCCCGATCATGCCCCCCACAAACAGGACCGGCATGAAAATCGCCGCGTTGGTAAGCGTGGCAGCCGAGACCGCACCCTGGACCTCGCTCGCACCGATGGCTGCAGCCTGTTTCGGCAGTTTGCCCTCATCCCGATGGCGCATGATGTTATCAACCGTCACGATCGAGTCGTCGACAACCAAACCCACGGCGATACTCATTGCGGCCAGGGTGATAATATTCAGGGTGAAGCCTCCGAGCATGAGCATGGCAAAGCCAGCCACCAGACAGGTCGGAATACTGATGGCAACGATCAGGCTCGCCCGGACCCTTCGCAGAAAAAAGAATACGATCAAAAAGACGATCAAGCCGCCCAGATACACCGCCTCGCTCAAGGAACCGATCATTTGGACGATGCTATCCGATAAATCAAAGACACTCAGGATGCGAAAACCGTTATCGCGATATTTCGCATCCAGCATTTTGATGCGGTCCTGGGCGGCCTGAGCCACATCGACCGTGTTGGCCCCGGATTCCCGCTGGACCATGAGTAACATGGTCGGTTGGTCATTGACCGTGGCTATGTTTGTCCGCTCATCCAGTCCAAAATTGACCGTGGCGATGTCCTTCAAATAGACCAGGGTCCCGCGGTACTGACCCAGGATGACATTTCGGACATCTTCGGCATGCTCATATTCACCCGGGGCCCGGATAGTATAGACCAGCCGTCCGGTTTCGATGGTCCCAGCCGGGAGAGTGAGATTACTGGCCTGCAGAGCCGATTCCACCTGTTGCAGGGACAGACCATACTGTTCAAGCCGACGACGGTCAACCTCGACCTTCAACTGCTTTTCCTGTTCGTTGAACAGCATGACCGTTGCGACACCGGGAACACGTTGCAATTCGTTGGCAATATTGTCCTCGATCCACTCGGAATACTGGGCGATATCGCCCCGATCCGTGGTTACGGCCAGCATGAGAATCGGGATTTGAGCGAAACTGAGTCGGAACAATATCGGATCGTCGACTTCATCGGGCATGAGCGATTTGGCCATGGCCGCAAAACTGCGGATGTCATTGGCGGCTTCGTCCAGGTTCGTACCCCAGCGGAACTTGAGTTGGATAATGGAGACATTGTCCTGTGAAACCGATGACATCTCATCCAGTTCCGGAGTCGTGGCCAGTTGGTCTTCAAGGTTCTTGGTCACCTTGGTCTCGATGTCCATGGCACTGGCTCCGGGCCAGGTCGTGATCACCGAAATGACCGGGGACTCGATGTCTGGGAACATATCAAGTGAGAGTCGGAGCCATGAGATAATGCCAATAACAATAATGCCCACAAAAAACATCGCAACCAGGATCGGCCGTCGGACCGAAAAATATGGCAGTCCCATGGTCATTCCTCCTGTCCGCTGACGACCCGGACCGTTTGACCGTCACTGAGCAGTAGATGACCTCTGACTACCACTTCATTGCCTGACACGCCGGAAGCGATCTCGACCAGGGTCCCCTGCCTGGCTCCCAAGACCACCTCCCGTTTTTTCACGGTAGTGCCCTCAACAATCATCACGCTTCCTTGCGTTGTATCCATTTTCATCCGGACCACTGCATCCTCAGGCAGAGCAGGCGCTTCATACTCGTTCTCTTCGATGATGACCCGGGCACTCATGCCCACCTTGAGCGTGCCTTGCTCGTTAGCCACGAGAACACGAACGGTCGCAATCCTCGTTTTCGGATCGACCATGGGCTCGATCCGGTCGACCTGGGCGGGAATCGGTTCGAGTGAGAGTGCATCGACATATATTTTGGCAGGTTGACCTGGCTTCACGTTCGGAATATCGCGCTCCGATATGCCACCGATCAGTTTGACCCGGTCGACATCGAGCAGGACCAGCAGAGATGTCGGGGGCGCCGCTGAAGTCCGCGTGCCCTCATCGATCAGACGACTGCCGATGATCCCATCGAAAGGGGCCCGGATAACGGTATAGACCAGGTTGGTTTTGGCCGCCTCGACCGACGCTTCCCAAATCTGAAGCTGGGATTTGGCGGCTTCGAGCTGGGCCGTCGCGACCTTGTACCCGGCTTCAACCTGATCGAAATCACGTTCAGCCACGGCATTCTGTTTGAAAAGATAGAGCATCCGGTTATAATTCTTCTCGATGTTCTGTACGTTGGCCCGAGCCACTTCCACTCCGGACTGGGCGGCGGCCCGCTGTGCCTCGGCTTGCTTGAGTGCGATCTGAAAATCAACGGGATCGAGCTCGATCAGGGCCTGACCTTTCCGGACATGATCACCTTCGAGCACGTGGACTTTTAGGACTTCTCCCTGGACTTTGGACACCAGGGTCACCTGCTTCGTGGCAGCAATAGTGGCCGGATATTCGACGGTCCTTTGGAATTTTGTCTGTGCCACCCGAACGACATCCACCGGCACTGCATCCTTCAACTGCGTCTGAGCACTATCATCCGCTTGACCTTGTTTCTCGCTGCACCCTGAAAGACCGAGCGACAGCACTATTACCGCCGGCAAGAAAAGAAACCGACACAAAACACTTGCTTTTGATCCCGTTCGTTGAGTTGCTTGCCTCATTATTATCCTCGCTTTGTACATTGTATCTGAGCTATCTCTGTGTATCTCTCGACCGGACAGCTCTTTACATGAGAAACCGCCCGAGGGCCTTGCGGAACGCAGCCACAGCGATCAGAAAATCATACTGGGCCGTGGCACGGCTCGTTTCAGCTTCGGTATACATACTTTCCGCTTCAAGCACATCCGTGGATGTGGCAATATGCTGCTCGAAACGGACTTTCTCGATCCTCAATGCTTCTGCGGCGGAAGCGATACTGGCTGAGGCCACATCAAGACTCTCGCGGGCCTCGTTCAGTTTTAAGAAGGCCTGCTTGACCTCCAGCCTGATGTAATCCTCCAATTTAGCTTGTCCGATCAGGGCCTTTTCCAACTGAGCATCCGCTGCCTTAACCTGATGATATGTTGCGCCCCATTCCCAGAAATTCCAGCTCAGAAAAGCACCGACAAACCAGCTCTCCTCATCCTGAAATTCCGAGCCCTCGGAAGTTACGTGCGAAGCAGTTAAAGCAACCGAAGGCAACATGTTCGAAATGGCCAGACGTTTACCGGCCCCGGCCGCTCCAATCTGACCGGTGACCATTCGCGACTCGGGCCTTTGACTGACCGCCCGGCTTTGTAAATCGAGCAGACCAACGGTGGAAAAATCCAAACTGACCGAACCCGATAGTACATGGTCCAGAATTTTTACCAAAGGCATTTCGAGTAGATTCCCATCAACATTAAAAATATATGCCTTGCTTTCATCCAGTCGTTGAGCGAACTCACTTTCCAGGGAAAGACCGTTTCCGGTCCGATCTGATGACCATTCCTGTATGCTGAAACTCCGGTCCGATGGTAAACCCAACAGATTGCCCAGATAGGCCAAGGCCAACTCCTCACCCGAACGTGCCTTGATCACACCTTCCTCAACCTTGGCCAAGCCTACCTTGGCCTTCAAATATTCCGATATGGGAATCAGACCTTGATCGTAAAATAAACTCACCTGGTGAACATGGGCCTCGACCGATTCCTTCGATTTTTGACCAATCCGGACATAATTTCTTGCTTGAAGGACCTTGAAATATGTCTCGATCACTTGATACGATATCGCTTGGACCGTGGATTCCTTCTTGAGCTGAGCAATATCCAGCCCGTAATCGGCCATCTGATACGCTTCGGCTATGGTCCACAGATTCGTCAAGGGCTGCGTCGCCGTCACACTGATTTCACTGGTCTCCTGTTCACGCGTCGTCATGGGCGGTGAACCAGCGAAACTGATCTCGCTGGGTGAATCCCAACGGATATAGCTCATGTCCGCACTCAAAACAGGTCCGAAACGTCCCAGACTACTGCGACGGGTCGCCCGAGCCTCGTCTTCACCCGCACGATCTATCCGAACATCCGGATTGTTCTCAAGAGCATAGTCGACACACTCCTGTAAGGTCAACAGCCCTTCCTGCTCGGTTGCCCCAAGAGACCAGGGCAGAATGATCAAATACAATAGTATGATTTTGATTCGCGTGTTATTCACCTTCCAGCTCCCCGAAAAAAAAGGTTCACGACTATGGGCGTCTTCGCCGTCAGTCTATTCTGTGCTCCCTGATAACACCACTCATGGAAAAATGAGCGGACGATACCTAAATAAAATGCGGTCAAATCGCTGACTTGAAGCCTGATTAAGGCCTCTTCCTGTATTCCCTCGCCTATGATCACTTCTAACAGAGAGTAAAACTTCCGATATTGACCGATCAATTCCTCAGCCAGGTCCGCGTTCAGCGCCCAGTGAAAATTCATTCGCTGTGTGAGAAAAAATATGAAAAAATCACGCTCCTGATCAGCAAACTCATAAATCCGATTCGTCAAATCATTGACCCGGGCACGAAAAGACAATTCTTCCGACTTGACAGATTCAGCTATTTCTATGCAGGTACCCAGGATACTCTGACTGAGCTCCCGATAAATGCTGTCCTTGCTCTCAAAATAATGATACAGTGATGAAGCCGCATAACCAGCTTCCCGGGCAATCAGGGCTACTGTCGCATTCTGAAAACCGCTCCGCCTGAAGACCTTGGCCGCTGCCTTCATAATCGTCTTTTTCATCTGCTCTGTTTTCTCGGTCGAACGACCCGTTTCTTTCATCCGATTACCCACCTGAGAAATTCGAATAATCATTCGATAGATCGGTGCGAGTTGATTGTCAAGTTGAAACAATGAAACCGGTACAATCACTTGTAATTTAAATAGTCCAGATGATATCATCGTCAAGGTGTGACTTGACATTTTTTTTTAAATTATTAATCTAAAAGAAAAAAGTTCATTATGTATTCGGAGGAGTGGGGGAGGTTGAGCATGAGTGATGAGCGGCGGGAACAAATCATTGCCGTAGCCCAACGGCATTTTGCCTGGTATGGGTATCGCAAGGCCAGGTTGGAGAACATATCACAGGAATTGAATCTGACCAAAGCAGCTCTGTATAATTATTTTTCTAATAAGAAAGAGCTCTTTGCAACGGTCGTGGAACGTGAAATACAGGAATATTTGCGTCGTTTGGACGAAGCGATCGCAGGGGAAAGCGGTCCGGTGGACAAGTTGCGAGTCTTCTTCGTCGAGATGAACAAGTTAATTCAGGAATCGATCAGTCTGTACGATATCACGCGCGGGACCATGCAGGAATTGGGCAAGGTGGCCTTGGGTCTGCGGGCTTCTCATTTTGAAGAGATGCAAAAACTTTTGCAGGGCATATTGCAGGGGGGGATTGAGGCGGGCATTTTTGAGATCGAGGCCCCGAACGCAATTGCCGAGTCCATGTTGATCGGTTTTCATCATTTCACCGAGCATTGGTTGTTTCGGGAAGGCAATCTCAAATCGATCGAGATGATGAACATCTTGATCAACGCCTTCCTATTCGGGATCGTGAAACGAGTATCGTGAATGTCAAGCCTATTGTTTTGAGTGAGTTCTGAGTGTTTTCTTATGTTCCATGTGCGGATTCGAGTTTGAACAGTTCGATCTCGAAGGGGATATCAAGACTCTGTTGTCGAGTAACAGCATAGCCATGGGCCCGGAGGTCATCTAAAACGGTTTCTTTATGCCAGGAGTGGTCGAATAGCCCCAGCCGGATGTACGGATCCAGAAGAAAGAAAACGGGTTGATGAAGTCTGTGAAGGTATTTGTCGATCAGTATTTTTTGTCTTTCCGATAGACCATTGGTTGGGATTATTGCATAGGACACATTCGGGTTGTGCGGCCAGATGATCTTGAACCAGTGCGATTTCAGAAAAACAAGTCCGTTCTGGGACAGGCTGCTCTGAATGAAAAGATTGGCCGTTGCGAAATCCCTGGTACGCTGTTCGAAGGGATGCCGAACGCTGAGACTGATCAGGACAAGCACGACCGGTATCAGCCAGACAATCCAGCCTGGGATCTTCGGGTGAGTGCACGCATGAATAAGGAATAGGCCCAGAACAATCGCAAGGGCAGGAACGGCGGGCAGCACAAGTCTGGCTCCCAGTACAAGCAAATCCTGTGGCTTGTAACTCAGTTGGACCAGATTTCCCCAGAGGCTGTAGAAAAGGATATAGAGAGCCGGGAGTATCAGTAACGGGATTAAATGGCGTCGTTCGATCAAGCGGGTGGGGCGAACTGAGAACCAGAGCAGGGCCAAACCTGCTCCAGGCAGGATGATGCAGGAAATGGCCAGGTAGTTCAACAGATTGAGCAGGAATCGATCGGGATTAAAGCCACTTTCTCCTATTGCGGCATATCCTGTTGTCCAGGGACTACCGAAAAGATGCAGGTTGATAAGCAAAATCATGATAATAGCCACACTGCAGGGTAACATCAGAAGTCCCAGGTTCAGCCAGCGCTGTTTTTGCCTGTCAGCCGCGCTGCACAAAAGCAGGAGCATGGGCACAAGAGCGAGGAGAGTGGGGTAACGGATGAGAATCCCGATCGCGAGTACCAGTCCTGCAAGCGGGTACAACCATTTTCGTCCCGCATGTTCCGCCAACATACACAAATACAGACTCCAGTAAATGGTTGTGGTAGCAGGTATGTCACTCAGGAGGCTTCTGCTGTGGATGAGCCAGGTGGGACACACGCTCACAAGGGCCGCGCTGAGAAATGCAAGTTTGAGGTTGCCCGAGATGAGATATGCGATCAAAAAGACACAGAACACCGTCATCAGTCCGAGTACAGGAACGAGGTAAAACGCGAGCCCGTGACCACCGGCAGCCAGCGCGGCAGCCAGTAAACAGCTTTGTCCCACGGGATACTTGATGGTCAATAAACCATGACCCGACGCGACGGATGGCATTCCCCACAGAAAATCACGCTCGGTGTCCGGATTAATCCCGATACTGAAACCGTGGCCGCGCCATATGTTATCAGCCAACCACATGTAGCACTTTTCGTCCTGGCTGCGCCAAAGGAGAGGCAGGTCGAACAGGTACAGAGCACCAACACAGATTACCAAGAAAATGATAAGAATAGACGTGACCAGTGTTTTCAAAGTTGGTCCTGAATCTTCGGCCATGCGTCTGGTCCTTTCTTTTTGGAGTAGTATGCAAATTATATCTTCACATGTCAAATCCCGCTGAATCCATTTTTCCGCCAGATTTGATTGGTCTGGATTCAATCATTTTACCAGCATTATCAGGGATGGTTCGAGAGTGAAGTCAATTGCATTTTCAGCCGGATAGGGGTAAGATTGCATCAATGGTTGGCAGCCGAGAAACAAAGAGGATCATGATGTCCGAAAGAAGAGGGATGATCGGGCCGTATTGCCTCCTTGAAACCTTGGGGCAGGGGGGAATGGGTATTGTCTATCGGGCGGAACAGAGCCTTACCGGGCAGGAAGTCGCACTCAAGACCCTGCGTGTGATGGACCAGAATTTGATCCAGAGTATCCGCCGGGAAATCCAGGTCCTCGCTCGTATTCGACACCCCGGCGTTATCCGGATCATCGATCACGGCATCCAGGCCGGTGTGCCCTGGTATGCCATGGAGTTATTGGAGGGAGCTCCTTTGAGGGCCTGGCGTTCTGATATTTTCAGGTCTTCTCGGTCTGCTGGTGGGGACGATTCTGTTCACACCGTTACCGGAGATATTATCGATCGAGATACAAACGAAGATGTATTGGTCGAAGATCCCGATCAGACAATAGTTTACGACTATGTCAATAAGCAATCCTGTTTTACGAAAGCAGGTCCTGGCATGGCCAGGAGCATGCTCGAGGAGAAGTATAGCGCTGGTGGTATCGTACCCATGGTCCTGCCCGAGCAGAGTATCCGGGCGATCATTGGGCTTGTGCGAATGCTGTGTGCTGCCTTATCTTATCTACATGGCGAGGGGATTATCCATCGCGATCTCAAACCGGATAACGTGCTGGTCCGGGCGGATGGTAGACCTGTCATCGTCGATTTCGGCTTGTTCGCACAGATCGGGGTCGAAGTCAGTCGGGAAGTCCTGCACATCGATAATCGTTTGACTGGTACGCCCCATTATATGGCACCGGAACAGATCAGGGGTGATTTCGTCGATGCCCGGGCTGATCTTTACGCTCTGGGCTGTATCTTCTATGAATTATTGACTTCGTTTCCTCCTTTCGGGCCACCTTCTTCCAAGGTTGGTTCCGCGTCACAGGTTATCACCGATCATCTGTATAAAACTCCCCTGCCGATTTCGTCGGTGATTTCAAATATTCCCGACGTTCTGAACGATGTGGTCCATCGATTGCTCGAGAAGGAGCCACGACGGCGATTCGGTTATGCTGAGGATGTGGCTTTGGCTCTGACTCCTCTTCTAAGCGACCCGATGGATATGGCGCATCTGCCCGCTTCCCGGCATTATTTGTATCGTCCTGGCTTCTGCGGTCGAGAGTGGCAATTTGCCGAACTGGAACATCATCTGGAACTGCTTCAGTACGGTCAAGGCGGGCTGGTCCTGTTAAGTGGGGAAAGCGGAGTCGGTAAAACACGTCTGGCCATGGAATTGGGTCGTAGTGCGACCCATAAAGCCATCCGGGTCATCATCGGTGAATGTTTGGTTGAAAGGAGAGGACCGCTGCAGGCTTTGCGAAAACCTCTCCAGATTATTGCGGACCTATGCCGGAGTGAGGGTGAACAGGAAACACAACGGTTATTTGGGAATCGATGTCCGGTCCTGGCCGTGTATGAACCCTCCCTGCTCGGTCTCCCGGGACTGGTATATCCTGAACCGGAAGTTTTGCCTCCCGGCGAAGCCCATGTTCGTCTCTTCAGTTACCTGACCCACACCTTTGAAGCGCTGGTCGAAAAGAATCCGACCATGATGATTCTTGATGATATTCAATGGGCTGATGACCTGACCATCGGTTTCTTGATTTTTTTGACCCAGCTTGGTCGACTCGAAAGCATGCCCTTTCTCGTTGTGATTACCTGTCGCAGTGAAGAAGTCCCTGAGGCAAAGGGGGTTGAGACACTTATGAGTCTGACTGGATTACAGCGATATTACCTTGACCGACTCGATACCCAGGCGGTTTCTCAGATGATCAGTGACATGCTGGCCATCGAAGTGCCGGACCCTCGATTCGTTGAGTTTCTCCACAACCATTCCGAGGGTAATCCTTTTTTCATTGCTGAATATCTGCGGGCAGCGGTCGAGGAGCATGTGCTGGCACGAGATTGGCAAGGGCACTGGCACATAGCCGAGATCGGCTCTGATCGGGAATTCACTTCGGCTTTTCTGCCATTGCCACATTCACTGCGCATGGTTGTCAATCAGCGGATAGATCGTTTGAGTCCACCGGTCCGGGCATGCGCAGATATCGCCGCAATTATCGGGCGGGAGAGTCGGACTTCGCTTCTGCAAGGACTCATGCAAGGTGAAGACGGTGAATTTCTCGATCATCTTTCAGAACTTTTCCGGCGTGAGGTCATGGAAGAATTCAAACCCGGTCAGTTGCGTTTTGTGCATGACAAGATCCGTGAGGTTATCGAGGAGGCCCTCGAACCGGAACGGAGGAAAGCCTTACATCGACAAGTGGCTCTCGCTTTGGAACAAGTTTCTTTCGGTCAAGAGAGTGGCGAATTAGCCAGGATTGGCTCTCACTGGGAACAGGCGGGAGAACCGACCCAGGCCAGAAATTATTATTTGAAGGCAGCCCGGATCGAGGTGGCCAATTATGCTTTTAATCGGGCTGATCGAATGTATGAAAAATATTGTGCTCTGAGCGACACCCCAGATCAGGAAAGCATCGGGGTCCGACTCGATTGGGTTACTCAGTGTCTGGCCCATCTGGGTAAAATGGATCTCGCCATCAAACAGATAAATCTCGCCATGGATGAGTCACACCATATCTCGGACCCAAATCTGGAAGCGCTATCTTATCTGCGTATGGGTGAAATCAAATATCTCGACTCCGAATTCCGTGAAGCACGTTCATATTACGAGCATGCCTTGACCGCGTTTCAGGACAGGGCTGATTTGATCCACCAAGCCATGGCATTGGAGCGGTTGGCGATCCTGAACAGATACGAAAACCGCCTGGATAGTGCTCGTGCCATGTATCTCGAGGCCATATCGATCTACCATCAGAGCGGTGATTATGTCTCTGAAGGGGTTACCACCGGTAATCTGGCCACGTTACTTGATGTCCAGGGCCAGTCACAGGAAGCGGATAGACTCTATCGTCAGACCCTTGAACTGGCCCGTGATGCTGGTAATGAGCTATGTGCGATGTCTCGGTTTTGATTTTCTGGATGATGGCACATAGAAGGCCCCCAGGAGTTTCGAGCGAAGCAAAACAGGTT
>JAFGSJ010000027.1 GCA_016934675.1 bacterium | reverse complement strand
TCGTAATTGCCAGAGACGTTTTCTGAAGGGGGGCCAACCATCATTCCTCACATGAAATGAATATTCATTGTGTGACAGAGATTTGAATGTTCCAATCATATCATAAAATGCTGTAGGGATGGGTCTTGTGCCCATCCTATCGGATTCGGTACAAATATACGTGGGATTGCAGGAATTATCATCCCTTTCATCATCGTATTCATCAAGATCATTGCAAACAATGCCCATGGTTTCATCACGGTTGAGGACGGGCACAAGACCCGTCCCTACAGTATTTTGATTTTTGTGTTCCAGAGATTTGATGTGCAGGATTCCATGCATGTGATTTGGCATTATTACATATGCATCGAGGATCAC
Organism: bacterium; assembly: GCA_016934675.1. Classification (GTDB taxonomy): domain Bacteria; phylum CSSED10-310; class JAFGSJ01; order JAFGSJ01; family JAFGSJ01; genus JAFGSJ01. The sequence continues at coordinate 75,815 of JAFGSJ010000027.1, read as the reverse complement.
CTGGCGAAATCTCTCTGGAAGACGATTCCATTCTGCATTAACCATTTTGCCAGCATCATTCAGAATCATTGTCTCGTTTTTTACTTCGCCAAATCGCTCCAGACGATCTTGGGTGCATATCGTGAAATAATAAAATCCGGGTTGGGAATAATCGTAGCCTTTTAATCGAATTGAGCGTCGATTATGTTTCTTGGAATCGTAAAGCATTGTATATTTTTCGGATAGTTAACGTCACGAGTGACCGGACCAAGTGAGACGCGCAAAGCGCGGCTTACTTGGGTACATGTCGACTCGATTGTTCTGTGTTCCCTTCTAGTCGATCCAGTCTTTGTCTGATGGCTTTGAGTTCCGACAGAATCTCTTCCTCTCGCTTCTCTTCCTCTTCTTCCTCCTGTTGGAAGAAGAATGAGGCAACGTATGCGGTGAATGTGCCGAACAGTCCGACTCCCGCCGTCATCAAGACGGCGGCGATAATTCTGCCGAGAAGAGTCGTTGGGTAGAAATCCCCGTAGCCCACGGTTGTGATCGTGACGAACGACCACCAGAGCGCGTCCGACGCGGTCTTGATGTTGGACTCGGGTGACGTCTCACAATTCAGAATCGCGATGGATGAGAAGACAACCAGGACGAAGGAGATCATCGCGACCGAGGCAAAGGTTCCCTTTGCCCGATTCGCGAAGAAAAACTTGAGAATCAACTTGGTCGATCTGATCCCGCGGAGAATCCGCAGAATGCGGATGATCCGCGCAAAACGTCCCCACCGCAGGATATGGATGTTGGGGATGCTCGAAATCAGATCAATCCATCCCCACTTCAGATACCCCAGCTTCGATTTGGCGGCGATGACATTGAAGACGAAATCACCGATGAAGACAAGGCAGACGAACGTGTCTATCCGGTTGAGAAGGGCAGAAGTCTCCGACGGGAGCCGGAAGACCGTGTTCACAAAGAGAGCACCGAGGACATATACACAGAGAAACAGCATCGCGATCTGCCAGATCGTGACGGGGTGCTTGGTTGTTCCTTCTGGTTTGGTCATTTCGTCTTCTTACACAGAACGCTACGCTTCAGCAGCGCGTCTTTTTACGGCGGCTGCAAGCGAATGGTTATGACGCTTGTACGTCACTGCTGCTTTCTTTAGGCATTATTTTACCGAGCTGGGAAATTGCTTTGACAAAGTCACTACCCGATCCGTACCGGGACAGTTGCAGTACTTCGTTCAATCCCGATTGGCTAGACATCGCAATTTCTTCATAGCGGCAGATCGGCAGTTCCTTGTTGTCTTTGAATCTGCGATCTGGACCGCCAGATTTATTTACGTACTTCCAAGTACGGCCAACAACCTCGGCATCACGAGGAACGGAATCGCTCTCGATGAACTGGGTTGCGCTCACGTCAACGCACAACTCTGAATAGCCAACTGCGCCGACACCGTTTGCATCATAAACCAGAACGCGGTCGGGAAAGAAGTGCAGTGTTTGACGTCCAACGCCAACTGCAATGGTTTCGATATTCGTCTTGACATAGGGTGGTTCTGCCTTTCGGATGGATGTGCTTTTTCGGCGAACAAGATTACTTGCACCTGCATGGTACTTCCGATCATAGACCTTCCCCGATGCCTCTATATGCCATGCAGCAGCACAGCTGGCAAGCTTACTGGCTGCGTTATGAAGTTGAGTATAGGCAGATTCCATATCGGAATCAAAGTCATAGAAGAGGACAACAGTCTTTTCCAAGGCATCACGGCTACGGGCTATGTATGTGCCAACAGCGCCAACTACAAGAAGGATGGACAGTAACCATGTTGGCCAATTTGAAGAGATGCCCAAACCGAGTATCACGACTGAAGAAATCGCTACACAAGGCCATATGCGCATTTTTTTGCGTTTTTTGTTCAATTCATCAAGAATATCGCGGGAAGACGAGTCAACGATTTGTGATATATGTGCGGACTCAATTTCTTCAAGCGTCCCATGAGTTCCCTCCGGTATCTGCTGGGAGGGGAGTATGTCGGGTTGAGCAGGTGGGCTACGAGAGGCCGTCGATGGTGGCAGTGTGGCGCGGTAGTATAGGCCACCGCGCCCCACGTGGATATAGTTACCACGTGGGCCGACGCCAAACCGGAGGCCTTTTACGCCAGCAGAAACTCCAATCCCGGACTTCGACAAATTGAATCGTAAAGGGCCAACGCTGATACTCTTTCTTAGGTAGAATCCCATAAGTTACCCCCTCAAGTGGCGAGTAAGAAACGGAACAACGTTCGAGATAACCGGGACCAACATTCAAGCTAGTTTACCGATAATCAACAACAAAGTCAACGATTGCCTGCCAATTTCGGTCTAACATATTCGCCGTTAGGCTCCGGTTCAGCGATTCGTTCGGTTTTTCTTTTCTTTTTAAAGACTCCTCGTCCATGTTTTTCTGTGTTTTATGCAGCAGAATTTCTCTGTTGGACGCTCTCTTCAACGCAGAGGTCCGGAGGACGGTAGAGCTACGCCGAAAGTGGCAAGTTTTTCAGGTGTGATCTGGTTGTGGATGCGATGAGCACTCTCGGTGATGTTGAATATCCATTGGACAACAGAGAAATCGGGTGCTACATATGTAAATGCTTCTCATCAGCTCAAAAAGAAAGCTTATCCACAAGAAAAATGATCACCTTAAAAGTACATGCTATGTCTGCCCGGACCACATTCATTTACTGTGCCCTGCTCGTCTCGATCGTTCTAGTCCTTTTTTCCGGAGTGTTAACGGCCGATTTTGTCATGTGGGATGATGATATTTTCATATATCAAAATCCGAAACTGGCCCTTTCAGGGTGGAAACGAATCGTATGGGCTTTTACTGATGTCGAACTGATGATGCGTTATAATCCTTTGACACTGATCAGTTGGAGCCTGTCATATCAAATTTTCGGTTTAAATCCCTTTGGTTATCATCTGGTCAATTGGCTTCTGCACGGATTCAGTTCCGGATTGTTGTTTCTGATAATCCGGAAAATCCTCCTCCTGTCCATAATCAAATTGGGACGATCGGACAGAGTCGAGCTGGACTGGATCAATCCGGCAGCTTTCCTGGCCACATTGATCTGGGCTGTGCATCCCCTGCGGGTCGAGCCCGTTGCCTGGGCAACAGATCGGACCTATTGCCAGGCCCTGTTCTTCATGTTTCTGGCAACACTGTGCTATTTAAGAGCCGGTCAAGCGGACAATCGATCAAAACACTATTATTCCTGCTTCTTGTTATCATTTTCATGTTATTGCTGTTCTATACTATCCTATTCAATCGGAATGCTCTATTTCCTCATCTTATGTGTGATCGATATTTTCCTTTTTCAAAGAATCGGAGGCCGGATAGGTTGGTGGCGGTCCACTGAAGCCAAAAAAGTGATTCTTGAAAAATTGATCTTCGCCCTGCCTGCAGTGATTATCGGCCTTGTAACTATCCTGGTCAGAATCCAATCCGCGGGCGTCTTTGATCCGCCTGTTTCATTGGCCAAGTTTGGATTACTCCCCCGATTCATGCAGGCAATGTATATTTTCTCATATTACATCTGGCGCCCGTTTGTTCCGGTGAATCTGGCTCCAGCCTATGTGACACTGGTTTCGTTCAAACCATTGACAATGCCTTTCATACTCAGTGCAGGAGGGATAATTGCACTTGTTTGTACTTTGTTTCTTCTCAGGAAACGCTGGCCCTTGGGGCTTGCGCTTATACTTGTCTACATTATTACCCTCATACCCGTGACAGGTTTTTTCGAGTATCCTCATCATCATTCTGATCGCTATTCGCTGATCGCAACGATTCCTTTATCCCTTCTCATTGCCTTCGGATTGATGGAAATAAAGAAAAAAGCTGCCCGAAGAATGAGTGTCATCTTTCTCGTGCTTATCATTGGCATGTTGAGTTGGTTGACCTATCAGCAGATAAAGGTCTGGCATAATACCGAGAATCTCTTCGGGCACATGCTTAAAACCATGGGGGACAATTCGTATCGATATGGCATACATTTCAAACTGGGCAAATATTTATATATCAATGGCCGCACAGAAGAAGCTCTGTCACATTTTAATCAGACCGTGCTGATCCATCCCAAGTATCCGCCGGTCCATCTGTATCTAGCAGACATAGAGCAAAAAAAGAATAATCTCGAAAAAGCGGTCTATCATCTCCAGATAGTCATAGCCAAAGAACCCCACAATTTCAGAGCCCATTACAAACTTGCCTCAGTGTATGCACAGATGCAGAGAATGCCAGAAGCGGCACATCATTTTCATCTGGCCGTGTCATTAGAGCAAAAAGATCGAAATAGGAGATAATAAGACTGATTAGTAGAGGATATTATCGAAACTGAACGGTTTCGTGCGATAGGTGTCCCAAATTGCTCTCGCCTCATGTTCAGCCCATGCTTCAAACCCGAGTTTCTTCATCATGCACAACTGGTACATTTTGGTATTGTGCGGGAAATGGGCTTGATCAGCATACGGCTGAAAACGGGAGCAAGGAAAATCGTCACACTCGTGACAAAATTCAATACCCTTCTCTGCCGCACAATGATAAATGTGGCATGTCTGATCAGGATTTAAAAAGGGGATTTTGCCCTGCTGGGGCCGGCAGCCATTGCAGATAGCCTTTTCTGCCGGAATACCGAGCGCTGCAACCATTTTCTCCAAAATCTCCGGGTTGTCTTTGGCAAGATAAGCCGTGCAATGAAAACACGGTAATCCGCAGGGCGAGGTCATTGTTTTTGCTGTTTTTGTGTCCATATTCGCTCCTTCCTTTTGGTGAATATCCTGACCGAAAAGACAACTCTATATTGGCCAACATTCCTATATCAGGGTCTGCAGGATTTTAAAATATCTATCACCAGATATACTGTCCCAATCAGCATCGATCCTGTCTCAAAAGGGCAACTTTCACCATTACCTGTTTCTTGATTTGTTGTACTCATAAAATAAATTGTTTATTTTGGCAAAAGAATAACGAGGCAATAATACTAACAATAATATATGTCTTTTTTTATTATAATAAGCAATAAGATTATTATCAAAAACAATCACCTTGGATAGGTTTGATTCTAATTCCTTATTGAATTCAAGAAAATCCTGATAATTGAAATTCTTCTTGAGATCATCGGTTAAAAGCTCATCATGGATTAGTGGTATTGTTACTCTCTGGCCATCCAATTGATTGAATGCCTTCCTTAATTCTTCAGATTCTGGTGTATCTGAAAACAGGACTTTAAACCAATACTTTTCAGCAATTTCTATTCGATTAACCAGAGGGAAATTATCCGCTTTATCTTCAAAATCAGGAATAATCCTGACGCCAGCCAAATAATGATTTGTTCGGTCTGCGCTTAGAAAAAATTTCTCTGTTAAGCTTATCGGGGGACGTTTTCTTTGCTCCGGTGTTATCGGAAGATTAATGTCTTCATCATCAGTCACTCCATGATAATGAGCTAAGATCGTTTGGGCGACTAATTCCACTCCCAATTCTGCACATGAGCAACAGCATACTGTCACAATGATACAAAGGGCAAGAGTGTTTAAACAATTCTTAAAATTCTGATGATTGTTCAATCTTTATTCCTTCTCCTTCAATGATTTTCTGATCGCCCTGACCCAACTGCGCTCGCACAATGTATGAGAGAAGTGAACGCCCTGTGTGTATGAGTTCACCTTCTATTTTAAGGACTCAAGTCCTTTTTGACAATATTCAAAAAGCGGGTTGGGGAAATATAACGATCCGCCAATAATTTACCCTTATAGATCAAATTGAAAGCACTGTAGAGTGAGGGGGCCTTCTGTGCTTCAGCAGCAGTCTTGAGTTCGATTATCGTGGGTTTCAAATGCTTTTGCTCAAGGATCGGTTTGACTTCCTCGATAAATCTGGCTACCCAGGGGCATTGCCTTGAATAGATTATGGTCAGGTCTTGATGAGATTTCAATTCGCTTTCCCAATCATTTATCGAGGGCAGGGGACCTTTTTTGAATCTTTTCGCCAAGAGCTGTTCCTTTCCGGATTTTGATACCGGCTCATAACCATTCTTTACAAAAATAGCTTGAGTGGCCATGAATGATTGTGCGCTCGTTACAACAGCAACTCCCAGCATGTTTTGGTCTTGGGCATCGTGCTCGACCTCTTCAATCAACAAAGCGCCCAGACCTTGATGCTGATATTTCTTACCATTGATCCAGAGACAATGAATAAACATATATCCCTTGGCATTGACTGAACGCCAGCAGTATTCACCAGGGACATACTCGATGAAGCCGATCGGTTTCTTCTCACCTTCGAGATAGAGCAGCTTGATTTTTAAGCCATTCTTAAATTGATCTTCGAGCCATTCAATTTTACGCGGGTAGAGTTCATGCTTGGGATTTATGAAACAAATAGCTTGAGGATGTTGAGATATGTTAACCCTGGTAACTTCGATTATATGTGTTGTGAAGCTCATCGATAACATCCCTCCTTGAGGTAAAATTTCAAATTCTGTTTACCTGTTCAAGTATAGCACAGATGGTGCTAAAATTTATAAAAATCGCCTGAACTATTTGAAGCACGAGTTTCGCTGTTTCTTCAATCGTGATGTAGTTCTCATAAATAGGCTGGCTTAATAGAAGACTTTTTTCATCATGACTTTACCGGTTCGATCGAATTCCACCCCTTCCATGGCCAATAAAGCCCGTTTCATTGGACTGCCGCCTTGATAGCCCCCCAGTTCGCCATTCATGCGGACGGCTCGATGACAGGGAATGATTATCGGGAAGGGGTTCGTAGCCAAAGCATGTCCCACGGCTCTTCCTCCCCCACTGACCCTGATATGGTTGGCTATTCTGCCATAGCTACTCACCCACCCTCTCGGGATTGCATATTCTGCCATCAGGACTGAGTATTGAAATGAGCTACATATTTCCAAGGCAATGTTTTCCAGATCAAAAGAGAGCGCATCCCCCTGTAAGAAGCTCTTTAATCGATTAGCCAAGTCTTGTATTGCCTGGCAGGTATTGCGAACGACACGGGGATAACAATTATTAATAACCTGTTCAATTGGTTCGTGACCTGTCTTCAATAATGTTTGTCGGACCCGAGGCCCGTGATCTGTCTGCCACCACACGATACCGAATGGACCAAGCCGTGTGGTTACCAGCTCATAAAAAGGCCGATCGATGCGCATCATTGTCACTTTACTACCTGTCATCTCTCTCCGATGACGAGCATTTCAAAATCAGCGGGCGATAATTCGTCATTCCGACTGAAGGCACCAAGTTTCGCACCGAAAATATCGATGTTAGTGAAAGCAAGTGTTTTGAGGAACCAGGTTATTTCCGATGGGATATAATACCTTTCATTACACTGGAGTTCTTTTGTGTTGCCCAAATCGTCTTCGATACGCAAGGTACTATATTCACGGAATGTCATCAAATCGAAGGTATTGTTCCTGCTTTGTGCATTGCCTTCCTTTGTGTTTGAATCAAGGAAATCTTTGGTGGAATGGAACAGGGGGAACAGGGCATTCAGTGTAGTAAATATCAGCTTCCCGTTCTGTTTGAGGGCGTTCGAGGCATTCTGGAGAATCTGAAAATTCATTTCGTCGGTCTCCATCAGCGGGAAACCCCCTTCACATAACATGATGATCAGGTCAAATTCATGGAGGAAGGGCATATTTCTGGCATCATGCTTTTGAAAAGTAGTTAGAAGATGAGCCATTTCCGCTTTCTGCCGTGCTCGTTCCAACTGCGAATCTGAGAGATCGACCCCCACGACAGAATAGCCTCTCTTTGTCAATTCGAGGGTATGCCTGCCGGTACCGCACCCGATATCAAGTATACTCAAAGCTTTGTTATAGCCTATTTCTTTTTCAATGAAGTCGCATTCACCAAGAGTGCCACGAGTGTAGCGCTCCTCATCATAGCGCATGGCATAATTCTCAAAGAGTTCTTCATACCATTGTTTCATTCAGAATGTCCCGTTCAGGATATTGACGGAATCAGGTAGTCAGTTTACCGGATTTGGTAATGGTGATCAGGATGTCCTGATTGTTAATGCTGATCAGTGTCGCCGTATCTGGTGTCAATTCCCGTTGTTCGATGGTTGTGCAGAGCAATTCTGAGCTCAGAAAGTCGTGCCACGAAGTCATGATCAGTTTCAAATCAGAATCAGAGGTGTGATAGCCCAGATCAATAGTATCTTCTATTTCGAGTCCGACATCTTTGCGGAGTACCTGTAATCGTCTGAGCAGGTCTCTCATGAGTCCCTCTCGACGGAGTTCGTCAGAAATACGGATATCGAAAGAAACCCAAGTTCCTTTGTCCTCGGCGATTGTTTCGTACTCGGGGGCGATGAGTTCAAACTTGAGTTCATCCCGGACAATGGTGAAGACTTGTCCGTCAAGGCTGACTTCGATCGATTCTGCACCGTGCTGCAATTGCTCCGTGAGTTGCTCGGTATGGGTCGCAAGGTAGTTCTGGAAGGATTTCATGGCAGGACCCAGTTTTTTGCCCAGTTTTTTAAAATTTGGTTTCAGGTCATAGTGACCTGGTCTTTCAGTGGCCACGGGATGAATGACAATGTTTTTGACGTTCAGATCGTCAACCAGCATATCCTTGAAGCGTTCAGCCGCATGCCGGACCAATTCACTGGCCGGACCAATCCGAAGTTCAGCCAGAGGTTGCCTGACTTTGAGATGGGCAGCTTCCCGGGCAGAAAGGGCGAGCCAGTTCAAGTGAATAATGGCGTCCATCTCGTCCGTGAGATTCTGATCGATCCAATCCGTTCGGGCGATCGGAAAATCGGTCAGATGCACGCTTTCTGGCGCAGCCGGATCGTGACTCCGGACCAGGTTCTGATACATTTCCTCAGTAATGAAAGGTAACAGTGGAGCCAGAACGCGAATAGTCGAATAGAGGCATTCATACAGTGTTTCGTAGGCAATACGGGCATCAGCATCATTATCACCGCGCCAGAAGCGACGGCGACAGTGACGGATATACCAGTTACTCAGATCCTCGACGAATTTCTCGATTTCACGGGCAGCGGACCTGATCGAGTAGTTTTCGATGTTCCATCTGGCTTTGGTGATCATGAGCTGCAGATTGGATAGTATCCAACGGTCAAAATCAGACCGGTTTTCGAGGGGTGCTTCATCTGCTGGCGGTTTGAAATCGATGATCCGGGCATAATTCACAAAGAAACTGTAGGTATTCCAGAGGGTATTGATAAATTTGCCCCGGACTTCTTTAGCCGCTTTATAACCGAAATTAAGATTGATGTTTGTATCCTGATTGCACAGGATCCAGCGCATGACATCTCCACCCATGACCTCGACCGCTTCCTTGAACCAGATGGCATTGCCCCTTGATTTGTGCATTTCCTCGCCGTTTTCATCCCGGACCAGGGCGTGTCCCAGCAGGGTTTTAAAGGGAGGAATATTCTCCATCATGGTACTCATAGCCAGCAGGCTATAGAACCAGTTTCTGAATTGTCCGGGAAAGCATTCGAGGACCAGGTCCGCGGGGATCCATTTCTGCCAGTACTCGCGGTCCGTGTTGTATTTGACCGTTGAATAGGGTACGATACCGGCATCGAGCCAGGGATTTCCGACATCGAGAATGCGAGAGATAGGTTCTCCACATTTTTCGCAACGGATTTTAACCTGATCGATCCAGGAGCGGTGTGGCGAATGTCCTTCAAAAACGTCCCAACCGGCCACAGCTTTTTCTTTAAGCTCATCATAGCCACCGATAATCTGGAAATGATCGCATTTTTTGCATTCCCAGATTGGTAAAGCAAGCCCCCAGTATCGTTTTTTCGAAATCATCCAGTCACGCATGTTGGTCAACCAATCGAGTTCCAGATCGAGACCGTAGGGAGGTATCCAGGTGATTTGTTTGGCAACGGCTTTAATTTCGTCGCGCCACGCATCCATGGAAATAAACCATTCGTCGACATAACGGAAGAGCAATTCACGACCGCAGCGCCAACAGTGGGGATAGCTATGCGTATATTTTTCGGCACTGTAGACAATGCCCTTTTCTTTCAGATTAGCAAGTATTTCCGACGCAATGGACATGGCGTCTTTGCCGGTTATCCAATCGAAACCTTCGCTAAAGAGACCGAGTTCATCGATGGGTGCGACCAGGTCGAGCCCCAGTTCACGGCCCAGCTCGTTATCTTCCTTGCCGCAGCCGGGTGCGATATGAACGATCCCGGTACCTTCGGTAGCACTGACCAAGTCCCAGGCGATGACCGGATGAGCGAGTTTCGTTTTCTGTTGGGCGGGTAATTCATCAAAAGGTCCGTCGTAAGAAAGCCCGACGAGTTCCTGGCCTTTCAAGCTGCCCAGAACTTCGTACGGTCCCTGCTTGGCCACGACCTCGTTCAAAAGGGCCTCGGCCAGATAGTAGGTCCAGCCACCTTGTCGGACCCGAACATAATCGAGATCAGGATGGACTGCTGCAGCCACGTTCGAGGTCAGGGTCCAGAGTGTTGTCGTCCAGACCAGCAGGGCTTCATGATCGCGACCGCGCAGGGGAAAGCGGACCACAACAGTCTGATGGGTCGCTTCCTCGTAGCCCTCATGCATTTCATGTTGCGATAGTCCTGTGCCGCAGCGGGTACACCAGGGCATGACATCGTAACCCTTGTAGATCAAACCACGTTCATGGCATTTTTTGAGGAAGTGCCAGATGGTATAGTTGTTTTCATCGGACATGGTGTAGTATGAGTCATCCCAGTCCATCCAATAACCCAATCGGACCGATTCCTCGGTTTGAATCCGGGAGTATTGTGCGACACGTTCTTTGCATTTTTCCACAAAGCGATCGATGCCGTACGCTTCGATATCACGTTTGGTTTTGAAGCCCAGTTCCTTCTCGACCTCGACTTCGACCCAGAGGCCCTGGCAATCAAAGCCGTTCTGATAGCGGAGTTCCCGGCCGTTCATGGCGTAGTATCTTTGGAAGACATCTTTGAGGGTCCGCCCCCAAGCATGATGGACGCCCATGGGATTGTTCGCGGTTATCGGGCCATCGAGAAATGACCAGCGAGGTTTTCCTCTGTTTTTTTGTCGCAGTTTATCAAACGCATGTATTTCCTGCCAAAACTCTAGAATTTTGTGATCGAGTTCGACAAGATCGATCCAGGCATCAATTTTTTTATACATTTTGTTCCCTCATGAAAGAAACGAGAAACATTCGATGATTGGGGCTTCACTGTGTAAAAAGGTATAGTAATTCTAAAAGGAGGGAAAAATCAAGGGGAAGTGTTCCCATTGGGATCGGTTTTTATCAGAAAGACATCGAATGAGCCCGCGCCCGAGGAAGCAGTTGTGCCGGTCACGATGAAGCCCCCATCGAGAGCCAGGCCGAGGTGATAGCCGGCATCGCTCGAATGACCGCCCATAGTCTGTGATCGTGTCATGGAACCTGTTGCATCGGTTTGGATCAGGTAGAGATCATCATCACCGTTGCCGAATGAATTAGTCGTGCCACAGACAATAAAGCCGTTATCGGAAGTGTGCTGGACGGAGCAACCCCAATCATAGAGTTGCCCGCCGAAGGTCCTCGACCAGAGCAACTCACCCTGTGAGTCGATCCTGAACAGTAACACATCGTTCAAATAGGGCCAGGTTTCACCGCAGATAATGGCGCCGCCATCACTGAGCGCTTTGACCGAGAAAGCCTGATCGGCTACGGGCTCGCCATAAGTTCGCTGCCAGATGTCTGTTCCGTTTGGATCAAATTGAAATACGTAACAATCTCCATTCCCTGCTCCATATGAATAGGTCGATCCAACGGCAAGAATATTGCCATCAGCGGTCAGATCGAGTGCATAACAAAACTCGCCATATTCACCGCCAATGGTTTTACGCCATAATTGATTGCCCTCGGCATCGATTTTAAAGAGCAGGAAATCGCAAAAACCGTCGGTATGAGAATTGGTTTGACCACCGATGTAATAGTTACCCTGTCCGTCGGCACAGATGGTGTTAGCCCAATCGTACCCCGGACCACCATATGTTTGCGACCAAAGATAAGCTCCTTCGGCATCGACCTGAACCAGATAGACGTCAAACGAGCCGGCCCCAAACGATTCCGTATTACCGAGAATCAGGAAAGAACCGTCGTTCTGTTCAATGATCTGAACACAATGATCATTGAGAGTGCCGCCATAGGTATGGGGCCACATCCAGATTTCCTGGCCGTAGAAGTCAGTCCGGACCAGGTAAATATCTGATAAACCCGAACCAAAGGACTGTGTATCGCAGCCGATCAGATAATCGCCGTTCTGGAGAGCGAGCACGAAATGCCCCTGGTCCAGTGCCGGTCCCCCATATGTTTTAGTAAACATTATATCGTCCGGGAGTGGTGGAGGTGTTGGTGTAGCTGTTTGTGAGGGAGGTGTCGGATCATGATCATCATCGTCAGTGCAATTGGTAAAAAAAATGCCTGTCCAGAGGAGTAGCATGCAGCACAGCACGGCCAATGTCAGTGTTCCTGCTCTCAACATTTTATTCCTTTCAAAACATGCCGGTTCAGATGACCACTTTCACCACATCCCGGTCAAGGCAATCGATACAAGTATTAAATCTGGTGATCATTAGCGGATCGTTGCGGTAGACATCCTTTAATTGTTTAAGTAGATCAATCGTCTGTCGAAAAGAAGAGATAATGTCTCCTTCTTGCAAGTCTGAGGCCTTGACAATATCGGCAAAAGCAAACCCTTTTGACCAGAGATAGGCAACTGTAGCATAGTTCAAGTTAAACTCGAGAGGATCGAAGCGATCAGCGCCTATATCGCGAAGTCTTTGTTGGATATGTTTGATCTTTCGCATTAGGCTTGATTTCAAGGGATGCTCGATTGTCCGCCTCTTACGCAAATCACGTTTGCGCTCGGATTGACCGATGCAGTTCAGCAGGGCATTCAATTCCAATTCATCAAGACTATCAAGGACATTATTGTAGAGTAATTCAGTCACAAACAATTCTTGAATGTAGAGATACTTGCATATTTCTGCTTTTGAAAGGAGCTGCAGGTCCTGGCTGACAAAGTCCAGATCGATCAAGACCCGAAGCTTTTCCTGAAAGATGTTGAAGAGATAATCTTGGAAGTATTGTATTTGTTCCTTGGTCCGACGCAGTTTTGTGAACAGTTTCCTGACTTTTTTCGAGGGCTTATGCTGATGTGGTGCCTTGAGAACGATATTCAGGACCTCCACGTTTTTTTTCTCATCGCTGATGTTTCGCAATTTCTTCTCGATGTTATTGATTTCGCGGGCCAGTCTCAATTCAGTTTTTTTGTGTCGGGTGTGATGGAGCTGGTTGAAAATTTCAGTTCTTTTTCGCTCGTAGAGCCGATATTGTTGCTCGAGAGTCTGCTTGTGGTGATCGATCTCGTGCGGATCGTGATCCAGGCTGATCTGACTGGATTGATTGATATCGTTCAGTAATGAGTTGAGCAATTCTTCCTGTTGGATAATCTGGTTACGGTGTTGAAAGGTCCACAGGGAATCACCCAGCAGTTTTTTTATTTCCTCCAGGGTATATTTTTCCAGAAGATTTATGATTGAATTATACGAAAGGTTCAATGCGCTGAGAATCGGTTCGATATCGCTCTCTTGTAAAGACTGCCAGGGAGTGTCGCGTTTGAGATTTCGGTTGATGATGACATAGCCCACGGGGTCAAGTCCTCGACGCCCGGCTCGTCCTGCCTTCTGAAAAAACTCGAGTGCAGTCAGATAACGCAGTTTCTTACCGTCGAATTTTACCATACGATCGAACAGAACGGTTTTGGCCGGCATATTGATACCGAGGGCAAAGGTTGAAGTACAGTAGAGGACTTTAATCAATTTACGCTCATAGAGAGTTTCAACGGTTTCTTTGAGAAAGGGAAAAAGGCCGGCATGATGGTAGCCGATGCCGCGTCGAAGCAGAGTTGTCAAACGGGAGGTGGCCTCGTATGCGCCATATTGCACAAGCAGGGGTTGAACGATCATATCAATTTCCGCTTTTTCAGAGGTCGAAGTCAAATCGCAGGTGAGTTGATGAGCGGCTGTTTCGCAACCTTGTCGGCTGAATATAAAAAAAAGGCAGGGAAGATAATCCGGCATTATTGCCTCGATGATATCGCGATGAGAGGTTTCCTGAAACAGAGAGGCATATTTATTTTCAAAATTACCGGAATGTCTGCTTTCACTTTGATGAGGGGTTATTTCACGAAGCAAGCGTCGGTTTTTATTTATTTTAGTCCGGGCGAAATCATCTATTTTCTTATGATTACTGAGTCCGGTCTCACGGGTAAATCCGAGAATCTTGAGCGGGACCGGCCTTTGATCGTGTTTGATGACCTTGACCGGATGTCCTTTGATCTCAGTGAGCCAGTCGCCTATTTCAGCCACATTTTTGACTGTGGCTGACAGGCCTATAAAACGGATAGTCTCGGGTAAAAGAATCAGACATTCTTCCCAGACCGTACCTCGGTCCTCGTTAGCCAGGAAATGGAGTTCATCGAAAATGACATATTCAACCGCATCGAGTCGACCGGGGTCGCGATGCAGGATGTTCCTCAGAACTTCAGTGGTCATGATAAGCAGAGGTGCGTCAATCCGAATGACCACGTCCCCGGTCATAATCCCGACATTTTCCTGTCCAAGCAGGGAAGTGAAGTCCCGGAATTTCTGATTTGACAAGGCTTTCAAAGGTGAAGTATAAACACATTTGCCCTGATGGGCCAAGACCTTTTCGACCGCATAATCGGCAATCAGGGTCTTTCCCGCTCCGGTGGGCGCACTCACCAGGACCGATTCGTGATGATCGATGCTTGCAAGCGCCTCTTCCTGGAAAAGGTCCAGTTCAAATCCTCGATAGTTCATGCATGACTCGCTGGGCTGAGTAGTATTTCTGTCAGAGTTAGGTTTATGTCATTACGCCTGAAACTGCAAATAGATAATATGGAGCCAATGGGGGACTCACAACACCGATCAGGCCGGGACGTGTGGAAAAAACGAGTGACCTGTTGTATGCCGGTCTCTCTGAGAATGTAAATGTCCTACTGGAAATAATCGGATGAGTAGTGTACAATAAGAGATTGAAACACGATCAAGAGGGGCTGATTCAATAATGGAAAAAAAGACTATACTCATCGCCGAGGATGATCGTAACATTGCCGAGTTGATCAAAAAAACGCTCGAACCGTTCGGTTATACTATTCTGATGGCAAATAATGGTGAGGACGCCTGCATGTCCTTCGTCAAGAATGAGCTTGATTTGATCGTTCTGGATATACTGATGCCGAAAATGAACGGTTTTCAGGTTTGTGAATGGATCAGGAAACGGTCAAATGGCCAGGATATTCCGATTATCATGATCAGTGGTGTCTATCGCAAGAAGGAGCAGCAGGAGGAGGCGTTACGCACTCTGGGTGCTTCTGAATTTCTGATCAAACCATTCCGGATGGATGTCTTATTGGAAAAAATCCAGATACATCTGAAAAAAGCTGAGTCAAAAGATGATGAGGATGATGAGGATATCATTCTGGAATCCGAGTTATCAAAATTCTCCTATGTAGGCAGTTTGGCAGAAAAACCGATTGAGGCATTACTCCATCTTTTATTCGTCGAGCGTGAAACGGGTAAGTTAGTTTTAAGAAAAGGGAAATTGCGCATTAATTTATTTTTCAAAAGTGGTAATCTGATTTTTGCCCAAACGAATATCAAGAAACTGACGTTAGCCAATTACTTCTATCAGGCCGGGAAATTAACCGGTCAGCAATATGAAACGTCGGAAAGGGAAGTACGTCAGCACAAGAAAAGCCGGGAGGCAGCGATCAGGTCGTTAGGGTATCTTACGGATGAGGAAATACGCTTTGGAATGAACCTGCTCTTTCAGGACATTGTTTATCTCGCTTTCAAATGGGATGAAGGTGATTATTATTTCATCCGTCATCGAGAACCGAAATCCATGGGTTGGCAATTGCTGCAAAGTACTGCGAACCTGATTGTTGGAGGTATTCGGCGGATTGACTTTTTGAAGAGAATTGACGAGCGCATTCCCTCAACCGAGGCGGTTTTACAGAAAAGCCAGAACCCTTTGACTCGTTTTCAGAACGTCTCCCTGAAGACTGACGAGAAGGATGTCTTGGATTTAGTGGATGGTTCACGGAGTTTCGGTGTGATTGAAAACACGGCTTCACTGATTACCAGGCGTGCCCGTAATATCCTGTATGCCTTGCTTGTTTCTGGTTTGATTGAAGTGAGAACAACCGCGACGCCGGTCCTGGATGATTTTTCCGCTGATGAGGATGAAGAGCAGTTTGAACAGGAGGTATCATACAGAATTCAGAATTCGGGTGGGAATCTCCTGGTCGAGCCTTTTCCTGAAATCCTGTTCTCCTGTTTCCGCAGTTCATTTACCGGTGAAGCACTTTTGGACAACGAGGGGGTTGAAAAGTCCATTTTGTTTCTCAAAGGTCGGATTATATCTGCACGTTCCAGTCTCGAGGACGAAAAACTTGGTAAGGTCTTGTTTTCGATTGGACGTTTGGACCATAAAAACTTTACCAAAGCCATGAGAGTGCAGAGTCAGAAACCGAATAAGAAGTTGGGCACTATCCTGCTCGATCTCGGTTTTTTAACTGAAGACCAGTTAAGACTGGCCCTGCAGTTGCAGATTAAAAAAATCGTCCTCGAAATTTTTCAATGGAAAAAAGGCAATTATCTCATTCAGGAAAAATTGATCGAGGATAATCAAGAGATCAGTATCTCGATCAACACGGCCAATATCATTTTAGAAGGAACTCGTGAGTTAAAGGACCCGATCATAATCAAGAGATTTCTACCCAAGGAAGACTTGGCCTTGAAAAAAATAGACGATTTTGAGCTCTTAACCGAACGTTTCGATTTTACAGAAGGCGAACGTCAGATCATAAAAATGCTCGATGGCCGGAAAACGCTGGGAGAACTGGTTAAAATTCTTGGTCTGGGTCGCTTGAATGTCGAGGCTTTCTTTTATGCTTTGTATGCCATGAAGCTGGTCGAGGTAGTCGCGCGTCCCAAACCGACGATGGTCTGGGCTGACGAAGATGAAAAAGAGGCCAAAACCGAACTTCATCAGGATGATCAGGGTGATTTTGTTTTTGAGACTGCTGATGAGCCGGTCTCAAGGTCTGGGCCGCGGACCGGTCCTGCACCCGAGAGTCAGAGTATTGAAGACCTGGTCTTCGATCATGGCTATGATAGTGCTTTCGAGTCGCAGAGTCCTTTCGCAGCACAGGAAACACAACCCCTCTATTCGAGTTCACCCGAATCACAAATCCAACCAAAAGAAGCAAGTGCCCAGGACTTGCGTGAACTTGAAAAGACTATTGATGCTAAAGAAAATATGCAGAATCTGATTGACGAATATTATCAATTGATCCAGACCGGTGATTATTACAGTATTCTCAAGCTTGAGCGGAACGCGACTATCAGACAGATCAAGGTTTCATACCGGAACCTGGCCAAGCAGTTTCATCCGGACACGGTTTTCAACACAGGTGTCGGTCTTTCCTATGATGTCGTCAATGAAATATTTTTAAAAATAAACGAAGCATATCAGACCTTATCGAATCCGAATTCAAAGGAACAATATGATCGAGAACAGCCGGTCCGGATGCCCGGTGAAACCGAGGAACAATTGAAATTCAGGGCGGATATGGCTTTTCAAGCTGGTCTCAAATTGCTCAGAAATAATCAACCACTTGATTCAATCGATCATTTCCGTGAAGCTATTCGACTTTTCCCCAAAAAAGGCATCTATCATACTCGTTTGGTTGAAGCGTATCTCGATGGACAGGTCCCGGCTCGGAGAATAATCCGAAGCGCTCTCGAAGCGGTCCAACTCGAACCGGATTTGTCTGAAGCACACCGCGTTTTAGGTATGGTTTATTATAAGTTGCAGGATTATGGCAGGGCCCGTCAGGAATTTGAAAAGGCCATCGAACTCGATCAAACCAACGACAAAGCCAAAGAATGGCTCGATAAAATCATGAAAAATTGACGATAGATGCCTGACTTATGAGGAACTTGATTGTGAGTTGTTATGCAGGCATACAATGTAATCCAAAGCGGGCAGACTATATCTTTTGGTTGTCATCCTGATTTTACTTTGCTATGGTGGAGATACCTCATCATACATTTTTCATAGCGGAAGGGTCTGATCATGCAAATTGCAATTGGTTCTGATCATAGTGGATTCAAACTTAAAGAACATCTTGTCGGTTTTCTGAAAGAAAAAGGCTATCTCATCAGAGACCTGGGTACTTCTGAAGGAAAGACGGTTGATTATCCGGATATTGCTCGAGCCGTCGCGTTGGAAGTTGTCAATCAAAAAGCGACCACGGGAATAATCATCGATGGTGCGGGGATCGGCAGTTCAATAGTAGCTAATAAAGTACCTCAGATCAGGGCCGCTTTGTGCAATGACCTCTATACCGCTCATAATGCTCGCGAACATAACAACGCCAATATCCTGGTTTTAGGGAGTCAGGTTGTTGGCCCTGGTAAAGCTGAAAAGATCGTTGATATCTTTTTGAAAACTGCATTTGCGGGTGGGCGACATGAGAGGCGGGTCAATAAAATTGACCAGATGGACGGAGAATACAGGGGACCAGTCACATCGGGGACTCAGCCCACCGTTGAAGAAATCGTCACCAAAATCGTCCAACGATTCGTCTCGAAGCAACAACAAAACCAACCGGAGTCAAAGCCGCTCGCTAACGAGAGCAGTCAATCTCAATCGTATGCGACTGGATCGACCTCCCCGCAGACACATCTGATCGGTGAAGCGGAGATCAAGTCTTTGGTCCAGTCCGGTAAAAAAACGCTCGAGATTGATAAGCGAACGATCATTACTCCCTTGGCTCACGATCTAATCAGAGAAAAGAAGATACAGATCATCAGCAGGAATGATGAACGGTGATTAAAATTGGCACATCGGGCTTCAGTTATCCTGACTGGAAAGGACCCTTTTACCCAATGCAGATAAAAACTGCAGATATGCTCGCCTTCTATGCTCGATATTTTGATTGTCTCGAAGTCAATTTTACATATTATCGAATGCCTCGGCCGAAACAACTCGAGCATATGATCGACACATCGGGTGGCACGGTCGAGTTTGTCATTAAAGCGCATCAATCTTTGACTCATGAACGACCTGATCAGCCTGGTCCCGTCTGTAGGGATTTACTCGAACGGCTTAGGCCTGTGCAGGAAAGTGGGCTGTTATCGGCAATTCTGTTGCAGTTTCCTTTCTCTTTTAAATGTCAAAACGATAATCGGGACTACCTTGCACAATTGAGGGATTATTTTAGCAATATCCCGTTGGTCATCGAGTTTCGTCACGAAAGCTGGATCAGTGATGAGACATTTGCATTACTCGAAGAATTGGGTATGGGATTCTGCTGTGTTGATGAACCTGCTTTAAGTGGCCTGATGCCACGCCTGGTCAGATTAACTTCACAGATCGGTTATATACGCTTTCATGGGCGTAATGCGACTCAATGGTGGCACCATGAGCATGCCTGGGAGAGATACCATTATTCGTACACTGAGAGTGAGCTTATTGAATGGGTGCCAGCGATACACCAGCTCGATCAACACGCTGGAAAAGTATTTGTGTTTGCGAATAATCACTATAACGGTCATGCTGCAACGAATTCGCTCATGTTGAAGGATTTACTCGGCATTCAGCATCCGCATCACAACACAGCTATGAGCCAAATGTCACTATTTAGTGATGATGAGTGAGCACTGAAGTTCATATCTGAGCATTGCATCCTTGCCAGGAATGGGACAAGGAAGGCGGACTGACTATCTCGTGAATGAGGGTAATATGGTTTCTAAGATAAGTGTTGGTTGTCTCTTACTGCATGGTTTGACGTCTTCACTCGATACCATTCGCGGGAATATACCCTGGCTCGAAAAGGAAAACATTCCGTATGCCATGCCCATTCTGCGAGGACATAGCGGTCAACCTGAAGATTTGGTCGGGCTGAACTGGTCGGACTGGTATACTGATGCCGAAGGTGCCCTGGATGAACTCAATCAACGATGCGTAAAGGTTATTGTCATTGGTGTGTCCATGGGAAGTTTATTGGCCCTGGAACTGGGATTATGCAAGCCTGCCATCATTGCGGCCCAGGTTCTGGTAGCACCCGCTTTACGTTTTCGATCATATTTCTTTTTTTTACTCCCCCTGTTAAAGGGATTTGTTAAATTCTGGCCGGTCCCCCTTCCGTATAATGATCCGCAATGTGCAGCAGCCAATACGAATTACAAGCGCTGTCCGACTGAGAGTTTGGTCTCTCTGCTTCATTGTGCGCAACATATCGAGAAAAGGTTAGACCAGGTGACTGTGCCTACGCTCATTCTTCATTCCAAAAAAGATGGCTTCGTTTCACCGGATAGTGCCTTAATCATCCAAAACAGCATAGCTGCCCAGGAGAAAAAAACGATCTGGTTCGAGAAATCTGGTCACGAGATGTTGCAAGACCTTGAGGCTGATCTTGTCATTGCAACGATCAGGGAATATGTTCTGAACAAAGTTGCTGCAATAGGGGCTTAAACAGCACGGTAACATTCGCGTGGAAATAATGGTGGATTCCCCAAGAAAAAAGATTTTTATCATTCATGGTAAAGGTCGAATTGGCGGCGAAGGTGAGGAGGTTGGGGGTGATCTGGATACGATCGCGTCCAATACCTTCTATGGGGTCTGGTGTCGTGGGCTTTATGCCCGTGACTTTCAACGCAGCGCCGTCTACGGTCAGGACTATGAATTTGATTTTGTCAATTACCATGAAGGGTTAGCACATCTCAGCAAACATAAAGGCTGTGACCTTTATTTACCCGATTTCCCTTTGGATGCCATACCGGACCTGGTGGGCGATGTCGAGTTTTTAGCGGAGCATGATGCGCATCTGGTCAGGATAGATGATCATCATCCATGGACTGAGGCTGCTCGTGAACAGTTGAACTCACTTGTCGAGCGTGGTCTTCTGGACACTTTTTACCTTGAAGGGCCTATGAAGGGCGAAGAAATACCAAAAAAGCAGCAGGTTTGTGGCGCTGATATTATTCATCGCGAATTTTTACTGAATACACCTTTCGATAATCCTGGCTTGGCAGAATTGCGTCGACTGGCCCATATCCAGGACCTTCATATCGAATTTGACAATCTGGCCCTCAAATTGTCGAAACTAATCGCATCCGGGTATCCTAAAGTCGATATGGTCTTGCGACTCATGGAAATATCCTGCTTTGAAGATATACAGAATATTTTGATCTCGACGGGCTGGGACAAAAGAATCAAAACATACGAACGATTGCTGAGTCAAGCTGTACCGAAACTTGATGAGAATTTGGTCCTGCTCGCTTTTTATAAACCGGTCTCGACCAGCACTCTTGACCAAACAGCTCAGATTCAGTTCATGAAGGAAAGACTAGGTTGGTTACGTTTTTTACTACCCTTCACTAATCTGATCAAAAACGACTCACAACGATTCAGTTACATACGCTGGCTCTATGCATTGCGTCGGAATAATGTAATCAGAATTGTGATGGCCCTGGCGCCCTATCGGGCAGAGCACGAAGCCCGGATCAATGTTGCCGGAGCAATTGAGTATGTTGTGACAAAAGTGACAATGGACTATTTTTTCTATTGCTATGGATCATTTATCATGACGACCAGAAATGTGAATGATCCCGAGCGATGGCTTGATCTTTCTCTGCTCATGCCCTTTATTGGTAAACAGGGAGATGGTGGACATAAAGAAGCCGCAACATGTAAACCTGGAGATAATCAGTTGTTTGATGCCGATCGATTTGGTCAGGTCAAACCGGACAATTTTCTGGCCTATTGCCAGTATATTGCTGGTAAAGTCAGCGAATTTTCAGGCTTGGAGATCAAAACAATAAAAAAGATCGGGAATTAAATGGAGCTGTGACCTATTTTCTATTAGATATATTGCTTGTTTAGCCAAGCTCAACAGAACAATCGAGCGTGTACTATTATCGGTTCCTCGGAGGAGATGCGATGGTTAAGAAACAAACTGATAGAGTCTTACTCATTGACGATGAAAAACTATTCCGAGAGATGATGTCAGATATTTTGAGAAAAGAGAATTACAAGGTAACAATTGCCGAAGAAGGGCAAAAAGGGATCGCCCTGGCAAAAAAAGAAGAGTTCGATTTGATCATTTTGGATATTTATATGCCGGGACTCAGCGGTTTGGATACATTACTCGCCCTGAAAAAATTCTGCCCCGAACTGCCCGTGATCATGGTCACGGCTAAAGATACCCCTGAGAATTATGAGGAGTCGATGAGGATTGGGGCAAGCGATTACCTCCTGAAACCCGTATCTCGAGAGCGTCTCTTACGTTCGATCAAAACAGTGACCGAGCGTCAAAGGCATATGCTCTCGGAGGCTCAATGGCTTGATAGTTTGACCCGTCTTAAGAGAGGCACAGAAAAATTCAAGACACAGCTCTGGGCAGACAAACGAAAACTCGTCAATCAGAAGATCGAAACATCACTTGAAACAATTGTCTCATTGATAGCTGAATTACTGCAAGTCAACATTGTGGCCATAATGCTGATCGACCATTCGGTCCAGAAGTTAGTCATTAAAGCTTCTTTTGGTATTACCGAGCGGATTGTGAAACGATATAGCCGCCCCATCGCTGAAGGAATTTCCGGTCATGTTGTCCATACCGGTGAGCCGCTCCTCATCCAGGATGTCAGGAAATCAGAACGTTTTAAACCAGCTGATTATGATTTTCCCTACGAGGCCTCCTCGCTCCTTTCTGTACCGATCATTGCAGGTGGAAGGGTCGAGGGTGTCATCAATGTCAATGATAAAAAGGACAACACCCTCTTTGACGAACGGGACTTGACTCTTCTGGAAATGTTTGCCCAGAACATTGAATTCATGTTGGATAATCTTGAACTGTATCATCAACTCGAAGAAAGACTCAACGAGCTGACCCTTCTTTATCAAATCAATCACAGGATTGGCCAGACACTGGACTTCAATACCCTGGTCGATGAAGTCATGTCCACAATACATGAGGCCTTTGATGTCGAAGCCACTGTGCTTCTCTTGGTTAAGGAGGACAAGGAACCGCTCTATTATCGCTTCGGTATCATCAACGATCAACATATCATGGTAAAATTAGATATCGATCATGGAGATGGGTTGCCGGGTTGGTCGGTCCAAAACAACAAATCTGTCATCTCGAACGATGTCAAGAGTGATGCACGTCACAGCCTGACACTCGATCAAACCCTGGAAATCAAAACGAGAAATATGGTCTGCGTCCCACTCATTCTCGCAGGCAATATTCTCGGCGTTACTATTTTGATCAATAAGAAAAACGATCTCGCCTTTACCGAACGAGAGAAAAATCTGTTGGAAATGATCTCCGCGGAAACGGTCCTCGTCCTGAAAAATGCCTGGTTGCATAGTTCTCTCCAACAGAAAATTGAAGAAGCCTTGGCTACACAGAAACGTGAAACTCATTTGAAGCAAATCTTGAAAAACAAAATGCAAGAAATAGATCGATTAAAGGAAGGTGCGGTCATAACATTTAAAATTGAAGATGATCTTGAACTCGATGAATAGTTAAGGTCCTCCTGCAGGTACCACAATCCAGTCTGAGCGAGCACGAGCATATATCGTTCACAGCAAAGGAGAATACGAATGGCAAAAGATTCCAATCTGGAGACCATCGCAAGTGTGAAAAAGAAAGATAACGTGGAGATCAAAGCTTCATTGACATCGTGGCGAAACGATCTCTATATCGATATCCGTGAATTTATCCTTCCTGATGAGGATGATGAAGGAGGCTATTCAGGACCCACGAAGAAGGGTTTTCGGTTTCACCATGAAATTTGGCCTGATTTCAAAATGATGATCGAAAAAATCGACCAGGAAATGCAAAAAAGACTTTCTTAATATCCGAATGATTTGTGACCCTTAACGAACAATCATTGATCGCACAAGATGGGCAAGATTGATTTTCCATGGGAGTTGTGTTAACTACATGTTCAATTTCAGATGGCTCATTAGTCAGGATAAAGAGAGGCTGGACGCCTTCCGTCAATTGGGAATGCTCAGCTCCCTTGGTTTCATGTTTGCGCTTTCAATTTTTTTAGGTTTAGGGGTTGGCTATTATCTGGACCAAAAATGCAATACGGCACCATACTTGACCATGACTGGTATGGTCCTCGGAATTGTGGCGGCTTTTGTCAGTTTATATCGTGAGATCAGGAGATTACTTGAAAGAGAAGAAGATGAAACAGGCGATGGAGACAAGCGATCAGAGTCTTGATCGAATTGAACACAACATTCTCACCTTAACGGTGATCCTATCATCGGTTGCGGCCTGGTTCCTCGGTCTCGAGGGACTTTCCGGTGCGGGTATCGGCGGACTTCTATCCTATTTGAATTTCAAGGCAATCAGAAGCAGCGTCAAACACCTTCTGACTATGGCCCCAGATAAAGCTCCTCGACGCTATTATATCAGTTCGGCTTTGAAACTTGTTTGTATTGTTTTTTTCCTGAGTATCACCTATTTCCTTATACAGCCTTCTATTCTCTTCCTGTTAATTGGTTTCAGTCTGTTCATACCCAGTATTTTGTGGGAAACGGTTATGCATATTAACCGTGAGCCCTATCTGGAGGAAACAATTAGTGGCTATTGAGATAGAACATGTTTTAGGTCTGACCAAAGCAGTGAATCGGATTGTGGCGAGACCAATTTCGTCATTGTTGAACAGTCTCGGTTTTGAGAATTTCCCCCGTTCAGTCAAGCACGCCCTGGAACTTGGACCACAATCACAGGTCCCGGTCATTGATGGTACGCTGATTCTTTTCCCGAATCATGTTGTCGAAACATGGCTGGTCATGGGCATTGTCATTTGTGTGGCTTATTGGGCATCACGGGGGCTGAAAAAAGTCCCGTCTGGCCGCCAGCACTTGGTCGAACTCTTCTGTGAAGGGCTACAAAGCATGTTGGAAAGTGTTATCGGACCGAAAGGACCCCGCTTTTTTAACGTGATTGCCACTCTAGCCTTGATGATCCTCTGCTCGAATCTGATTGGCTTACTACCCTTTTGTGAATCCCCCACAGCCAATCTCAATACCAATGCGGCTTATGCTGTTTTTATTTTCCTGTATTATCATTATCAAGGTCTTCGCGATCAGGGCACCTGGGCGTACTGCAAGCATTTTGCGGGACCGATGCCTTGGCTGGCAATACTCATGGTCCCGATCGAACTCATCAGTCATTTCGTCCGACCGCTCTCCCTGACACTCAGATTGTTCGGAAACATAAAAGGAGAGGACATCATTCTAATCATCCTGATGTCACTCTTACCTTTTTTTCTACCGATTCCCATAATTGTACTCATGATTTTCTCCAGCCTGCTTCAGGCTTATATCTTCGTTATGCTCAGTATGTTATATTTAGCTGGTGCTGTCGCCAGTGAAGAACATTGATCGATTCATTGTGAACATCATCTCAGAGCAAAGTGAAAGGGGATACACATGGTGAAACAAAAAATACTCTTCGTCCTTATCATGGCTGGTTTGACTCAGATTCTCGTCCCAGGAATGGCCCTTGCTGCGGAAGGTTCTGGGGCTGCTGATTATTTTATCGCCTGTGTGGTCACTGCAGGCTTCTCCCTGGGAATCGCTGCCGGATTAGCAGCATTGAGCCAGGCGAAGGCGATCTATGCTGCCTGCGAAGGGATTGCCCGTCAACCAAACGCTTCTGGCAAGCTGACGACGACCCTGGTAATCGGTCTTGCATTCATCGAATCTTTGGCTATTTATGTTCTGGTCATTGGCTTGATCCTTTTCTTTGCCAATCCTTTTCAAGATCTGTTTTAATTAAGAAACGAAAGACCAGTTACAGTTTCATTAATTGTAATATGCTTGTATTCCGGCCGCAATTGCCTTGGCAAGTGATTCGCGAAATTCAGGTGATTTCAACCTTTTACAATCTTCTTTGTTTTTCAGGTTGGCAACCTCGATAAGTATTTTCGTGGGGATGGCGTTATAGTGAAGCACGGCCGGGACCCAACTTTTATTCTTGCGAATAATAAACTCCCGGATAGGTTTGCGAGCATGTATGGGAATCTGGAGCTGTTTCATTTCCTGCAAAATATGCGTAGCTAATCGGAGTGAATAAGCCTCAGATTGATACCTTTCACGACTCGATAAAGCCCCATAGTGACCGTTCTTCACTTCGGCGAATTGCTTGTAAAATGAATCACGAATTGTATAAGACCCTTTGCACATCTCGGCTGCGGGTATATACAACATTGATCCATTGGCACTGGGATGAAGAGCATCGGCGTGAAGAGAAAGAAAGACGATTCGATCACTGTGTTTCTGGGCGGCGAGCCATTTATTGTAGAGCGTATTAGCCAGAAACCAGCGTAGATGAGCTGATCGGGTCGAGTCAGTGTTTCTGAAGTGTGGATTAGTTAAAAGATATTCATTGCGATCGGATGCCAGACTCGCCCTGTTTCTGGGAGAATAGCCCTGATGGGGATCATAGTTGGTGAAAGCAACTTCAGCATGGGTCGATTGGAGTAAAATCCTTCTTAATCGACAGGCAATATCATAGACATATTCATCTTCGACAACCTGATAATAACCGAGTGCGCCGGGATCATTGCCGCCATGACCGGAATCAATAATAACATGAACACCAGTCAGATCGTGTGCTGATACTTTGCGAGCATACTCCTGACTGGTCTGTCTGTTTTTGATGTAATCCTGATAACGTTGATCATCAGGCGGAAGATATTCAGGAGTGAGCAATTCAAGAGGGATCTTGATGCCGAACCCGATCGGGATATCGGTGACATCAATTATGTCACTCCGTTCAGCAACCTGTGCAGCCAAAGCATTGACCTCGATAGCCAGAATACGCCCGGTAAATCTCATGATCACTGCTGAATAAAGCGCTTCTCCCTTTTTGAGACGGTAGAGTGCATATCTCCCCCGATCATCGGAAGAATAGGTCAAATCGGAATTCTGAGTATGCCCTTCAATGCAAAGAGGAGCTTCTCTCGACACCGCCCGCGTATCCTCATTGTCAGATCGGTCCGGTACAGAGAGCTCGTTTTTAGAGGCAACCCGATCATTTTCTAAAAAGGCTGGTATAAGTAATGAAACTGGGATTTTAATTATATCGCCGATCCGAACAATATGCTCTCTATCAGGATTGACTGCTGCGAGTTTTTTATAATTCCGACCACTCCCGGTTAACCAGAGGGCAACACGATAGAGATTCTCACCACCTTTATCTGTACCAACGTATTGGACTCGATGATACCAGAAATTATCCCGGCAATAATCATCAGGAAATAGATTCAGAAAGAGAACTCGCTGACAGTGAGGTAGCAGCGCTTCATAGGGCACCCGATAGAGTTTCCTATCATTAACGAAAAAAGATCGAGGATTATCAGAATCATACAGGCATGGTTCCAACAGTTCCTGTGTTTCAAAAAGACCATAAATATACTTACCATCATCAATTTCGGCTTGATATCCCTCAGAACATTGGAGCGTCGTTGAGGAAACTGACAAAGCAGACCTGGGCAGAACAAGAAACACCATGGTGCAGAGGCTATATTGGATATATCTCCTGAAAAGACGTGTGCTCATAGCAATACTATACTGAAATCAGGCTGAAAAATTCAAAAAAAAACGAAAAATTATCACACACGTCATATACCTTTTGAAATCGAGACAGTATATCTTCAATTTGGACCGGGGCTGCAAGAGCTAAGCAAGTGTTATCTTCTGCATGAAGTGATTGACACTGATTTTTTGATGGGCATAGGAGCGACAGTCCGAGGTTAACGCTTTAAGATTGATGATCTCGCCCGATTCATGAGTAAAGATAATATAAAGATAATCCGTGCGGAAATTACTCTTTGCAGTAGCGACACCGGTGAGATAACAGAGACATAGGCAATCAGATAGCACGGACTCAATCGTGCTCCTCAGGACAACCTTGACTGAATAGGTATTCTGATCACGCTCGTTTTTAAGAAGTGAGAGAGTTGAGATGTCCAGTTTTTTCTGTTCACTGGATTGTTGAAATGACTGTTTAAAAGAATCAAGACGCCAATGACTACTTTCTCGAGGGACCATGGTATTGAAATCTGCGACCTCAACAATTGCCTGTTCCATTTTTTCGGTAGAATAACTGATCAAGAGAGATGGTGAGAACTCATTGTCTGTTTCCTGGGCCGGGTAATTAGCCTGGGCTGATAACTCATAATTCGTGGGAACCAAAATAATAATAAGAACGATGAGATGCAGCCCAAGAGAACAAGTCAATGAAAGAAGAAAGTTTCGTGATAAAATCCGATCTGAAGATGATGTTGTCATATAAACCTCAATCCATGCATGAACTCTGAATAGAGTCTATATAGATTTTTTCGCTCCCCAGTGCAAGCACCGATGGGAAAAAAACATGACTCCCCTCCTCTGACGAATATCCTCAGCAAGTCTCTACTGATTAGACTCAAGTAGTTCCTTTCTCTTAAGACTGACTGGATCATTGGGTTTGATCCGAAGAATATGCTCAATGACCTCCAATTCGTCTCGGGATAGGCTGGTTTGCTCATAGATCAAACGTAATCGGGAAAGCAGACTGATATCATCAGGATATTTCGCCAAAATCTCTTCGAGTGCAATCCGGGCTTGAAGATGCATGCCCCGCTTCATGTAGATATTGACCAGTTGCAAATAATAGCGCTTATTGCGAGGGGATTTCTGACACGCTGTTCTGAAATTATCAATCGCTTCAAGATAATCGTGGTTCTTATAGGCAATCAGACCCAACTGCTCATATAACTCAGCCGCATATTCATACCTGCTCAATGCTTGTTCTAATGTCTTCAACTGGGCCTCTTCACCAGATATTGATAACCTGATCTGGCTGAGAAATATCCATAAACTCGGTATGTTCGGATTCTGCTCGATGAGAGTTTCAAGCATTGATTCCAAATGGGCCCCCTGACCGTGCCGAAGCTGGTAGGCAACGTATT
This sequence comes from bacterium, assembly GCA_016934675.1. GTDB lineage: Bacteria > CSSED10-310 > JAFGSJ01 > JAFGSJ01 > JAFGSJ01 > JAFGSJ01. The sequence goes on along the minus strand of JAFGSJ010000027.1, from coordinate 46,705 downwards.
GTTCCAAAGCATGAAGGTGTTTTGGATCTGATGGATTGAAATCAGGATGATTGATGAGTGCAGTAAGTATCCGGAAACCATATTCGTCATTTCGAACCAAACGAGACCAGGTCTGAAACATGTCATAAAGAACAACCCCGTCCACCACTTTTCTCTCGATGAGTTGATCAAAAAAACGCATGGCTTCCAACTGCTCACCAGAAGCAAGTAGTGTTTTCCCGAAAAGCAACTGTTGCTTTGGCTCATCTCGTGGAACCAGAAATTCAAGCGAAGCCGCTTTTTCACCGCTTTGTACCAAAAAATCAAGTATTGCTGGAAAAAGTTGTCCGTTACTATCAACGATTTTTATAAAATTTTTATAGGCTTGTTCCTTCTTATCCTGCTGATAGAAAAGCCGCCCCTGACGAAAGAGATACAAAACGTTGTTCGGATCAAGTTCGAGTGCTCGTTTGTAATACAAGTGCGCTTCGCTAAATCCTCTCATATTTTCGGCACAGAGCCCCCGCAAATAGACCTGCATACCTTCACCTGGCGCGAGAACCAATGCTATATCAAGATCATGTGCTGCCTTAACGACCCAATCTGTCCCCCAGCCCAAGAATATCTGAGCACGTTCCGTATACGGTTCGGGGTCCAGCGGATAGGCTCGAATTGCTTCTGCTAAGGATGCAACTGCCTTCTCTTCATTCTGTATTTTTAATTCTTTGCCCTGACGTACGAAATAAGAGGAAGAAACTAAAAAACCATTATGAATAAAAATAATAAAAATAAGGGAAAAAAGGATAAATGGCTTTGCCACAAAGCGTGAGTATGATCGTAAATATGAACTGGTCTTTGTCGGCGTGTCCACTGTTTTTTTGCTTTCCAGAAGTAATAATTCACCGGCAAGATAAGCAAACAGAAAAGCATTGGCAGGAATATGCAATTCAAAATCCGTAAGACAGATGATCCCAAAACCAATCAATCCTGCCCGGGTCCCCATTGTTAAAGCGTGATCGACCCGAGTCTTGATGGACATATGTCTACGAATGTGCCTCTTCTGCGTATGCTGATGATGATAATGCGGTGTGTGGAGAGACCGGATAAAGGAATAAAGTAATGTTATAGCGAGGAGTAAGCCAATAAGCCCCGTTTCCGCCAATAGTTGTAAGGGTTCGGAGTGAGTAAAACGCGGTGTTGCATCAATCTGAGGATTGCGGTATGAAGGGAAGGCATAGCTGAACTTGCCCGTGCCCACTCCGAACAACAAATGATCACGAATCATTTCAAAAGTCCCCTGGAAAATATAGGTATTTCGCTTGTTCAATGCGCCCTGGGTGAAAGAGAGACTCTGGCTTAACTCTTGCGTAATCGATCCCATGCCAGCAAAAACGAGAATATTCAGGAGAATCAAAAGAATAATGACAAGAGGAGTTAGTTTTTTAACAATTTTTACTTTAAATGAAAAAAAATAGATAAAAATAACAAGAATGGCTAGAAAGGCAATAATGCCTCCGGCCTTTCGATAATAGAGTATACTCAGAGTCAGAACGATATTCTGGATCAGCAAGATGAATGAAACAGCCGGTCCTCTGACAACCATCTGTAGTCCGAGTCCAAGAGCAATCATCAGAGTAGCATAGCCGTGATAATGATAACCGTGAAAGAAATAATAAATTGAAGGAGAACGGGGGTCGATGTTAAGATAAGAGATAAAAAAATGTGTCAGAGCCAGAAAAAAAGAGCCCGCCAATAAAACGATAAGCATGCGCAGGCGGCGGACCTGACTGTCTGGGAGAGATAAGGCCATGAGAAAAACGAAAAGTGCAGTCATATAAATCTGACTCGCGGTCAGACCACGATAAAAATAATCAGGCTGAAGTCCCCGTATACAGATCCAGAAACTGAAGATAAAGAGAATGAGAAAAAAATAAGGAGCATCAATTCTTACAGTTTGTGTTCGGCCCCTGAACCTAAACCTGTCAATAAAGTAGGCGGACAGGAGTATACTCTGGAGAAAAAGCACAGTTGTCAATCGTATGCCACCAAAGTATATTGTCGGGAAAAAAATGGTGCAATAAAGGACTATTTCACTCAGACTCAGTGTTGAAACATCAGGCTCGGAATCCTTCTGGATGTTTACGATGCCATTCCCAGGCACTGGCGATCATCTCCTCTAAGGTGCTCTTTTCTGGTTTCCAACCTAGATGCAATAGAGCAGTTGCGGATTGCGCTATGAGTTCAGCCGGGTCACCCTGTCGGCGATCGACAAACTCATATTTGATCTGATGTCCAGTCACATGTTGACTTGCCTGAACGACCTGAAGGACTGAATAACCTCTCTCATTCCCCAGATTAAAATGAGTTGCCACATGGTGATGTTCTAGATAGTGCAATGCCAGGATATGTGCTTCTGCCAGATCACTGATATGAATATAATCACGGACTGGGGTCCCATCATGTGTGGGATAATCATGACCGAAAATCGGGAGGGTCTCACCCGCTAACACCCCTCTTTTCAGAATGAGAGGGATAAGATGCGTCTCTGGACGATGGTCCTCACCAATCTCGCCATCAGACCAGGCTCCACACGCATTGAAATATCGCAGGGCAACCGATCGAAAACCATACGCCGTATGATAATCACGCAATATCCTCTCTACTAACAACTTGCTTTCGCCATAGGGATTGATCGGATGTGTCGGATGATCTTCAGGAATGGGCAGCATGCCCGGATTACCATAAACCGCAGCCGAAGAGGAAAAAATCAATGATTGTATCCCGCTTTGTCGCATTGCTTCAAGTAATGATAGTGTGCCTTGAACATTATTAGCATAATATTTATAAGGATTCCGGACCGATTCCGAAACAAGACTGTAGGCTGCAAAATGAAAAACCGTGGATATTTTTTCCTGCTTGAGTAGTGTCGACAATAACTCTTGACAACGAAGATCGAGCTGATAATATGGGCAGCTTATTGGCACAGCAGCTCGATGACCCGTCGTAAGATTGTCAATGACCACGGGATAGTATCCTCGCTCGATTAGTAATCGAGTGACATGAGAACCTATATATCCTGCGCCTCCACAAACCAATACTCTTTTTCCCATACCTGCATCCGTTATCTGATAATTGCTAGGACATGCTTGGGATAGGATCAGATAACTATCACTGTGATCCTACAGTTGTCATCTAGTCTTTTTGTGATTGGATCTGGAGAAAATGTTCTTATGTGGTTTCTCGATATCTTCCCTATAATAGTGACTATAATAATATTGATAATAATAATGACTCGAAAAATCAAAATTATTAAGGATAATTCCCAAAATAGAAGCATTAACTGCAGATAATGATTCCACCGCATACTGAGCAATTTTACGACTCGTTTTGCCAGCTTTAATCACAAGATATACGCCCTCGACTACCGAAGTGAGGATGATGGGATCTGTAACATTGGTGACTGGTGGAGTGTCAATAACGATGAGTTCATATTGTGTCTTGAGTTGTTCAATAAGGTCAGCCATGAGATCAAGGGCCAACAATTCAGCCGGATTAGGAGGTGTAGGTCCACTGAAGAGAATCGAGAGATTTTTAATAAAGGTTGGGAAAATACAGTCGCTTATGTCTTTCTTTTTCATTAGGTAACTTGAAAGGCCGACACTATTATCATAACCATATGCACGATTGAGACTTGGTTGCCGGAGATCGGCATCAATCAATAAGACAGATGTATCTGTTTGGGCCATGGAAATAGCCAGGTTGGACGCAATAGTTGATTTTCCCTCATCCTCGGTTGAACTTGTTATCAAAATCACTTTGATTTTCTTTGTATTCCGAATGAATTGAAGGTTGGTCCGAAGAGTTCTGAATGCTTCAGCAGCGTGCGATTTTGGATGAACAAAAGTTGTCAGGTACGATGATGAAAAAAAATCTTTGAGTCGGGCATCCGGTCTAATGGGAGGTACCTTGATCTCTTCATCGATAGATGATAAACTGTTTGCTTCTCGCTCACTGGAGAGCAGGCCCATGGCACTCATCTCAACCTGGCAACCTAAATACAACAAGTCCTCAGTTATCTTGTTCGCTACCTTAAAAGGAAGATTATTGATCGCAAATGGTAAGCGAGAAATGCGCTGCGATATCGTGTCACGGCTCAAATTCGGGAACCAGCACATCAGTTTTTTCTCTAATACCTGCGAATTTTCTGATGAACCCGTGTCCTTAATCAAAACCGTGAATTTTTTCTCTGTTGGATTAAACTTGCTCTTCATAATTCCTAACCATTAAATTGGTAAGCTCTTCGATACGTCCTTCGTCAAATGTTGTCTCAATGTGAGGAATAATACCAGCGACAGGCAAACTTAGATAATGTTTCACCTCATCAGGTGACTTGATAGACAGATCGATATATTCCATCAAGAAGGAAATAATAATGCCAAAAACAAGACCAATCAAGGCAGCAACACTTATCTTTGTTGGATATTTTTTGGAAATAGGTTTCCGTGGAAGCAGGGGGGGCTCAATGACACGTAAGTCAACAATAGTGACTGAATTTTGAACCGTCGTTTCTTTTAACTGAGTTGCGAGAAGATCATAGAGCTGCTTACTGGATTCAACCTCCCGTTCCAATAACTGATACTGTAATGTATCCTGAGAAACTTCCATCGCCTTCGCCTTATAGATATCCATATCCTTTTTTTTCATCTCTTCAAAATCGATTGCCGTTTCGAGTTGGATCCGTAAGCTTTTAATAATATCCAGTTTTGCTTGTTCAATTTTTTCTTCAGTTTTCATGATATTTTCGTTGATGTCAACAACAACAGGATGTTTGTCCAGGAATGTTTTCAAAGCATTATTCCGTTCGACTTCCAGATCGTTCAATTGAGCCACATATTTCTGGACAGTTGGGAATTCATTTGTGCCAAAGACAATGTTTGATGTCCTCTTATCCATATTTAAAGCTTCCTTCAAAGACTCAAGTTTGACCTGAATATTTTTTCTTTCACGAATTGCAGTATTATAATCCTTCTCGAAAACAGTCAGATTCTCTACCTGAGTCTGTTGCAGTTCCTTCATAGATAAGATTTCTCGCTCTTGCTTGAATTTCTGAAATCTCTGCTCAGATTCTTCTATCTTACTCTTGGCCTCTTTGAGTTGTTCATCAAGCCATAATCTTACGTTTCTATCTTTCTCAATCTTGTACTTCATCTGATCCTTCTGATAATGCTCAACCAGACTAGTCAAAATATCTTTTGATAATTGAGGGTCCGGCGTTATGGTCACAATATTGGCCAACATTCTCGAACCATAAAACACATTTGCTTGTTGCGTATCAAGAAAATTGATCCGGATGTATGAAGCAATCTTCGCCACTTTTGCATACCATTCCATACTGCCAGGAGGCTCAGCCGTCAGCTTCAACTCATCCACAACCGCACCCACTATCTTTGAGTTTAGTATCATTTCTTTCTCAATTTCAGGTACAATTTTCTGAGTATAAAAGTAATAAGGCTGATTAACAATATTCGCCGCCGGATTTGAATGCTCAAATAATACTTTTGTGGTCGCACTATACTCGTCTTCAAGTGAATAGATGTAGAGAGAGACGAGAGTAATAACGGCCAACGTCGAAATGATTATTAAAAGCAACCGTTTACGCAGAATATTTAAATAATCAACTATATTTATCTCATGCTCTTCAACCATGATCAGAAAAATGTCCTCGGTACCTGAATAATATCACCAGGCTTCAGCGAAATATCTATGTCTTTCTTGCCCTGCATGACATCATCAAGGTTAATCATTATACTTTCTATTTTATCATTAATTTCTCGTTTTACAACGACTTTACTCTTTTTAGCAACTTTTGTAAATCCTCCGCCATTGATTAAAATCGCTGATAAAACAGTCAAATCATCCGAAAAAGGATACATACCAGGCTTTTCAATCTCACCAAAAATAAAAATACTGTTTTGAGGTCCAAAAACATTTTCACCTTTGTCAAAAACCTGAATAATATCCTTATCATAAACGGGAATATTCAAAACTCTATCCCCTTCTATTAAAAGTTGATACAGATCAATCATTTCAATATTTGGATTTTCATTCTCATTATTAGCCCGGATAATGAAAGCGTCTTTTCGGAAATTACCATGCAACCCACCTGCTTCTAAGATGATTTCAGATAACAAGGCACATTGCCTTTTAATAATGTATTTGCCAGGCTGGTTCACCTGACCTGAAATATAAATCTTGTGACTTTGATAATCCTTGATAGAAACACTAACTCGCGGATCGACAAGAAAATCCTTACTGAGTGATGATTGAATCACTTTCTCTAATTGTTGAGTGCTTAAACCCGCCGCTTTGACTTCACCAAAAAAATCAAAGATAAAAGTCCCATCGATGCTAATAACGACATCTTTCACTATTTGATATTCATTCTGACCTGTAACTACAATAGTCAAGCTATCTTCAGGACCAAGGAGATACTCCATTTGATAACAATTATTTTGCTCATTATAAATCTTGCTCTTATCAGGGAGAAGCACTTTGGATGCAGCAACCTCGTTATCAGTTAGAGGAGAATTTGGTTGAGTGATGTTTGAACTATCGGATAGAGAACTGTCCTCTGCGTCATTCATAATATCCGTCTCAGCGGGATATTGGGAGTGACCGCAAGAAAGAAATAAAGCAGAGTATAGAAAAATCAGGCAGAAAAGAAGTAAATTCCTCATTCCCTATTCGTTCAGAAAAGAAGAGAAAGTAGCAACACATACTTTCCTCTTGGTGTCAGCTTAGTCGAGACCAACGATTTCTGGTCACTTAGAAAGTGAAATCATGAAAAATATTCAGATGCAACTCTAAACGTTGATCTGATAAATCATACTGATCAAGAGAAGATTCCCGGTCAAGATAATTATAGAAAAATTGGATCGCAAACCAATCTATGAATTTATAACCGATCCCGGTATATGCCCGCATGACCGTATCATCCCGTTCAAACAATTCATAATCGAGTTTATAATACTCTGTTTTTACCATCAATTGTATTTTTTCTCTAAACAGATACGACAAATCAAGAAGAGCGCCCTGACGTGTAAAATAATCCCCCAACTGGACTTCACTATCGCCATAATCATAATACAAGCTTACATTGGCACTGGTTATTTCTGAGAAAATTTTACTAAAAATCAGTTCGTATGAGAATAAGCTCGAATCCTCATCTATATCGTTATACTCCCGGTTAAGAGAACCGGCAAATGCCTTGATATCAATAACTTCTGGAATAGTGTATGCAAAATTTACCCCAAATGATGTGCTTTTATAGTCTGTTATTATTTCTTTATAGTCTTTTTCAATAAAAGCAGCGGACAAACCCAATTTGGTATATGCTCCTAAAGCAAAACCAAGATAACAGTTTACTCCTGTAGAATCCCAGTCGCGGTAGTCAAATTCATCCCATCTCTCAAACATATGCGTAAATGATACATTAGTTGAGAAAAAAGCAGATGTTGACTCATAATTAAGAATAGGAGACAATGAATTTACGTAGTAACCATCTCCAACAAATGAGTCGTTCTCTGTGCGCCACAAACCATAGAGGGAATCGACAAACTTGTCCTTTAAGGATAGCGTAAAGTTATTACCAACATACACCCGTCCTAACAGGTCTAAATTTTGCGATGTGTTTGAAAAATCGCTATGATCTAAATATTGATCGTAACGAAGACTATACCCGACTTGAAAAAAAGTATGTTCCCCAGGCAGGGTCAAGAGTATCTTTGGAAGCAATGTGTAATAACTATCGTCGATATCCTCAGCATAGTAAACAATATTGGAATCATAACCGAAAAAGAAATCGAGGAAAAGAGATAGCTTATTGACACCAGCCGTTTCTGTTGCGTGAACCAGACTTGAAGCGGCAAAGAAGAACAAGAGAGTTATTGTAAAACAGAGGCCTTTCTGTTTTCTATACACATTATATTTTTCTTCCATACACTTTTCTCCGCGTGGCTTGAACTGTTATTCAATGGGTGATAGGGGTTTTTGGTAATCCTGCATTTTCACATCGACCGCGGGAATATTCGCTTTTTCGAGGGCATCAAGTACTTCCTGAAGGGTCATTGGAGTTTCAGCATCTTTTTTATCGATAATCCCTTTATCCACAAGAAGATCAATATAATCATCCGGAGTGGGATTATCAGGCGCGCTGAGATGAAGGACCTTGACAAGCGTAACGGCAAAATCACCGTAAGTCAATATTTTGTCAAGGTTATACCCTCCTTCGGGGCAATAGCCCAGATGCTCCAAGAAACGTTTTTTACCCAATAAAGTTGAAGTATTTATGGTATCGGAATAGGTTCGTTGTGTTCCAAAATCCTCAACGGAAGCCTGATTGAGGACAAGGTTTGTTTCAGAAATAAGGTCAAGTTGTTTTGCTTGAAAAATCAATTCGACAAATTTTCCCTGGTTAATTGTCTCAGCGTCTTCTTGAGCAAAACACAATGTAAGCAAGAAGCTCATTAGTAGGAACATACCAGAAGCGATAAAGGCTCTTCGTGCTATATGACCCCCCTTAACCATAAATATCATCGTACACCCCTTTCTGAAAAGGTGTTATGCTCTCAATTATAGCGTGAAAGAAACATAGAAATCTTTCTACCATACAATTTTCTATATTGTAAGGTATAAAAATAGATATGTCAATAACTTTTTTCTTTTTTTTTACATTCATAGCAAAAACGAATAGAGTATGTGATTCGTCTCAGAGTTTTATCAATTCAAGGCCGATGTTTTGGGCGACCTCGATGATGCGTTCATCGCGATAGAATTCAAGATAGTAAATTCTGATGATGCCTGCGTTCGCAATCATTTTAAAGCAATTCCAACAGGGACTGGCTGTAATATAGATCTCAGCACCGTCGATTTTTACGCCGTTTCTGGCAGCTTGGATTATTGCATTCGCTTCGGCATGGATGGTTGCGATGCAGTGATCATTTTCGATCATGTGTCCGATCTCATTACAATGAGGCATTCCTCGGATACTCCCATTATAACCTGTTGACAGGATCATACGGTCTTTGACAATGACAGCCCCGACATGTTTACGGTCACAGGTTGAACGTGTGGCCACCTGGAGGGCAATATTCATGAAATAGCGTTCCCAACTGACTCGGTTCGATGTCTTATTTTGTTCTGGACTCATGATTGTTTTCACCGTTTGTGAGAATATTTTGTTGCTGGATAGGTGCCGGTGTTCCTGTTGAACTGAAAGGAGTGCTCTGCTCATTTGTTTCTGGAATGAGAGGGGTAGCCGTCTCCATGTGAGTAACTGAGGGAGATGAGACAATCTGAGGGGTTACGTTCTGAAGGGTTTTCTTTTCATGTGCTCTTGCATTCAGGAAACTCAGTTTCTCTTGAACATCTTTATACTCATGGTCAAGGTTAGAGACCTTCTCAAAGCAAAGTCTGGCTTTGTCATAGTTTTTATGGAACATGGCTTGAAGTCCATTCATGTAGCATTCTTCTACCAGGTTATGTCTCAAGGCAAAGAAGAGATAACCCCACAGCAGACACAGGGCAAGAAAAGCAAAAAAAATCAAGGAAATATAAGCTTTATAAGGAGATGATCGTTCTGAAGCATGATTGGGGCGCTGCAAATAAGTAAAAGCCGCGATCGTAAAAATCTGATTCAGATATTCCTGAACGACCGTATCGGTCGGATGATGATCAAAGTAGTCTCGATACAGTTGTGCCAGATAATCAAGCAAGTAGTATTTTTGGGCACTATTGATCAAAGCCAAGTGCTTTTCCTGATCACACAAATCCTGGATTGCATCGTGCCAATCACGTTCAATCTCCTGTTGATAGCGATCCGGCTCTGGAAGGTCACTTTGGTCAAGGTGGTCTTTCAGTGAATCAGACATTCTTGAAGACCTTTCTCTACAATAAAATGAAAAACAGTTTCGTTGTTGAAATTGGGGATAAACATATCCCGGTCATCATAAGAAGGATATTGTAACCAACCACGTTCAAGATCAAAATGATGAAGCCAGAACACAGCTTCGAGCCATTCAAATTCCTGGACCTGTCGTCCCAGGTCGGGGTGCTCTTGGACATTGGTGGTGGGAAAATACTGGCCAAGCAAGGAAACATGGGCTTGTTCATTGGTTTCTTCTGCTATCATTCTCAAAACAGCTCTGGTATCGGCCAATCTGTTCGGCAGGACGAGATGTCGAACAATGAGTCCTCTGATAGCCAAACCTTGTCGATCAGTCTGGAGTGGTCCGACCTGCCGGAACATTTCTCTGATGGCCTGACGATTGATTTCAGCGTAGTTACTGGCTGAGGCTAAAGTCTGGCCTGAATGAACGTCACCGTATTTGGCATCAGGCAGATAAATGTCGATGATTCCATCCAACAGTTCGAGTATCTCGGGGAGTTCGTAGCCACTCGTATTATAGACCAGGGGAAGATTTAGACCTTTCCTGAATGCGATCAAAAGAGCGGACATTATCTGATGAATGGATTGAGTCGGTGAAACAAGATTAAGGTTATGACAGCCCATATTCTGCAATTGCATGAAAATACTGGCCAATTCAGCTGGTTCGACCAAACGACCAATACCCATGGTGCTAATGTCATAATTTTGACAAAACGAGCATTTCAAAGGACAATAGCTAAAAAAAACAGTGCCCGACCCTTTTGTGCCTACCAGGGGTGGTTCTTCGCCAAAATGGGGTAAAGCCACGGCAATTTTGGGATTCCAACCCGCTCCGCAGGTCCCAACCTGACCTGACTCCCGGAGAACACGACATTGCCGAGGACACAAACGGCACTCATGAGCCAACTCGACAAGAGGGCCTAAAATTCGCTCAATCCGGGTAATTTTATCTGCACATGCCGTTTCCGACAATAGACTCATTTTTTCAACTGTCCGTAACTTTCCAAGATAAGAAAAAGTGTCTGTTTCTGTTCATCATAGATTTGTTTCCAGACCAAATTCTCAAAATTAAATTCAACGAGTTGGGTAATGCTTTTACGTTGTCTAACCTCAGCGATAAAACCCGTCAACCAGCTTTCCAGTTCAGCGACTCGAAGCAATCCCCTGACGCCTTGCGACATATAGGGTTTATACATATTCAGCGATTGGAACGAATCAACCACGATAAAAATCGAAGCTCGATGGTCCATTTTTTTCAGGCTGTTGAGGCCCAATCCGAGTGTGGAATGCTTGGTCCCCTCCTGTGTGATATTGGTATGGAATAAAACAATGTCAAAACGTAATGTGGGCAGGGCATTGAGAAAATCCTTGACATCTTCAAAACGGGTATATTCGAGATTGAACCTGCTTTTGTTCAGGTTCAGGATGAGCGAAATCCCATCCTTTTCGCTTTTACTCACAACGACCACATGAATTTGGTCGAGAGAACGAAGAAGTTCACTTCGCATAATTTCAATTTTTTTCGCTTGATAATATTGATCAGTTCGCAGAAGATGGCTGTAAATATTTCGACGGAGAACGCGTCGAGCATCCCGGGCCCCGAAATTAAGGTCGCATCCTTTGGCTAATACTTCGGTAATACCGAAATCATAATCGACTTTTTTATCCTCGTTTTCTTGGATGAGTTGGGTATAACTCTGGAGATTTGAGTCGATTATTTTAATGATATCGCTTCTCAAGAGCGGTCTGAACAAGACGATCTCATCGATCCGGTTAATGAATTCCGGTCTGAATTGTTCCTTTTTCAAAGCCTCCAGCAATTCACTTTTTTTAATGAGATAATCCTGATCACTGAACGTTTCGGGTAAAATACCGTGAGATTGTTCGAACAGATCGCTGCCCACATTGGAAGTCATTATAAAAAAAGCATTGCTCGCGTCGATTGTTCGTTCATCGATATCCTTTAATAAACCCGTATCGAAAATATTGAGGAAAAACTCACGAATTCGCTGCGGTGCTTTTTCGATTTCGTCGAGAATAATGACCGAAAAGGGATTATCACTTATGCGATGGGCCAGAGCTGCACCTCTGAGTCTTTTAATACCATCGACCGGGTCTTGCATTTCTGGCATATTCATCAAGATTGATTGATCCTGTCCAAAAAGGTGCTTCGAAAGAGCTCGGGCTGTCTCTGTTTTGCCGACACCGGTCGGCCCCATGAACAAAAAAATCCCGAGTGGATGTGCATGACCGGGTTCTCGTGTGCCCAGCAAAGCACGCTGGACCGCCTTAACCAGGTCGGTCAAAGCCCTTTCCTGGCCAAAGATTTCCCGACTGAGAAGCTCTTTGAGTTTAAAAATCCGGTTTTCCTCGATACCAAGATAATTCCCAACCGGAATACGCAGGAGATGGGAAAGCTGTTCATAGAGATCATCGGACTGGACAATCAGCGGCCCGACCTCATTGCCTCCCGCCAGGCTCGCCCGAATGACAGCGGAAGAAGCAACGGCCTCGATCAATTCAATACCACTTTGAGGAAAAGCATGATTTTTAAGTAAAGTTAGTCCCAAGTCCATTATTTCATCAATGATCCGGTCTGGGATTGTGACCTGGTATTGTTTATGATAGACAGCCTGCCAATGGGTCAGAATCCGGCGAATGTTCCCCAGGGGCATTTCTTGGACTATAAAAGGAATCAGATTCTCTTGCCAAAATGAATCTGAAACCATGAAACGTTGATATTCAATAGTCCTAACAGTTCCAATCAAGGCATGACTGCCAGCAAACAGATAGTCGATCATGGCTTGCCGTTTCGCATTGTGCCCGGCTGAATCATTATATGTCTGAAGCAGAGGTGCCATATCCTCGATAATGATCAAAGCGTTACCGGGGATGCCAGCTCGTTCCGAGTTATCTGAGAGAGTATGGATTTGATGCAAGAGAGCAGTCCTGCTCACAAAAAGGGGTTTCAGCTCATGCAAAGCCCCACCAAGGTCTACGCCGGTCAGAGCACGAAGCACTTCTTCGATCAAGCTCCTTTTCCCACAACCCCGTTCACCAACCAGCACTATTCGTCGACGCACACCTTGTCTGTTTAGAATAGACAATATGTAACGAGCTTCACTCGGACGAGGTATAATCATCTGGTCAGAAAAACGATACTCTTGAAAAAGATTCATCGAGATTCCTCAATACAATAAAAACCGTAGCCTCTGGATCAGATTACGGATGTTCAGGATATCACCTCGTGGCTGGTAAGAAAAAACATCGATTTCCCCCAGCATTACCATTTGTATTGTATCGGTTTGTCAGGGAAATATCAAGACAGGCAAAAACAAGGAGATTGCCATACAAAAAGATAAAACAGAAATATCAAGTGAGTTCTTTTTGATTGTTCAAAGAAACAAGGGATATTTGCAATCGAACTTTATCATATGATATCATCCTCCAGAAGAGGCCAGATGAAACCTAAACAAAGAGAAAACGTCTCATTACCAGGAGGTCATTTTCAAAACAGGAGGTCATAATGTCAACAACAGTCGTGAAAACCGATCGTGCTCCCAAAGCAATCGGTCCATATGAACAAGCGATCAGAATTGGTAATCTTGTGTACACATCGGGACAACTGGCGATCGATCTCGAAACGGGTAAAATCGATGCTGATACTGTCGAAAAACAAACAGAACTCGTCCTGACTCATCTGGGAAATGTCCTGGAAGCAGCAGGTTCTTCCTTGAATCAGGTACTGAAAACAACAGTCTTCATAACAAATATGGCTCATTTTCCCAAAATAAACGAAATCTACGCCCGGTTTTTTAACTCGGCTAAGCCAGCTCGCTCGACTGTCGCAGTTGCAGCTTTGCCCTTGGGGGCACTGGTCGAAATCGAAGCAGTCGCCTATACTGACTGAAGCGATGCAACCCATTGCTGAGTGTCCCACTCCTTCCGATGGGATATGATCCGAATTGAGAGTGATCATGATTATCAGGCCGAGAATCTGGAGAGTTCTCGGCCTGGCAATTGTTAGGTTCGATTCGTTATGAGAATGCCCAACTCCTGAGGGGAAAATGACCCAAGATACAACTTCTTCAGAACAGGTTCTTCATAAGAAACATGCCGGTCGGGACTTTCGATCACCATCATGGCAATGGATGACTACCCTTCTCTTTGGCCTGATAATCATCGTGGTCCTCCTGGCTTTATCCGATATTTCGAAATTTGTGGCCATTCTGTACCACGTTGATTTATCAATGCTTTCAAGAGCGTTCATAGCCACATGTGTCAGTTACTATTTCATCACCGCGTCATACAAGGTTCTCCTGAGTATGGTCAAATACAATCTTCGTTTTGGTGAACTGTTCATGATCACAGTACTCTCGACCCTGGTAAATTACTTCATTGCCATAGGAGGTATAAGCGGGTATGCTCTGCGTGCCCTCCTGCTGAAGAAAAGAGATATACCACCGGTGACGACATTTTCTGTATCTCTCATACAAGGGGTTTTGACCAATATCACCATGGTCCTCCTCTTTGTTTTCAGTTGCTTAGCGTTACTTATGCATGAAACGCTGACCGCCTTTCAACTGTATATCATGGTTGCGCCTATTATTTTTGCCGTTTTTTTTATTGTCTTCATCCTTGTCCTGATTTTTGATGAGGTTTCAACTAACCGAGTACTCGAGGCCATGGAAAACGTGACCCGTTATGCGGAAAGATTGTTCCAAAAAGAAAGCGGTAGGTGGGGTAGTGTTGTTCAAAGGATCACCGTTCAGACTAATCAGGCCCTTCAGCTTTTCAGACCTCAAAAAAAGCAGATGATAATTCCCGCCATACAGATTTGTGGAGATTGGATTTGTGCGATGATATGTCTGTACTATTGTTTTTATGCGATCAATCACCCCATGCCCTGGTTAATCATTGCCGGGGTCTATTTTATTGGGATATTTCTCTCTTATGCTTTTATTGCTGTGGGAGGCCTTGGAGTGATGGAAGGCGGCATGACCGCAGTTTTCTACGAATTTGGCGTGCCGTGGGAATCAGCACTGGCCGCGGTATTACTGTATCGCTTTACGTATTACCTCATCCCCTTGCTGACCGCCCTACCTTTTTATATTAGATTTGTATTCAGAACCCCGGTAAAATTGTGAATAGACTGTTAAACGTGAAAAATGCTGAATACCGATGATAAAAAGGCAAATCAACGATGGCCTGCCATGAGCGAGCGATGAGGGAGAGAGAGTCCTTCGACATTGCTCAAGACAGGCAAGCTGGAAATTACGGCAGCTCATCGAAAATTTGGTCTGAGTGAAAATGACTCTTTAAAAAGGATGGCCTGCCATGAGCGAGCGACTATTACAGATGCCCTTCGACTCGCCGTTGGCTCGCTCAGGACATTCGACTCGCTTGGTGAGCACTGCGAACCTAGCGAGTCGAATGGACGGTAGGGGATTCGAACCCCCGACCTCGGCGTTGCGAACGCCGCGCTCTCCCAGCTGAGCTAACCGCCCTTTTTAACAGACAATCGAGTGAAGATCATCCCCAGCGGGAAGAGGAAACCGCCGGGGTTGAAGAAAAGTTCACTTTTTTCGAAGACCTTCAAGTTTATCTTTAATACCGGTCTTTTTCTTTTTTTGACTTTTCTGGGTCTGCTGTTTTTCACCTAGCGTAGTCAGTTCAATAACGGCCATTGGGGCAGCATCGCCGTGTCGATACCCCAGTTTATACATGCGCGTATAACCACCATTCCGATCGATAAATCGAGGAGCAATGGTTTCGAACAGTTTACGAACGACATCTTTTTGCGGGATGAACTGGTACACCTGACGACGGGCATGGAGGTCTTCCCGTTTGGCCAGAGTAATCATCTTCTCAGCATATCGTCGTAATTCCTTTGCTTTGGGTTCGGTCGTAATAATCCGCTCACTTTGCATGAGCGCGGAAGTGAGGTTCCGCATCAAACTGAAACGGTGGCTTGTAGTTCTGGATAATCGTCGTCGGGCTTTCCTATGTCGCATGAGTTAAACCTCCCCTCATAATGCGGGTGGTCAGTTTTCATTTTTTGGCTGAATTTCTTTTACTTCCTTTGGAATTGGAATGTTATCAAGATTCATCCCAAAATGTAACCCCATCCCACTAATGATCTGTTTAATTTCGTTTAATGATTTCCGACCAAAGTTCCGAGTAGCCAGCATTTCCGGTTCAGATCTCTGGACAAGCTGAGCGATAGTTTGAATATTTGCTTTCTTCAAACAATTGTATGAACGGACTGATAGTTCAAGTTCATCGACACGTCGCAATAGGTTTTCGTTATACGAGACATCGGGTGATTTCTTTTCTTCTTCATTTCCTTCGATCAACTTGCCCTCATCGAGGAAAATGGCGTAATGATCTTTCAAGATAGCTGCTGCCTGGGAGATAGCTTCCTGAGGAGTGATGGTACTATCGGTGGAAATTTCTAGATAGAGCCGTTCAAATTCAGTAGAACGTCCTACGCGAGTGTTTTCAACCCAGAAATTGACCTTTTCAATCGGTGAAAAAGGCGCATCGATGAAAATGACACCGATCTCATCACTTTCAGCCATATGCTCTTCCGCTGGTGAATAACCTGAGCCCCATTCAACTTTCATTTCGATATCAAGGGCAGCGTTCTTATCAAGCGTAGCAATATGCAACTCAGGATTAAGGATTTCAGTCATATGATCACAGGTTATGGCCCCGGCCAGGACCGGTCCTTCCTGATCGGCATGAAGAATTATGGTCCGACTTTCGTGCGAGTGCAGTTTTATCTTGAGTTGTTTAATGTTCAGGATAATATCCGTGACATCTTCAACGATACCAGGAATAGTCGAAAATTCATGAAGAACACCGGCAATTTTTACTGAAGTGACGGCAGTTCCAAAAAGAGAAGACAGGATGACCCGCCGCAGTGAATTACCGATGGTAGTAGCGAAACCTCGTTCAAAAGGTTCCGCCCAGAATATGCCATAATTTTGGGCCAGTTTGTCAGTATCAAATTCGAAACGTTCCGGTTTCAAAATAGTCTTTTTGATCATACAGAGACTCCTTCGGAGAAGGATTTCCAGCCAATTATTTCGAATAGAGCTCCACAACCAACTGTTCTTGGGCTGGGAGAGTGATATCTTCGCGAGTGGGTATGCGTGAAACGATGCACTTAAACGCTTCCGGTTCGACATGAAGCCAATCAGGCACAACGGAGTGTCCAGCCGATATGGCTGCTTGAACAGGTACGATCGTCCGGCTTTTCTCCCGAATTGTGATTTCTTCATTGGTTCTGACTCGATATGAAGGAATCGTCACTTTTTTGCCATTGATCAGGAAATGGCCATGACGGATCAATTGACGGGCCTGTTTCCGAGATTCTGTGAACCCACAGCGATAGATAACGTTATCCAGGCGTCGTTCTAATAATATCAATAGATTGGCCCCCGTTTGACCCTTTATGCGCAGGGCATCTTCGAAAGTCAACCGGAACTGTTTTTCGAGTAAATGATAGACTCGTTTAATTTTTTGTTTTTCGCGCAACTGGGTTCGATAACTCGATGGTTTAATCCGATTTCGACCGTGCTGCCCTGGGGCATACGATCGTCTCTGGAGCGAGCATTTATCGGATAAACAGCGTGCACCTTTCAAAAATAATTTTTCTCCTTCACGTCGACAGAGTTTGCAGACGGAATCAATATAACGTGCCAATTCAAACCTCCTTTAAACCGACATTATACACGTCTTCTTTTCGGTGGGCGACAGCCGTTATGAGGAATCGGTGTGACATCCTTGATTGCTTTGACTTCAAGACCGCTGGCTTGCAGAGCCCGAATTGCAGATTCTCGGCCTGTACCTGGTCCCGAGACCTTGACTTCTACTGTTTTCATACCCAAATCCATGACCTTCTGAGCAGTATTCTTAGCCATGAGCTGCGCTGCAAAAGGTGTACTTTTACGGGAGCCCTTGAAACCGACGGTACCACCACTTCCCCACACGAGTACGTTTCCTTCCAGGTCCGTGATTGAAATAATTGTATTATTAAAGGTGGCTTTGATATGGGCCACACCCACCGGGACATT
Source organism: bacterium (assembly GCA_016934675.1). Classification (GTDB taxonomy): domain Bacteria; phylum CSSED10-310; class JAFGSJ01; order JAFGSJ01; family JAFGSJ01; genus JAFGSJ01. The sequence continues at coordinate 28,699 of JAFGSJ010000027.1, read as the reverse complement.
CTTTTTTTCTTTCTTCTTTCCCTCTTTTTTACGACGTATTCTTTTGGCCATGCCCATCTTCTCCTTGTAACCATTCAGGACCAAACCACAGGGGTTTCATCGCCTGATTATCCTTATTTCTATTTTTTTCCTTTTTTATCACCCATTTTCCGTCTCTTGCCCTTGCGGGTTCGAGCGTTGGTGTGAGTTCTCTGGCCTCTGACCGGCAGAGAGCGGCGGTGCCGCAAACCACGATACGAACCAATATCCATCAGAAGTTTAATATTGGTGGCCACTTCCTGGCGTAATTCACCTTCAATTTTCAATTGTCCTTCAATAATATGTCGTAATCGATTAACTTCCTCACCGGACAAATCTCGAATCTTGATGTCATAATTGATATTGGCCGTGTTCAGTATTTTTCGGGCCGTACTCCGTCCAATACCATATATATACGTTAAAGCGACTTCACTTCGTTTATCGCGAGGAAGATCAACTCCAGCTATGCGTGCCAATTTTACCTCCTCTTCATCCTTAGCCCTGACGTTGTTTATGTCGAGGGTTCTTACAGATTACACGGATAACACCTTTTCTTTTCACGATTTTACAGTTATCACACATTTTTTTCACTGAGGCTCGAACCTTCATTGTGCACCTCGCTCATTCTCTCAGTCCAATAAAGTATTTGTTCATCCATCCGGAAGTGTTTACTTGTACCGATAAGTAATCCGGCCGCGTGTCAAATCATACGGTGATAATTCGACGGTAACCTTGTCACCGGGGAGAATTCTGATGAAATGTTTCCTCATTTTTCCGGAAATGTGGGCTAGAATCAAGTGCCCGTTTTCCAATTCGATCCGAAACATTGCATTGGGCAGGGGTTCCTTGACGATCCCCTCGACCGAAATTACATCTTCTTTTGCCATATCAATACATTTTCTCTCCTGTGGCTATGTTTCCTCCCAAGACGCATTGGAAACGGTGCTGACCGGCTCTAACGTCGTCCACGAATACGACCCTTCTTAATAAAACCTTCATAATGACGCATGAGTAAATGTGATTCGGCCTGCTGGACCGTATCAAGCGCGACCCCGACCACAATCAACAGGGCAGTCCCACCTAGATAGAAGGGGACCTTGAATTGAAAAATAAGGAACTCGGGCAAAATGGCAATAGCTGAAAGGGCAACTGCTCCTGAAAGAGTTACCCGGGTCAATACCTTGTCAATATACTCTGCCGTTCGTTTCCCAGGTCGGATACCGGGTATGAAACCACCATGTTTTTTCATATTGTCCGCTAAATCTGAAGGATTGAAAATAATGGCGGTATAAAAATAGCAGAAGAAAATGATACTGCCAACATAAAAAATTGTATACAGTAAATGTCCTGGTGAGAAATGCTCGATCAGAGCACCGAGCCAGGGGTATTTTTCTTCTCCCATAAATTGTCCGATACTGACCGGGAACATAATTATTGACTGAGCAAAGATAACCGGAATGACGCCGGCAGTATTGACCCTGAGGGGGATATGTGTACTTTGTCCGCCATACATACGCCGTCCAACCTGCCGTTTGGCATATTGGACCGGGATACGACGTTGCCCCTGCTGCATGAGGACAATGCCTGCAGTCACCACAACAGCGATAATAACGACCAGAATAGCGACATATGGTTTCATTGCTCCGGTTGATAATTGCCCGTAGGAATTAATGATGGCGGCAGGCATGTTTGCGACGATACCGGCAAAAATGATCAGCGAAATGCCATTCCCCAGACCTCGCTCTGAAATCTGTTCGCCCAGCCACATGATAAAAGCCGTGCCCGCGGTCAAGGTAATCACGGTCATGATCCGGAAACGCCAGCCCGGGATCAAGACAAAGCCGCCCTTCATGCTTTCGAGGCCGATAGCGATACCCAAGGCTTGAATAGCACTGAGCAATACTGTACCATAGCGAGTATACTGAGTGATTTTTTTGCGGCCCTGTTCGCCTTCTTTGGACAGCCGTTCCAGATAAGGCCAGACCACGGTCAATAATTGCAGGATGATCGAGGCACTGATGTAAGGCATAATCCCCAAAGAAAAAATGGCCAGTTTCTCGATCGCCCCACCGGAAAACATGGCAAAAAGACCAAGAATGGTCCCTTTTGAGTGTTGAGTGATAAACGCACTCAACGCTGCTGTATTGATCCCCGGTGTTGGTACATGGATGCCAATACGATAAATAGCCATCATGGCAAACGTAAAGATAAGCCGTTTTTTCAATTCCGGAATCTTGAAAATATTGCCGAATGTTTCGATCATCAGTCAATTACCTCGATCTGTCCGCCCGCAGCCACGATCTTTTCGGCGGCTGCTCGCGAAAAAGCATGTGCTTTTACTGACAATGCTTTGTCAACAGTCCCGCGGGCCAAGATTTTAATCCGAGCATTTCTCTCCTTGATCAGACCTTTCTCGATCAGAATTTCAGGAGTAATAGACGTTTTCTTGTCAAAGTCAAGTTTTTGTAAACAATCGAGATTAATGGTCGTGTACGTCACGCGATTAACATTGGAGAAGCCACGTTTGGGGACCCGCCGCGTTAAGGGCATTTGTCCACCTTCAAACCAACCCGGCATACTGACACCAGACCGGGCTTTCTGACCTTTACTGCCGCGTCCACTCGTTTTTCCCCACCCGGACGACTCACCGCGTCCCACTCTTTTCCTATTTTTGCGTGCCCCCTGTGCGGGTTGCAACGTATGAAGGCTTATCATCTTCTAATTCCTCACTTTTTAGACCGTTGTTTGGCAGCACTCTTGCCTTCAATTTGTTCCCAAGTCAGCAGATGACTGATTTTTGTAATCATGCCCCGAATTTCAGGCGTGTCTGTTCTGATCACAGTCTGGTGCATTTTTTTTAAGCCCAACCCCAATAAAACCTGCTTTTGAGAAGCGTTGTAGCCGATAGCGCTTTTTGTTTGTGTTATTTTGAGCATTTTCTTTTCAGCCATACCATCATCCCTTTCCTATGGAGCTGGTAAGGTTAACTCCCTGCCACGAAGCTGAGCGATATCATCGGGATTTTTCAAGTTTTTAATACCCTGAATGGTGGCCCGAGCCATATTATGATGATTGGTCGAACCTAGGCATTTGGTCAGGACATCCCGGACACCCGCGACCTCCATAATCGCACGGACTGCGCCACCGGCAATAACACCTGTGCCTGGTCGAGCTGGACGCAGCATGACTGAGCCAGCACCATAATGTCCGATGATCTTATGAGTAATGGTTGAACCATTCATGGGGATTTTGACCATGCTTTTGCGAGCCTTTTCAACCCCTTTTCTGATGGCTTCGGGGACTTCATTCGCTTTGCCCAGGCCAATACCAACTGAACCACTGTTGTCTCCAACCACAACGAGGGCACTGAACGAAAAGCGCCGACCACCTTTCACGACTTTTGCGACTCTGCTGATATGAATAACCCGATCGGTGTATTCAGTTTCAAATGTTTCTTCCACAAAAACCTCCTCACCACTAGAATTGGAGACCATGTTCGCGAGCAGCATCAGCCAGGGCTTTTACCCGCCCATGATATAAATAGCCACCCCGGTCAAAGACGACCTGCTTGATACCTCTTTTGAGGGCTTCGGTTGCTACGAGTTCTCCCACTTTTTTCGCTGCAGCGATATTGCCCCCATTCTTCATCTGCCCCTGAAATGATTGCGACCGGCTTGAAGCAGTCACCAGAGTCACACATTTATCGTCATTAATGATCTGAGCATAAATATGATTCGTGCTCCGAAAAACACATAATCTCGGACGATCCTGTGTCCCGGATAGACCGCTGCGAAGACGTCGATGTCTTTTCAGCCGGGCAGCATTGCGCTGATTTCCTTTTTTAATCATTCCCGTTTTTTCTCCTGGTTATATTGAGAATATGGTCAATTTCTCCTATTTTGCAGTTTTGGATTTGCCAGCCTTACGTTGGACCTGCTCACCCTCGTATCGAATACCTTTTCCCTTATAGGGCTCGACCGTTCGCAAGGCCCTAATATCAGCAGCAATCTGACCAACTTCCTGCTTGTTGATACCATGGATGGCGATATTGTTCTGCTTGTCGACATCGATCGTGATACCCTTGGGTATCGGAAAATGGACCGGTTTTGAATAACCGAGATGTAAAACAAGGTCTCCCTTTTCGACTGCGACACGATACCCGATCCCGACAATCTGCAATTTCATTGTGAAGCCATCATTGACGCCTTTGACCATATTGGCCAATAATGTCCTGGTCAAACCGTGCAGTGCCCTATGTTTCTTCGTTTCCCCTTTTCTAACGACCAAAATCTGTTCCTGGTCAAGGGTTACATCGATTTCGTCATTAACGACAAATTCGAGAGCACCTTTCGGACCTGTAACCTTGATATGCGGATACTTGAGATCGATTTTGACACCGGTTGGGACGGCTATCGGTAACTTACCAATCCGTGACATGATTGTAACCCCCATTCCTTATAGAATATGTCCCGAGTCGAACTGTGCTCCTACCATACCTCGCAGATCAGTTCTCCACCAAGATTAAGCTTTTTAGCATTCTCTCCGGTCATAAGACCTTTGGATGTCGAAACAATACAGATTCCCAACCTATTCAGAACATCAGGGATATCCTTTGAACGACTGTACACCCTCCGTCCCGGTTTGGTGATCTTACGAATGCCTGTGATGACTTTTTCCCGATGCGGGCCGTAGGTAAGGTATACTCGGAGAATACCCTGGTTTGTATCGGGTACGACTTTGTAATCTTTAATATACCCTTCTTCTTTTAAAATTTGGGCGATACTTCCTTTCATACGTGATGAGGGAATATCGACCTGTATATGCTCAGCCATGTTCGCATTGCGGATCCTGGTCAGCATATCAGCAATTGGGTCCGTCATAACCATTCTGTTTATTCCTCCCCATTGTTTGACACGAGAATCAGCTCTCGTGGAAACGAATGCCCATCAGTTCAAACCAGAACTAATGATCCATTCAGGAATGTTATCATGTTACCAGCTCGACTTGATGACCCCGGGAATCTCACCCTGACTCGCCAGTGAGCGAAAACAAATGCGGCACATACCGAACTTCCGCAGATATGCCCGAGGTCGTCCGCAAATTCTACATCGATTATAGGCACGTACTTTAAATTTGTGTTTGCCTCTACATTTGGCAATCATTGCTTTTGTAGCCATGAAATTCCCCCATTTATTTCTTTCTGAAAGGCATTCCCAGATGTTGTAACAAAGCATACCCCTCTTCATCATTACGGGCTGAAGTCACAATGGTCACACTCATTCCCCTTAACTTGTCCACTTTGTCATAATTAATCTCGGGGAAAATGATCTGTTCGAGAATGCCGAGAGAATAATTACCGCGGCCATCAAATCCTTTTGGTGACACACCTCGAAAATCACGGACACGGGGCAAAGCCACGTTGACCAATCGATCAAAAAACTCATACATCCGTTTCTGACGAAGGGTGACCATACACCCGATAGTCATACCTTCCCTTAATTTAAAACTCGCGATCGATTTTTTTGCTCGGCGGACCACCGGACGTTGGCCGGTAATGGTCATCAGATCATCCATGGCCGCATCGAGTGCCCGTGCATTTTGAATCGCTTCACCGACCCCAATGTTAACAGTAATCTTTTCCAGTTTGGGAACCTGCATAATATTTTTGAACTGGAATTCCTTCTGTAAAATGGGCACGGTTTCATTAAGATATTTTTCTTTTAATCGTGACATGTTCAACACTCCATACATCCACAGCACACTCAATGTGTCATTGCTTGTCCAGCACTTCTTGACAATGCTGGCATGTTCTCACTTTGCCGCCCGTTTCCGCAGAAAGGACCTTTGTTTTAATCCTGGTCCCCTTCTTACAATTGGGACACACAACCATCAGGTTCGAAACATTGATCGGCCCTTCCTTTTCGATAATACCGCCCTGTCGGTTCCGATTGGAAGGTTTGGTGTGCCGATAAATGAAGTTCAATCGTTCGACAATAACGGCATTTTTTTGGGGAAAAACGCGGAGGACCTTACCCTCTTTACCAATTTCCTTACCGGAAATCACCCTCACGATATCGTTTTTCTTGATTCGGATTTTCTGCTTGATCATGTGGTCTCCTTTCCAGTCTTAAATGACTTCCGGTGCGAGGGAAATGATCTTCATGAACTTTTTATCCCTCAATTCACGGGCGACTGGTCCGAAAACACGTGTGCCAATCGGTTCGTTCTGTTGTGTGATAAGGACGGCAGCGTTTTCGTCGAATTTGATGTAACTGCCATCAGCCCGCCGCAGTTCTTTCTTTGTTCTGACAATAACCGCTCGTTTCACTTCACCTTTTTTGACAGTGCCCAAAGGTGTTGCTTCCTTGATTGACACAACGATAACATCACCGATCTTGGCAACCCTTCTCCGAGTTCCGCCCAGGACCTTAATGCATTGAATTTTTTTGGCCCCGGAGTTATCAGCGACTTCTAAAATGGTACGCATCTGGATCATAGTTCTACCCTTTATGCCCGAGCCACAAGCGGAATGGCCCTCTTAACGGGCCCATCACTCTGCTTTCGCAATCACTTTCGTGACCAGCCAGCGTTTGTTTTTACTTAAAGGACGTACTTCCAAAATGGAAACACGGTCCCCGACGGTACATTGTCCCATTTCGTCGTGAGCCATGTATTTCCGAGTCCGACGCAGAATTTTCTGATAATAGGGATGTGCGAAAGTCCGGTCCACCTTTACCATGACCGATTTTTGCATTTTCGCACTTACGACCGTCCCTTCTAATGTCCTTCGTCTACCTTTCGAAGATTCCATGTGATACCTCATCAATGTATCGCCGTTTCCGCCCGTTTGTTCAGGACCAGATCACGTTGCCGTGTCTTGATCCGGGCGATAGAACGTCGAAGTTCTCTGATTCGAAGAGGGTTCCCAGCTTGTCCATTCGACATTTGGAAACGAAGGTTAAACAGTTCTTCCTTGATCTCCCGCAGGGATTGCTCCATCTCTTCTCCAGTCATCTCGCGAATTTTCTCCATTTTCATAACGCTCTCTCTTTCTTGGTCACAAACTCGGTTTTAATCGGTAATTTGAAAGAGGCGAGGCGCATGGCATCCCGGGCCAGTTCTTCTGAAATCCCTTCAATTTCATAAAGTATTCGGCCTGGTCTGATGACAGCGACATAACCCTCAGGCGGTCCCTTTCCCTTACCCATTCGCGTTTCAGCGGGTTTTTTGGTAATCGGTTTGTCGGGGAAAATGCGGATCCATAATTTCCCCCCCCTCTTAACCGCCCTGGTAATGGCAATACGAGCAGCTTCGATCTGCCTGTTGGTGATCCAGCCAGGCTCAACCGCTTTCAAGCCATAACTGCCGAAGGTCAGAGATGACCCACGGCTGGCTTTACCGGTCATGCGACCTTTCTGCTGCTTCCGATATTTTACTTTGCGTGGGACTAACATTGTTATTCCTCCACTCCATTGTCAATATCTGCATCTGCTTTCACGACAGCATCCGGTTTTTGATGTTGCTTTTTGCGAACCCGGATTTTACGATGTTCGCTATCTTCTGTTGTCTGTCGGTGTCCCTCCTGACGGCTGCGGGCTGAACGCGAGCTTCGACTCGGTTTCTGGTCCTCTCTTGCAGCCGTTTGTTCTCGCCCGGATTCCTTCTCCCCTTTAAAAATCCAGACTTTCACGCCAATCGCACCATAAGTCGTCCGAGAAGTCGCTTGGCCGTAATCGATGTCTGCCCGCAGCGTGTGAAGCGGGACCCGTCCTTCCAGATAGCGTTCCCGACGAGCCATCTCTGCCCCAGCCAGACGACCGGAACAAGCGATTTTAATGCCCTTTGCCCCCATCCTGATTGCGGCAATGACACTCTTTTTCATGGCCCTTCGAAAAGCGACCCTTTTTTCCATCTGAAGGGCGACATTTTCAGCGACGAGTTGGGCATCTAATTCAGCATACCGGATTTCTTTGATATTAATAAAGGTTTGTTTTTTGGTTAAATTCTGTAAATGTTTTTTGACCTTATCGACTTCAAGACCTTTCTTTCCGATGATAATACCGGGTTTTGCAGTAAAAATATTGATACGGGCTTGATCGGCAGCACGTTCAATTTCTATGCGTGAAATACCGGCATGACCAAGGTGCTTTTTAATATACTGTTTAATCAAAAGGTCTTCGTGTAACAGGTCTTGGTAATTCTTTTTAGCGAACCAAATCGAATTCCACGTTTTCGTGATACCAAGTCGAAAACCTATCGGATTTACCTTTTGCCCCAATGTAATCCTCCCTTCATCAACCGAGCATCAAAACGGGGATGCTTTCCCCTGATTGTGCTCTTATCAAAAAACAATCTGTTCCTTTGGAGTCCACAATAATCATTTCGAGGGTCGTATGGAGTCAGAGAGAACAACATGAATTGTACTCATACGTTTCCGGATACGATAAGCCCTGCCCATGGCTCGAGACTGGATGCGTTTCATGGTCGGGCCCTCATCTACGGTAAGTTCACTCACCACCAACTGGGCAATATCCTCGAATTCATCATGATTTTCCGCATTAGCAACAGCAGAACGCAGTAACTTATCGAGGAAAAGACTTGCTTTCCGATTGGAATATTTCAGAATACTGAGTGCCTTTGGAACCTTTCGTCCTCGAATTAAGTCTGCCTCAAGCCGCAGCTTATGCGGTGAAATTCTGAGATATTTAACTCTTGCTTCAGCTTGCATAATCATCTACCCCTCTACCTGCCTAGATCGCCTGAGATGTTTTTTCCGCCTTTTTTGCTCCCGCATGCGAAATGAATTTGCGGGTCGGTGAATATTCACCGAGCTTGTAGCCGACCATGTTTTCGGTGATATAGACCGGGTAAAACTTCTTACCATTATGAACAGCCAGCGTATGTCCAACCATCTCCGGTACAATTGTGGAGCGTCGAGACCATGTCTTGATAACTTTTCTATCCACGGCCTTGTTCATCTCTTCAATCTTGGCAAATAATTTTGGTTCAATATAGGGACCTTTTTTAATTGATCGGGCCACTGGTACACCTACTCCTTTCACACTGAATCGTGGGACAAAACACTATTTTCTTCTCTTGGTAATATATTTATCGGACGATTTGCGGGTCCTGGTCCGGTAACCCTTGGTAGGAATACCCCATGGGGTACAGGGATGACGTCCACCCGAGCTTTTTCCTTCTCCTCCGCCCATGGGATGGTCGATCGGATTCATAGCCACACCACGGACTTTGGGTCGCCGGCCAAGCCAGCGTGATCGCCCTGCTTTGCCAATCGAAATATTCTCTGCGTCGATATTCCCGACCTGGCCAATGGTTGCAAAACAGTTATTATGCACCTTACGCATTTCACCTGAGGGCAATTTGAGCAGGACATAACTGCCTTCTTTGGCCATGACCTGGATCGAAGAACCGGCAGAACGACCTAATTGTCCGCCTTTCCCGATTTTTAATTCCACATTATGGACCTGCGTGCCTTCAGGGATATTTTTCAGGGGCATGGCGTTACCCACCTTGACATCAACCTTGAGTCCAGCAACAATTGTTTGACCCGTTTTCAAGTCGTTTGGGGCAAGGATGTAACGTTTCTCACCATCCTGATAAACGAGGAGAGCAATACGAGCAGTTCGGTTGGGATCATATTCAATAGTCTGAACTTTGGCCGGTATTTCTCTTTTGTCCCTTTTGAAATCGATGAAACGGTACAGCCTTTTATGTCCACCACCGCGGCGACGTGATGTGACACGTCCGGCATTGTTCCTGCCGCCTGATTTCACGATGCCTTTGGTCAGGCTCTTTTCTGGGCGGTTTTTAGATAGATCAGTGTTGATCAGGACTGTTTGGAACCGCCTACCCGGTGATGTTGGTTTAAAACGTTTTACTGGCATACCTTATTCTCCACGCAACAAGTCTATCGGGATGAGGTCAAACCGATTCGAAAAAGTCGATATGACTCTCAGGCGTGAGAGTGACAATGGCCTTCTTCCAATCCGCACGTTTACCACTATGCACTCCAAGCCTTTTCACTTTTCCCTTTTGGTTGAATGTATGAACCTTCACAACCGAAACTTTGAAAAGAGTTTCAACTGCTTTTTTGATCTCGATCTTATTCGCATCCGGACAGACCATAAAAACATGTTTATTTGATTCCTCTTTTAATCCCGTTGTTTTTTCGGTGATGAGAGGTTTTACGATTATCGAGTATGGGTCCCGCATCAGCTGTAAACCTCCTGAACCCGTTCAAGAGCCGACTGGGTAATGACGAGTTTCGGATAATAAAGCAAATCATACACGTTTAATTTGTCGGGCAAAGTCAGTTTGACACAGTTCACGTTCCGTGAACTTCTCCATAATGACTCATTCTTTGCAGGAATGACAAAAAGTGTTTTGACCTGCTGCCCCTGAACGATGGATTGCCACAATGCCACGAAATCCTTTGTTTTTCCACTCTCGACCATCAACTCGTTGATAATGATAAAGTCACCCTGTTTGAATTTCTGGGCAAGAGCAGAAACAATGCCGAGTTTCTTAATTTTTTTAGGTATATTTAAAGCATACGAGCGAGGCATAGGTCCAAAAACAGTGCCACCTCCCTCGATCAAAGGTGAGCGGTTCGTGCCGCGCCGAGCCCGTCCTGTCCCTTTCTGGCGATAGGGCTTTGACCCGGAAGCATTCACTTCACCCCGTGTTTTGGTTTTGGCAGTCCCTCTTCGACGGGCGGCAAGCTGAGCACGCACTATATCATGCACGATCGGACCATGAGGTTCAATCTCAAAAATAGCAGGAGAAAGAGTAACCTCAGCCACCGTGTTCAGTTTGCTGTCGACCACATTTGCTGTAACCATTGTTCCTCCTTATAGCCACCTTTGCACCGATTAGGTGGCATTTTGATCCGCTGTCTGACCGACGCAACCCTTCATCAGAATCAGTTTGCCGTTAATCGCGCCCGGGACCGCACCTTTCACAAGGATATGGTTTTGTTCGAGATCAAGACGGACAACCGTGAGATTTCTTATCGTGGTCCGAGCTCCACCCATTCGGCCCGGCATTCTCTTGCCACGCAAAGTCTTGGGCGGATAGGCACACATGCCGATGGAACCGGGTGATCGCTGTTTTTTGTGCGTTCCATGGGTTTCAGGGAGTCCTGCAAAATGATGCCGCTTGATAACACCCTGGAAGCCTTTCCCCTTCGAACTCCCAACAACATTAATCAGATCATTCTCAGCTAACAGGGCCAGGGGAACCATCGCTCCGATTTCGAGATGGTGCATGTCACTACCCTTGATTTCTCTGATAAAGCTGATATTGCCGGCCTGACTCTTCTTCAGATGCCCGGCTACTGCCTTACCACGCAACCGTTTCGGCGTTGGGCCCACCAAACCGATCTGGACCGCATCATAACCATCCGATTTCACCGTTTTCTTCTGCAGGACAAGACACGGACCCGCTTTTATTACTGTGACCGGAATGACTTTGCCCTCATCAGTAAATATCTGGGTCATGCCAAGTTTTTTACCAAGAATTCCAATTGCCATAATGTACACCTCGAACAATCTAGTACCCGTCCTCAACGGGACAGGACCAAATGAACTCCACATGCTGAACGTTATACTTACAGTTTTATCTCAACATCTACACCGGCAGGCAGGTCAAGACGGATCAAGGCATCGACCGTCTGCGGCGTCGGATCGAGAATGTCCAGGAGTCTTTTATGTGTCCTGATTTCGAACTGTTCCCGGGATTTTTTGTCAACATGAGGAGAACGCAGAACACAAAATTTGTTTTTCTCCGTGGGTAGCGGAATGGGTCCAATCAAACGAGCCCCGGTCCGCTTGGCTGTATCAACAATTTCCGTTACGGAACGATCGAGGAGGTGATGATCGTAAGCTTTCAATCGTATACGAATTTTTTGATTCATCGACTTTTTATACTCCTCTACTCAATAATATCGGTGATGGCACCGGCACCAACAGTCCGACCGCCTTCACGAATGGCAAAACGCTGACCTTTTTCCATGGCAATCGGTGTAATCAGGTTAATTTCGAGATTGACATTATCACCAGGCATAACCATTTCGATGCCCTGCTCAAGAGTAACCACACCGGTCACATCTGTAGTCCGGAAGTAAAATTGGGGCCTATAACCGTTGACAAAGGGTTTGTGACGACCACCTTCATCCTTGGATAAAATGTAAACACTACATTTGAAATGCGTGTGAGGTGTCACGGTTCCGACATGGGCGACAACCTGGCCACGTTGCACCTCTTCGCGCTTGGTACCTCGTAACAGAACGCCGATGTTATCGCCGGCCTGTCCTTGATCGAGCAATTTCCGGAACATTTCCACACCGGTACACACGGTTTTTCTTGTTTCCTTGATACCAACAATTTCAATTTCCTCACTGACTTTGATTACACCGCGTTCGACACGCCCGGTCACGACCGTGCCACGTCCTGAAATACTGAAAACATCTTCAATCGGCATCAGGAAGGGCTTATCAACGTCGCGCTGGGGCTCGGGGATATAGGTATCAATCGCATTCATCAATTCATCAATGCACTTGACCTCGGGTGCATTTGGATCATCACCCTTTTCCAACGCATGCAGGGCACTGCCCCTGATGATCGGAATTTCATCACCGGGGAACTCATAACTCGAAAGGAGTTCCCTTAATTCGAGTTCCACCAGTTCGATCAATTCCGGGTCATCGACCATATCGACTTTGTTCAGGAAAACGACAATGTAAGGAACACCGACCTGACGAGCCAATAAAACGTGCTCACGCGTCTGGGGCATGGGACCGTCATTTGCGGCCACGACTAAAATTGCCCCGTCCATCTGGGCTGCACCGGTAATCATGTTCTTGATATAATCGGCGTGCCCGGGACAGTCTACGTGAGCGTAGTGTCTCTTGTCAGTCTGATATTCCACGTGGGCTGTGGCGATCGTGATGCCACGCTCTTTCTCTTCCGGGGCTTTATCGATCTGATCAAAGGGAACGAAATCAGCGTATTTCTTCTTTGCCTGCACCTTGGTAATAGCGGCGGTCAATGTTGTTTTCCCATGATCGATGTGCCCGATGGTACCAACATTCACATGTGGTTTACTACGAACGAATTTTTCTTTTGCCATTGTATCCTCCTCGCTGGAAAGGATTGGATGTACGATTTTTAAGAGCTCTTCATTTTGATCTTGTTAAAGTGACCTTCTATAATTGAGGCAGGTATCTCTTCATGTGTTGCAAACTTAATGGAGAAATCAGCCCGACCCTTGGTTAATGACCGCAAAACCGTGGCATATCGAAACAATGACATCATGGGAACTTCAGCCTCAACGACATGAGCTACTCCATTCTTGGTAAGGTTGAGTATTTTGCCGCGTTTGGCCGTCAGGTCACCTATGACATCACCAACATATTCATCTGGGACATAAACGGAAACACTCATAATCGGTTCAAGCAAATAGGGATCTCCCAGTGTCAATCCCTGCTTAATGGCCATTGAACCGGCAATCTGGAAAGCGAGATCACTCGAATCGACCGGATGATAAGAACCGTCGACCAAATGTATCTCGAGATCAATAACCGGATAACCTGCGATCACACCCGTTTGTAGGCTCTCACGAATACCCTTCTCGACAGCGGGCACATATTCGCGGGGAATAACATCTCCCTTGAGCATGGATTTGAAGATGATCCCCCCTCCTCGAGGCAGGGGCAGGACATCGATGATGACATGCCCATACTGGCCACGTCCACCCGATTGTCTGACAAATTTGCCCACACTGCTGAAAGCCTTGCGAAAAGCCTCCTTCAAGGCAATCTGAGGGGTGCCGATGTTGGCCTTGATATTATGTTCACGCGTCAGTCGCTCAGTGATAATCTCGAGATGCAATTCCCCCATACCCGAGATCAAAATCTGACCTGTTTCATCATGTTTCGTTACCGTAAAGCTCGGATCCTCTTTATTGAGCTTTTTCAATGCTCCGACCAATTTTTCTTGTTCAGCCCTGGTCTGGGTTTCAATGGCAACAGCGATAACAGGCTCAGGAAAATCAATGGGATCAAGCAGAACTTCGTGGGCTGGATCACAAATCGTGTCACCGGTAAAAGTGTCCTTCAAGCCGATGACTGCTGCAATTTCACCAGCAAAAATCTCATTGATCTCTGTCCGGTGGTTGGCATGCATTTTTAATAAACGGCCTATCCTGCTTTTCTTTTGCTGAGTGGAATTGAGAATGGTCATTCCTGATTGAAGCTGACCCGAATAAACACGAATAAAGGATAACTGACCGACATAAGGATCATTCATCGTTTTAAAAACAAGGGCTGAAAATGGTTTGTTATCATCGGCTAAACACTGGATTTCCTGCCCAGAATGTGGATTGATACCGATGACGGGCACAACATCGACCGGACTTGGTAAATAATTGATGATCGCATCCAGGAGAAATTGAATACCTTTGTTTTTAAAAGAGGAACCGCATAAGACCGGCACGAGCTTCATAGAGATTGTATCCTGCCTGATTTGCTGCCGGAGTAATTCCGGCTCGACCGTAATACCAGCCAGATACCTTTCAAGTATTTGATCATTGCGGTCTGAGAGATTGGCAATCAAATCTTCCCGATACTTTTGGGTCAAGGCCTTATATTCATCCGGAATGTCCTGTTGGGAAAACGAAAGACCCAGAGGGTCAACATTGTAAACATAGGCCGTGTTCTCAACCAGATCAATGACCCCTTGAAAAGCATCATTAGTGATGATCGGTAATTGCAGGATGAGTGGGTTTGCTTGTAAACGATCACGGACCTGTTGAACGACCTTGAAGAAATCGGAGCCAGTGCGGTCCATTTTATTCACAAAGATGAGCCGAGGAATTTTGAATTTATTGGCTTGGCGCCAGACTGTTTCTGTTTGTGGTTCGACACCACCGACACTGCACAAAATGGCAATGACCCCATCGAGCACTCGCAGTGAACGTTCAACTTCGATCGTAAAGTCAACATGACCGGGTGTGTCGATAATAGTAACACGATGATCACGCCAGTATGTGGTCGTGGCGGCTGATGTGATGGTGATGCCTCGCTCCTGCTCCTGTTCCATCCAGTCCATCTGGGTGTTGCCATCGTGCACTTCGCCCATCCGATGTGAAATGCCTGTATAGAACAGAATTCGCTCGGTCGTTGTCGTTTTGCCGGCATCGATATGAGCCATAAAACCAATATTGCGATGTTTGTCGAGACTGTATAAGCGAGTCATACCACCAACTCTTTACATTACTCCGTGTATAAAGCGGTTTTTGTTGAACGTTCATAATGACAACAGAGAAAAAAAATCTCCTGTTATGCACCTGTTGCATTCAGTAAGGCCTTCATTGATTGTTGTGATAGTGCCTTGTCCTCTGTCCGCAAAAGCGGGATAATAGAACATGAAGGCGTGGATTACAAGGCATCAAAAGGGTTATTTCTTAAAAGCAGAAACGGGATTTCCCGAATGACTACCAACGATAATGGGCGAATGCTTTATTTGCATCGGCCATTTTATGCGTATCTTCTTTCTTTTTTATGGAACCTCCGCGATTGTTAAATGCGTCGAGTATCTCACCCGCAAGTTTTTCACTCATTGTTTTTTCGGGACGTTGTCGAGCAAATGAGATGACCCAGCGATTTGCCAGAGTTTCTCGTCGATCAGGTTTAACCTCTACGGGGACCTGATAGGTCGAACCACCGACACGCCGGGATTTGACTTCGAGTACTGGTTTGATATTTTCGAGTCCCTTTTTGAACACTTTCAGAGGGTCTTGCTTTGCTTTCTCTTCAATGATAGCAAGTGCATCATACATAATCCCCTCAGCCAGGGACTTTTTCCCCTTTTTCATTAACATGTGTATAAACTTCGTCACTTGACGACTTTTATACTTCGGATCAGGTAAAACCTCTCGTTTAGTAACTATTGCTCTTCGTGGCATACAAACACCTCAACTCCTCACATAAATAGCTCAACAGGCCCTGTTACTGAGTCTTCTTGGCCCGTTTCGCCCCATATTTTGAACGGCCCTGTTTCCGACCTTCAACCCCCAGGGTCTCCAATGTTCCCCTGATAATATGATAGCGAACACCAGGCAGGTCTTTCACACGACCTCCCCGAATAAGAACGCTAGAATGTTCCTGTAGGTTGTGTCCAATACCCGGAATATAAGCAGTTACCTCAATTCCGTTGGCCAACCTGACCCTGGCGACCTTGCGTAAGGCAGAATTCGGTTTCTTGGGGGTCGAGGTATAAACCCTGACACAAACCCCTCTTTTCTGGGGACAAACTCCCAAAGCGGGGGTCTTGTCGCGTTTCAGCGTTTTTTCCCGGCCCGTACGTGTCAATTGTTGAATAGTAGGCATACGATACTCCTCATTAAAAAAAGCTTCATTTCAATAGTATCTTCTCTTTTTTTTGTCAAGTATTTTTGACAGTTTTAAAAATTACTTCTTAAAAAGTGAATGAATGGGGCATGATTGATACTTTCGATTTCTCATTCCTGTTCACTATCTATACCTTCTTCGTCCGGTGGAGTTGCCACCGGTTCTGGTTCAAGCAGATCAACAGCGGCAGTGGCCAGCTTTCTCATTTGCTGATAGTATTTAAAACCGGTGCCGGCTGGGATCAAGCGTCCCACGACGACATTTTCCTTCAAACCGCGCAAATGATCGACTTTCCCTTGAATGGCGGCTTCCGTCAACACACGAGTCGTTTCCTGGAAGGAAGCGGCCGAGAGAAAACTTTCCGTGCTGAGAGAGGCTTTGGTGATCCCCAAGAGCATGGAAGTACCAGTGGCCGGTCGGCCACCGCTGGTGAGGACCCGGTCATTTTCTTCGCGGAAACGGAACTTATCCACGCTGTCACCGGGCAAGAAATCGGTATCACCCTCATCCTCAATCTTGACCATACGTAACATCTGTTTGACGATGACTTCGATGTGCTTATCATTGATATTCACACCTTGCAAACGATAGACCTCCTGGACCTCATTGACCAAGTATTTTTGCAGCTCCTGATCACCCAGAACATGAAGGATATCGTGCGGATTCGAGGAACCATCCATAAAAGCTTCACCGGCCTTGACCCAATCAGAATCCTGAACGTTGATATGCGCACCTTTGGGAATCTGATATTCCTTCTCCGTCCCGTCTTCGGCTTCAACCAGTATCTTTCGCACCCCCTTCTCGAACGTAATGGATTTGACCCGTCCGTCGATTTCAGAGATGGTCGCGTGTTCCTTAGGTTTTCTGGCTTCGAATAATTCGACGACTCGAGGCAAGCCACCGGTGATATCCTTGACTTTCTGGGTTTCACGCGGAATTTTAGCCAAAATGTCACCGGCGTTGATTTGATCGCCGTCATTGATAATGATGTGAGCATTCGATGGTATCAAAAATTTTCCGGAAGCCTTTTTCTTATCATCCTGGACAAAAATACGGGGTTGATACTTGGAATCATAATGCTCGTTAATCACTTTTTTCTGGTGCCGCGTAATTTCATCGACTTCCTCACGCATGGTCACATCTTCAATAATATCGGCAAATTTTACGGTACCGGATTTATCCGACAAGATGACATTTGTATAGGGGTCCCACTCGACCAGGACCTGACCTTTATCGACCTGAGCACCTTGTTCGACCCGAAGCTTTGCGCCATAGACCAGTGAATAACGTTCCTTTTCCCGGCCTTCTTCATCGACAATAGCCAAAGCAGTGTTCTTGCTCATAACGATGAGATCACCATCTTTATTCCTGACAGTATGGGCATTGACAAGTTTAACGGTCCCGGGATTCTTGGCCTGAAGTGATGTTTCTTCAACACGTTTGGAAGCGGCACCGCCAATATGGAAAGTTCTCATGGTCAACTGCGTCCCCGGCTCACCAATAGATTGAGCTGCAATAACACCGACCGCTTCGCCAAGTTGGACCATATGCCCTGTTGCGAGATCGCGACCGTAACATTTTGCACAGACACCATGCTTTGCTTCGCAGGTCAGGACCGAGCGAATTCTCACTTTTTCGAGGTGGACTTCGTCAGCTAGGGCCGCTAATTCCTCGGTAATTTCCTGATTCGAGGAAATCAAAATCTCCCGGGAAATGGGATCAAGCACATCCTGAAGGGCGACGCGTCCCAGGATACGATCACGAAGAGGTTCAACGATCTTGCCACCCTCGACAATGGGCGTAACATCGATCCCCTTGAGAGTTCCACAGTCTTCCTCGGTAATGATAACATCCTGAGCAACATCAACCAACCGTCGGGTTAAATAACCCGAATCGGCTGTCTTCAGAGCCGTATCGGCCAGACCCTTGCGAGCACCATGAGTTGAGATAAAATATTGTAATACGGTCAGCCCCTCACGGAAATTAGCCGTGATCGGCGTTTCGATGATCTCACCGGAAGGCTTGGCCATCAAGCCACGCATACCAGCCAACTGCCTGATCTGCTGTGGATTGCCCCGAGCACCCGAATCGGACATCATGTAAATCGAGTTGAATTGACCGCCGATTTTTGTGGGATCAGTTTCGTCAGCCCTCTTTTCATCGGTCAATTCATTGAACATTTCCCGAGAAACCATATCAGTCGTGTATGACCAGATATCGACGACTTTGTTATAACGTTCACCATTGGTGATAATACCGTCAAGATACTGATTCTCGACTTCACGGACCTTTTTCAGGGCATCTTTAATCAACTCTTCCTTCTGTGGTGGGACCTTGATATCGTCAATGCTGATTGAGATACCGCCTCGGGTCGCATATTCAAAACCAAGCGTTTTCAAGCGATCCAACATAACAACGGTCCTATCGTTGCCGAATTGGATAAAAATACTATTGACCAAACGGGCCAGATTCTTCCGATTGGCTACATCATTAAAGAAAGGATAGTCATCAGGTAAGACCTCATTGAAAATAACACGTCCCACACTTGTTTCAATGAATTCACAACCATATCTGACCTTGATTTTTGTATGCAAGTCAAGTTTTCCGTTATCATAAGCCCGGCGAACTTCGTTAAAAGAAGTAAAGACCTTGCCCTCACCCTTCAATCCATCACGCATCTTGGTCAAGTAATAACTACCCAGCACGATATCCTGGTTTGGAACAGTAATCGGTGAGCCATGGGCCGGAGACAAGATGTTGGTAGCACTCAGCATCAGTGATTGACTCTCATCCAAGGCCTGCCGTGAAAGAGGGATATGGACTGCCATCTGGTCTCCGTCAAAATCGGCATTGAAAGCTTGACAGACCAGAGGATGAATCGAGATTGCCTCACCCTCCTTGAGTAGGGGTTGAAACGCTTGAATACCTAAACGGTGCAGCGTAGGTGCCCGATTGAGTAATATAGTATGGTCGCGGATGATGTCCTCGAGAATATCCCAGACCTCTTCTTTTTCCGATTCAACCATTTTTTTAGCACTTTTTATGGTCGTGACATACCCTTTTTCTTCGAGTTTATGAAAAATGAACGGTTTAAATAATTCCAGGGCCATTTTTTTGGGGAGCCCGCATTCGTTCAATTTCAATTCGGGACCGACCACAATAACCGAACGCCCGGAATAATCAACCCGTTTTCCCAAGAGGTTTTGCCGAAATCGTCCGGTTTTACCTTTGAGCATGTCAGATAACGATCGCAAGGGTCTGTTATTGGCACCTTTGAGTGTTCGCCCCCGCCGACCATTATCGAACAGGGAATCGACGGATTCCTGGAGCATGCGTTTTTCATTTCGGATAATGACATCGGGAGCGCGGAGTTCTTGCAGTCTCTTCAAGCGATTATTACGGTTAATGACACGGCGATAAAGATCGTTGAGGTCAGACGTGGCAAAACGTCCGCCGTCCAAGGGCACAAGAGGTCGCAAATCGGGAGGAATGACAGGGATGACTTCCAGTATCATCCATTCCGGCTTGTTGCCCGATCTTTTGAAAGCTTCGACCACTTTCAATCGTTTCGTCAATTTTTTCTTTTTTTGGACAGAGGTCGCTTCCCGCAGTCCGGTTCTCAGTTCATCAGAGAGAGTGATGGGATCAATCGTACGGAGGAGTTCCCGAATAGCTTCCCCGCCCATACCAGCCTTGAAATCATCACCATATTCATCCTTCATTTCATAGTATTGTTCTTCAGTCAGATATTCACCGGGCTGGAGTTCCGTATCACCCCCATCTACCACGACATAGGTCTCGAAGTAGAGAATCCGTTCCAATTCTCTCATGGACATGTCGAGAATATTACCGATCCGGCTCGGCAAACCCTTGCAGAACCAGATATGGGCGACGGGACAAGCTAATTCTATATGGGCCAGGCGTTCCCTTCGAACTTTGGATTGAATAACCTCGACACCACATTTATCGCAGACAATGCCACGGTGTTTCATGCGTTTATATTTACCGCAATTGCATTCCCAGTCCTTGGTAGGGCCGAAAATTTTCGCACAAAAGAGGCCACCACGCTCAGGTTTGAAGGTCCGATAGTTAATGGTTTCAGGTTTTACAACTTCGCCAAAGGACCAGTCCCGAATTCGTTCAGGTGAAGCCAAGCGGATTCTGAGAGCGTCGAAATCCGTCGTTTCTTTTGGTTTTTCGAAGAGGTCAAATATATCTGTCAAATTGTACCTCCCTTTTTAAGGAAAAGTGACCAAACAATTATGCAATGGTTATTGAATCCTGTTTCTTCGTATCGATGAGTTCAACATCAAGAGCCAAACTCTGCAGTTCCTTGAACAAGACATTGAATGATTCGGGGACACCAGCTTCAAGCACGTTTTCACCCTTGACGATAGATTGATAAATCTTGGTTCGTCCAGCCACATCATCGGATTTGACCGTCAGCAATTCCTGGAGTGTGAAAGCGGCACCATAAGCCTCCAATGCCCAGACCTCCATTTCGCCGAAGCGTTGACCGCCAAACTGGGCTTTACCGCCCAATGGTTGTTGGGTAACAAGCGAATAGGGTCCGATCGAGCGGGCATGGATTTTGTCTGCGGCCAGATGGTTCAATTTGAGCATATAGATGTAACCAACAGTAATGGCCTGGTCGAAGTAATCGCCTGTTCGACCATCTCGAAGCTTTAATTGGCCCGTGCTTGGCAAATTGGCTTTTTTGAGCCATTTTCTGATTTCGGTTTCCGTTGCGCCGTCAAAAACCGGGGTGGCAATCTTATAACCGAGTGCCTGAGCAGCAAGACCGAGATGTGTTTCAAGTATCTGGCCGACATTCATCCGGGACGGAACACCGAGAGGATTCAGAATGATCTCGATAGCGTCGCCATTGGGTAAAAGGGGCATGTCTTCGATCGGCAGGATTTTGGCTATGACGCCCTTGTTGCCATGGCGCCCCGCCATTTTGTCACCGACAGACATTTTGCGTTTGACGGCAATGTAAACCTTGACCAGCTTGATTACTCCGGGAGGTAGTTCTTCACCTTTCTGTAATCTGTTGATCTTGTTCTTTAAAATAGTCTTTACGATATGGAGTTGCTCTTCAGCTTTACGGTTAATATCATTGAGTGTCGCTTTCAATGTATTGGTAATGACCACATTCAGAGCACTCAACCCCTCCTCGTTCAGTGTCTCGACATACGATTCTGGAAGCGTTGCCCCTTTCTTATAGAGGACCTTTGTTGAATTCGAGGCTTTGATACTTGCTTTCAATTTCTGACCCGCATAAGCCTCCTGCAATTTTTTCAACTTCTCCTCACGAATTATCTCAGCTTCGTCCTCATACTCTTTCTGCAGACGAGAGATTTCCTGGTCCTCGATGTCTTTGCTTCGTTGGTCTTTTTCAGCACTTTTCCGCGAGAAGACTTTGACATCAATAACAGTCCCTTCAATGCCGGGAGGTGTAATCAGAGAGGCGTCCCTGACATCCCCGGCTTTTTCGCCAAAAATTGCCCGCAACAGTTCTTCTTCGGGAGTCAGCTTTGTTTCCCCTTTAGGCGTGACTTTCCCGACCAGAATATCACCGGGGATAACCTGGGCCCCAATGCGAATGATACCGCTCTGGTCAAGATTTCGCAGGGCTTCGTCAGATGAATTGGGAATATCGCGGGTAATATCTTCCTTGCCCAACTTGGTATCACGGGCCTCGAGCTCGAATTCCTCGATATGGATCGAAGTGTACCGGTCCTCCATCAGGACCGTTTCTGACATCAGGATAGCATCTTCGTAGTTGTAACCGCGCCACGGCATGAATGCAGCTAAAATATTACGCCCCAGAGCCAACTCACCGTTCTGCGTGGCGGGGCCATCGGCTATGATTTGACCAGCCTCGACCGTCTGACCTTTACGAACAATTGGTTTTTGATTGTAACAGGTATTCTGGTTGGAACGCTGGAACTTGATCAAATTGTACACATCAACACCGGCATCGGGGAAATTGCGCTCACCCATAATCTCCCTTTTCTCACTGCGGATGATGATTCGATCCGCTGAAACACTTTCGACGATGCCGCCACGGACCGCGACCACAGTAACCCCGGAATCTTTCGCCACAACAGCTTCCATACCAGTGCCAACCACGGGTGAATCGGTAATCATCAAGGGGACTGCTTGCCGTTGCATGTTGGAACCCATCAAGGCCCGATTGGCATCGTCGTTTTCCAGAAAGGGAATGAGACTGGCAGAAACGCTGACGAGCTGTTTCGGCGAGACATCCATATAGTCTGTCTCTTTGGGAGGTATCTGGATGAAATCATTACCTTTACGGGCCTGGACTCGCTCCCCCTTCAGATTGCCGGTTTTTTCATCAATAGGCGCGTTTGCCTGAACAATGACATAGTTTTGATCGCCTTCGCCACCAAAACGTGTCTTCTCCTCATCAAGAGCGGTCAGATAATCGATTTCAGCCGTGACCTTGCCCTCTTTAATTTTTCGATATGGTGTCTCCAGAAAGCCGAATTCATTGACCCGAGCATAGGTCGAAAGCGAAGTAATCAAACCGACATTCGGGCCCTCAGGTGTTTCAATCGGGCAAATGCGGCCATAATGGGTCGGGTGGACATCACGGACTTCAAAACCGGCCCGCTCTCGGCTCAAACCACCGGGACCCAAAGCACTCAATCTGCGTTTATGTGTCAATTCGGCCAGAGGGTTGTTCTGGTCCATGAACTGAGATAGCTGTGAACTACCAAAAAACTCTTTAATCACCGAAGTGATGGGTTTTGAATTAATCAGATCATAGGGCATGGAGGTGGCAATGTCCTGGATACTCATGCGTTCCTTGATCGCCCGCTCCATTCTGACCAAGCCCGTCCGAAGAATGTTCTGAAGCAATTCCCCGACCGCCCGGACCCGGCGATTACCCAGATGATCGATGTCATCGATACTGCCGAAACCTTGTTTCAGTTTCAACAGATAATCGACTACCTTGATGATATCTTCTTTACGCAATACACGATCATCCAGAGGAATTTCGAGTCCAAGCTTACGATTGATCTTCAACCGTCCGACCTGCGAAAGATCATAGTACTTCGAATTGAAAAAAAGCCGCTCAAAAAGAGAGCGGGCACTCTCCGAAGTAAGCGGATCACCGGGTCGAAGCCGGCGGTATATTTCGATCTGTGCTTCACGTTCGGGATTTTCGGCATAATCGATTTTGTCCTTCTTCAAGGTCTCCAAAATCGGATTACCCACGTGAGAGGCTTCCATCAACAGAATCTTGAAAGTGGGTATCTGCAGGTTGAAAATCGCTTCGGCATCCTCGATGGTCATTATTTTCCCAGCTTCGTAATAAATCTCGCCTGTTTCCTCATCCACGATGTCCTGGCCGATAATCTTGTTCTGCAAATCCTCTGGAAAGACCTTCATCTCGGCGATGTCACGCTGCTTCAATTTTTTGAAAAGTCCCTTGGTCATTTTTTTACCGGCTTTGAGAACAACCTCGCCGGTCGCACTATCAACTATCCCATCCGATACTTTCTCGCCGATGAGTAACTCGGAAAAACTCCGATAGTAGCCATTGTCTTTCAGATAAATGGTGTCCATCTCATAGAACAAGCGGATGATTTCTTCATTTTCGGTGACACCGAGCGCGCGTAACAGAAGCGTGGCTGGAATTTTTCTTTTCCGGTCGATCCGGACGTAGAGCACATCGTTGATATCGAATTCAAATTCCATCCAGGACCCACGATAGGGAATAATGGAAGCGGCATACAGAATTCGACCGCTAGCATGGGATTTACCTTTATCATGTTTGAAAAAGACACCGGGCGATCGATGCATCTGACTGACCACAACCCGTTCTGTGCCATTGACGATAAAAGTACCTTTATTGCCTACCCGGACTTTACCCTGATGATCAATATATACACTGGTCATAATCGGCAATTCACCGAGATAGACTTCCTGTTCCTTGATGTCGCGAATGTTACGGATATCGGTCTCGGGGTCCCTGTCCCAAACCACTAATCTGATAGTCAGCTTCAGTGGAGCGGAATAAGTCATTCCCCGTTTCAAACATTCATCGGCATCGTATTTCATTTTGAAGGCAACCCGGGTTTCGCAATGCTTGCACCAAGTATATTGGACCTCGGTACCGCATTCAGAACACTTGGTCTCGAAATGAGGATCCGCGACGATCATTTTGGAAATATCACCGACGCCATTGATCCGACCGCATTGGCAACTGTAGGTGTAACGATTTTGCATACCCTTCAGCTTGCCACAGTTACATTCCCATGTCCCAATTTCGTATGAAACATACTCTAATGAAGCAGTTTCATTATAATTCGTGATCGGAAAGACACTCTGAAAAATCTCTTCCATGCCACTGTTGCTTCGGTCTTGAGGGAGCATGTCCAATTGAAGAAACCGTTCGAAAGAACTTTGCTGTACTTCAATTAAATTGGGAAGACCAATAACAGGCTTTATTTTCCCAAAATCAAAACGTTGGTTCTGTTGGGTCTCCCTGCTTACCTTCGCTTCAGACAATGATTGGCGCATTGAAGCTCCTTCCCTCTTGAGTAAGGTCATTTATGATCGAACCCATAGGTAGGTTATTTGTTACCACAGTACTCACACGTATGTATCTCTAGAATTTCTATTTGAGTTCAACAGTTGCACCAGCCTCCTCAAGCTGTTTCTTCGCCTCAGCGGCTTCCTCCTTGGTGATCCCTTCCTTGACGGGCTTGGGAACGCCATCAACCAATTCCTTGGCCTCTTTCAAACCAAGACCTGTCAAGGCCCGGACAACTTTAATGACCTGGATTTTCTTGTCACCAAAACCGGTTAAAATAACGTTGAATTCCGTCTTTTCAGCTTCAGCCGGTGCCGCAGTGCCAGCAGCAGCTACCGGTGCTGCGGCCATAATAGGTGCAGCCGCGGAAACACCGAGCTTTTCTTCAAGTGTTTTGACCAATTCTGAAGCTTCCAGAAGACTCATATTGACGATGTAATCGATAACCTGTTCCTTGTTAATTTCTGACATGATAACCTCCACACATGATTGGTTTTTTCTTTGAAATGATTATCGGCAGCTTATGTTGCCTGATTTGCCTTCGCGTTGATCACTCTGACCACTTTGCGTGCATTTTCCTGAAAGACAGTATATAAAGCCTGAA
Source organism: bacterium (assembly GCA_016934675.1). Lineage (GTDB taxonomy): Bacteria > CSSED10-310 > JAFGSJ01 > JAFGSJ01 > JAFGSJ01 > JAFGSJ01. The sequence continues at coordinate 3,079 of JAFGSJ010000027.1, read as the reverse complement.
TGGGAGCACAGATCAGTCCGAGTAATGTGGCCTGAAGCACTTCCTTGGTCGGCAATTTTGACAGTTCTTCCACTTCATTATAGTTTATCGCTTTACCTTGAAGAACAGCTGCCTTCAAGGATATGGACGGATATCCCTGGATGAATTTCAGCAAGGTTTTCGCAACTTCAACCGGATTTTCACCGGCATAGGTAATGGCCGTCGGGCCTTTGAGGGCTGTCTTGAAGCAGGCAAGAGGAGTGTCCTCGCAAGCACGCGCCGCCAATGTGTTTTTTATGACATGGAAACTGCCATTATACTTGCGTAATTCTGCCCGGAGTTCCTCCATGGCCGCAACAGTCAGACCACGATAGTCGAGCAGGAACGCAGTATTAACTGAATGAAACGTCGCATTCAGACCTTGAACTATTTCCTTTTTAGTTTCACGATGCAACTGTAAGCCTCCCTTCTAAGGTGGATAGACAACAAGAATAGAGAGGAATTCATAAGCTCTCCGGCTTGTTTCTGTGCACAAGGACCTGGTCCTCAGAAACAAGCTCAATCACGTTATCTGAATCGAGCCATTAAGCTATTCGTATCTAATTTCAGTCCGGGTCCCATGGTTGTGGAAATAGCGGTACTCAGCAGGTACTTGCCTTTGGCAGATGCCGGTTTTGCCTTGATGACCGCTTCAATCAGAAGCCAAGCGTTCTCAATCAGCTTGTTTAAATCAAGGGAACGTTTTCCAATTGGGGCATGGATAATACCTGTTTTATCAACCCGGTATTGAATTTTACCGGCCTTGATCTCCTGTACAGCCTTCCCGACATCAAAAGTGACCGTACCTGATTTAGGATTGGGCATCAAGCCCCGCGGACCGAGGACCCGGCCAAGCTTACTCACTTTGCCCATCATATCCGGTGTAGCCACTGCGGAATCAAAATCCAGCCAATTCTCCTTGGCAATTTTTTCGATTAATTCTTCACCTCCCACAAAATCAGCGCCCGCCTCCTGAGCTTCTTTTTCCTTTTCGCCCATAGCAAAAACAAGGACCTTGACTACTTTGCCCGTTCCATGTGGCAGGACCAATGTCCCCCGGACGACTTGATCCGCATGGCGGGGATTAACACCCAACTTCATAGCAATATCGACCGATTCATCAAATTTGGCGATACCGTTCTCCTTAATGAAATTGAGGGCCTCCTCTAACTGATACAGGCGGTCCGGTTCAATCTTACTTTTAACGTCCCGATACTTTTTCCCGTGTTTTGGCATGCTACTACTCTCCAGTTCATGACTCAGTCGATGATTTCAATACCCATGCTTCGAGCCGTTCCGGATATAATCTTGATGGCTTGTTCAATCGAGTGGGCATTTAAATCCGGCATTTTTGTTTCGGCAATCTCCTTGACCTGACTCCGCGTTACCTTACCAGCAACTTCACTTTTGACATTAGAAGCGGCTTTGGCGATCCCGGCAGCCTTTTTCAATAAAACTGCCGCTGGTGGGGTTTTCGTGATATACGTAAATGTCCGATCAGCATAAATAGTTACCACCACCGGAATAATCATCCCTTCCTGTCCCTTACTCTTGGTCTTGGCATTGAATGATTTGCAAAATTCCATAATATTAACACCATGCTGACCCAATGCCGGACCGACAGGTGGTGATGGACTCGCTTGTCCAGCGGGAATCTGAAGTTTAACCATTCCTAGTACTTTCTTTGCCATTGAAGCCTCCTAAATACTTTCAACTTGACCAAACTTCAGTTTAACTGGAGTCGGCCGACCAAAAATACTGACCATGACTTTTAATGTTTCCTGATCAGCATTGATCTCATCCACCATTCCGGAAAAATTCAAAAAAGGACCATCAATAACTCGAACACGGTCTCCTCGTTGAAACAGAACGGTCGTCTTCGGTTTCACACTACCGGTTTCGATCTGATCAATAATCGATTTCATCTCCTCATCAGCCAAAGCTGAGGGCTTGACACCCGAGCCTACGAACGAGGTCACTTTCGGTATATTGCGAATCATGTGCCAGGTATCATTGGGGATTTCACCCTTCTCATCCGTTTCGATATGGATAAACAGATAACCAGGCAGGAACTTCTTCTTGGCAATTTGCTTCTTGCCCTTACGTATCTCCGTCACTTCTTCAAGCGGCAAGATAATTCTATCGATAATCTCATCGTAGCCATCAGTTTTAATACGTTCCTCGAGGGCTGCCTTGACCCGATGTTCAAAACCGGAATGTGTATGAAGCACAAACCACTTCTTCGCCATGATGACCTCTCATGCAAATTGAATCAACTCTTGGTTGTATCGTAAATGGCCCAGATCATCAGACCAAGAAAGGCTGCTGCAATAATGGACCAGGTTTTACCGCCCCCAGAAAAGAATGGCTCGATACCCTTCGATAAAATGATATCCGATAAGCCTAGAAAAAATGCAAAAACAAATACGACAATAACAATAATGACCGTTGAATTGATCGTCTCTTTCCGGGTCGGCCATGATACCTTCATCAACTCGATCCGACATTCCCGTAAAAACTGCATTATTTTTGCGAACATTGCCCGTTATCCTTCCCTGAATGCTACGCTGACTGCTCCTGAACACAGCCTTATAATAGTAACAGGCCAGGAGGGACTCGAACCCCCGATCCTCGGTTTTGGAGACCGATGCTCTACCAACTGAGCCACTGGCCTTCTTATTCTCCTCTGTCTTTGGTTTGACAACTCTGGCTCACCAAAGCCCATTACTTGGTCTGACGATGCACAGTATGACGATGGCAAAAAGGACAATACTTCTTGGTCTCAAAACGATCCGGATGCTTTTTCTTGTTTTTGGACATGCAGTAATTCCGATGCTGACACTCGGTACATGCCATGATTATGTTCTCTCGCATATCAACCTCACCTAAAATCCAATGGAGCCCATGATCGGATTTGAACCGATGACCTCTTCCTTACCAAGGAAGTGCTCCACCTGCTGAGCTACATGGGCTTCTGGAACAAAGAGCGGGAAACGGGATTCGAACCCGCGACCCTCAGCTTGGAAGGCTGATGCTCTAGCCAACTGAGCTATTCCCGCAT
>JAFGSJ010000155.1 GCA_016934675.1 bacterium | reverse complement strand
CTGTTGCTTTATGAGCAATCAGTGGGAGGATTTCTGGGAATCTTGTGCTCAACTCTAACACCTTTTTCACAAAATTGTCGCACACCCACTGCACGGATAGGGCTTGCATTTTTCCCAGGGAAGCCAACTCCACCCGAAAAACGCTCCACCCTCCGCTCCTGCGAACAGCAGCAGCGGTTCGACACTGCAACGCAACGCCTCATCACTCGCCGTTCTTCGCTTCCGCCCAGGATAGCGACGACTGCATAAAAGTAATTTTCCGGGTATAAGGGGTGAAATGTGGTGTTCCACCCGTTCGTGACACGATATCGAGCAGGGGATCAATAGCCACAATATGCCGGCCGGCGATCATGGTAAGCTGGGGCAGATCGGGTTGGAAAAGTGCCGGGAGCAGAGGCGCACTGGGGCCCATCAAGACGACAGTGGCTTGAGGGCAAGCGGTGATGACTTGGGTAAAAGTATTGTTAATCAAGCTGGTTGCGGTCAGGATGACTGTTTCATAGGCATCCAGTTCGGTCAAGGAGAGTAGGGGCAGAATTTGTTTCGCATATGTGTGGGCAGGTCCGTGTTCATGTGCTGAGACAGCTAGGCAGGTCGCTTTTTCCAGGATCGTGGGCACGAGTGGTGCAAAGAAACCGATCATGGCCACTTTCTTATGTTCGATGGGCAGTTCGTCAGACCCACTCGATTGCCAGCCGGCTGGCAAACAGGTGAAGCGAGAGAGTAAGGAATCGTTTCCAGATTCCTGATAATGACGGCCAAGATTGATCAAGGCGTTACATAGAGCCAACAGAACTGTTCGGTGCAGTGGATGGGCCGAATCGAGTCCCTCGAAAACCTGTTCAATGTTCAAACCTGAGGTCAATCGAGGCAGCAGGTGGTCGTTACCACAGCAACCGTTTAGTTCGTGTAACAAACTGGCGGCCAGTCCGCAGGCTCGAACCGGCGCCGTCCCGGCCGGAGATTTCTGTCTGTTTTCTGTTGAACAAGACACAGTAGCCGCACAATAGCGGAGGCCGATTCTCAGATCGAGTAGTTGGCAGGACTGGCTGACGGCGAGAAGTTTACGAGACAATAACAGCAGATAGTCTTTCATTGGTCAATCCTTTATTGAGGGCAGGAGTGAGTATCTTTTTCAGAATCATGGGTCCGGGTCAATGTTTTGATAGTGTGGTTGAGCTGTCCGGGCCAGATCGTGGCTATACCCTGGACCTTCTTGTGCCAGGCTTTCTTGAAATAGTGTTCATTGACTGTTTTTTCTTCATCGAGTGAGGCCCAGAGAAAGACAGGGATGTTAAGAATCCGGGCCATAGTCAACACGAAGCGTGTAGCGAGCGAATGATGGATGATCAGACACTGGGCCGAACAGCGCATAAGAGTCAGGAACGGAAAGGCTTCCTTGAAGCGGACGACCGGATTCCAGGTCTGCCGCCCCATGATCAGGCCGGTCTTTATCCGGGCATCAATTCTCCGTGCGGCCCGGACCGCTTTTTCAGAAAATGAGCTAATGATCACCCGGTCGGTGAGTTGTTTCTGTTGAAGAATAGTCATGACCGGATGAACGGCAGTATCTTCCTTGATCTCAATATCCACCAGTGTTCGCCGGGACAGTATCTCGATAATATCTTCAAATAAAGGGATGCGGTGTGAATCGCGAATTGTGATGTGTTCGAGTTCCCGGACCGATACATCCGATAGAATGCGTTCCTTACCGGTCATGCGTTCGAGATTACGGTCATGAAAAACCACCGGCACGCCGTCTGCGCTCAGACGAACATCGAGTTCGATCGCGTCACAGCCTTCTTCGATAGCCCGCTCGAATGCGACCAGCGTATTTTCCGGTTCAAGGCCCGCTGCGCCGCGGTGGGCAATAATGAATGGTTTATTGACCGGTCTGATCAAGTTATTCTCAGTCATGGTTATTCCTCAGTTTTGACATTTATAGGCTAAAGAAGGTATCATGAGAGACAGTCCAGGTGCTGGCCGGGTCCAGGACACGTTCTTCTGCTCCAGACAGCACCGGATAACGATCTCATTGTCTTGTGTTTATCGCGTTCAACGGGGACTGTCAACCGGAAAGGAGAGGACATGAGGAGAACGATTGTCGGAACCAAGGCTTGCTTCGCAGGTTTGGTCATAGTATGCCTGTGCCTGATAATTGTGATACCGGTGGGAGTGTTATCCGAAGAACAAGCCGAAACATCGCCGACGAATGGAAAAACGATCTCGGAGTCAGCCGAGTCGGAAATCGGATCGGGTCCGATGAATACTCCTTACAGCCTGACAATCAGTGTCAAACTGGTCAATCTTTTCGTGACGGTCGTTGATCGCAAGGGCCATGTCATAAAAGACCTGAAGAAGGCCGATTTTCAATTATGGGAAGACGACATTCCTCAGACGATCACCCATTTTGCCACGCATGTCGAGGCCCCTTTGAGCATCGCTGTCCTGATCGATATCAGTGGGAGCATGGCCCTGATGGACAAATACAAAAACAGTTGTGAAATCATCCGTCAATTAATTGGCCGACTCAAGGCCGAGGACGAGATGGCCCTGTTTACTTTCGCTGACGGTATCATCCAGATAGCCGTTCCCTTTACCCGGGACAAATCACATATCTTGCAGAAACTCGAGGCTGTGACACCGTATGGCAAGACTGCCCTGTACTGGGCGGTAGATACCATGCCCCACATTCTCGGTAATCCTTCCAACAGGCAAGCGATCGTGCTTCTGACCGATGGTATTGATAACCTTTCGGAAATACCTCTGAATGAATTACTCGAAAATATTAAAAAGACCCGGCTACCGATCTATACGCTCAACTTTGCCAGTGACCTCCTCGATAATGTCAAGGCCCCGGAGGAATATGCCCGTCTGACCGTGCTGCGTCAGATTGCCCAGACAACCGGCGGCAATTTCTATGAAGTGGGCGACAAGTCAGATCTTCCGGGTGTTCTGAGTTCATTGACCTCGGAACTGCGTTATCAGTATCTGCTGGGCTATAATTCCAGCCAGAAACCGGAACCGGGTGCTTACCAT
>JAFGSJ010000026.1 GCA_016934675.1 bacterium | reverse complement strand
TTCCTTTCGAATGGTGAGATTTATCTTACATATTTGCTCAGGATCACGCATAACTTCCCAAAAAACTCGATAACGATTACGTTTACGAAGTTGGTGTTTGACTGTCCTATTATACACTCGCATGTCCTGCGGAACAAAATTGTCTGTTGAGCCGTAAACAGGCTCTGTCCCCCGCTGGCGGGGGTCGAGGGGTGGAATTCTCAAGGGATGATCAAGCACACGCCCTGGTACAATTATTCGAGTTCCACATTCCCTCGACAAGCTCGGGACAGGTCCCTCGACGAGCTTGGGACAGGTCAGAGACTGACGATTTCATTCATGTACGTAGTAACGCCTTCCGGCGTTCGTCCAGGAATTATAAAAAATACAACAAAAACGGTTAAAGCCGTTACAAAGGCTGGCACGCAGCATTGAATAACAATACATCAACAACCGCTTCAGTGGGGCTTTTTGGTATTGAACGGGAAAGAGCCCACGTAAACGTGGGACTACGAACAATTGTACCAGGCGGAGCGAGTCACTGTTGAAAAGCGGCATCATCCGGGAGAGACATTCGGTAGAAGAGTTGGTAGCTCCGGGAAGTCCTCCCCCCGGCCCCTCCAAAGGTGGACAGGAAGCGAGTCATACCTCCAAAGGGGAATAGCAATATTCATGAGGGTTGAGCAGGTTTCGAGCTAGAGAAATGTGAGGGGGTAAACTCTGCACTCTTCAAAAACTCATTCACCGTTGGATCGCGTTACACTTGGAACTTGATCGCGATAACCTGATAAAATCTCATCAAACCTGAGTAGGGGGCGATTTTTTACTGTCCCGGATGTCCGCATTCCTTCGACAAATCTTGACTTCAAAATCGAGGCCGATTAGTATACGTACTATTAAAAGAGAATGAGAAGGAACGGACATGAGTTGTGCGCAACCTTTCTACCGGTGGAGGTGCTATGGCATTACCAATCCCGAGTATGAGTCGTTTGGCTAAAGATATTGCCGAAGGTTATATTCAATTAACCGTGGTCATGTTCAGGGGGACCCCGGTCGATAAGTTCAAGACTCTGCAGCATGAATTGACCAAGTTGCTCCAGGAAGTCCGGGGCACAGCCGTGGACCTCGAGGATTTTCAAGCCCTGAAAGCCAAAAATACAAAAATAAGCAGGTTAAATCATGCCCTTGTCATGTTGAAAAATTATTGTCGGGAAAGGAAAATATATTTTTGAGGCTTGTCTGGTGCAGGTAAACGGAGCAGGGCCTGACAGGAAAAGAGGTCGTTTAACAGAGCAATTGTATACACACTGGTCATGCTATCGGGAGGCAAAAGAAATGGTTCGGTTTTATCAGAAAACGCTTTTTTTCAGTGCGATAGTAGTATTGTGGGGTGTCGTATCCGGGACCACCGCGGCTGATAAAGCCAAAGAGGGTTTAATCATAACCTCGACTGCTTTTCAATCAGGCGGTAAGATCCCAGCACGTTACACCTGTAAGGGAGAAGATGTTTCACCGCCTCTTTCCTGGAGCGGTGTGCCGGTTGGCACCCAATCGCTGGTCCTGATCATGGACGACCCCGATGCACCGATCGGGACCTGGGTCCATTGGGTATATTTCAATATTCCGCCCGATCTGACCGGTCTCCCCGAAAAAACGGTTAAAAGCAAGCGGCCACAGATCGGTGGAATTCAGGGAATGACTGATTTCAGAATGGTCGGGTACGGAGGCCCCTGTCCGCCTAGCGGGACACATCGCTACTATTTCAAGTTATTCGCTTTGGATACCGAATTGAAACTCGATTCGGATGCAACAAAAGTCGCTGTTGAAAAAGCCATGGCGGGCCATATTCTGGCCAAAGGCACCTTGATGGGCAAATTCACGCACTAACAGAGAAAAGATTATGAAATATGAAACTCGATATTTGAAATCTGTTTATACTCTTATTTTGGTATCCTGTATCGCTTTGCTCATGGGCAGTTGCGACGGAGAGATCAGTTTGTTCGAGATTGTTCTACCGGCCGACCTGGTCATTTCCGGGAACCATGCTACCTGTAATGATGCTCCGGTGAGAATAACGCTCAAGGCCTTGGATGACCAGGGTAATGAAAGTGTCAATGCTCATTGTACCGTTCAGGTGTCAGCCTCGAAGGGCAGTGTCTCGCCCGATTCATTCTGGCTCGAGGGGGCCCGGACCGAAGTCGAGTTGACCGTCGCTGCGTCAGGCCTCATCGAACTGTATTTTTCCATTGGTGATTTCGACAGTTCTCCATATGAAATTCTCGTTCATAATTGTCCTGATCCGGAAAATACTCTGGCCGTGGTTGTGTCTGGTCCGCAATGGCAAACGCTGAAAACTGAAATTGTCGAATATATCGAGGCCCGCACCCTCGAGAATTGGAATGTTCAGCTATATTTCTTTTCTGGTTCCGCACCCGTAATGGAGGTCCGTGATCAGCTTAGGGCTATCGGTCCCGATTTAAAAGGCGCGTTTTTTATCGGTGAATTGCCTGTGGCCTGGTTCAGTCTTGAAGACGAACAGTTCCCGATTGATCTGTACTACATGGACCTCGATGGTACCTGGATCGACAGTGATGGCGACGGTATGTTCGAGGACCATATCGGGGCGGTGCAACCCGACATATTTCTGGGAAGGGTTGATGGCCCACAAGGCACATTGAGTGCCTATTTCCAGAAAATCGAACAATATCGAACAGGGGCGCTCAGCTTACCCGCTCGTTTCATGGCCTATGTCGACGATGATTGGACCAGTTTTCACTATGGCTCACAACCGTATTACTATGGGCTCGAACAAATGCTCGGACCCAGTGCGGTCGACCTCGAATATGATTCCCTGATGACAAACAGCACCGATTATGCTACCCGTTTGGGACAGGGATATCAGTTGATGCAGATCATGGCCCATTCCGACTGGACCTACAGTACCTTTTCCATGACACCCTCCAATTGTGTCTGTTATGCTCATACATATCTCAGCGTTTCCAGTACAACGGAGGCGTGGCTGTCGGTAAAAATCACCGATCCGTTCAAACTCTATCTGAATGGGGCCTTGCTGGCTGAGTCGACTAATGAAAACGGAACGGGTAACGGCTATTTCGACATACCGATCACCCTGATAAGCGGTTCGAACAGATTGCTGCTCAAGATAGCCCAGGGCATATATTATTCCTCGTACGATCGTTTCACCTTCGAAATGGCGGTCCATGATGGTACTTGGCAAGAAGTGCCGGGGCTCGAGCAACAGTCGTCACCGCCCCAATACGCCGGGGCTTTTCTGGGGGGCTATATCACCGGTTGGCTCCTTTCCGGGCCCTATCACAATGCAAACACAAACTGGTGGAACCTGCTTAATAAAGATTTTATCGGAGGCGAGAGCACAGCCGATCCGAGTCCCTCGTCACAATGGTCTGAGTATCAGAGTCCAATCCCGAATATCAACCTGCGGGACGCTTTCGGCAACATTCCGAACGAATCTGTGGCCTATGGCTATGTCCGCGTTTATTCGCCTTTTCAGAGGACAGCCCTGCTTTCACTCGGTTTTAAAAATAATGGGATCGCTGTCTGGCTCAATGGTGAACGGGTCGTTTTTCAGAACGATTATGATTACGAAGACAGCGGTTATCAATCTGACCAGTTACTCGTCCCAGTGACCCTGCTTGCCGGTCCCAATCGTCTCTTGATCAAAGTCCGTAACTGGTGGACCAATGATTTCGCCTTCTCGGCACGCTTTATCGATGAAGCGGGTGCCGCTTTCACCGATTTGACGTTTGATCCGGCTCCAGACAACCCCCTCCAATACGATCCATTGGTCCAGTTCCTGGTGATCGGTTTATATCACGATGCTGACCCGAATAGCCGCTTCAACACGGATTACCTTGGCGGCGAATCCGGGGTCGGACCCGATGCCGGCGACCAATTCGGCGACTGTTACTGGAAGAGATTCGACGCCTTGAACACCTCGATCGATCTTAACAATCAAGCCTTTTTCGGCTTGGATGGGGGTAATTTCTCCTGGGACATGATCGGTCAGATCAATCCACGAGTCCATTTCTATAATCAGTTCAATTGTTCGGGAGCACGCTATGTTGAAACACCCTGTATGGGTTACAGTTATATTCTTGATAACGACTATGGCTTGATCTCGGTCGGTAGCACGAAAACCGGGGCCATGCTCAATTTCGAAGATTATTACTCGCCCCTGGCCCGATCGAAAACATTTGGCCAATCGTTCCTCGAATGGTTCCAAATCAATGGTGAGGACAGTTGGAGCTGGTTCTACGGCATGACCTTGCTCGGCGATCCGACCTTGACCATAAAAGCATTAGATACGACATCATCTTCAACTGCTGATTTCGCTCAATTCACCCAGTCCAGACCTCGTTCCTCGCCGGATGATCCACAAATCCGACAGTTATGGCAAAAGATGAAGGAGCAAGCTGCATTCCGGGCCATGATCAGACCGGCTTTGACGTATCAGGACTACTTGAAAAGCCTATCAGAATAGGCGCAAACCAGCACCTTGGTGAATAGACGTTCTTTTGGTTATTGAAGGTCCAGTCAGGGGCTTTCCGTTTCCAAAGAACGAATAAATTCTTGCTGAAGATAACTATGCTCGGCAGCTTCAGGCTGTCGGGGATCAACCGGAAAAAGAATGCCGAGTATGACAGCTATTGCACGCACCCGGACTACCATCGGGATTGATCCGACCAATCCCGGCATTTGGCCAGCTTTTCAGATGAAGACGATTCGGTGATGAGCTATCGATTTTGACTTTACAGCCATGACAACTTTCGCAACCCAAAATGGCTACCGGTTCTCCTGCTGTGACCTGGGCCAAATATGCGTCCTGTGAATCCAAAATCAGGCCGGCTTGAGCGTGATGCGACTTTTCAAATTCGGTCCTGATTTGTTGATGACAGCGACCGCAGTCTCGGGGCGTCACCAAGGTCGCGACCAATACGCCGTAATGCTCAAATGCATCCGGATCACCTTTATCAGCATGATGACAATCGACACAGGTTACCCGTTGCACAGCATGGGCTGACTCAAACCACTGCTGATAAAGGCCCGGTGAGGCCTGCTTATGACAGGTCAAGCATTTGCCCGCCTCGATGTTCACGGATTCTTCAGCGGTCTCCACCCCTGTATCAAGAATGAACAAAATAATGACAACAAGCATAATCAGGACCAGCACTATTGTTCTTCGACCACTCTTGTTGTCCAACATATCTTTTTTCACGATCATCATCCATTCTCCCCGTTATCCCAGTTTTTAAAGTTTAATAGTAATTATTCCATTTGTCAATCTGCTCAGGTGAGAGGAGTGATTGTCACCGCGGGACGATTGAAAAGCCGCACCTTCATACCTCCCGCTGGGACGTGACTTATCTTCTGCTTTGATCCTGGCAATGCCGCCGTCGCGTCGAAGTGCCGCTTTGGCGTGCCACGGAGACGGAAATTGCCAGGCTATTATCAAACCGTCCCACTGGGACTGGCTTTAATTATATTGGTTTCACATTACTCCATTTCTTTGGGCTTACGTTAACACCTATGGCCCGAGGAGACCTCAACATACCAGCCCGGGGCAACGCCCCGGGGAGCAATGAAATAGAGAAGAGAGCCCTAAAAGGGCGATACAGGTCGGAAAACATTCAGCACCATCATTTCTCTAAATCACATACAGCGGAAGGAATGATCCAGTTGCCTGTTTTTGGTGCTGAGGACAAGAGGAATGACAATTTTGGCTTGAGATTGTGACCTATGCCACCTCCTTGCACCGTCGATGTGTTCAAAGTTATAATGAAATGTATCGCCCTGATAGGGCTCTGGCTCTTCTTATCGCTTCACCCGGGGCTTCGCCCCGGGCTGGTATATTATGCCCCGTTGGGGCATAGGTGTTAATTTAGAAAAAAATCAGATTGATCCAGATGAAAAATGAACTCATCTGTTTTTCCCAGAAGAGCGATTGTCCCAGCGGGACGATTGAAAAGCCGCACCTTCATACCTCCCGCTGGGACGTGACTTATCCTCTTACTCTATTATTTTTTTGGCTTAAGTTAACACCCATCTCCCAGACCTCTTCCAAAGGGGGACAGGATATTTTCAGATTTTGGAGATGATTCAGAGAAAATCAACAGCCCCTTCAGGCGACAAGCCTAATCAAAAACGACGTGGTCCTGGTGTTTTCCGAGAGATCACATTTGTTTCGGGTTACATTTTCTTTCCGAGTGGAGGTCTAATTGAACAGAAGTTGATACTTTTTTGTTGATTTTTTTTGACAGTTTTATATAAGTATAGTATCATATTGGGAATTGATACGAATGCGAATGTTAATGGGGAAATGAAAAACATTTGGAAACAAACGAAGGAGGTGATGGCTGTTCGGCAGAAAATGTATCTGCGTTAGGGGGTTTATGCGTTTTTCCACTAACTCATAAGGGAATTGTTGGAGTAAGAAGGAGTAAATCATGAAAAAAATGGGTTTGTTATTATTACCAGTGTTTTGCATCAGTCTTCTTTTGGCGGCTTCAACTGAAGCGGCCTTGACCGGGACAATCGCCGGGACCATTAACGATGATACCGGCAACGCTCTGCCCGGTGTTCAGGTTTCGGTAAAAGGGACGGGACTGCCCGGTGTGCGGACTGATTATACCCGGGATGACGGTAGGTATCGTCTGGTTTTATTGCCTCCGGGCACTTATTCGGTAACCGCGGAATTGTCTGGTTTCAAGACAATCGAGCAAAAAGATATCAAGGTCAGTATCAATGAGACCACGACCATCAATATCACTATGGAAGTGAGTACCTTCGAGGAAGTTGTGGTTGTCACAGCCGAAGCGCCCGTCATCGATACAAAAAGCTCAACGATTGGCGTGAATATCGACCGTGAATTCACCGATCGTTTACCCGGCAGTGACAGTTTTCAAGATGCATTTGCCATGGGTGGTGGGACCACGGGAGGCGGTAATCCTTTCGTCCACGGTGCGACGCACACCGATAATCTGTATTTGTTCGACGGTGTTGATGTGACCGATCCGGTAACCCATACCTTTGCTTCGAATCTGAACGCGGACGCGATCGAGGAAGTCGAAGTGCAGACCGGTGGTTTTTCGGCTGAGTATGGCAAGGCCATGGGTGGTATCGTGAATGCGGTCACCAAGACCGGTGGTAATAAATTCGAGGGAACGGTCCGCTTTGCATACGATACGGACTCGCTCAATGCACCATACGATGCGGGCAGGACTAGGACTACTTCGAGTGACCATTGGGAACCGACCCTGTCTTTGGGTGGTCCGATCGTCAAGGACAAGCTCTGGTTCTTTGTCAGTTATAAACGAGCCGAGTATGAAAGCAGCGGGGATGTTTACACATCGTATAATTTTGATACGGCTGAATATGACACAACCTCGATGGACACCAGTTCATTGTGGCAGTTTTATGTTGGAAAATTGACCTGGTCAGCGACACCATCGCACAATTTCGAATTCAATTTTTCGTCGGACCCGGCTATATTGTACAATTATGCCGGTATCTATTATACTCCTGATGCACAATATGACTGGGAACAGGGTGGTGATCGCTATAGTTTGAACTGGACCTACATCCATTCTTCAAATCTGTATTTTGATACGAAGTATGGTTATTTCAACAGTTACATTTACATTGGACCCTCAGGCGGTAACGGTCAACATCCGGTTTTTGACCGGCAATCAAAGTTACATTACAACTGTTATGATGCAATCGATGAGAATGATCGGAGCAAGTGGTCCGTATCGACGGCAGCGACTTATGTCAAGGAAAACATGGCTGGGACCCATGAATTTAAAATTGGTGCCGAGTATCAGAACGTGGAAGAAAAAAGGTATGTTGATATTCCGACCGGTGTTTCCTACACGGTCGATAACTATGGGACCGACGAGGAACAGGGTTATCGCAAGACCATGTATGAAAACGCCCAGGCAGAAAAGAACAAAGGTCTTGTTCTATCAGCATTCCTGCAGGACAACTGGGAATTCAGACCGGGTTTGAGCTTCAACCTCGGTTTGAGATTTGATCAAGCTACCTATAAGAACAAGCTGGATGAAGAGGTCCATACCTTTGACGGCATGATCGCTCCTCGAATAGGTCTGGCCTGGGATGTGAACAACGATGGCAAATCAAAGGTCTATTTCAATGTCGGTCGTTATTATAACACGTACGATTTGGGCATAGTCAATGCAAACCCGGGACCGACCGCTGTTACACATGTATACCTGTGGGACCCGGAAAATCCCGATGCCGATGAAGAAGGCTACTATTGGCATCATTCCAGTGGTGGTGATGAGTCTCTTGATCGGCTCGATCCCGATCTCAAGCCGGAATATGCCGATGAGATCATCCTCGGTTACGATCGCGAGCTTTTCACCAATTTCTCTGCCGGTGCCCGATTGATCTGGAAACAGACCCGTAATATCATCGAAGATGTCGGTTTCTGGGAAGATGAGAACGGTAATATCCATTTAGCCACCGATGTGGATATGGACAATCAAGCCGCCATCGACGAATGGTATGACAGGATAGACGAACAGGAGGGTGGAATACGCTATTATTACACCAATCCGGATGATGCCTATCGGGATTATTATGCCGTCGAATTGACCTCGAGTGCCCGGACAGATAAATTCTCGATCGAGGTCTCCTACACCCATTCGAGTTCGACGGGTAACACGGTTAATACACAGCCCGGAGATGAGTTCGACAACAGTATGCAGCATTTCACCGTGTATTTTGACACGCCCTATCTCGCGAACGACATCGACGGCAAACTGTACTATGACTGCCCGCATTATCTGAAAGTCTATGCCAACTATAATCTGCCCCTGGGTTTTGTGTTCGGGACACATGCCTGGTGGAAGAGCGGTTATACCTATAGCAAATATGGCGTTGACGAGAATGGCGATCCAAATGATGGTTATGGCAATGGTTGCCGTTTTGTCGATGGCAAACGCGGTAATTATCGACTCCCCGATGTGATCATGGTTGATTTATCACTCCAGAAAGATTTCAATTTCGGGAAGTGGGGTGTGTTGACCGCGATTATGGACATCAACAATTTCCTGAATAATCAGGTCAATTTAAGCCGTATCCAGGATGAAGGTGATAACTTCGGTCGTGAAGACGGTTGGGCATCTCCGACATCAGTCGGTTTTCAGTTGAAATACGCTTTCTAGCCGACTCGAATACTATCAACAGAACGGAGAACGTTTTTTATCAGCGTTCTCCGTTTTTTTTTTGCATGTATCTGATTTGGTCTATGCCGGATTCGTAAACAATTGACTTTCCTCAACATAGACGAGTGACGAATCCTGGACCAAGAATGTAATGCAACGATTAGCGTAATGCCCCGTTTTCTTTTCCGAAAAAAAGTGATACATTGAACATAAGGAATATCCGGTCACAAACCTGTTCCGAGGAAAGCAAAGTGGGCGAATATGTTTCAGTCGAAGAAGCAAGTGCCTTGGTTGAGCAAACGGAACAAATAATTAACCGGTTTATCCGGAAGGTTTTGCTTGACAATGATCCCGATCATGCCAAAAAGATAAAACTGGGCAAAAGCGAACGTGGTTTTCATTATACGATCGAAAAGCAGTTTTTACTGGACCAGTTTAAACTCATGACAGAGCAAGGTGACAATTCGATTTTGGCCAAGGAATATACCGGTTCGATGAGCCCTCCCGCAGTTAAACCGGGGAAGAGTGGCCCGATTCATCGACCCGGTCCGGCAGCAATACTTCCCAATATACCTGCCGTATCAGATAATGAGCTGATTGCTGCATTTATCGAGCAACTGCATCAAAAAGATAATTGCATCAATGAACTCCTGGCCCGGATCAAGGAAATGAATGAAATCATCCGGGCTCTGCAACAGCACATCTCGGCCGGAGAAATGAGAAATAAACAGAACCAGAAAACTGTCGAGATTGACCTCGAAGCCCAGGATGTAACGCGTATCCTTGACCAGGACCTCGAGAGACCGGATTCCTAAACCCTATGGTCTCACGTAATGCGCAGCAGTTCCCGGTGCGTGCTTTGTCTTGATGCTTCGAGAGAAATCTCAACACTCGCCAGTGAAAACTTTCTTGAACAGACCGGTGTCTGCCTTCAGCAATGGCCGGTTCCGCCTCGTACAATAGTTCGTTGTTCCGCGTTTAGGGCCTTTCGAATTAAGCGAGAGGATCATTGACCGGCTCTGTCCCCCGCTGGCGGGTGTGCAGGGGGTGGAGTTCGTAAAAGCTATAAATGTTTTGTCTGCGACTTAGAGGCAGTTTTTATAGATTTAGCTTCATCTGGAGAAGTCCTCCCCCCGGCCCTCCAAAGGGGACAGGATATTTTCTGATTTTAGAAAAAGGGCAGCTTCGCAGCCCACGACGTGTGTCTTGACCGAAACCAGGCTGAAGCCTGGTTCTTCGGACCTGCGGTGCTTGCTGCTTCGCTGCAGCTGGCGTTTGATTGTCTCCCGGAGACACATCTGCTTTGAAAGAGAAAAGACATGCCCTCGAGGACCAGCATCGGTCTTCAGTAGCACCTCGCTCCGCCTGGTACAATGGTATGAGTTCCGCGTTTAGGGGCTGTCGATTTATTTTTTTTCGCTGTGTCTTGGGCAGCGAAAAAAATATTAAAATTTACGAATAAATACTTAAAAAAACTATATATACATAAATTAAAATTATATTAACACAATAAAGAGTCTTATTGGGACGAAATTATATTAATGAGCACAGGCCCACTTGAGGTTACACCCACCCACACTCATATCGCCGACGAACCACTCGAGCAAGCTTACAGCGTGGCCAAGACCGTATAAGGCGGCTTAGCTTGGCCACATTGTATGCCAGACAAATCCACAGAAATTCGATCTGGACTTTCGGTAATCCCCGCAAACGAAAACGCCGAATGCCCATGGTGTGTTTGATATGTCCAAACGGCGTTTCAGCTATGATCTTCCGTTTCCAAAAGAGGGCTTGCTTCTCCGGCTTGGTCATCTTTGCCGCGACCTGGTCCAAAACCTCAGAACCTTCCATCCGTTCTATTCGCCGATACTTCTGGCCGGGGACCAGACAACTTTCTTTCAGGGGACAATGCCGACAATCGCCCGGGTTGCTTTTGTATATCACGGTGACACGCTGCCCACCGGTCACCTTCTTATGACGGCTGCGTCCGTGTAACGACAGCATTTTGCCCAGGGGGCAATAAAAACAATCCTGGTTGCGATCAAACAGAAAGGCCGCACGAGTCAAGCGGCCATTCTGGCCGCGGGGCAATTGGGCCCAATCCTGTTCGGCGACCGCGGTCTTGGGATCTTCACGATAGGCTACCTCGCCCGGACAGGCTGCCGTGGCTTTGACCGGCGTAAGAACTTCAATCCCTTTTTCCTGTAACTGCCGGACATGAGCGAGCTCACCATACAAACCATCCCCCATCATGACCTGGGGTGGCTGCCCCAGCATCTCTTCAATCCGCTCGGTTGCCCGAGTCTGTATCGGAGCTTCCGCGGTCGAATTCGTCACCTCGGCGTCGATGATCAAGCCGCTGGCCCCATCCGTGGTGATCACCGGAGTGTAATTCGCCGCAAAGCCACCTTCTTTATTCTCCAAAATCCGGGCATCGGGATCGCTGAGCGGGACTTTCGCGATCTTGTCCGGTGAAGCTTCCCCTTTCTCGGCCCGCCGTTGTTCCAGGGCTACGACCGCGGCATGGGCTTGTTCGAGCCGCTGTTTCCGTTCCACCAACTGCCGTAAGCCCGCTGGTAATTTGGCCGGTGTGCCCGTCGGCCCATACTGTTTATCCTCAGCCGCATCGTTCGTGGCCATCTGCTGGAAAGACTGGCCGATCTGCTCATCGACCGCCTTCAGCCAAGTTTCTATCTCGGCCGCACTTTTGGTCTGATAGCGACTGCTATCAGCTTGGATCCTGGTGCCATCGGTAGCCGTCACTTCTAAAGTAACGGCACCCATTCTATGGGCCAGACGACAAATCTCCCGAAACAGTTCTTTTCATTTCGCTTCATGGCGGACCCGAAAGGCTGCGAAGGTCGAATGATCAATCGTATGGCCATCGACCAACCACATGAAATCAAGCCGATTGCAACAGGCATCTTCCAACTGCCGACTGGAGTTGATCTTGCGACTCAGGCCATACAGGATCGCACCAGCTAAGAGCCGGGGATGAAAGGCCGGTTGACCACGAGTCTGGTCATACTCCTGTTCCCAGGAATGCCAATCCTGGATGGTTAACAGTTCCTGGTAGAGCCGGACCGGATGGTCTTCGGGGATCCTATCATCAAGTGTTGGCGAAAAGAGACTGGTTTGATATTTATTGATCTTTGGTTTGGCCCATGCGGACAGTGTAACCTACCTTATTTCAATAGTTTATAAAAATATATTTAGTTATATAACTTGTATTATTTATAAGACTTGTCAACAGTATTTTATAAATATTATTAAAATAAATAATCAATGATCAGGGGAAGGGGGATTAAATCGACAGCCCCTAAACGCGGAACTCATACCATTGTACCAGGCGGGACGAGGCGCTGCTGAAGCACAACGCCGGTCCTGAGGGAATGTCTTTACTTTCATAAGAAAAGCAAATCCCAACCGATGTCGACCCGGATGCATGCATACCCTCAATCTGGTACAATTGTTCGAGTTCCCACTTCCATCGAGGAGCTCGGGACAGGTCAGGGGTTGAGAATATGAGTTATCAGCTTCGAAAAGGGAATTGAGTTTCAAGTCAGATGAGTTGACTGTCCCTTGCTTGTTAACAGAATGCTATGACCTGTATCTGACAGAGCACATCCTGTTATCCTGCCAAGAAGAAATTCTCTTTATGCGAGGTCTACCATGTTCCTTTTCCGGGCATAAGGGCAAGAATTCAGGAACACCCATATGATTCAAGTCATAGCACTCTATTCTGAGAGAAAGCTGTTAATTGTTCTTGTTTTGTTCTAAAGAAAGGTAAAACAGGGGAGCAGGAGGGCTGAAAATGGCGACGCGTGTGAAGAAAGATAAGGCCCGCCGGGGGAGCAGGCCGATCAAGGTCAGTCTCGAGCAAGCCAGGAATGCGGCGGTTGTTGCCCAGCTCCTGTCACCGGCAGTCCCGCTGCCCGACGACAAGGAGAGCACGGCCCGCATCATCGAAACGCTGGGCTACATTCAAATCGATACGATTTCCGTGGTCGAGCGGGCCCATCATCATACGCTCTGGGCCCGGCAACACAGTTATGAGCCTGACTGGCTCCGTGAATTACAGGCACGGGACCGGCGTATTTTCGAGTATTGGGGGCACGCCGCTTCGTTCCTGCCCTTTACCGATTTTCGGTTCTATCTGCCTTTGATGAAAGAGTTTCCGGGCAAGAATGCCTGGTTTCAGAGATGGCACGATCAACACGCTCATCTGCTCGAACAGATACTGGCCAGGATTGAGCAGGAAGGACCGCTTGCCTCGAAGGATTTCGATGCGGGCGAAGACAAACGGCGTGGTCCCTGGTGGGATTGGAAGCCGGCTAAAGCCGCGCTCGAAATACTGTTCTGGCAGGGCCGGCTCTTAATCAGTGAACGCAGGAACTTTCAGCGCTACTATGATCTGGCCGAACGGGTCATCCCGGCTTCGGTCGACCGCCGGGAACCGGGCTCTGACGAATTGGGCCGTTTCCTGGTCAAGCGGGCTCTGCAGGCCCACGGTTTGGCTCTGGAAAGGGAGATACTCGACCATATTCCGGCTGCCTCGAAAAAGACAATCCAGGTCGGGCTCAAAGCCTTACTTGATGCCGGTGACGTGGTCATGCTCGAATTGGACGGTATCTGTGAACCCTATTATACTTTGGCGGCTACATTGGACCAGATCGAAAGCGTTCAGCCAGATTCCACCGTCGTCGCCCTGCTGTCGCCCTTCGATAATCTGGTCATTCAGCGGGCCAGGGTCCGGAAATTGTTCGGGTTCGAGTACAGCCTCGAGTGTTACACGCCTCCGGCCAAGAGACAATTCGGATATTTCAGCCTGCCCATTCTCTGGGGCAATCGGCTGATCGGGCGGCTCGATCCCAAGGCTGACCGGACGAGCCGGACCCTGATCGTGAAAATGCTCGCGTTCGAGGAATCTTTTGAGGAGCATCGTCATTTCTATCCGCATTTCGCCAAACAGTTGACGGCTTATGCCCGGTTCAACAACTGCTCCAACATCGTCATCGAGCAGACCCGACACGCCAAATATATCAACCAATTAAAGAGCCATATCCGGAAGAGCTGATGGGGAAGACATCCAAAGTAACATACACCTGCTTCGTTCTCTTGGGCGTAGCATCACTTGTATTCAAGAGTCATTACTCTGGACCATTTGGGGACATTATCCAATGTTACGGAGGCAATGTCTCAGCGTCATTTGCTGCTTACTTTATGCTTAGGATTATCAGCTCTGATTGGGGATATGGGAAACTCATGACGGCAGGTGTTACGCTTCTGGCTGTTGAACTATTCGAGGTTACGAATGGATATGGATAGGAATCGGGGCCCTATACCATCATGATATCTTGTGGTTCATGCGGTGGAGTTATAAACATCTTTTTGTCTCGAAAAGTTCTTTACCAATCTTGGATGGCTTAATTACTCCATTTATCATCCCCCTATCTTTTCTCGATACGCGTTTTATCAAAGTAAATTCAAAAACACTTGCTGTTCTTGCATTATTGATCTTGCTTGCTTTTAGCATAACTAATGCATTGTTTGCCTATTATCAGGCTCGAATATTTTTTACCTAATTTGTTGGAATTAGATAGATTGAGAGAAGACGAGTCACTAAGAGCACGGTCTGTTGAGTTGGTGAAACAAATGAAGATTTTAGGCAGAACAAGCCATCTGCACATCAGAAATGAGGCGGTGCCTGTTCGAGTTCCTCGTAATGGGTAAGCTCTTCAGAATAAGACCTATTTAGGAATGTGTGGCGTTATGTGCCGCCAGGACCAGGAGCAGGTCATCCCAGCGTGTATCCTGGGACCAGGTTGCCCCTGTTCCGGTATGGTAAAGCTCGAGATAGCCGAGCCATTCGAGATCGAAGAAGATCGAGAGTCCGCCGGTCCAGTCATAGGGCGGATTACCATAATGGGAAATCATGGTTTTGTCCAGGGCTGTTCTGAGGTCACGCCCACACGTACTGAAGAGTGGTAGCTCGGACATTTCGAGAACATGGGCGAAATCCCTGAGGTCCAGATACCAGTTTTTCCACTGCTCATCAGCTCCGCGGGAATTGTTCCGGACGGCGATGAGTTCAGGTTCGAGTCCTGGATCGGCGAGTACACAACTGGCCAAGCCATCGATCGCGGAAGCCAGTTCAGTCAGCCCGGCCAGATCGATGGCGGAATGGGTCAATTCCTGTCCCTGTTCGACAGAGGTTCGACTCAACTCATCGGCTAGCTGGGCTGGAGTCAAATCGGGCTGGGTCCGCATCCTGGCCAGGACCGGGGCATACATGTAACCTTCCCCATCGACCCAGGCTTCACTGCCGGCCATGACTTTAATCTGGTCACTGAGCGAGTGGGCGACTTCCCAACAGGCCATATTACAGGCATCAAAACCAATGACTTCAAGCGGGCCGCGTCGTGCGACCAGATCGTTCAAGGCCGCACGCAGATCGCCCTGAACGATACTCAGGTAGGAGCCTGAGGTTTCATCATAGGACACAAATGGCAGAGGGCTGGAACCCGAAAAAGTGGGTTGTGCACTCCAACCGTCGCCATGGTTCCAGAAAATGAGAACGTACTTCTCAGCCGGATAGTACGTCTGGACCCAGGTCAAAAAATCAGCCACAGCGTCTGGATCACCCATATCCACTTCACCCAGCTCCTGGATGACGGATGAACTCACGGTATGCATGTCATCATCGTGGGTGATGTAGTAACGCCGTGTCCCGGTCCAATCCCCATCGTCCGTGGCATAACCATCGATCCGATCGGCTTGCACAATCACGTGGACCCCGTCGCCCGAACCGACCTGTTCGAGTTCATTCAGATCATGTGTGACATAGTATTCCAAGTCATTATCGCCATTCATCCAGATCATGAAAGTCCAGCGGGAGGTGTGATCATCATTGTCGCGATCTGATGAACAATCCTGGAAGGACATACCGATCCAGAAAGCCAGACCTAAAATCAGAAATAACGGGACCACCGAGTTGTTTTTGCTGGACATAAGCTCTCCCGACATGTGCTGGGGAATTATACCGATCATCAAAACCAAAGTCCAGCAAATAGTTACTTTCCTGTCCGAGTGTTCCAAGAGGTGATGTTTCTCGGAGCCGGTGATCAACGGCCCTGTTCGTGGAGATCTCTTGTTCATCACTTGAAATCCAACGAACGGGGCTTATTATCAATAGATTGGGATCTTAATCGAAGTATGGCGAGGACTGGTTTATGTTCGGACAGGGCGTTGTCGGTATGATCGCATTACTGATCATTGGTCAGACTGCGGGAGAAGTGGGGAGCATCGAGAACGATAGTATTGTGCGGGATCCGGTGATTACTTTGGAGCAAGCCCTGGACAATGCCGAGGCCCATCACGAGCAGGTCCGGATCAACCGGCATGGGATGGAGCAGGCTCGGTTGAAGCGTGATCGGGCCCTGGCAGCTTTTCTGCCTCAGGTGACTTTTACGACCACATTGACCCATTATGATCAGGAAATCATTTACGGCGATCGGATCATGCAGGAGCAGGATGCTTTGAGTGGTGACATTCAAGCCCGTCTGCCGCTTTATTCGGCCCCTCTGTTTCCGGCCTGGTCCAAGGCCAAGTCGCTCGTCGCGTCTGACGAGCACGATTTCGAGTGGCAGACCCGGACCTTTTTGTTTGAAGTCAGTCAGGCCTATTATGCGGCCCTTTCGGCCCAGAACTTGCTACAGACGGCTGAGCGATCGCTCGAGACGGTCCGGGAGCATCTGGCTGCTACCGAAGCCCGTCTGGCGGCGGGAGAGGTTTTGGAACTCGATTTGACCCGGGCCCGGATCGAGGTCCTGACTGCGGAAGCAGACCTGGTCAGGGCCGTAAATGCGTTCGATGGCGCTTTTGATTATCTTTCGTTTTTGATCATGACCGACCGACCGTTTCAGCTCGCCAATCCGATCATTACTGAACTGGCTATGTTCGAGCCTGAACAGCTCGGTGAACAAGCCTTACGGGCCCGGCCGGACGTGATTGCCCGGGAGTATGAGATCCGGAGCGGTGAATCAGCCCTGCGGGAAGCTTGGCTGGAATACCTCCCGGAACTGTATCTGACCGCTACCTATCGTGGTTCGGAAAATACGGGTTTCTCCGGTGAGGAATTCAGTTGGAATGTTCTTTTTTCCCTGAATTGGCTGCTTTATGATGGCGGTAAACGCGGTGCAGACCGGCATGAATGGTCTGCGATCCTGGATATTTCACGTTTGCACAAACAATTGCTCGAACGTAGCATTCGCCTGGATGTCAAGCAGGCCCTGCGTGATCTGGTCACGGCCCGGGCCACATTGAAGACTGTCTTGGGTAAGCTGGAGCTGGCCGGCCATAATCAGGAGCTGGTGCTCGAACGATATAAAGCCGGACTGGCTACAGCCCTTGAAATTATCGATGCCGATGACCAATTGCGTCAGGCCGAATACGCGGTCGTCACGGAAACATTGAATCTTGATTTGAAGAGACTGAACCTGTTTCAAGTCCTCGGTCTCGATCCTCTGGGAAAGGAGATTTCCCGACCATGATCAGCCCATATCCCTCCTGTTATGAAAAGACTTTGAATAGTACGACCGGTCAGACTCACCGTCCGGTCGATCATAGCTTCCGGCGACATCATTTGCCTTGGATGGTCTGGATAATAATCCTGCTTATGTTTGGGGCAATGGTCCTGTGCTTGAACGGTTGTTCTGATTCACAATCGCCCCCCAAGGCAGCGCGGCAGGGTAATAATCAGCGGACCCTTGCGGTCCGGGTCAGTCCCTTATCGACCGGGACGATCGAGCGGACAGTCCGTTTCAGGGGTGAACTCGGACCGAGGGAAAGCGTGCAGATCGCAGCGGAGATCAGTGGCCGACTCAGGGAAATCCGGGTGCGTATGGGCGATCGGGTCAAACAGGGTCAAGTCCTGGCCCACATCGACGATACCCAATTGCGGGCCAAGCTGGCCGAAGCCCGGGCAGCGCTGGCTGTAGCCGAGGCCTCGGTCCGCCGGGCCGCGGCCGAACTACTCAACGTCCGAACTGAATACAATCGCAAGAAACCGCTGTTCGACAAGAACCTGGTGACGCAACAGGAAATCGACAACCTCAAGACGAAACTGGACGCCCAACAGGCAGCAGATGATCTTGCCCGGGCCCAACTCATCCAGGCTCAGGCCGGCGTGACCGTGCTCGAGACCCAGCTTGGTTATACTCGTATCGAAGCCCCCTTTGACGGATTGGTCGAATCACGTCAGCTCGACCCGGGTGCAGTCGTCTCGGCGGGTATGATGATCCTGAAACTGGTCCGGACCGATCCGGTCATGATTACCTTCATGGTCGGGGAACAACTGATCGGCCAGATAAGAACGGGTCTTGAACAGGGTCAGAAAAACATCGGGATAACTCTGGACGCCTATCCCGATGAAACATTCGAGGGCACGATCAGTCGCGTTTCTCCGGTATTGAAGAGCACAAACCGGTCCGCTGAAGTCGAAGCGGAGTTGCCCAATCCTCAGGGACGTTTGATGCCCGGGATGTACGGTCGTGTCTCATTCAGCCTGGGCAAACGGGAAAACGTGCTATTAGTCCCGCTTCAGGCCCTGCTCGATGGGAAGAATGACCTTGCTCTGACGACGATGGAAACAGATGGCCCAGCCATGGCGGACCAGGCTGGGGTTCGGACCGGGCACCTTTTTGTGGTCAAGGTCGATCGTGCCGTTTTAACGACCTGTACGCTTGGTTTTGATGATGGACAATTCGCCGAGGTCCTCAGCGGACTCGAAGCAGGAACGCTGGTCGTAGTCGAGGGCCAGAACCAGCTCGGGGACGGCAATCCGGTTACGATTACCGGCACTATTTCCGATAATACCGCTGTTGAGTAGAAGGATGTTTGACCATGAATTTGCCTGAATATGCCATCGACAAGCCGGTTACGACTTTCATGGTTTTTGTAGCCGTGGTCCTGATCGGACTGGTTTCATTGTTTCGTTTGTCGGTTGACTTGATGCCGGAGATCGAATTTCCCTCGATTTCGATTTTTACGACCTATGAGGGAGTGGGTCCCGAGGAGATCGAGACCCTGATAACGCGTCCGATCGAGCAATCCGTCAGCAGTGTTCAGGGGATCGATCGGGTCGAATCGTTTTCGTCCGAAGGCCGCTCTCGGGTGCAGTTGCGTTTCACCTGGGACACGCAGCTTGAAGATGCAATGAATGATATCCGGAGTGCCATCGAACGTATCCGCGACCAGTTACCGGAAGATGCGGATTCGCCCTCGATCTTCAAATTCGATTTATCCTCGGCCCCGATCATGTTTTTGACTCTTTCGGGAGATATGGCTGAGTGGAAACTGCGTCAGTTTGCGGAGGACACGATCAGTTATCGACTTGAACGGTTGGAGGGGGTTGCTTCGGTCGATGTCCGCGGCGGTTTGAAACGTGAGATTCATGTGGATTTGAGCGCGGACAGGCTGACTTCATACAGTATCGATGCCGCGCAGGTCGCCGACGCGCTCAAGCGGGACAATGTGAATCTGCCCGCAGGTGACGCTCGGGAACAGGACCACGAAATCATCGTGCGGACCCTGGGCGAGTTCAGTTCAGTCAAACAGATGGAAAATGTAGTAGTCGCATATCGTGATGGTTCACCCATTCGGGTCAAGGACCTGGGCACGGTCCGAGATTCATACGAGGAGCCGACCAATACGGTCCTGATCGATGGCAAACCCGGTATCCGTTTATCCATTTCGAAGTTATCCGGGGCGAATACGGTCGATGTTGCGGACCGGGTCAAGCGAGAGGTCGAGGTCTTGAACCGAGAATTTTCTCAGGTCCAACTGCGGGCCCGTTTCGATACTTCGGAATATATCCGGCAATCGATCTCGAATGTCGAGCACGGTATCAGTTATGGTGCGGTCCTGGCCGTGATTGTTTTACTGCTGTTTTTACGCAGTATGTCCTCGACCATGATTGTGGCTATCGCTATTCCGATCGCCATTATCGGGACCTTCGGGATGATGTATCTGGGTGATTTTACCCTTAATATGATTACTTTTGGTGGTCTGGCTTTGGGCATAGGGATGATGGTGGACAACTCGATCGTGATTCTGGAAAACATCCAACGGCACCGGGAAGCGGGTAAATCGGGGAGAGCGGCCGCCATCATCGGTAGCTCCGAAGTGGCCCGGGCCATTACTGCCTCGACCATAACCACGCTGTGCATTTTTGTTCCGGTCATTTTTATCAGCGGTTTCGCCGGTATTTTTTTCAGTCAAATGGCCTATGTGGTTTCGTTTGCCCTGATCTGCGCTCTGTTTGTGGCTTTGACTCTGGTCCCGGTCCTGTCAGCCCGCAAAAGACAGCGTGACAAGTCCTCGACCGGTCGGATCGGACGTTTGGTTTCCGTGCTGGAAGATTTGCAGACCGGACTCGAACACAAATATATCGCACTCTTACGTCGGGTACTATCCCGACGAAAGACTGTCTATGCCCTCGCACTCGGGCTGTTGATTGGCAGTCTTTGGTTATTGCCTCTGATCGATCAGGAACTGATGCCCCAAGGCGATCAGGGCGAAATCAGCATCAACGTGGAACTGCCGGTCAATACGCCGCTCGAACGGACGACCCAGGCCGTTCATGAGATAGAACAAATCCTGAAAAGGAGTATTCCCGAGCGTGAAGTGATCCTGGCCGTGGCCGGTCCGGGTGGCTTTTTTTCCGAGGCCAGTAGTAATTCGGGCTCGATCCGGCTGAGCCTGGTCGATCTGGATCAAAGGAAACGTTCGAGTGATGAGGTGGCCAATGCCACGCGACCCCTGCTCGATACAATCCCCGATCTGAAAGCACGGGTCCGATCCAGTGAGGGTTTCTTTATTTTCCGAATCTTACGGGGAGGTGAGGACCGGTTGACACTCGAAGTCCGGGGCCATGACCTCGAGACCGGTTCAGAATTTGCCACTCGAATTGCGGCCATGATGGAAGCCACGCCCGGTGTGGTCGATGTCGAGATCGATCGCAAGGAGGGCAATCGGGAAATGATTATCCGGATCGATCCGGATAAAGCCGCGGATTTCGGGCTCTCGATCAATTCAATTGGCCAGGTTGTTTCGATTTACCTGCTGGGTAAAGCCGCGACCTACTATCGTGAAGCAGGCGACGAATACAAGGTCCTGGTCAGGCTTGAAGAAAAAGACCGTCTACTCACCGATCAGGTGGCCAGGTTACCCATCATCACACCCAATGGCGAACATATCAGCCTCGAGGATGTGGCCCGGATCAGTCAGCGAGTCAGCCCCATCTCGATCCGGCGATTGAATCAGGAGCGGATCGTGACCGTCTCAGCGGGTTTTGCCGGCCGAAAACTCAATGCAATCATTGCTGATCTGAAAGCCCGGTTGCGGGAAATCGTGGCCCCAGAGGGTTTCTCCGTGACACTCGGTGGCGAATATGAAGAACAACAGAAAACCTTTGGTCAATTGCTGATCGGGCTCTTTCTGGCCATGGCCCTGGTCTATATGGTCATGGCCTCCCTGTTCGAGTCGTTCCTGCATCCTTTTGTCATGCTTCTGGCCATACCGTTCGCCATTATCGGAGTCATTCTCAGCCTGGTCCTGACCGGAACGACCCTGAATGTCTATTCCTTTCTCGGGACCATCGTCCTCACCGGTGTGGTGGTCAACAACGCCATCGTCCTGGTCGATTATATCAATCTCTTGCGCCGTGATCAGACAATGCCCTTGATCGAGGCGATCATCGAAGGTGGGCGGCGGCGGTTGCGACCGATTTTAATGACGACCCTAACGACCTGCCTGGCCCTGTTTCCGGTCGCAATCGGATCGGGTGAGGGCGGCGAAATGCAGGCACCGCTGGCCCGGGTCATCGTCGGAGGACTACTGACCTCGACTTTTATCACCCTGTTCCTTATCCCAAGCCTGTACAGCTCGATCGAACTGATCAGACAAAAACATGGTCGAAAAAGTACGAATGCTTGAACATATATTCTCCTTGTAGTAGGTTAGAAGAGAATGGATGTGTTTTTCGACGTGCGGGCAATTCAGGCACTTATTCTCCAAAGGAGGTTTGGTCATGGCATTAAACGATAATATTCCTGTAATCAATTGGGAAGTCCATCTTTCGGACCGGATGAAGCGGGTGAAAAGCTCCGCGATTAGGGAAATTTTGAAAATCACCAGCCGACCGGATATCATCAGTTTTGCCGGTGGACTGCCCGCCTCAGAATTTTTCCCGATCGAGGCAATCAAGAAGGCCTGCGATAAGGTTTTAACCGAGCAGGGTCCGGCTGCTCTGCAATATAGTACGACCGAAGGTCATCCACCACTGCGGACTTTCCTGGCTGAAAGCATGCACAAATATGGCGTGCCGGCCGTGGCCAACAACGTGCTGGTGACTTGCGGCTCCCAGCAGGCCCTGGACCTGGTCGGTAAGGTTTTTCTGAACGTCGACGATGTGGTCATTGTCAGTCGTCCGACCTATTTGGGCGCTTTACAAGCCTGGAACGCTTACGGGACCATGTATGAAACGGTCAGTCTGGACGAGCACGGCATGGTGGTTGACGAAATCGAGGACATCTACCACCGGGTGCTGAAAACCACGGGCAAACCGCCTCGTTTTGTCTATGTTCTGCCCAATTTTCATAATCCGGCCGGGACGACCCTGTCCCTTGAACGGCGGCAGAAACTGGCTGAAATTGCCCGAAAGCTTGAACTGATCATTGTCGAGGACGATCCCTACGGTCAGTTACGCTATGAAGGCGAGTCATTACCGCCGATCTGTTGTTTTGCTCCCGAGCGGGTCCTGTATCTGGGCACTTTCTCGAAGACCCTGACCCCGGGGCTGCGCTTGGGTTGGATTGTAGCGCCCGAAGCGGTCATCGCCCGTTTTGTCCAACTCAAACAGGGCACGGACCTGCATACCGGTTCCCTGGTCCAGCTTATTGCATACGAAATCGCCCAGAGTCCACTGTTCAAGGAACACATCAGCATGTTGCGCCGGGAATATGGTATAAGGCGTAATACCATGCTCGAAGCCCTGACCCGGTATTGGCCTGAAGGCTGTTCCTGGACCAAACCCATGGGTGGTTTGTTCCTATGGGCCCTGGTTCCGGATAAGATCAATACCAATGATTTTCTGATGAAAGCCGTTGAACAAAAAGTTGCTTTTGTTGCAGGTTCGCACTTTTA
Organism: bacterium; assembly: GCA_016934675.1. Classification (GTDB taxonomy): domain Bacteria; phylum CSSED10-310; class JAFGSJ01; order JAFGSJ01; family JAFGSJ01; genus JAFGSJ01. Next base: position 24,554 of record JAFGSJ010000026.1, on the reverse strand, counting down.
TCCTGATGGTGGCGGCTATAATACCATGCGTCTGAATTTCTCGTATTGTCGACCGGAAATTATCGATGAGGGTATCAATCGGCTGGGTATGGCTCTGAAAAAGGAATTGGGTGCCTGATTTCTCCGGTTATCTCTGAAAACTGAGCATGAAAAGCGAGCAACATCGGTGTGTTCTGGTGCCTCCCTGCCGGACGGGTCACGACTTGATCACATCGGTTCTTCAGCACAACGGCTTGCACGTCATTGCATTTCCGGGCCTGGTCATCTGTGCACTGCAGGATGAGGGCCCGGTCCGTGAGGCCGTTGAAACCATTGATTCCTTCGACTGGATCATCTTTTTCGACCGGGCCAGTGCCGAGTATTACCTGGATTTTCTTGAGCATACCCGAAAAGAGGTACATTTCCCTGAGCACATCCGGATCATGGTTATCGGGCAGGGGGCGGCGGAAGTCTTTCGCACATCGGGTCAGCCTGTTCAAATCATGCCCCGTGAACACACGGCTCGAGAGTTGGTCAACAGTATGGGGCACATCGAAGACTCGCGTATTTTGCTGGTCAAGCAGAAACATACGTTACACGATTTTTCAGGACTACTAGCCCGACAGGGTGCACACATCGATCAGATAACGGGATATGCCTTGAAGGTGGCGGTCAAGAAGGGACTGGTGGAAAAACTGCGACGGAACAATGGACCTGATGCAGTGGTATTGGTCAATGCGACTGCAGTCAGGTCCTACGCCAGGGCCCTAAAACGCCTACCACTCAATCTTCAGCACAAGCTTTCGAAGCTCGTGTTTTTCGTTGCCGGCCCGGCCACGGCCCAGGCAGCGTACAACCATCATTTCACGCCCACCCTCATTGCCGATGACTCACCTGAAAGCCTGGTCCGGCTTGTGGTCAATTCTCTGTTACCCCATTCGACCTTCCTGAAATCATGATTCCAGAGGACGATTCAGTTCTTCGGTGCCGGGTAAAACGAACCGTCCGGAACGAATGATATCGACCGACGGTTGGCCTTCGATCAATACCGAAATCGCCCCGATAGACTCGAATGGAATGACGATATCGCTGTGTTTGAAGGTGTAGGCCCGCTCGAAGTTGTCGTGACGCTGGGCTGACTTCTCGTTCTCGCGGGCGACCATCAGCTTATGGTCAAACCGATTGATCACCGTCATGTTCTCCTGCATGGCAAAGCAAGTGTCGCCAATCGCGATGTGCGGTGCCATTTTCTCACTGATCAGCGTCGAAAGCTTATGGGCAATACCATGCTTGCGGGCAATGACATAAGCCAGAGTGTTCGTGCCAATGGCAAATTCACCCATGGGTAAAGTCTTGTGCGGCATGAGCAGGTTGTCTTCTATATATGCCCGGTTTTCCGATATCGTCTCGAAATTCGTGCAGGAATAATCCGAAATGTAACCGTCCACAAAGGTCAATTTCAAGTCCTGATACTGTAATCCGTCTTCGAAATAGCTGTCAATGTGTAACACACCTGCAGTACCCTTTAATTGGGGGCTGGTAAATACCTCGCCCGCCGGGATATTTACATCGGCAACACCGTTCAGAAAGTTGGATTCCCGCTCTGGGTCGCTCAGGGGTTGAAGAGCGATCACCAAATCGGTCTCATTCCCGTTCCGACCGGTCACCCGGATAGCATTACCCTTGTCCATGACCTCGATCATCCGCTGCTGGACCCGCTCATAAAAATCGGAATCAACCAGGTTGACTTCCCAAATATCAGCGAAGATCTGCTCGAAATTGTAACCGATCGAGGGTGATGGGAAAGCGATACATGTCGTGCTGGTCCGGCCTCGATCGATATATTTCAGACGAAGGGCTGCGCGACGGTTCATAAAATCGTGCAGCAGACTATGTTGATCAGCCGAGAATGAGACATTTTCCGGTTTCATGACCGGTGTGATCCGGTCCTCGCCGAATTTATCCGGGTTGAGGGCAATATCGCCCCCATAGTTACCGATCAGGTCAATACAGTCTGCATAGGCCTGTTCGTAATAGCCGATCTGTCGTTCGACTACTTCCCGATCGAGATACAATGCCAGGTCATCCTTATGATCATAATCATATTGAGGGTTGATTGCCGTGGAAAGGGCCAGGCAAATATGGGGCTTGAGCCCCCTCTGCTCGAGTTCCCTGATCAGGCTCTCCACTACCCTTTCCTGGCCCAGCCAGTAGGATAAACGTATGGTCGATCCGGGCACCAAAGTCTTGCCATGATGCTCAAAACCACTGATAAAAGCATTGACCGTATATCGGGCCAAGTGCCGGATTTTCTCAACCGGATATTCGGCCAGTAAAACCGCGGTCTTCAATTCGACCTCATTGATATAATGACCGTAACGGAACAAATAACGCACGTCCGTTAAATCCGTATGTGTCAGAAAATCAGTGTAACGTTTATACTCGGGATCGTATTGCCTGACCAGTCCCTGCTGGACTTCCTGGTAAGTGCGACTCCTGTTCAATCGTGTGACCAGGGTCCGAAGCGAATCCGGCTCAGACATTAGCCCATCACGATTTTTCCAGAAATCGATGAAAAGTTGATTGTAATCAGCTAGATGATAGCGTTGATGCGAGAAAATCCAATCAGGATAATCCTGGAAAATCGCATAAAAAAATGAGAGATACGGTCCGATCCGTTCACCAAACACGGCTACCGCACGAGCGGGATTAGCAAAACTCGTCTCATAATGATCCGGAACGAGCTCCTGAAAAAGAGACCTGTTCTCGCGTTGAAGTTCCTCGATACTCAGTTCCGACCAGGTGCGCCGATCCAACTCGCGTTCGAGACCGCACAAACGCAGGACCGTTCGGGCAGTCTCGAGACAGTACTGATCGATGGGCGAGACAGTCGATTTCCGCTTGCTTCGCTCGATTTCTTCCACAATATTCTCGATCATGGCCAAAGAGGCCTGGTAAGCTCCCTCGAACTTACGGTTCTGAGCAGAATAATACTCATTCAAATCGAACATGATACTATCAAACCTTTCTTTATTGGGGATTGGTAAAAAAGGAGATGTATTTTCACTACATTAGGTTGCCCGGCTACGGTTTTCAAATCCTCAAAACGATGTGGGTTACACAGTTATCTGTTCTCGGTTTCTGCGAGGACGGCCCGGTTAATCAGGCTCCGTTCGCGGTCCCTGAACCAGCCCCATTTGTTGAAGTAGGAACAGGCTGATCCGAGATGACGGACCAGCAGTGAGAGATTCTTGTATGAGCCCTGTCCATATCCATGATAGACGCATGCTTCGGGATAGAACATTGTCCGGGCCACTGCATGGACCCGGCGGGATAGGTCCGTGTCTTCAAGGTAAAGGAAAAACCGCTCATCGAACAAACCGATCTGCTTCAAAACCGCAGTGCGGAGTAACATGAAGCATCCTGACAGGTAGGGTACGTTCATTTCACGGTTATAGCCGGTCTGACGTAACTCGAACCGCTCCTTACGCGGGCGGAGAATAGCCAGATCGGGCAGGAAACGGCGGATAAACAGGTCCGTGGGCGTGGGCAGCAGTTTACATAAATACTGGATCTGACCGTCTGTGGACCTGATCTGGGGCATGACCAGCCCTACATCGGCATTGCGGTCCAAATAATCGATCAACGCCTCGAGTGTACCCGGCTCGAACCAGATATCGGGATTCATGATCAGGTGATAGGGCGATTCGTCCAAACAAGCCCGCAGAGCGTAATTATGCCCGGCCCCATAACCCACATTCCGATCCATGGCCCGATAGACTAGTTCAGAACCCTTATACTCATCGGCAATGATATCGAGAGGAGATTCCCGAGAATTATCGAGACAATAAAGCTTTTTAGAAAATGTCAGGCCCAAGAAGGAATTGATCGACCTCCGGACCGTATCCGGCTCGTTTTCGTAAAGCACAATCGAACCAGTCAATCGATAAGTCGGCGCCATTCGTCAGATGATCTCGCTTTCTTTCATTATCCGAATACTCGAATCAATACCAGAAATCGCGGGTAAGTAGATCCAGTTCCTTTGTATCGGCTTCATCAAGCCGAAAGTTCAAGGCACCAACATTGTCACGGGCCTGTTCAACCCTGGTTGCTCCCGGTATGGCCACGACCGGCTCACCCCGGAAGGTAATCAACCAGTTCAATGCGATCTGGGCCGGCGATACGGCATATTTTCGGCCCATTCGTTCAAGAACATCGATCACCGGTTGGTAGAAGGGCAAACCGCCCCGACGAAAGCTACCCATCATTTTCCGAAGACCTGATCGATGCTTCAGCAGCTCGGGCTGTTTATGGAATTTTCCGGTCAGAAGACCCTGTTCGAGCGGAGAATAAGCGATAATGGTCATGCCCAGGGCCTTGGCCGTCTCGAACACACCGTTGAACTCGATCCGACGATCGACCAGGTTATACTTCACCTGGTTCGAAGCCAAGGGAATACCCAGCCTTTCGAGATGCTTGTAGGCCCGCCCCATCGCGTTCGGACCGAAATTACTCACCCCGATCGCCTTTATCTTTCCGTCCCGGACCAAATCGGTCATGGCATCCATTTCTGACTCGACACTCGAAAATGACCAGGGCTGATGCACCTGATACAGGTCGATATCATAACCGGCCAGGCATTGTAACCGCTGATCAATCGTTTTCCGGATAGTGCCGCTCAGGCGAAAAGCGGGCCACCATTTTGTGGCGATCACGACCTGACCGTTTGTCCGACCGGCACTGTTCAAAGCATGTGCCAGGGCTTGCTCGGAACGCCCCCATCCATAGACCTCGGCCGTATCGAACCAGTTAATGCCACCTTCGAGTGAAACCTGTACGATCTCATTCATGACCTGGTCTTCGAGCGTCGGCCAATACGATCCGACCGCTCCACGCCCACCCGCAAACTGCCATACTCCCAAGCCAATGGGCGTAACCTGTATACCAGTATTTCCCAGTGCTCGCATCGAAAACTCCATCCCGCACCTCCGCGTGATATGTCCTGGTTATCCTGCAAATCCCGCTTACTTGTATTATGTCAAGCCCTGCCTATTTTCTCAAGTATTATCGAGCACAAACACAGAAAAAGGAACAATCTATTCGTTGTGCGGACCGGTCAAATTGTAGTACGAGGCTCGCTGTGGTATGCTCGTAATCTCAGCCCAGCAATATCCGGGCAGCGGCTTTGACTTCACGAAAACGGGCGGGATCACCGCCCCGGTCGGGATGATGCTGGCGGACCAGGCAACGATAACGGCTGCGGATTTCAGCGAGCGTGACCGGTTCGACCAGGTCCAGGACAGCCAGAGCATCATCACGGTTCTCGAACCGGCTATATAAATCCCAGAAGGTGGTCAGCAGGTGCTCGACATCTGATGCTGAAGTACCCGTGAGATTTCCGAGATCGAGATAATAACTCTGGACCGGATCGGCTCTGTCCGGGTAACGATCATCCACTCTCTTCCAGGGCACTAACTCGATTTTTAAGCAATGTATGTGGACATCACCTCGCCGATTCATCCGTAACCGGTTGCGGAGAAGATATAAAAGGTGAAAGAGAAAGAAATGGGCCTGAAACATTCTCAAATTGTCCGTCCAGATACCTGTATTAAAGTAATCCCCTAGGTCCATGAGCTCCTTCAGCAGTCGATACTCCGAAATCCCGCCGGGAGATTCAACCAATTTCTGTTTGACCACCTCGAGTAAGGATTCGATCCGGTTTCGGTCCATGCCCAAGCACCTCATGAGGATTTGTCTATGGTCCTCTCTGTTTCGGAAAACCTGCACATCAACCATAGCATAATAGCAAAGAAGAGGACTTTCAAGCCAGACTGAATATTGTCATCAAGCCCTTTTGTTTAACGCAGAGACCGCGGAGAGGCATGAGATGAAAAGATAAAAAGAAAATAAATGGGGGACACACGGATATGAAGCTCATTTTAGCCTCCTTGGCATATCATGCGATCTTGAAATCGGTTGAATCGATCCAAGTTGTTGGCAATATAGGCTGAAATATGGTAGAATAATGCTGTTGCATGAAGTTGAAGTCATAATACCCATACTACACTGAATTGGGAAGAAGGGGTTTCAATGCGTAAGAAGAAAATTCTCCTGGTGGATGATTCTCGCTTTTTCATCGAGCTGGAGAAGAACATTCTCATCGGTGGAAATTATGATTTTGTCGAGGCGCATGATGGACGTGAGGCCCTTGCTCTTGTCTATTCCGAGAAGCCAGATTTAGTATTACTGGACATCAACATGCCGATTGTGAATGGCATTCAGTTTCTGGGAACATTGCGTAAGCGTGAGGGTATCAAGGAGACACCGGTCATCGTTGTGACGACCAAGGGCAAGCCCACGGACGTACAGGAGGCATTTCAGGCCGGCGCGAACGATTATATTTCGAAACCGATTGATAATATGAGTTTGCAGCTCAAGGTCCAGGCCCAGCTTGATCCGTTAAAGGTCCGGGTCTCGCCACGACTGCAGGTCCGAATACCGCTAACTTTTTCTGATTTTGAAAGTCAGTATTCAGGCACAGCCACCAATATCAGCACCGGTGGCATCCATTTTCAGTGCGACCAGGCTGTCCAGTTATATCAGAAGATCGAGATTGCCTTCACCCTGAAACATGACGATCATGAGCGGTCATTCAACCTGTTTGGTCAGGTGGTCAGCATTACCAACCGTGAGCATGCTGTTTCGGGGGAACCGGCTCGTTTCGAGATACATGTTCAGTTTCTCAACATGAATTGGGAAGATTTCTCTTTTTTGGACCGATTGATCAACGCCGATATAGGAAGCGTGGCCTCGTTTTTGTTAACCAGTTCGAATCAACGTTCAGGAATTGAGCTGAATGGTCCGATGTATGTCAGTGAGTCTCATTCCAATCTGGCGGCGGAACTCGACCGGATTCTAAGCAGTTATGCCGGTTCGGACGTTTCAGCCAAACAATTCGAAGGGAAGTATTCAGTATTACTGAAGCATCTCAAGGATATTCAACTCGATTTCAGGAACTTAACCATCAGTCATTCGCAACTGCGTGAACACTATGTCAATGTTCTGATTGTTCACATAGTCAGTAAGCAATTACACTTGCAACACACCTTTCAAGGTTGGCTCAATACACTTTCCGATATGTGTGAGAATATGCTCGGGGCCGACCAATTCGATATTTACGCCCTGGATTCTGCCCAGGACTGCTTTTTTTCTTTGTTGACCGGGCGGGTGCTTGACGAACGGTTCGTGCAATCCGATCTTTCCAAGAACCTGCGAGAAGGTGAATTATTTATCAACCCTGCTCCGCAAACTGAGCGATCGTCACCTTTTCTCGAACCATTGGCCCTGGTCCCTTTGATCGCTCGTAAAACTGTTATTGGCTGTATAGTGATCGCAAGCTTGCTGCCTCAACGGACCTCATTCAGCCATGTCTGCCTGCAATTGCTCGATTTATTGTCTAAACAAGCCGGTCAGGTCTTGTTCGCCTGTCAATGTTCCCCTGATTCAGACCAGGAACAACAGCCTCTCAAAGATTTCAGCGCCTCGCTTCGCGCACTTCGCACCAAGAAATGAATCACCTCATTCTCCGATCGGTAAGCAGTCTAACACCTTGACCAGGCAGATGCGATAGATCGAGAAAAGCTGCAGAGGTTCTAGAAGCGATCCAGTTCGGTAACACGCTGGCGAAAGCGATTGAGCCCCAATTTCTTATAGAGATCGAGCGCTTTCTCGAAACCGGTGCGATAGAGAGTGACCTCGTTATTGGCGATCCGGTCCATCCAGATGAACTCGTTTCTTTTCTCGAGATACAGGTAGGCTATTAATTCAGCGGTCCCCTCTTTGACCTCGACTGATTGATCGTCTCGGCAATGCAGGGCTTGCCAGGCATGAGTCAATTCATGAGCAGCCACGCTGACAAAGAGCATCCGAGGCAGACCATAGAGAATCACAATGGTAAAATCTTCGCTGATAGTCTTATCACCCAGGATTGGTACCGAGAGTGTTTTGGTTTGACGAAGAAATTTACCCAGCATGGATGGTTCAGTTTCGGTTCCCAAGCTGAACAGGGTTTTCTGGTCAATCAATTGAAACGCGATTTTGATATCGATTTCGAGCCCGAACTCGTGGTGCAAATCGTTCTTGATCCGGTTAAAAAGCCTTTCGGCCTGGTCCTCCTTCAGTATTGCCGTCGTCGAGCAGCGTTCGCAAAGTCCCCGCCCATCACTCAGTTTGGTCTTGATCCGAGGATAATCGCAGATGCAACACGCCTGGTCGTGCAGATGCTTCGAACAGATATTCCGACCGTACATATCGATCCTATATTCTCCCTGGATGGGGAAACCACAGATGTCACATTTCAGGGCGTTATCAAAACACGATTGGTGATAGCGGTGTTGGCCGAGCCTGATCACTGGCCCCTTGCCGAGCGGTTCCTGGCACAGTTCACACTTTGCGGCTTTGTCGTAGCAGTGTTGATGATAAACCGTGCCGGATTGGCCTGTATAGTATCTGCCTTGAATGATCGGATCACCGCAGAGGGCACATTTTGGGGCCTGATCGTAGCACTCCGGGTGATAGGCCTGGCCCTGCTTGTCTTTTACATATTCATCAAGGATCGGTTTGCGGCAGATGGCACATTTCAGACAGCGTTCGTAACAGCGGTTATGATAGGTGTGCCCGTCCAGAATGATATACTGGCCGTGCTGGATGACCTCCCCGCAAATCTCGCACACGAGCTCATCTTCATTTGCCGAGAGAATGTGCCATCCCAGTGGAAAAATGATGAGTGACAGGACCAGAATGATGGTCCCGGGTCGAAGCGCAGTCAAGAGGGGCGGTTCAGCGTTCAACGCGGATTTCGCCTCCTCGCCAAGAAATACCCGAGACCGCTTCCATATCCGAGTTCATCATGACATTTTTCGAGAATCGAAGCTTGGAATTGCCCTCTTTCAGACCTCGAAAGTGGAAGGAAGCGACGAGGCCCTGCCCTTTAACGCCGTATTTCTTGGCCTGCTGAGTTATACCGACCACGAGTTTGGACGGGTCATTCGACTGCAAAGCGCCCAGGTAAACTGCCTCGAATTGGCCATTATCCTCAAAAAAGCTTCCTTTGTCCAAACCGGTATAATTGATGACGCTCGGGTCAAAATCCAGATCAAATGCGATCCCGTAAGCCCGTTCCGCCAGGATGTTCGAAGCCATCAGGATGATCTCGATCGTATCTTCGGTCGTCTCGCCCTGGACCAGGTAGAACGTATTGTCACCCGGTTCTGTCGTTTCACCTGTGAAAATCATGGAGTGATTGGAACTCGAGTTCGAGTCACAGCCGCCCAGGCTGAGCAGAAAAAACCCCAGCACCAGCACAAGACTTGCCTTGATTGGAATGGTCAATTTTCTCATAGAACGCTACCTTTGAAAAAAGGGTTGCAAACAATTACCTAAGATGTACACTATATAATAATTTTACGCCGTTATTGTCAACTTAAAAATACCTGATCATTCGGAGAAGAGCAACCATGAAGCTGTGTTTTGTGGTCCAACGTTACGGTCCGGACATCTCGGGCGGGGCTGAACAGCACGCCCGGATGCTAGCACAGCAGCTCAAGCAGGGCCACTGTGTTGAAGTAGTGACGACCTGTGCCCGTGATTATGAGACCTGGGCAAATAATATACCTGCCGGACAATCTGAGGAGGACGGTATTTCAGTCAGACGCTTCCCTACCGATTTCGAACGGACAAAAGTCGAGTTTGACCGCTTGACCGCCACACTTCTGACCAGGGACCATTCCCTGGTCGAGGAAATCGACTGGTTGGTCCAGCAAGGTCCGTACTCGGAACAGTTGTTTCATTTTCTTCGCCAGCACCATCAGGATTACGATTTCCTGTTCTTTTACACATATCTCTATGTGACCTCCGTGTTCGGTCTGATGATTGCGCCCGAAAAGAGCCTACTCATCCCGACCGCCCATGATGAACCGGTCATATCCTTCAACATCTTCAACGCGCTCTTTCGCATGCCCCGAGGGATCATGTTCCTGACTGAAGCCGAAAAGGCCTTCGTGATCGACCGGTTTCAGAATGGCGATCTGCCTTCAGCCCTGATCGGGACCGGCCTCGAACCTATTCGTCCCCATGAACAAAATTCATTTCGGGAAAAACACAACCTGAACGGACCGTTTGTGCTCTATCTCGGCCGGGTTGACGAGGGAAAGGGCTGTCGGGAACTGATCGATTTCTTCCTGCGATTTCTCGAACGGGAGCAGGATACCAATTTGACCCTTGTCCTGGCCGGCTCGCTTTCAATGCCACCGGTCACGCATCCGCAGATCATCATGCCCGGTTTTATCAGCGAATACGACAAGGAGTGTGCCCTGTCCGAAGCGGCGGTAGTTGTCTCCCCGTCCCGGTATGAGAGCCTATCCCTGCTGGTGCTCGATGCCTTCAATGCCGGCACACCCGTCCTGGCCCTGGACTATTGTCCCGTGGTCAGAGAGCATATTCACAAGAGCGGAGCCGGCTGTCTCTATCAGACCTATGACGATTTTCACCGTCAACTCAAGCGCTTATTGAAAGAAAAGGATCTGCGGCTCGAATACGGCCGCAATGGACAAGCCTACATCGAACGTTTCTTCCGTTGGCACAACGTGGTCCGCAACGTCCAAAACCTGCTCACCGCACTCAAGAGTTGAACTCAGCTGCTTCGAGTAGGCTAAACACCCCACCACTAATGATCGGCGATGGTCTCGAGTGAAGGTTACAGGGGAAAAGTCAAATTCAACCATCCGCTATCTGGGAGTATCTGCGGCATTTGACGGGGTGGGCTCGGGTTTTAACGCAGAGCCGCGGAGATGCATGAGTTAAATAATTGAAACTAAGGGTAAGGGAGCACAGGTGTTAACGTAAGCCCAAAGAAATGGAGAAATGTGAAACCAATATGATTAAAGCCAGTCCCAGCGAGACGGTTTGATAATAGCCTGGCAATTTCCGTCTTCGTGGCACGCCAAAGCGGCACTTCGACGCGACGGCCGCATTGCCAGGATCAACCGTACGTTCTCTGGGAGTATCTGCGGCATTTGACGGGGTGGGCGCGGGTTTTAACGCAGAGCCGCGACGAAAAGCGAAAAGGAAATAGGGACATAAAAATATGGATATTGAGTGGTGTTCGTCATGGTCATCCTGGATTGAGATACCTTGCTATCAATTGATATCAAGAGAGCTTCATGTGGTAGTGATCATAGATTTTCATGAAGCTCCATTGATATTCATTCGATCGGGCAATCCTGAGTGATGGGAACATGTCCACAGATGTCGCGGATGAAAATCGGTGGTTCGAGTTTGACTGTCCCTACATCTCTCTTCACCACGAAGTGGTGACAGAGGTCAGCCTGGGGCATAGTCGCGTCTAAGCTTTAGCGAAGACGGGACGACGCCCCAGGTAAGAGGACAGCGAAACCGAGCTCTGAATGAGCGAGAGCTACACACACATAATCCGAAATCATGTCACCGATTGCGTTTCAATCCCAGACATATTTCCCGTCGTACTCCAAATAGGTAATGCAAGTCTCTGACGCTCTTTTCAGAGCTTCGATCATGATTATCCTGATCCTGGGGCGACGTTCGTTGTCACAGTGGTGACAACTCACTCTGCCCCTGGCTGACTCCTTTCACCACTTCGTGGTGTATGATTATTCTGAATTGACCGTTGGTTAAGAGGATATCAGTTCGTCTTGCCTCAGGATCAGGACAACACGAATGGCATTTGACGGAGTAGGTTGGGGTTTTTGGCGTTGATGAAGTGAGGACCCACGCAACAGTAACACAGCGGGCATTCACTTTAGAAGAAAATCTAGCCTGTGCTGAACATATGTTCGTCGTTCCTTTTTAGTGAAGGCCTTTGATGTGGGACGGGAAAAAACCCACGTAAACGTGGAACTACGAACAATTGTACCACGTTGCAGGATTGTCGTGTCTGGGCAATGAAGCCCCGATGGGTCATCAACATACCAGACCGGGGTATCGCCCCGGGGAACATTGAGATGGAGAAGTGAGCCCTGTAAAGGGCGATACATATCGGAAAGCATTCAGGGCCATCATCTCTCTCAATCACATCCAACGGAAGGAATGGTCACCAGTTGCCTGTTTTTGGTGCTGAGGACAAGGTGAATGAGAATTGTGACCAGAGATTGTGACCTATTCCACCTCTTTGCACCATTGATTGTGTTCAAAGTAATGATGGAATGTTTCGCCCTGACAGGGCTCTGACTCTTCTTATTGCCTCACCCGGGGTTTCGCCCCGGGCTGGTATGTTATACCCCGTTGGGGTTATTTCTCGATCAAAATAGTTGGGGGCAAATTTTGATGTATTTTTTGTGAGCGTCCCCCTTCCCAATACCCCTGTGGATATTTGTTTCTTTGCGTGTCCCTCCTTCACTTTTTTCAACCTTTCTCATTCTTTTTCTTTCTTTGCATGTCCCTGTCTCATTGGTCATTCTTTTCACAAATGTTACAGCAATTGCGGTTATGTGTTAATAAAATGAACACTGAGATTGTTCGGACTCGATGATCATAATCCGGCTTAAGCCGGTCAGGGCCTCAAAAAGACCTCGTTTAATCATATCCGTGCTCCTCGTGGCATGAATGTTGCTAAATTGAGTTACATTCCGCGCATTCTGAGTACTGGGATGATCGTCAAATCAAAGAACAGTTTTCGGGTGGGGTGGAGCGAGAATTGTCATGAAGCAAGGCCGACTTCGGGTGTGCAGCGTGCCTGAACGATTTGAGTTGTCTCAAGAACAATTCAGACGAGAAAGGAGGTTCGCTTTTCGGGGAAGGAATAAGCTTTGTCTGAATTGTTCACATCTTTTTCATTGTTATGAGTGATAGAAAACTGAAGAGTTCAACCTGTAAAGAGGAGTGTATTCAATGGAAAAAACAAGAGCGAGACAAAAGGGAGAGCATTTTCATCCGGCGGCAATGATTGCCGTTCTTATGTCAATCATCGTCGCGCTGTGTATGGCAGGTTTCCAGGCTTGTACAGATGATGACGATGATGAAGACCCGACTTCCACGCCGACCGAGACAACGACTTCCACGCCGACAGAGACTCCGACTACCACGCCGACAGAGACACCGACTTGGACGCCGACAGAGACACCGACTTCCACGCCGACAGAGATACCGACCTGGGCTGCAGGCGAGCTTTACTCCATTGATCCGATCGTGGGGAACATGCGTTATGTGCCGGGTGGTACGTTCACCCAGGGCTCACCGACCACTGAACCCTGTCGCAATTATAATGAGACACAGTTCAATCATACGCTGACGCGGAACATAGCGGTGATGGAGACGGAAGTGACGCGGCAGATGTGGGCGGATCTGAAGGCGGCCCGACCGGTTTTACCACCTGATCCAACGGACACGGATCATGGTTCGGGTATGACTAATCCGGCCCAGTGCATGAGCTGGTATGATACGGTGCTGTTTGCCAATCTGCTGTCGTTTACGAACGGTTTAACGCGGTGTTATTACAAGGACGCAGGTTTTACTGATCCGGTGACGAGAAACAATTATACGTCGGGCGACATTTACTGTGATTTTTCGGCTAACGGGTATCGTCTGTTGAGCGAGGGCGAGTGGGAGTATGCGGCCCGGGCGGGAACGACCACACCCTTTTCTTGCAATGAGACTAATTACACCTCGGACAATTGTTACATTTGTTTATCACCGGGTATCCATTCGCCCCTGGGGCAGTATGCCGTGTATTGTGCGAATGATACGGGTAAGAGTGAGCCGGTGGGGAGTAAACTGGCCAATCCGTGGAACTTGAAGGACATGCATGGCAATGTGTGGGAATTGTGTTGGGATTGGTATAGTCCGACCTATCCTGGCGATACGACAGACTATACCGGGCCAGGATCGAGCACGGTCCGGGTCATACGTGGCGGTAGCTGGACCAGCAGCGCCCCTGACTGTAGGTCAGCCTCCCGGTCTGGCCGCGCGCCCGTCCTTCGGTACCTAAGCACCGGCTTCCGCCTTGCGAGAACGGTGAATTAGCCCGAATTTCACCACATTGGATGAGAAATTCGCCCTTCGGGCTTCGACTCATTTCGTTCGCTCCCTTCGACTCCGCTCAGGACACGGCAGGACTAACCCGGGCTAGGAACTTGGGAATTTGTGCCTTTGGCACAAAGATTGAAGCAGAAAGTCATGGCAGGAAATGAAAGGCCCACCAGGCGAAAGGGCGGCGGTAGTGCAGCCCGTCCGCCCTGAAGCCCGGTCGGGCCAGTGAGAAACCATGAAACATTGTCTGCAGACGTACAATCGCTCAGGGGTTCCTTTTTACCCCTAAACGCACGATTTTTTTGAGGGTGTCCCGATGTCCATTCTTAAGCTCATGACTGTTCTTTATTCATCCCGTCTGAACGGTTTTGACACGACGACAATCGCTATTTTCGACAAGCGCCAACTGGCTCGGATCGCACATCACCGTCCGCTGTGCCGGACCATTGTTCATCGTTCCTCTCAAGTGGAAGGCTTTGATGTGGGACGGGAAAAAGCTCACGTAAAGAGGCTGTCGATTTAATCGCAAAAAACGATTTCAGGTGCTGTCCCCCGCTGGCGGGGGATTCAGGGGGTGGAGTTCTCGGAATATTAACTTGTTGTTTTTATTGAATTTTTTGAAATTCCTCCCCCCGACCCCCTCCAGAGGGGGACATCAATTTCAAGATTTTCGTCTATAATCTTGATTAAATCGACAGCCCCTAAACGTGGAACTACGAACAATTGTACCACGTTGTCCGATTGTCGTGTCTGGGCAATGAAGCCCCGATGGGCCATCAACATACCAGATCAGAACAACACCCCGGGGAACATTGAGATGGCCAAGAGAGCCCTGAAAAGGGCGATACATCTCGGAGAGCATTCAGCATCACCATCTCTCGCAATCACATTCAATGGAAGGAATGATTACCAGTTGCCTATTTTTGGTGCTGAGGACAAGGTGAATGAGAATTGTGGCCAGAGATTGTGACCTATGCCACCTCGTTGCACCGTCTATTGTGTTCATAGTATTGATGGAATGTTTCGCCCTGACAGGGCTCTGACTCTTCTTATCGCTTCACCCGGGGCTTCGCCCCGGGCTGGTATATTATACCCCGTTGGGGTTATTTCTCGCTCAAAATAGTTGGGGGCAAACTTTGATGTTTTTTTTTTAGTGTCCCTCTTCTCACCGAGGGGGCATAAACATACCAGACCGGGGCAACGCCCCGTGGAACATTGAGAAGGTGAAGAGAGGCCTGAAAGAGCATCAGAGACTCTCATTTACATATTGTTTGGAATACAACAGGAAATAGGTCTGGGATTGAAACGCAACCGGTGACCTGATTTCGGATAATGTGTGTGTAGCTGCCGCTCCTTCAATAGCTCGGTCTTTTCCTGTTCATTGACCAGGGGCGGCGTCCCGTCTTCGCTAAAGCTTCGACGCGACTATGCCCCTGGCTGACCTCTGTCACCACGTTGTGGTGAAGAGAGATGTAGGGACAGTCAAACTCGACCCGCAGGTCCAAGGCACCACTCGCGTTAGCGCGATGCCCCGTCTTGCCTTCCCCTTCAAGTCACAAGGTCGGCAACCCGAATGGGTTATTTCAGAGCGATAGCGTTGGCCTGTTCGCCCCCTGTCAACGCTTCGCCGCTGTCTTACGGTCAGCTGATGCATGATCCGCCTTCGTGGCAGCCCACTCTGTCGTGACTAAGCTACGGGGCAGAGCGGTTTGCTACACCTTACTCTCTAGGGGGCACAGGGGGACAGTCCAATTCCATCACGTGAAAATGAGTATCGGGCTTGGCGACACGTTTTTTCTTGTAAGTGGGAGATGAACACGCAAATGTTGGTCCGAACGCAAGCAATCGCACAGAATATAAGGACAGTGCTGTGGAATGGGAAAATTTCTTGACAGAGAGTCACAAAGAATGATACAGGAAGAAGGAAAGGTCATCACGATGGCAATGATCGTGGTGGACCTCATTCCGATTTTTCTTTTCAGTTTCGAGTCCGGGGCAAGTGAGGCCCGTTGTTATTGATAGTGTGGTGAGTATGATTCTTGTGTCGCTGGTAATTCACATGTTCTTGGGTTGAGTTGGGTGCTATCGGGTTAAAACTATGTAGGGAGGCTTCTTAAAAATGAAACGTGAAACACCGATCTCGTATGAAATTGTCCAGGAGTGTCTTTCACAAAGCGGCGTCAAACATATCGGCCGGGCTTCGATACGCGAACTGGTCAAGCTGGTTTCCCAGATCGAGGCTAAAACCGGCGAACGGTATGTCCGGATGGAGATGGGTGTCCCCGGATTGCCTCCTGCCGCCATTGGAACAGAAGCCGAGATAGAAGCTCTGCGTCAAGGAGTAGCGGCTGATTACACGAATATTGAAGGTATTCCCAATCTGAAGTACGAGGTCAGCCGTTTTGTACGTCTCTTCATGAATATCCAGGTTGAAACGGAGCAATGTATGCTGACAGTCGGCTCGGTCATGGGCAGTTTTGCTTCTTTCATGACGATCAGCCGTCTGGATCCGGATCGCCAGACTACGCTCTTTCTTGATCCGGGCTTTCCGGTCCATAAACAGCAGATAAAAGCATTGGGCTTGAAGTATGAAAACTTCGACGTCTACAACTTCCGCGGTGCGAAATTACGGGCCAAGCTCGAAGAGTTGCTCCGTCCTGGGCACATTTCGACCATATTGTATTCGAATCCGAATAATCCGGCCTGGATTTGTTTTACCGAGGAAGAGTTGAAAATCATCGGTGAAGTAGCCCAGGCACACGATGTCATCGTCATCGAGGACCTGGCTTATTTCGGGATGGATTTCAGACAGGATTACAGTGTTCCCGGTGAACCACCCTATCAACCGACCGTAGCCAACTACTGTTCTGACTATATTTTACTCATTTCGAGTTCGAAAATGTTCAGTTATGCCGGGCAACGTATCGGGATGATGGTCGTTTCAGACAGTTTGTTTCACCGCACATCAGAACAACTGCTCGGATATTATACCCAGAATCAATTCGGACGGGCCCTGGTTTTCGGGACCCTCTATTCATTAAGTTCGGGCACTGCCCATTCGCCTCAATATGGCCTGGCAGCCATCTTGAAAGCGGTCAATGACGGCAACTATCGTTATCGGGACCAGGTGCTCGAATATGGGGAACGGGCTAAACTGATGAAGCAGCTCTTTACTTCGAATGGTTTTACGATCGTGTACGATCGTGATATTGACCGTCCCATTGCCGATGGTTTTTACTTTACCTACGGCTATCCCGGTTTCAGCGGTGCGGACCTGGTCCGGGAAATGCTTTTTTATGGGGTAAGTGCAATCTCGTTGGCAATTACCGGCAGTGAACGTGAGGGTGTACGGGCATGTGTCTCGAAAGTGGGCCGTGACCAGTTACCGGACCTTGAAAAGCGGCTTCGCCAGTTTCATGAAGATCACCCTTGAACCGGAATTGAGCCCGACTTAGAACAGGTTCCGACTGTCAGTCATTCCTTTTTCCCGGGGCGAGAGCCCGATCATTGTTACGAAGACAATACCAGGGCATACATTTCACTTTGACATTTCTGCGTGACAGGCTATTATAGGTTCAAAGATTTCTCATGTAGATCAGTGACGTTGCCCTTGACAAGACACTATCTTTGCAAGGAGGTTGTTATGACCGAAATGGTACTCCTCGGCGACGAGGCTGTTGCCATGGGTGCTGTCCACGCAGGAATATCAGCAGCCTACGCTTATCCCGGCACACCATCGACCGAAATTACCGAATTTCTCATCCGTTATGCCGCGAAGAAGGGGAAACCTTATGTCGCCTGGTCAGCTAATGAAAAGACCGCGTATGAGGAGGCGATGGGTGTTTCCATGGTCGGCAAGCGGGCCCTGGTTTCCATGAAACATGTGGGCTTGAATGTCGCCGCCGACCCTTTTATGAATTCCGCCATCGTAACCATCAATGGCGGTCTGGTGGTTGCTTCTGCCGATGATCCCGGGATGCATTCGAGTCAAAATGAACAGGATAGTCGCTACTACGCTGAATTCGCCCGAATACCATGTATGGAACCTGCTGATCAGCAGCAGGCATATCTCATGACCCGAGCGGCATTCGATTATTCAGAGAGATTCAAGGTCCCGATCATGTTACGTCTGGTCACAAGGCTGGCCCATAGTCGCGCCGTCGTGCAACTCGACCAGGGCAGGGACGAGAATCCTCTGGCTAAGCCGGGCGATCCGACATCGTGGACCTTACTTCCCGCCAATGCCAGGAAACAGTGGCGCAATTTGCTCAACAGGCAGAAAGATTTTCTGGCATACAGCGAGGAGACGGAATTCAATACGCTCAACCTCGTGGGCGAAAAGGGCGGCATCGGCGTCATCACTTCGGGCATCGGTCGGAATTATTTCCTGGAAATTGCGGGGAGCACAGATTGTTCGTACAGTCATCTGCATATCGGGGTTTATCCGGTCCCGGTGCAAAAGATACGAGCACTGGCGGCACACGCTTCGGTGATCTATCTGTTCGAGGACGGTTATCCCTATATCGAACGTATGCTGAAAGGGCTCCTGCCCCAGTCGATCGACATCAGGGGCAAGGAAAGTGGCCATCTGCCTCCGGATGGTGAGTTGAGCCCTGAAGTAGTTCGAGCTGCTCTCGGCTTTGAGGCCCTGCCCTCACCCGAGCCGATCCAGTTTAAGCTGCCGACACGTCCTCCGCAACTCTGCAAGGGCTGTCCCCACAGCGATACCTATGAAGCCCTCAAGGCTGCCCTGGCTGGTTTTTCGCAAACATTAACCACATCCGATATCGGCTGTTACACTCTGGGTGCCCTGCCACCATATAAGGCTATCGAGTCCTGTGTCTGCATGGGTGCTTCGGTCAGTATGGCCGTCGGTGCCTCTGCTGCAGGGTTTCATCCCGTTGTGGCCGTCGTGGGGGACTCCACCTTTCTCCATTCAGGTGTGACCGGGCTCATGGATGCCGCCACGCGTAATGCGAACATGACCCTGATCATTCTCGATAATCAGACCGTGGGTATGACCGGCGGACAGCCTACCATTCTTCCTTCTTCACGCTTGAAACAGGCTGTCCTCGGAATCGGGGTCGATCCCGAGCATTGTCAGGTCATCGAAACACATCGGAAAAACAGGGAAGAGAATAGCCGGATCATCAGAAAAGAAATCGAATACCAGGGTCTTTCCGTCATCATCGCCGTCAGAGAATGCCTCGAGACGGCCAAAAAAGCCAAAAAGAACTGAAGGGACCAGGAGGTTGCTCATGAAATATGATATCGTTCTGGCTGGAGTAGGTGGGCAAGGCGTGCTCTCATTGTCGGCTATCATCGCTTCGAGTGCGATGAGGGAAGGACTTGAAGTGAAACAGAGTGAGGTCCACGGTATGGCTCAACGGGGTGGTGCGGTCCTGGCCCATCTACGGCTTTCCGATAAGCGGATCCACAGCGACCTGATCCCCAAGGGCACTGCTCAGATGATCCTGAGTATGGAACTCCTGGAAGCACTCCGCTATCTCGACTTTCTTTCACCCGGAGCGCGTGTGGTTACCGCGCAGAATCCTTTTATCAATATTCCGGATTATCCCGAGCTCGATCAACTGATATCCGTGGTCAAGGGCCTGCCCGGAGCAATCATTGTGGATGCGGAAAAAATGGCGAAAGAGGCCGGCTCTGTCAGAGCGACCAATATGGTTATGGTCGGGGCGGCTTCCTCTTTTCTGCCGGTCAAGCGAGAGACTCTTCTGGCCCTCATCGAAGAAACCTTTGCCCGTAAAGGCGAGAAAGTGGTCGAGATCAACAAAAAAGCTTTTGAAGCGGGGAGGGGCTAGTGTTGACTACGGCGGCTTTTCAAAAGGTCCAGGCTATTCTCGATAATGCTGGCCGGGAAGGCAGAAGTGCTCTTCTTGAACCGGAAGGATTGGCTATTTTCAACAGTTTGGGGATTAAAACTCCGATCTATCAAATGCTGCATACGGCAGATGAAGCCGATACGCTCGATCTTACCCTCTTTCCCTCGGATGAGCTGGTGGTCAAGATCGTCAGCGAGCACGTCCTGCACAAGAGTGACAGTGGCGGCGTCCTCTTTGTCAAGAAGGACCTCGCATCCGTCAGACAAGCTTTCCTGACTCTCCAGGAACGCTTCAAGGACATCGGTATCAGGGGCGCCCTTGTGGTCGAGAAGATCAGCTATGATCCCTCGCTGGGCGGCGAAATCCTGATCGGGGCCCGCCATACGGATGATTTCGGACCTATTGTCACCTTCGGAGTAGGCGGTATCTACACCGAATTTCTCTCAGCCAATTTCATCCGCGGTAAGGATATCGGTATTTTCCTTCCCGGTCTGGATGATGAGACCAGTATCAGACAAGGCCTGGAAAACGTGGCCATTACCTCACTTCTGACCGGTAAACTTCGCGGCCAGAAAGCACGTATTGCTCTCGAAAAAGTTGTCAAGACCATACAACTCTTTCTCGAATTAGCTGCCCGGTTTATCCCAGGCAGGATTGCCGAGATCGAAGTCAATCCCTTTGTCATTTCGGGTGAAAATCTGGTCCCCATCGATGCCCTGGTTACCCTCAAGAAGAAAGATAGTAAACCGGCTCCAGCAAAACCGATCGAAAAAATCGCTCGTCTGCTGACCCCGAAATCGGTCGCGGTTATCGGCGTCTCCGAGCGGATGAACCCGGGCCGGATCATCCTCAAGAACATATTGAGGGAGGGTTTTGATCCGGAGCATGTTTTCATCATCAAGGACGGCGTGGAAACGATCGACGGCTGTCGATGCGTTCCGGACCTCGCTGCACTGCCACACCCGGTCGATCTCTTTATCCTGTCGGTCTCAGCCGAGCAGGTGCCCGGCCTGGTCCAGGACGTGATCAGGCTCAAAGCCGCTGAAAGCGTTATCATCATTCCGGGCGGCCTCGAGGAAAAGGCGGGAACGGAATCCCTGGTGAAGCAAATGAATGATGCCTTGACCCGCTCGAGAGAAAGTGCATGGCGCGGACCGGTCATAAATGGCGGAAACTGCCTGGGGATCAGGTCGGTTCCCGGCCATTATGACACCATGTTCATTCCGGGATACAAGTTGCCGCAAGCTCAGGGGCAGCAATCACCCCTGGCCTTCATCTCCCAGAGCGGCGCGTTTGCCGTCTCGAAAAGCAATAAATTGCAGGATATCAATCCCCGTTACTCGATCACTCTGGGGAATCAGATGGATTTGACCGTCGGTGACTATTTCCAATACCTCAAAGCTGACCCTGAAGTCGAAATCTTCGCGGTGTATATGGAAGGTTTTAAAGAACTGGATGGACTTGCTTTTCTGAAAGCGGCCAAAGAAATAATCGACAGTGGGCGAACGGTCATCATGTATCGGGCGGGTCGAAGCGAGGCGGGCGCCAAAGCTTCGCAAAGCCATACCGCTTCCATTGCCGGTGATTACCGGGTTACCCGGGCCCTGGCCGAAAAAATCGGTGTGATCGTCATCGAGGATCTGGATGATTTCGAAGATATGGTCCGACTCTTTGCCCTGTTGGGCGTGAGAAAAATGAAAGGCCTGTCACTGGCAGCCGTTTCCAACGCCGGTTTCGAGTGTGTGGCCATCGCTGACAATCTCAATTCCTTTAAACTTGCCGATTTTTCACAGAATACCCGGGACCGGTTGCTTGATTTTTTCCGGAAAGCCCGGATAGAATCTATCGTGGACCTGCATAATCCGATCGATCTGACTCCCATGGCCGGCGACGAAGTCTATGTCCAGGTCATCGAGACCATTCTTGATGATCCCGGCGTCGATGCCGTCACCGTGGGCTGTGTCCCGCTCACGCCCGCCCTGCAGACACTTCCGCCCGGAGAAGGTCACCACGAAGATTTATATCGGGAAGGCACCATTGCCAATCTGCTGGCTAACCTTCGTCTGAAACAGACCAAACCCTGGATCGCAATCGTTGACGGTGGTGAAATCTATGATCCATTCGTCCATTTTCTTCAAGCCAAGGCGATACCAACTTTTCGGACCATTGACCGGGCCATGCTCCTATTCGAAATGTACTGCCGGGAAATGATTAAAAGAGAGACGAGGAAAGCACAACAGTAATAACTCATTTTTTGCTTTCATCGAAAAGCAGCTTTACTTGTGAAAAAAAACTAGATACTAGCTTCTAGTCGTGTGTCCCGGATACATTGAGACCATACCAGTGAAAATTGATACTATCAGTCAAGGGGCACTATGGGCCTGGGTCAACTTTTGACCCATTCAGCCCAAAAACGGGTCACTATTTGACCTTGTAATGAACAAAAGACAATCATTCTCAAACTGATCCCTGCCCATCAGTTTTTTGATATTTTGAAGTTTAAAGGAATCGCGGTCATTCATCTCTGGGGTGTTTTGGATGATGGAAATACATTTTATGATCAGATCAGCGTTCCTGTTCAATTCGACTGTGAACTCGACGGTGCAAAAAATCAGAGATGATTGGGACCGCATTGTGCTTCTTGTCAATCTCACACGGATTCACGGCGGCACGGAGAAAAGATAAAGCTTTTTGTCAATCTCACACGGAGTCACGGCGGCACGGAGAAAAGATAAATGAAAATGAGATTGGCAACACAATGATTGATGCTAACATGGCTTGACATAAAGAACCCGGTCCTGATTGACTTGTATTGGTTAATCTGAAATGAAGGATGGAATATCAAGAAATATATTTGATATTGCTTTCGTTCTCCGTGGCCCCGTGACTCCGTGTGAGCATGACTGTTTTGACTCACAACAATCAGATGACACATGGCTTTAACCTTTGAAATAACTGTCAAATCTTGAGTTGAGAATTAATTGTCCGAATCATTTTCTGTACATGTTTTTTACCTAACCACCTCAATATTGTCTCCCCTTGCAAAGGGGTGATCTCCGTTATCCGCATATTCATCCCGGTTATTCATATTACAAGATGCGACCCTATGATCATTAGGGGGGCAGAGCATACCCTCCGATAATAATTCTTTGCGGAAGAGCATTTTTGTTGACGATCCAGGTCTATGAATGTATATTAAAATATCAGAAATCATAATTGCCAAAAAATTCAGGAGGAAGAACGTGATGAAAGGTCAACGAATAGTCAATATTTTTAGTGTCATCTTCATTGGTTTTTCGTTATCTACACTTGCTATAGCAGAGGATACCACGTATACAATCGAGGGGTATGTGCATCTGCAGAACAAGATCGATCATAGCGACACTACCGTTAGTGCTCTGGGGGGTGATGTACCGACATTGGGGTTGCTCGGGATTCTGTTTCTCCTCTTTGTTTTCTCACTATATCTCGGTCGTCGTTATCGTGGGTTTTATGTCGGGAGCAGCCTGAGCGGACTTTTTCTTTTGATCACTGTGGTCCAGGCGGCACTGGTAGTCATCACACCTTCAGATGGGTATTATTCCCTGTCACCAGATGGAGGCGGTCCATTTGCCTCGGGACACAACGTTCTCCTTTTCGAGCACGTAGGGTATTATAGTAAATCTGTCATGGTAACTATCCCCGAAGACGGTCCAACTGTTCTGGCAGTGGACAATGTGATGCTCCAGCCCATTAATAGTGGGACTGTCCATGCTATTGACCCCATTGTTGGGAACATGCGTTATGTGCCGGGCGGTACGTTCACCCAGGGCTCACCTTCCGATGAACCCTGCCGTTCTTCAATTGAGACCCAGTTCAACCATACGCTGACCCGGAACATAGCGGTGATGGAGACTGAGGTGACGCGTCAGATGTGGGCGGACCTTCTGGCTGTGCAGCCAACCCTACCGGCAGATCCATCTAATACCCCTTATGCACCCACCATGTCTCATCCGGTCAATCGACCGACCTGGTATGAGACAGTGCTTTTTGCCAACCTTCTGTCGCTGCAAAACGAGTTGGACCGTTGTTATTACAAAGATGCTTCATATACTGATCCGGTCACGAGTAGCAATTATACGTCGGGAACCTTTTACTGTAACTTTACGGCGAGCGGGTATCGCCTGTTGAGCGAGGGTGAATGGGAATATGCCGCTCGTGCGGGAACGACGACGCCGTTCTCCTGCAATGAAACGAATTATACATCGGGAAACTGTTCATCCTGTACAGCGGGGACACATCCGACTCTGGAGCAGTATGCGGTGTATTGTGCGAATGATACAAGTAAGAGTGAACCTGTAGGGAGTAAATTGTCGAATCCGTGGAACCTGTCAGACATGCATAGTAATGTGTATGAGTGGTGCTGGGATTGGTATAATGGTACTTATCCTGGCGATACGACTGACTATAGCGGACCAGAATCTGACTCGTACCGGGTGTTACGGGGCGGTTACTGGGGCTACGCTGCCCAGGTCTGCCGGTCGGCTTCCCGGAACTGCTTCGCACCCGACTCTCGGGGTTACAACATCGGTTTCCGTCTCGTGAGGTCGGTGAATTAGCCCGAATTTCTCACCACTTTGGATGAGAAATTCGCCCTCCGGGCTTCGACTCACTTCGTTCGCTCCCTTCGACTCC
>JAFGSJ010000154.1 GCA_016934675.1 bacterium | reverse complement strand
GTTCTGAGTTCATTGACCTCGGAACTGCGTTATCAGTATCTGCTGGGCTATAATTCCAGCCAGAAACCGGAACCGGGTGCTTACCATAAAATAAGGTTGCAAACCAAAAAGAAAAAGTATATAGTTAGAGTCCGAAAAGGATATTACGTGTCCAAATGAAGGTATTGTGCTTCAATCTCACGAAGAGGGAGGTCCTATGTTACTGAAACATGGCGTTGGATTATTGGTCGGTTGTCTGTGTCTCATGTTGGTTTTTTCCGGGTGTGCTTCGAAGAAATACGTGAACAAGGGTTTCGAGAACACCGACACCCGCATTGATAGTATCGAGGGTTCAGTCGAAGCTAACCAGACCCGAATCGGAGAAAATGAACGTGTAATCAAGGACCATGAGGGTCGGATTGTGGTTTTGTCCAAGGAAACCAAGGATGCTCTCGATCGTATCGATCAGGTCCAACAGATGGCCCTGGGCAAATTACTGTATCAGGTCACGCTCGATGACGACTCCGTGAAATTTATGACCGATCAATACGAATTGAGTGAAAAGGCCCATCTCATTCTTGATGAGCTGGTCGACAAGCTCATTCGTGACAACAAGAATATTTTTATCGAGATACACGGTCATACGGATTCGACGGGTGAAGAATCTTACAATAATGAATTGGGTCTGAAACGGGCCGAATCCGTCCGGGCATATTTATCAGACAGGGGAATTCCTCTGCACCGGATGTCCCTGATCTCACACGGTGAGGCCAAACCGATCGCTGACAACAGCACGGCTGAGGGCCGCAGTCTCAATCGGCGTGTTGTGATCCTGATTCTGGAATAACCGTATGAATCTATTGAGAGTACTGTTTTTCATTATTTTCTTCCTGGTCGCAGTAAAACTGCTGTTCCTGGTTGGGTTCTTCTTGAAACTGGTCATTTCTGTGCTCATGATCGGGGCTGTCATCTGGCTCATCTCCCTGTTCTTTAAATCGCCGGAGACGTAGACTGAGAAGTGGGCATAACCCTTTGAGCCGAGTTCAGCTCGTGCATGGGATCGGCCCAAGTCCTTAGGGGGAGTCGTTATTCTATCAGGCGTCCCGATCCGGAATTGATCCAGTTCTCGCGAGGGAACATGCGAATAGTCCTGGAGAGTTCGAGTGAATAAGCAAATCTATACCCAATACCGAGGCCAGAGAATACTGATTACCGGCGGACTCGGTTTTTTGGGGAGCACCTTGGCCATCCGCCTGGTCGAGTTAGGTGCATCTGTTACCATAATCGATGGTATGATCGATGATTTGGGTGCGAATTTCTTTAATATCGAACCGGTCAAGGACAGGGTCGAGGTTCGTATTGCCAATCTGAGTGATCGTTCCGCCACGGACCATTATTGTCGGGACAAAGACCTGATTTTTAATTTCGGCATGCAGTCAAGTCATCTGGACTCCATGAAAAAACCGCTCTATGATCTGGAACTGAATATTATACCCCAACTCACTTTTCTGGAAAGCCTGAGAACGGTCAATCCGCAGGCCCGGATAGTGTATATCGGTTCACGGGCCCAATTCGGGCCGGTGAAAGAATTACCGATAAATGAGACCTCTCTTTTATCGCCTGCCGACATCTATGCCGTGGGCAAGCAGGCAGTCGAATGGTATCATCTGCTGTACAGCTCGATTTGTGGTTTACGTCCCATCTGTCTCAGATTAGGCAATACATACGGACCGCGTCACCAGATGCGACATGCCAAATACGGCGTCCAGAATTACCTGTTGAGACTGGCCCTTGAAGGTAAAACAATACAGGTCTTTGGTGACGGTCTTCAGCTTCGAGAAATGATCTATATCGATGATGTCATCGAGGCCCTGATTGTACTGGCCATGACAGACCGGGCTTTTGGCCAGGTTTTCTGTATCGGGACCCGTGAAAAGGTCCGCTTCGTCGATCTGGTCAAGGCGATCATCCATGCTTGTGAGAGCGGTTCCTACAAACATGTGCCTTGGCCTGAAGACCGACAAGCTATCGAGGTCGGTGATGTCGATACCGATTTCAGCAAATTAACCGAATTCACCGGCTGGCAGCCGACCACATCACTCGAAACTGGACTGAAACTCACGGCGGACTATTATAGACGATATGGGCACCATTACTGGTAAGACGTGAGTCCATTTTTCAGTCGAATTGACGGTGGAGAACTGACCCGATGATACAATCGCACGAGGGAAATCAGCACGACCACAATCTGCTCGTTACCGGTGGGGCTGGTTTTATCGGATCCAATTTCATCCGTTACCTGTTCGAGCAGACTGATTTTTCTGGTCGTCTGATCAATTTTGACCTGTTGACCTATGCCGGTAATCCGGCAAATTTGCAGGACATTCAAGAACTCTATCCGGAGCGTTATGTTTTCGTTCGAGGCGATATCGCCGATGCGGCAACCGTGAAAGCTGTTTTCCGACGCTATGACATCGAGTCGGTCTGCCATTTTGCGGCTGAGTCGCATGTGGACCGTTCTATCAAGTCTCCTGACCGTTTCATCCAGACCAATATCGTCGGGACCTTTCAATTGCTGGAAGCGGCATTATCTCAGAAGGCATTTCGGCGATTTCATCATATCAGCACGGATGAGGTGTTTGGTAGTCTCGGTCATGACGGTATGTTCACCGAAGAGACGGCTTACCAGCCGCGCAATCCGTATTCCGCTTCGAAGGCTTCATCTGATCATCTGGTCAGGGCGTATGCCAATACCTACAGTCTTCCGGTGACCATCTCGAACTGCTCGAACAATTACGGACCTTATCAATTTCCGGAAAAATTGATCCCGCTCATTATTCTGAATGCGCTCGAAGGCAAACCGCTTCCGGTTTATGGGGATGGTAAACATATCCGAGACTGGTTATACGTGACCGATCACTGTCAGGCCATATGGCTGATATTGACTCGGGGCGTTGCGGGTGAAACCTACAATATCGGCGGCATGACCGAGCGTGAGAACCTGTATATCGTGCAGCGCATTTGCGAGTTGGTGGATGAGTTGGCCCGTCCTGATGCTGATCGCCCTTCGAGCGAACTCATTCGCTTCGTCGAGGACCGACCGGGTCATGATCGCCGCTACGCGATCGATTTCACAAAAATCCGGACCGAACTTGATTGGCAACCGCGTGAGGACCTGGACAGCGGGCTGAAACAGACGGTCGAATGGTATCTGGGCCACCGGGATTGGGTCAATCAGGTCCGAACCGGTGAATATCGAACCTGGATCAAAGACCATTATGGAGAAATGAAATGAAAGCACTCATTCTTGCCGGTGGATCAGGCACACGCCTGCGACCGATTACCTATACCGGTGCAAAGCAACTCGTGCCCGTGGCCAATAAGCCCATTCTCTTTTATGTCCTCGATAATATCGTTGCCGCCGGGATCAAGGATATCGGGATCATCATTTCGCCGGAGACCGGTCAGGAGATTCGTCGGGCCGTCGATCAGGCCGGGCTCTGGTCTGCCCGGATCAACTATATCATCCAGGAAAAACCGCTCGGACTCGCTCAGGCCGTGGCTACAGCCAGATCGTTCCTGGCCGACTCCCCCTTTGTTATGTATCTCGGAGATAATCTGATCGGTAAAAATATCAGCGACTTTGTTGATGCTTTCCACCGAAATGCGCCCGATGCCCAAATCCTCTTAAAAGAGGTCCCCAACCCATCATCATTTGGCATCGCAACTGTAGATCCGGGCGGACGGGTCATCAAGCTTGTGGAAAAACCGCCCCAACCCGAGTCGAACCTGGCTCTTGTCGGCATCTATATCTTCTCTCCGAAAATTTTCGAGGCGATCGAGGCCATTTCGCCATCAGCCCGCGGTGAACTCGAGATTACGGACGCGATCCAGCGACTCATTGATTGGAACCTTCAGGTCAACAGCGACATCATCCATGAATGGTGGTTGGATACAGGCAAAAAAGATGATTTGCTCAACGCAAACCGGATCGTGCTCGATGAACTGATCCAGGCAGATATCAAAGTGATCCCCGGTCCGGACTCGAAGATAACGGGGCGGGTCGTGGTCCCGGCCGATGTTACTATCCGGAACAGCACCATTCGAGGACCGGCCATCATCGGTTCCGGTGTTCGCATCGTCGACTCTTTTATCGGGCCCTTTTCCAGTATCGGTAACAATTCCTCGATTCTGAATTCTTCAATCGAACATGTTGTTCTGCTCGAGCATTGTGAAATCAACGGGATCGATCGGCTCGAAGATTCGATTCTCGGCCGCAACGCAGTTGTCAGGAAGAACCATTCGAAACGGGGCACGATCAGTTTGATCATTTCTGATGACAGTGTCATCGAATTATAACATGGATAATCAGTCCCCAGCATTCGGAGAGACTGGTAATTAACCTGACCCCATCATTTTCCGGAGGTGCGGAATGTCCAAAAAAATCGGTGTTTTGTTAGCAGGCTGTGGCGTATTCGATGGCTCAGAAATCCATGAAGCAGTCATCACTTTGCTGGCTATTGACCGAGCCGGGGCCGAGGCTATCTGTATCGCCCCGAATATCGAGCAGATGCAGGTCGTCAATCATTTGACCCAGAAACCCGTAGCGGAAAAACGCAACGTTCTGGTCGAGTCAGCCCGGATCGCCCGAGGAAAAATCCGTGACCTGGCCCATGTTTCCGCAGCCGATCTCGATGCCCTGGTCCTGCCCGGCGGGTATGGGGCCGCAAAAAATCTGAGTGATTTCGGAATCAAAGGTGCCGATGCGACTGTGCAGAAAGAAGTGCAGCGGATACTGGTCGAGCTGAATGCAGCCGGCAAACCGATCGGGGCCATCTGCATCGCCCCGGCCACCCTGACCAAGGCCTTGGCCCATAAACATCCTGAAGTCACAATCGGCTCAGATGCCGGTACTGCCGATGCCATTGAAAGAATGGGCGGAAAACACGTGCACTGTACAGTCGAGGAAATACAGGTGGACCATGTGAATAAACTGGTCACCACACCGGCTTACATGCTCGGACCAGGTATCAAAGATATCGCCCTGGGCATTGAAAAACTCGTTAACCAGATCGTGACTATGATTTGAGCCGAGGCAATACGCGAGGATCAGTCACCATAAATCTCGGTAGCCGAAGCATAGAGCTTGTCTGAGATGGCAATACCCAGTTTCTGGGCTATTTTCCGGTTCAGATACATGTGCGTCGTTCTGGGTGGGGTCTCTTTATACTGGAGAAGTTGCTCACCCTTGAAGAATGCTACGGCAATCTCACCAGCCTGCCGTCCGCAATCCTTGTAATCCGCAGTCAGGGCCAGCAATGCCCCCGATTTCACGAATTCGGGTGAAATCCCGACGACCGGTTTCTCTGCCTGAAAGGCTTGAAGCAGCAGATGTTGAATATTGGCCTGCTTACAGACGATATTATCAGGGATGATCCATAGAATATCAATCGTCAACAGCCAGTCTTTCAACTTCGGGGCTATATCTTTATAATCATTGATCTGTTGGGCTACAATCGTTTGCCCATTCGCGACAGCATAACTCTTGGCTTCAACGATCGTCGAATTATTTAATCCCGGGTTATATAAAACACCAATCTTCTTCAGGCCTGGCGTAAGCTTTTTCATCGTTTCCAGTTGCGTTAGCAAGGGGATATTGAGATAGACACCCGCCAGGTTTTCACCATTTAAATCAGAAGTCAGTGGTCCGAGCACAGATGAAAAGATTATGGCAGAGTCCTTAGCCGAGCGAAAGGTTTTGACTGTGGCCGCAGTTCCGATAGTATAAATCAAATCGTTACGGGCTCCCGCCAACTCCGAAAAAACGTCTTTGTGCGAAACATCAAAGACCTGGTATTTCACGTCGAGATTAGCGTTTTTGATGCTTTCTTTAAAGCCTTCGAGCGCTTCGTCGTAAACCTGGGAATTCTGAAGTGTTACCACTGCAATTGTTTTGGGCTCAGCAAAGATTTCAGTCCCTGCGAGAACGCTTAGGCAAAAGAGAAAACAAAGAAAGGAACATGTTTTTGTGACGATCATATCCGGTTTTATCGAGTCCTGTTTGAGATTGTCTTCATCGGGACAGATACTATCAAAAGCCTGCCAAAAAATCAAGATTCATATTTTTGCGAGTCTGGACCATGTTCGACATCATTAGTGGTCTGGTTATTATCGGGCTGCCGATCAACTGCATTCTGAGATTGTTCAGCCTGAGGCCATTGGTTCGGATCGTGTGAACAGGGTAAAGTAATAGTAAAACGGGCCCCGCGCCCGCTCTCGGATTCAACAGTCAGACTGCCGTCATGGCTCTCGACAATCCTTTTCGATATAAACAAACCAATCCCCGTCCCCTCATTACCCTTTGTACTAAAAAGATAATGAAAAATCTTATCGAGATTCTCATGAGGAATACCGCAGCCATTGTCTGCAACAGTAATCTCGACAGTATTGCGGTCCTGATTATAATGCGTGGTGAACGTGATCATGGGGTCCGCTGTCCCCATGACCGCATCGATTGCATTTCTGACAAGATTGAGCACGACGCGGTAGATGGAATGAGGGTCGAGTTGACAGGTTTTCAACTGAGGATCGAATGAAGTTTGAATACTGATGTCATTTCGATCGAAGACCGGTTGATACAACTTAAGAATGTCTGCTATGGTCTTTCGTATATCGACCGGTTGGAGTTCACCCTTGCGTTCTTTGGAGAAATAGAGCATGTTGTTAACCAGGTCCGCAATACGTTCGGAACTGTTCTTGATAATCGGCCAGGTCATATTTATTGTCTGGTAATCGTTGACCTTCAAGGCCCGATCTATCATTTGCTGTGATTCAGTCAAAGCAAAGAGTATGTTTTTAATATAATGGGAAAGACCCGCGACAAGTTCTCCCACTTCAGCCAGCTTTTCCCTGACAATCTGCGCCTGCAGGTTCTGATCACGCTCGATCAGCAGTGCAATCTCGTTAGCAATACCAGTCAGGAATTCCAGGTCCTGTTCGTTATATGCTGACAGATGCTGACTCGTACTGAGAAAAATGACCCCAAAAAGCCGGTCCTGAAAAATGAGCGGGACGGATAAGACGGACCTGATCTTTTCCTGCAGAATACTGTCAGCGGCATCAAAACGCTTATCCCGGGCAGCGTCACTGGCGAGTATGCCACATTTATCGGTCATGCACTTATTAATTATTGTCCATGATACCTTCTTCGAGCGCGGTCGAGCAGATACCTGGATTAAAACTGTGGCCATGGGTTCGAGTAGACCCGTTTCCGTATTGATGACAGCCACAAAACCCGTTTCGGCCGGGATTACCGCAATGATCGTGTCCAGCAGACGTGACAGTTTTTCCTTAAGGGGAAGGGGTGAAATAATGACTTCACTCACTTTATAAAGCGTTTGGAGCCTTTTTTGCAGGACATCGGTTTCGATGTGACCGAGAGGGAAATCCGAAAGATTGACCTGCTCGACCCCAATTGACGCGACCAGCCGGTCCTCAGTGTCCTGTTCATCACTGTCCAGAGACTTTTCTTCGCCGGGAAGCACGATTTGTCTCGAACTATCATAAAACCGGACCAACATGATTGTATCGCCAATCGCGATCTGATCACCAGAAACGATCTCTTTCAGAGTTTCTTTCTTTTGATTGACAAAAACACCATTGCGACTGTCAAGGTCCTTTAAACGGAGTAGGCCTCTTTCAAGAGATAGCACACTCAGCTCGATGTGTTGACGGGAAATAGTCTCGTCCGTAAGCACGATATCACACTGTTTACTGCGTCCGATAATCGATACCTCGCGATCAAGAGCTATGATTCTGCCACGATCTGGGCCTCGAATTATTTCAAGATGAGCACGGGATATATTTCTGTCATTCATTAGATATTATACCTCTGAAAGTACATGTCAGTTTTTTGAGTCTGATGGTTTCGATTGAAGAATTGATTTAATATAGCGGACAAACTTTTGAATATCAAAAGGTTTGGTGAAATATTCAGCAATCCCCATTGATTTACAATAAGCAATATAGTCCTTATCACTTTTTGCAGAAATGACAACGAGGGGCGTCTTGTTGAGTAAGGTATTGTCTTTCAAGAATTCGATCATTTGTAAGCCATCCATCTGAGGCATCATCAGGTCCGTAACAATGACATCCGGTTTGCCTTCGAGGCACATAGACAGTGCCTCGTGACCGTTTTGGGCATAGATAACATCCAGGCCGTTTTTCTTGAGGGCCACACCGAGCAAGGTCCGGATATTATAATCATCATCGGCGATAAGGACCCGCTTCAGCGTTTCTTCTTTCTTTTCACGAGTGACAATCGAGGACTTTGCTTCCCGGAACAGTTGGAGGATTTCCCTGACCGTTTGATACCTCTGACCAGGCTCCTTTTCAAGACACTTCAGTATGATCTGCTCGATTAGCACAGGTATGTCAGGATTGAGTTTACTTGGTTTGCGCGGCGTATTCTTGAGGTGTTTCATGGCAATCTCGATCGCTGTTTCGCCAGTGAAGGGAGGCATACCGGTAAACAACTCATAGAAAATCACACCTAAAGCATATATATCGGACCGTTGATCGGGAGTATTGCCCGTGAATTGGTCAGGGGCCATATAAATGGGAGTGCCTAACAAATCGCCAGCCGCAGTAATGTCTGATTCTCGGGCCATACGTGAAATGCCGAAATCCATGATCACCGGTTTATAACCAGTAACCAACATGATGTTGGATGGCTTGAGATCACGGTGGATTATGTTCTCCTTATGGGCAGCGGCGATGGCCTCCAGAATTCCCCGGGTAATTTCGACCCTCACGTCCAGGGGCAACGATTCGATATTACTTATTGTTTTGGATAAGGGCGTCCCGTCAAGAAATTCCATGGAAATGAAAAAAAGCTCTTCAACAAAACCAAAATCATAAATGTGGCATACATTCGGATGCTTGATCTTACGACCAAGTTTGATCTCACGCTTGAATCTCTGGACCATGTCCTGATTTTCAGCCATCGAGGGTTTTAATATCTTCAAGGCGACCATCTCATCGAGAATAACATCGTGGGCCTTATAGACAACACTCATTCCCCCTTTACCGATTAACTTCAGAATCTCGTATCGATTCAGGAGTAGGTGTCCGCTTGGAAGCGTTTTCAGGGTCGAGAGAGGATACTTGAAAGTTTCCTCGATCTCGAGCCTTTTCCTTTCCTTTTGAAACAGAGGGTCCGTATCAATCTTGGCCTTCTCCCTCGAACTTAATTCATGCCCACATGCAGAACAATAATGGGCCAGATCGTCATTTTCACTTCCACAATGAGGACAAATTATCATCAGCACATTGACCTTTCTTTGCTGAAAAATGATGCTTTTTCTTTTGCCCGGATAAACTATAACCGAATCTGAGGAATAAGTCAATAATACTGTAGAGGTCATAGGTTTGACGCTCAGCAGGTCAGTTCATGAGATCGTTATGGTCTGACGGTGGCATGGTGATGGTCTCAAAACAATTCTTTATTTTCTGCACGTTTTATAATACTATAGGCGATACTATGCGGGAGTTGACCGGATATGGCAAGAGACTGAGCAAACAATTCGACGCGTTGAATGACAGTAAGGAGTGCAACAATGATCGATTTAACCGTTTATCCATTACAGCTTGAACGGACCATCAAACGCTGTCAGGAACGGGGCATTATCATTCCCACCTTTGAACAGATGATCGATCCCGAGCGTATTCCAGCCGAGATTCGAGCCAAATTGCATCATGTTGGTCTGTGGGACGTTCATCCTATTAATCTCTTCCGGATAACCTGGAAAAATGAGCCGGTGGTGAAGGGTGGCGGGTATGGTCGGGTCAATTTCATCGAATTGCCGTCGAGTCTGACCGGGGTCAAAGCCCGAATTCTTGGGCTGGTGGGTAAATGGTTTCCTACCGGGGCCCATAAGGTCGGAGCCACCTTTGGCTGTTTGGTGCCCCGGTTGATAACCGGTCAATTCGACCCTACTTCCCAGAAAGCGGTCTGGCCTTCGACAGGAAATTATTGCCGCGGTGGTGCCTATGTCGCTGCTCTGTTAGCCTGCGAATCGATCGCTATCTTGCCCGAAGAAATGTCTCGGGAGCGTTTCGATTGGTTGGCCCGTGTTGCTGGCGAGGTCATTGCTACACCCGGTTGCGAAAGTAATGTCAAAGAAATTTTTGACAAGTGCTGGGAGTTACGTCGGCAGCGCCAGGATGTGGTCATTTTTAACCAGTTTGACGAAATGGGCAATCATCTCTGGCATTATGTTGTGACCGGTCGGGCCATACATGAGGTCTTCCTCCAGGAAATGAAGACTGACGATCAATTGGCCGGATTGGTCCTCTCGTCGGGCTCAGCAGGCACTCTGGGATCGGCTGATTATCTGAAAGGACCCTTTCCCGTCATGAAAGTCGGCGTGGGTGAGGCCCTTCAATGTCCGACCTTGTTGCTGAATGGGTTCGGCGGACACCGGCTTGAAGGTATTGGCGACAAGCATGTCCCCTGGATTCATAATGTCCGGAATACCGATATGGTCATCGCCATCGATGACAATCAAGCCCTTCGCCTGTTGCGATTGTTCAACGAGCCGACCGGTCGGCGCTATTTACTTAAACAACATGTCCCCGAATCGATCGTGAATGCTTTGGATGTGTTGGGGATTTCATCGTTGGGTAATCTCATCTCAGCTATCAAGATGGCCAAATATTATGAATTCGACGAACATGACCTTATTTTTACGGTCTTTACGGATTCCATGGAACTCTATGGCTCACGTCTGGCCGAATTGAGACAGAGCTGGGGTGCCTATTCCGAAATCCAGGCGGCCCGTGATTTTGAGGTGCTCCAACAGATAGAGAGTGACCATTTGCTCGAATGCTCATATTATGACCGCAAGCGCATTCACAATCTGAAATATTATACCTGGATCGAACAACAGCAAAAAGAGTTGGCTGAACTGAATCAGCAGTGGTTCGAACACAGGACTTACTGGGCTGACATTCATGCTTCCTTCGAACAGATCGATGCTCTGATCACGGATTTCAACAAGCGAACAAAACTGTTAGCCTAGGGGGTCAATCTCGATCATGCCCCAACATAAACCCGATCATATACGGTCCGAAGCGGGATGCACCCATTCGGAATCTGACAGAATATCTACACTGACTGCCCTTTCCGGCACTAATCTGATGATCTATCATCAGGATTGCCTGACCGGAATGCAGCATTTTCTGAAACCTGGTCAGATCGATGTGGTCGTGACTTCTCCACCTTATAATCTCGGTGTGAAGTACGGACAATACGATGACACTCAACCACGATCGGATTATCTTGACTGGACTGAACAATGGGCTGTCCAGGTCAAGCAGGTCTTATCGGACAAGGGCTCGTTTTTTCTCAATATCGGCTCGAAGCCGAGCGATCCCTGGGGTCCTTTCGAGGTCCTGACCGTACTGAGAAAATATTTTACATTACAGAACGTGATTCATTGGATCAAATCGATCTATATTGCCGAGAGGAGTTACAATCGCCGGATCGAGGTCAATGTCGGTCACTATAAACCCATCAACAGCGAGCGTTATCTCAATGATCTCCATGAATATATCTTTCATTTCAGCAAAGATGGCGACGTGAGACTCGATCGATTGGCTATTGGTGTTCCATACAAAGATAAATCAAACGTTACCCGCTGGCAGAAGGCCTCGAAAGCTGTTCGCTGCCGTGGCAATGCCTGGTATATCCCGTATCAAACCATAAAATACAGAAAAAAAGACCGGCCCCATCCCGCAACCTTTCCACCCCAACTGGCCGAAATGTGTATCCGGCTCCATGGACTGAAACGTGTCACGACCGTGCTGGACCCCTTTCTTGGGCTCGGTAATACCGCCTTGGCCTGCCTTGACCTCGGCGTCGACTTCATTGGCTTCGAAATCGACCAGTCCTATCTGCAACAAGCCCTGCTTGTCCTCAAGGCCAGGATTGCCTGAAATGCATGACAGCTTGCTCTATCCTGTTTTCTCTTTTCATTAGACCATAAAAAAGTTCATGCCCAGATAACTCTTCACAATTCAGTAGAAAAACCTGAGAGGGATTGTTGCTTTTTAACCGGGACCGACTTACATTTACTAGTATCTCTTGATACTATTACTTGGTTGAAAACCACACATGCGGTCCGCCACGATGAGATTTTCGGCTCACGCAGATGTAACTAAAACCCTGCTCGAAGGAACATAAAGGAGAGTCTAGTATGCCACAGAGAAAAACTTTTTTTACGCTGATTTCGCTCTTATTTTGCATATTTCTGGTCCTCTTTGGTCTTAGTTTGATCAATGGTTGTACAGATGGTGATGATGATGACGATGATGCTCAACCCACGGCCACGTTTACCCCCACATTGGAGGTCGAGACCCCGACCCCGACGGAAACGCCCGAGGGCACGCCGACCGCAACACCGACGCCTGATGAAGACATGGGTATTTTGAACATCTGGACATCGCCGGTGGCAGGTGACATATATGTCAATCTGGACTGGGTCGGTTACGGTCAATGGCAGGGCGAATTGGAGCCCGGGGAGTATGTTGTTTCCTTTGGGTACGTTGCGGAATATACTACTCCTGAACCTGTAACAGCGTGGGTGGTCGAGCAAGAAACGACCCATGTCGAAGGTGTCTATACGTTCACCGATTATGATCCCTGTTACTTTCAGAATGTTTACCTGGACGGAGAACCTTATGATGGAGATATCTTCTATGTTTGGATGTTCGGCTATGCCGAGGTGCAGTTTGAATTCCTCGATGGTGTGTCCTGGACTGCGACAACCGAATTGGCCGAACTCGATCACTATTCGGGTGGACCGGGGTTGAACACGATTACCTACACGCCGCAGCCATACGTCACGGGTGAGGATGTTCTCCACATCGAAGGGACAGGTTATGGTGAGGATGATGATTGTCTACTCGAAATCTTTTTTTACATTTTCGAGGGAGGTGCTCAATTTTGAGCGATCTAGTCCGGAATCGATACTTATTGAGATAGCACTAATCAAAAGGAGAAGTTCATATGTCACATAAGAATCACAATATTTCTCTCTTTATGGTGTTTTTCTATATCTGTTTGGTTGTATCAGCCCTGGGCTTGATTATCGGTTGTACAGATACTGATGATGACGACGATATAACTCAACCCACGGCCACGTTTACTCCCACATCGGAGGTCGAGACCCCGACTCCGACGGAAACGCCCGAGGGCACGCCGACCGCAACGCCGACGCCAGATGAAGACATGGGTATTCTGAACATCTGGACATCGCCGGTGGCTGGTGACATTTATGTCAATCTGGATTGGGTCGGTTATGGTCAATGGCAGGGCGAATTGGAAGTCGGGATATATCTTGTGACGTTTGGCTATGTAGCGGGCTATGAAACGCCAGATCCGGTAACGACCTGGGTGATCGAGGGCGAAACGACCCATGTCGAAGGAATATACATAGAATCCGAATGCGAGCCCTGCTCTTTTGAGAACATATTCGTTGATGGTTATCCATATGATGTTGGTGACCTGGTTTATATGTTTCCGGAGCAGACTGCCGAGGTGCAATTCGAGTTCCTGAACGGCGTTTCCTGGACGGCTTCGGCCGAATACGGCTACATCGACATCACCTCTGGTACAGCTGGTGTGAATACTATCCATTTCACGAACTATCAATATGGTTATGATGTAGTGACATTAGAGGGGACCGGTTTCGGGACTGGCGCTGATTGTGTCTATTATATTTTATTCTACACGACGCAACCTACACAGTAAAGAGCCCTGAGACGGGTCTGAAACATCAGACCCGTTCGTAGGGTTCGAACAGTTTTTTGTATTCATCGAGCGCATAACGGTCGGTCATTCCGGCGATATAATCACAGATCAATCGTTCGGGACAATCAGTCGAGGACATCTTGGTCCTGATTTTCTGGGGAAGAATGTCCCGTCTCTGCTGGAAACGTTCGAACAAACGGGTGATAAAGAATTTGGCTTTATCGGCCATGCGGATGATCCGAAAATGGAAGTAGAGGTCCTGAAAGAGGAATTGCCGGAATTCCTTGTTTTTCAAGGCCAGGTCAGGGCTTAAACAGATGAGAAGGCGATCGTGGTCCCTGACCTGTTCAACTGATTCGACCGCCGCTTCTTCCAATTCACGTTGACTGTTCAGAATAGCATCGGTGAGTAACACGTTTTTCAGGTGTCTGACTGCCTGATAATGGCGCTGTTCGTCAGATTTGCAG
The DNA here is from genome assembly GCA_016934675.1 of bacterium. Taxonomy (GTDB): domain Bacteria; phylum CSSED10-310; class JAFGSJ01; order JAFGSJ01; family JAFGSJ01; genus JAFGSJ01. Next base: position 26,701 of record JAFGSJ010000154.1, on the reverse strand, counting down.
GCCCCGTCTCGTTCGGTCAGATCGATGACCTGTTGCCAGAGTTGCAGTTTGGACAGGTCTTTAGGGTCGAGGATTTCCGAACGGAGTCCGTCCTCGAGATCATGACAGTTGTAAGCGATCTCGTCAGCCAGATTGACGACCTGTCCTTCGAGGCATGGCTTTTTCCCGGGATTGAAATCCTCCTCACTCGGATGATCGTATGCGGATTGATGTTTGATAATTCCTTCCCGGGCTTCCCAGGACAGGTTCAGGCCGGGAAAAGCTTGGTAGCGTTCCTCGAGAATGTCAACCACCCGGAGCGATTGGCGATTATGTTCAAAACCGCCAAAATCCTTCATCAGATGCTGCAATGTTTCTTCGCCTGCATGGCCAAAGGGCGTGTGTCCGAGATCATGGGCCATGGCGATTACTTCGGTCAGATCAATGTTCAAGCGCAGAGCCCGGGCCAACGCAACCGCGGTCTGCCCTACTTCAAGAGTATGGGTCAGTCTGGTCCGATAATGGTCCCCTTCATAATTGACAAAGACCTGGGTCTTGTATTCGAGCCTGCGAAAAGCGTTCGAATGGACGATCCGGTCTTTATCCCGTTGAAAACAGGTCCGAAAGGTCGCTTCAGGCTCAGGATATTGCCGGCCTTTACTTTGACACGCTTTCAGCGCAAAAGGTGCTAAATGTTGTAATTCATATGTTTCCCAGTTCTGACGTATTGATACAGGCATTATTCCACCTCGGAAATGTGTTTTAGATACATGGATCGAGTATGATTTTGCGACTTCCCTGCTGCTGTGCTTTTTGAAAGGCTTCCACCCCGTGGGTCAAAGGCACTATCGCCTCCACTAGCACGGAGGTCTGAATCAGACCCGATTCGAGTAACCTCAAAGCCGGGTCAAAAGGTCCGCAGCGTGAACCGATCAGATTGATCTCATCGATGACGATCCTGTTCAAATCGATCAGGGGTCTCCGGGCAACAGTGCTTTTGAGGACAAGGCTACCGCGGGGGCGGGTAAAACTGATCGCCTGATCAAGACCCTCGGCTCGTCCGGTCGCTTCGATCACGACATCAAACCGTGAATTTAATAGCGCTGACGCAGATTGAGATATAGTGATACTGCTGCAGAGTGCTTTCAATGCTTCGAGTTTGTGCCGATGTCGCCCCAGAACGGTGAGGTTACAGCCCACGAGGCCCAGGACCTGGGTAATCAGACCGCCCAACTTGCCGTCGCCCATGATCAGTACCCGATCCGTCGGTCGGATATGTATGCGTTGCGTTATTTCAAGGGCAGCAGCGAGTGGCTCGGTAAAGACGGCTTGTTCAGAAGAAACATTCTCCGGGACAAGCTTAAGTGTCGATTGGTTCAACACGGCATATTCAGCCATGACCCCGTCCCGGCCCTGAATTCCGAGCACGGTCCGCTCCGGACAATGCTCCGGTTCAGCCCGAAGACACCAGGAGCAATGACCGCATCCGGTGTTGATCTCAGCGACTACCCGGGCATCGATCAGGCTCGGGTCGTCCGCCTGTTCGACTCGTCCGACACATTCATGACCCAAAACGCCTCGATACGCCATGTAGCCAGCAACGATCTGCAGGTCCGTATCGCAGATACCGGCCCGTTCGATCCGGACCAGCACCTCACCCTTCTGCCGACGAGGCAGGGGATAATCATTGTCGAGATAAACGTTCGAACCGTCAAAAAGCAAGGCTTTCATCGTTCACCTGTCAATCATGATAAAAGAGGTGAAGGTCTATCGACCTTCACCTCGGATTTGTTCGGATAACAAGCATCGGGCACTGACGCCCCTGGTAACAACTCCTATTGCCGGATGATGAAGTAATAGGTTTTACCGTCAGTCACGCCACCGGTGAGTGTGACCGTCGGTGCAGCTTCTTTGAACAAACAATCGAACGTGACCGTATTGGGTGAAGTGTTGTTGTAAAAAACACTGAAAGGTCCGGCCGCAACCGAAGGCGACCAGTTAAGAATGATATTTGAACTCGACTTGGTGACTGTCAACATGACCTGTTGCGAATTCACCTCACCCGGGGTGCCATTGACAGGATTTTGGTCCTGATCGAGACCGTTAATGGTCAGACCATCATTCGTGCCGATGTTCCCGCATAAGTCGCCCAAGCCAAAAGGATCAATCCGTTCCATGGCATACGCACCGCTTGATAGACCGCCACACCAGGGACCATCATCATTGAGCCGGCTCATGATCTTTCCGGCACCACTCTGTTGATCATACAGCAGGATTTCTCCACCGTCATCAGGGAAAGTAATCTCAGCATCGGCGATGTGCACAGTGGCACCCGAGTAGAACACATTGGCATTGCTGGCACAAACAAGCGAGCCCTTGGCCGGAATGATCGTGGTTACAATAGTCGAGGCTTCACTGAAATTGAACGGTACGCCCGTGCCGGTGTCGATTGACCAAGTGGCAATATTGATCGGATTCAAGGTCGGATTATACAATTCGATCCATTCATCGGCAGTGCTGTAATTGGTACCCATCCAGGCAACATCATTGATGATCACCGTGTGCAGAGCCAGTTCAAAATCATCGATATAAAGATTGGCGCCACCAGCACCCGTCCCGATGAATTCCAGCCACAGGTTTTGTGAGCCTAATGCAGCCGAGGGGATGTTGATGTAAACAGGTATATAAGTTCCGGGGGTGGTGCCCGTAGCCCCATCATTCGAATCCAGATCGGCTCCCGTTTTGTCGAACAAGGTGTAGGACAGGCTGCCATTGGTTAAAATCACCTGGAGTCGGTCATCGGCGGCGTTATGCATGTGCGAATAGCTGAATTTTAACGAGGCTTTGGTGACATTGGTCAAATCAAAGAAGGGGGTCAGGAGACGACTGTATGCACCACTGCTCCAGTTGTAGAACTCACACAAGGCACTGTAGTTACCGCTGTTAAGATCCAGGGCCCACTCCTCCGTTCCCTCGACGGCCCAGGCATAGCGTAGCAGAACACCTTCCTGGAAATCGATGATCCAGGGATAATCCGCAACGAATGGAAATGACATGACCGTGAATGACCAGATCGGGCAACCCGGCGCATCACCATAAGCATTATAGGGAATGACCTGCCAGTAATAAAGCCGATCGAAATCGAGCACATCGTAACCGCAGGTCGATGGATCGCACGAGGTAACATTTCCGAGATCGACGTCATCGCATAGATAGATATTGGTCGAATTCTCGACGTACCACAAACTGATTCGATAACCGGTGGGGGAATAGCCGGCCCCAACTTGCCATGACAAGTCGGTCCGGCGATTGACATCGATTGCCGTATCAGCGGGATTTGGGTTAATAGCATGCTGAGGGCCTAACCAGGCATCGAAAACCGAGACATCATCGAGGCAGATATCACTCTGATAGCTGCTCCCCTCGAGGGCATGGAACCGGATCTTTGTTCCCGATGATTTATAATCGGAGATATTAAGAGCATATTGGCTCCACATGCCATTGGCCGTGATGTCGGTGATGATCAATTCGTTCCAGGTGCTGCCGTCCCAGATATCGAGATTCAGGGTCGAGTACGGTTCAACCGTATTGCCGATCCAGTACCAGAAGGTCAGGGTCGGCGTGACCAATTCATCGATATCCAGGGGAAGTGTGGTCATTAAGGTCGGCGTGACGTGAGAGGCACTGTCATCGACCCAGGCAAAGTAGCCCGTGCCTGTGGTATGATCACCGGCATCGGCTACGCCATATTCAGCATCACCGGAATTGGTGCTGCCCGTGGTAAAGAACCAGTTCTCCCCGGAATCGCCTATATCATTCTTCCAGTGCAAGGGAATCTCGCCCGAGTTCTCGAATGACTCGAGCCAGGGGAAAGAATGAATGGTCGGGTCGGTACTTGTCGTGAATGACCAGATTGAACAACCGGTCGCATCACCAAGAACATTATAGGGCACTATTTTCCAATAATGGACCGTTTGGTATGCAAGGTCCTCGAAGTTATACGATAAAACATTGCCCAGATTGACATTATTGGCGATATTGGTCGGGTCCGATACGCCAGCACCATTTGTCCCAAAGTAGAGCCGGTAACCGGAAGCTCCGAGGACCTCGTTCCAGGACAGGAAACCGGAAACGGGAATATCCGTAGCCAGGTTGGTAGGATGGACCACTGTGGAACAAGCGGGTGCAGCCGCTAAATCATAAACGCTCAGATAATCAAGACAGATATCGCTGAAATAATTCGAGCCGTGTTCGAGCCCACGAAACCTGAATATGGTCCAGTTCGAAACATAAGGAGTCAGTGTGATTTGGACCTGTTCCCAATAAACATTTCTCGAGAGTGTGACGACCGCGTCATGCCAGGTCGATCCATCATAAATATCAACTTCCAGATTCGAGTAGTCCTGATAGTAGGTAATGTAGTAATAAAAAGATAAAACCGGCACGGACAATCCGGTCAAGTCGAAAGGCGGGCTGACAATCGAGGTCGGGGTCAGATGGGGCGACGAATCGTCAACTGCCAGGAAATATCCGGTGCCGGTCGGATAATCAGAACTGGCACCATTATCCATGGCCGTTACAACCAGCCAATCTTCACCCGAATCGAGCGTATCGTTGCTCCAACCGTCAGCAAGTTCTCCGGCATGATCGAAGGTTTCGAGATGTGGAAAGATGTTGATTGCGCCTTCTTCACCGATCATCACATCATCGATATACCAATCCGAGGCATCATAACCGGTATACTGCCAAGCGATGTAAACTGTCTGACCAATATAGGCCGATAAGGAAAAAGATTGCTCGACCCAGGCTAACTCCGTCCCAATCACATCGTTAAGGACGACCCAGGTCGAACCCGACGGATCGCCACTACCCGGATAATCCGTCGAGATTTTAACATTATGCGCTTCCGCATACTCACCGTACTCGACCAATTCCCAATAAATGAGATGAGGATCGCTCATACCGGTCAAATTACATGCCGGCGTGATCAACCAGGCATTCTCATTACTTTCGAAATAAGTGTGTAGGGCTGAGTATGATCCCGAGTGAATATAATAGCTACTCGATTCCCACGGATCACCTTCAACTTGATAACTCTGCCATCCCGTCGGGGGTACACCCGACTCAAACCCTTCATCAACCACCCATTGCCCGAAAACGACCGTCGGCAGACAAAAGATTATAACAGCGATATACAAATATCTGGACATTTTGCCCCCTTTCTGAGGTTTGACGCCATATCTATTTATGAGCACAAATAGTGATCTTCTCGACGAACAACGCGCTCGGTATTGTTTGAAAAAACGTTCTATGTTTCCTCAACGAACGAGACCGATACTGTAAATTCTAAAGTAATGGCCGTGATTTGTCAAGGACTGTCTTTTATGATAGGATGACATCCGATCTCAGTAATGCAGGAGAAGGAGGATCAGATGAAAACAGAGATTGTACCAGTATCTTTTCCGGAGGGGGCCAATATCATTTTGGGCATGAGCCATTTTATCAAAACAGTGGAGGACCTTTACGAAGTCATGGTTAACAGCGGACCGCAGGCCCAGTTTGGCCTGGCTTTCTGTGAGGCCTCACAGGACCGGCTCATCCGAACAGAGGGTAATAATGCCGAATTGATCGAATGTGCTGCCACCAATGCCTTTAAAATTGGTGCGGGGCACTCCTTTCTGATAATTATGAAGATGGCCTTTCCTTTGACTGTGCTCAATGATATCAAAGACTGCCGAGAGGTGTGTCATGTTTTTTGCGCTACGGCTAATCCGGTCCAGGTGATCGTGGCCCAGACTGATCTCGGTCGGGCTATTATCGGGGTGATCGATGGCATGTCCCCCCTTGGGATCGAGGATGAACACGCGAAAACACAACGAAAAGCTTTTTTGAGACAGATCGGTTACAAACGCTGAGTTGAATGTGCACATTCATCAGCAACGGGATTGAAAGGAATTGATGGATGACACATGAGAAAATGGGGCGGCATGATTTTCGTTTTATCATCATCTGTCTGTTGCTGTTGATAGGCACGGTATGGTTTTCGATCCGGAACTTTTCGAGGGCCTTTCCCGAGGCTACGATCGATTTCCGGATAACCCGCGAGCAAGCACAGCAGCAAGCCTTTCGTTTCTTGACAAATGTCATCACCTTGCCTGATGGTTACAAACAGGTGACCATATTCGATTACGACGATCAGACCAAGATATTCATGGAGCGGACCCTGGGGCTTGATCGGGCCAACGCTCTTTTTGATGATCGAGTAAAAATCTGGAAGTGGCGCACGCGTTGGTTTAAGCCCCTTACCAAACAGGAATTTGTGGTCGAGCTCACACCGAGGGGGCACCTGGCCGGTTTCCGTCGGATTGTGAGCGAGGACGAACCGGGTGCCCGACTGACCAGCGAACAGGCCCGACCTCTGGCCGAACATTTTTTGGAACGATATGCCGGTGTCGCTCTCGATGCTTTAGACTGTCCCCAGATAAAGAGGTTGATTTTGAAGGGGCGGATAGACCATACCTTTACCTGGACCTTGAAGGACTTCTCGGTGGCGGGTGCGCCCTATACCTATCAGGTCCATCTGATCGGGCGCGAACTGGGTGGCTATACAGAGGCATTACAGGTCCCTGAGAGTTGGGTCCGTGAATACTCCAGCCTGCTTTCGCTGAACAACACGACCGGCACGGTTGCTCTGCTGGTTACCGTCCTGGCCTTTTTGGGGCTCCTGATCTATTTTTTCATTCGGGTCATGGCCGGTGATGTCCGCTGGCCAGTAGCTCTCGCTTACGGTGCCATCGCTTTCTGTCTTTATTTTATCAACGATCTCAATCAAATCCCGCTGCGACTTGCCAACTATGTCACCACGGAATCATATGCCGGCTTCGTATTTGGTAACTTGTTTCAGGGCCTGATGATGTCATTGACCGTGGCCTCGATCATTACTATTATTGTAGCCACAGCCGAATCGTTTTATCGTCGCGACTATCCCGATATGGTCAGCATCGAAGCTCTTTTCAGCCTCAGGGCCATGCGCAGCAAGAAGTTCTTCCGCGACGTCTTGTTTGGTTATACACTCTCGGGTCTGTTTCTGGCTTGTCAGATCGTTTTTTATCTCCTGGCAGACCGATTTGGTGCCTGGAGCCCCGCTGACATTCCCTATTCGAATATAGTCAACACGTATGTTCCCTGGATCGCGGTCCTGCTGATCGGTTTTCTGCCTGCGGTCAGCGAGGAGTTTTTCGATCGTATTTTTCTGATATCGTTTCTACAGCGTCTGTTACATTCACGTCTGGGGGCGATCTTTCTTGCGGCCATGATTTGGGGGTTCGGTCACGCGGCCTATCCCAATCAACCCTTCTATATCCGTGGTCTCGAGGTGGGACTGGCCGGAATTGTCTGCGGGTTTGTCCTGGTCCGTTTCGGTGTTTTGCCTCTCCTGGTCTGGCATTATACGATCGATGCTTTCTATACGGCCATGGTATTTTTTCGGTCGAGTCATCTCTATTTTATTATCATGGCCCTGTTCTCGGTCGGTATCATGCTCGCTCCCCTGCTCCTGTCGTTGTTCGGTTATATCCGGCGGGGCTATTTCGAGTCCGGTTCAAGTCTGACGAATAGCCTTGTGGGCATATCACGTTATCAAAATATTACTCGACCGGCCACCTTACCTGACTCAGCTGAATTGTCTTATCGACCGCTTGGCCGGACCCGGCTCATGGCCGTAACATTAGGCCTGGTCGCTCTTTGTGCCGGTTTGCACTGGTTCGCAGGTCACTATCCCAAGATCGAACGGCCCACTTTTCAAATCAGTCCCTCATCAATCCAGGAACAGGCCGATATCATGCTCACCGAACAGGGCGGTGTCTTATCTCATTACCAGAGCCTGATCTATCTGGCTGATAATTTTGTGGTCCGCAGAGAGGAAAGCGAGGCTGATCGGGAAGATGAGGCCCGTTTCTCCAAACAACGCGATCGCCTGGGTCTGACATATATTCTGCACCAGGGTGGGACCGAACATTATAATCGACTTCGTCAGATCGTCCCCGAACGATCGTGGACGGTCCGTTACTATCACCCCTTATCAAAGGAAGAGTGGCGATTTTCTTATGATATTTCCCATGGTCAGCTCCTTCATTGTGTCCATCTCATGCCCAAGGACCAGGCCGGGTCACATCTGAATTTGACTAAAGCCATGGCCCGGGCCACTGCTTTTCTTGATACACACCATATCTCAATTGAAGATTTCCAACTCGTGGAACAGGAAGCCAAAGTTCGAGCAAATCGGACGGATTACCTGTTCACCTGGGAGAAGAATGAAAGATGTGTCGGCGAAGCTACGGAGCGCATATTCATCATCCTGAGAGGTACGCGGATCGGTGAATATAAAAAATATATCAACATACCCGAGGCCTGGTCCCGTCAGCGTCAACAGCGGACCCTGCTCTGGTATGTTCGACTCATGGGCCAGATTCTGGTTATGGTTTTTCTGTCAGGGATTGCCCTGCTTTTGCTATATGGGGCCACGACTCAGCACAGAATGAATTGGAAGGCAGTCCTGTATACCGCAGCCATTCCTACAACAGTCATCCTGCTGAACGAGATCAATCACTTTCCGCTCTCGTTCGCCTCGTATCCAACTGCCATTCATCCCACAACCTTTCTAGTTTACCAATTGGCGGGTTCTCTCATTTCTCTGGTCATGTATTATGTCATGTTCGTATTTCTTTTAGCCCTCTTGGATGCCCGGTTTAATCTCCGTGACCGACTGAATGAAAAACTCAATAACCGCAGGCAAGCCATCGAGGCCCTCTGGCTCATTTTTCCGACAGGCCTGTGTTTACTGGCATATCAATATATTGTGGACTTGATCAGGGTTTTCTTTCCAGGCGGGAGCACCGTGCCATCCGCTCAAACCATAATCGGACTCGACCTGCCCTTTCCTTTTTTACAACAGTGCGAATCGGTCCTGGTCAGGGGCCTGTTGATACTGGCTGTTCTGACCGTTGCGGAGACAGCCTATCACCAATTCTTCAAACATAAAATACTGGTCATACCAGCCCTGGTCCTTCTGGCCTGCCTCACTATTCCGCTCGAACTGGTATCCCTGTCAGAATATGGTGTTGGTCTGGTACAGACAACCATGGTTCTGGTTGGCGTGTTTGGTCTGGCACGTTTTCTTTTTCGCGGCAATAGCATGGCCTATCTGATCGCGGTGTTTGTTCTGCCGTTACTGCATAAAGCCTCTCTCTTTCTTGAGCTCGAGAGTTCCTTTTATGCAACGAACGGGATCGTTTTGATCATCCTGGCCTCATGGCTACTCTTCTATCCGATCAAAGCCATAGTTGCTTCCGAATCGAAGGACCAATCAGGAGTTTGAATCAGAGCTTCTGTCAAGCGAGAGTGGCAGACCCGTCCTCCAGGCCTGTGCGATCTCCGCCACCGGCAGATCGATCATGTTTCTGCCTAGTGTATCTGCAATGGTAAAACAATCGGAACAGACCAGGCCGATAAGCTGGTGTTTGAGCCGGTTGTGGCGCAGATAGGTCCGAACTTCGGCTAATTGGGAACCGGAACATGAGATGACAAAACGGGCCGTCCCTTCACCAAAGAGCGTTTCGAGTCGGGACATAGCGCCAATTTCGAGAGCGACCCGGCAGCCCATCTGTCCTTCAGGTCGAACGCAGCTTTCAGCCAGAGCCACGGCCAGACCACCGTCAGAAATATCGTGAGCGGATCGGAGTAACCCGCTCCGGACCAGCCATCTGATTGCAGCTTGGTATCTTTTTTCTTTAGCCAGGTCTGGGACGGGGCCAGGACCTTCAAGCCGATGCTCGATCTGATAAAGATACAGCGAAGCACCAAGGTGGACCTGATCGGGACCAACCAGGAGAATCGCATCTCCTTCTTCCCGGAAAAACGGGGTCGAACAGCAGGTCACATCTTCAATCAAACCGACCATACCGATGGTCGGAGTGGGCAAAATCGGGTTGCCCAAGGTCTCGTTATAAAAACTGACGTTACCCGATATGACCGGAATGTCAAGGAAAGAGCAGGCCCGGGCTATGCCTTCGACCGAGCGGGCGAATTCCCACATGACTTCAGGCTTTTCCGGATTGCCGAAATTCAGACAATCGGTAATGGCTAACGGTTCTGCGCCGACCACGCTCAGGTTTCGGGCTGATTCGCATACGGTCATGATACTGCCCTGATAAGGATTGACATAGCAATGGAGCGGGTTACTGTCCACGGTGATAGCCAGGGCCTTCGTGGTATCCTTGATCCGCACGATGGCCGCATCAGCTCCGGGCCGCAGGGTGGTATTGGTCCTGACCATATGATCGTATTGCTGATAAATCCATTCGCGCGAGGCCAGGGCCGGATGTCCGATCAATCGAAGCATGATTTCATTCATCTGATCAGATTGGTCTTTAACCGGAGGCGGACCGCTTGGATGTTGACGCATCCGGGCGGGAATAGCCCGAGGCCTGTTATAGAGTGGGGCCCGGTCCGTCAGTGCACTGGCCGGGATACGGGCCACTTCCTGATCACCGTCCTTGACGATGAGCAAGTCTTCGGCAATGACTGTACCAATGATCGATGCTTCAAGACCCCATTTGCTGAAAATGTCAACGACGAGTTGCTCCTTACCCGGTCGGGCGATCAGCAACATCCGCTCCTGTGATTCGGACAGCATTAATTCGTAGCAGCTCATCATGCTTTCACGTTGCGGCACCTTTTTCAGGTCGATTTCCATGCCGACCCCACCGCGGGAAGACATTTCAACGGTCGAACAGGTCAGTCCGGCAGCACCCATGTCCTGTATGGCCAGGACCGCATCAGTGCTCATAATTTCGAGACAGGCTTCGAGCAGACATTTTTCCGTGAATGGATCACCCACCTGGACCGTGGGACGACGTTCGTCTGAGGTCTCGTCAAACTCTTCCGAGGCCATGGTTGCACCGTGGATCCCATCTCGCCCGGTTTTTGAGCCGACATAAATGACCGAATTCCCGATTCCCTGGGCTTTACCCAGGAAAATGCGGTCGGAACGGACTATGCCCAACGAGAACACGTTAATGATCGGATTACCACTGTAACATTCATGAAAAAGAACCTCACCACCCACCGTGGGGATACCCATGCAATTGCCATAACCGGCGATGCCTGCGACCACTCCGCTCAATAAATACCGATTTCTGGGCTGATCGAGCGGACCGAAATGCAAAGAATTCATCGAGGCAATCGGACGGGCGCCCATGGTGAATATATCCCGCAGAATGCCGCCCACACCCGTGGCCGCGCCTTGATATGGCTCGATGAATGAGGGATGATTATGCGACTCCATTTTAAAGACAGCAGCCAGGCCGTCACCTATGGATACAGCCCCGGCATTCTCCCCCGGACCCTGCAGAATGTGCCTGCCCTTGGTCGGCAACTTCTTGAGATGAATACGCGAGCTTTTATATGAACAATGCTCAGACCACATCACCGAAAAAATACCCAACTCGGTAAAAGTCGGTTCCCGACCCAGAATTTCAAGAATGGTCGCATATTCCTTGCGGCTTAAGCCGTGCTGTTCAATTATTTGTTTGGTTAGCTTCATCGGTTTTTCCTGCTTTTCCTGTTTTCAGAGAGATGAGCGTGATTGGGTTAACGGTAATTGTCCAGGATCGATTCGAAGATGAACCGCCCGTCACTGTTGCCGAGTACATTTTCGCAACACCTTTCCGGATGCGGCATCAGGCTGAAAATATTGCCGCGTTTGTTGATAATGCCGGCTATATGTTCGATTGAGCCGTTCGGATTGGCTTCCTCGGTCACATTTCCCTGAAGATCGCAATAACGAAAGATGATCTGATTGTGTTGCTTCATGTCCGTCAGCACATCCGGCTCAGCAAAATAATTGCCATCCATGTGTGCGATAGGCACGGTTATGACCTGACCCTCAGTCAGGGCCCGGGTGAAAATGGTCTGATTGTTCTCGGTCCGGAGATGAACATCTTTACAGATAAAGCGCAAGGTCCGGTTACGTAACATGGCCCCCGGCAGAAGACCGGCTTCGAGTAAAATCTGAAATCCGTTGCAGATTCCCAGGACCAAGCCGCCCTTTTCCGCGAAATCCTGGACCGCCTCCATGATGGGCGAAAAACGTGCGATGGCCCCTGATCTCAGATAATCGCCGTACGAAAAACCACCGGGCACAATCACACAATCAGTCTGTCCCAGGGTCCTATCGTTGTGCCAAACATAGTTTACCTGTTGATGAAATACCTGCGAGAGCACGTAATAGCAATCATGATCGCAATTCGTTCCGGGAAAGACGATGACGGTAAAATGCATCTGATTTACACCTCCGGCGGATACCAGACCTCAAAGTCCTCGATAACCGGGTTTGAAAGTAATTTCTGGCACATTTGATTGACCCGTTGTTTCAGGTCCAGACCCGGTTTGACATGAAGTTCGAGTTCAAAATACTTGCCCATGCGGACCTGTTCCACTTCACCAAAACCGAGTGAGAGCAAACCCTTGCGGACCGCTTCCCCCTGAGGGTCCAATACCGATTTCTTGAGAGTAACCTGAATTTTCACTTGCATGCCCGTCAGCCCCTTTTCAAGCAGTTGTCCCGTGTCTGACTTCGAGTCCGACCAATGTATCATTGATCTCGATCTCCATCATGCCTATTCATGTATCACACCAGCGTGACCTTTGCAAAAGAAAATGGATGCAGAGCAGGGAGAATAACCATGAACAAGCAAGGCCGGACATCGACTTCGCTGAGCGAAGAGGGGATGAACTCAAATCGTCGGTGCGGTTAGGAAATAGTTGTCAACTTTTTCCATCATGGTGTTCAGAATGGCATCCAGTTCGAGACGTTTTTGTTCGCATTCTTCATCGGTCGCCTCTTCGGGCACGGTCAGAAAACGATCATGATAGAGATAGACGATCCGGGCAAAGGGCTTGGGGATTATGGTCCGGTCCCAGTTATCGAGTCGCCAGGATCGGTCGGCAGCCCACATGACCGGAATGATCGGCAGACCGGTCCTTTTCGCCAGAATGATGATCCCGATCTTGGACACATGAGCCGGCCCACGGGGTGCGTCCACGACCAGCCCAGCCCGATGGCCCTCGAGGACCAGGTGCTGCATTTCATGAAGGGCTTCCTTACCGAAACGGCTCGAGGAGCCCCGGACCGGTATCCATCCGAAACGTTTGACGGCCTGGGTGGCAAGTTCACCGTCTTTCGACGCACTAGCCATGACAATAAAGCCCAAAAACCGGTAAAAATAAGTGAACAGGAAAAGACCGCGATGCCAGGAAGCATACAGCAATCCCTTGCCCGGATTGTTACGCAGGTACTCTTCTTCAATTTCCCGGCCGATCACGCTGATACGACAGGTACTGAACAGAACAGTGGCCAATAATCGAGCCAACCACCCGAACAGATAGTAACCCAAAAATCCGAGTCTATTCACGTCCCTTGCTCTCCTCATTACCCGAAAATCAGGACCTTTGACAAAATATCCAATCATTCCCGATCAGGACCCTTTATATGGCCATTTGTAGCACGTCGGGACCAAAATGCAATTCGGAAACATACAGGAGCTCATATTGACTTCTGAGCTGATAAGCAGCGAGCAGAGGGCGAAGACGAATGGCCTTGTCTGACTTTTTTCTTGATCTTTCTGATAAAGAGCTTCATAATAGTACAACAGTGATACGGTTAGTATCCTTAACTTTTCAAGTACAAAGGGGGGCACTATGGGCTTGCTGAGTTTCATTATGTTTCTGTTGATCGGACTTGTGGCCGGTTGGCTGGCCGGTCGGATAATGAAGGGTAGTGGTTACGGATTGGTCGGTGATATCGTCCTGGGTGTTATCGGCTCAATCCTGGGTGGTTGGCTCTTTGGTCTGCTCGGAATCTCATTCGGAGGGCTAATCGGCTCGCTGATAACCGCCTTGATCGGTGCCGTGGTCCTCCTCTATCTGATCCGATTCATTAAAAAAGCTTGATAACCATTATGAAATCAACTCGGCTTTTCATCATTTTGGTTGCTCTTGTGACCATTTCGTGCGTGACGGGTCAGATCAGGAAGAAGAACAGTATCTCGCCGCCCCAGACACCCATGAAACCTGTGGTAGATGTTCTTCATGGCGTTCAGGTAACGGATGACTACCGCTGGCTCGAGGATGGTAATGCGACCGAGGTTCAGGACTGGGTTGCGGCCCAGGAACAGTATACCTATTTCTTGCTTAAAGATCTGCCTCAAAGACAATGGCTGGCTTCTCGATTGGATGCCCTCTGGCATTACGATGATGAGGAAAAGCCGGAGAAAGTCCTGGTCGGGGAACGGTCTTTTTTCAGGCGGCGATTTAAGGATAAGGAATATCGGATCATCTATACCACAAAGGATGATGAAGCAGCCGAGGTCGAGATTCTCAATCCCAATACCTGGGGTGACAAACAGACACTCGCTTATTGGTACCCATCCTGGGATGGCTCGCTCATGGCCTTCGGTAAAGCCCGGGCTGGTGACGAGAATCCTGTCCTGTGCGTCCTGGATGTCGAAAACGGAACGGTCTTGCCCGATCGGGTCCGGGGAGCATTCCAACGCTTCAATTCCTGGCTGCCTGATAATTCAGGGTTCTATTATTCGGCAAAACCGTTAAAAGGCGAGGTCCCCGAAGGAGAAGAATACTATTGGTTATCCGTTTACCTTCATAAAATCGGCACGCCGGCCATCGCTGATATCAAAGTCTTAGGCCATGATTCGATCAAAGAATACTATCATTGGGTCCATGTCCAGGAGAATGGTCGGCATGCGATCTATTACCGGATGAATAATGCCAAAGACGAGGTTTTTCTCGCCACGCTTGGCCTTGACGGACCTCCCGTTCCCTTGGCCCAGGGCTTTGATGCCGAATATGGTGCCTGTGTTGTCGACAATAAACTGTTCATTTATACCAATTTCGATGCGCCCAAAGGCCAGGTCTTCGTCACGGATGTGACCCGACCGCAGCGCGAGTATTGGAAGACTTTTGTCGCGGAGACAGACGACGTTCTTGAAGATTTCGTCCCGGCTGGCGGTTATCTCTATCTCATCTATACTCATAATGTCTGTACTAGCATCAAAGTATATACTCTTGATGGGACATTTGTGCGAACAGTCACCTTGCCGACGATCGGCACTGCTAGTGTTCGCGGTTATTGGTCCCGCCCCGAAGTCTATATTTCCTTTTCCTCATTTACCTATCCCTTGACCGATTTTCGGTATGATCCAGTCGAGGACACCTTGACCATCCATCATGCCCCCCCCTTGCAGATCGATGTCAGTAACTATACCGCCCAGCAAGTCTGGTACAATTCAAAGGACGGTACACCTGTGTCCATGTTTCTCATTCATCGAAAGGACCTCGAACTGGATGGCTCGAATCCCGTTCTGATGAATGGTTATGGCGGTTTCAACATCTCGACCAAGCCCGAGTTTTCATCGTTTTTCACAGTCTGGATCGAAGCAGGAGGCATGCTGGCCTTTCCCAATCTCCGGGGCGGTGGTGAATACGGTCAAAAATGGCATGAGGCCGGTATGCTCGATCGGAAACAGAACGTCTTCGATGATTTCATTGCAGCGGCCGAATGGCTGATAGCTGAAAAATATACCCGATCTGACAAGATTGCGATCTGGGGCGGGAGTAACGGAGGTTTGCTGGTGGGTGCCGCCCTGGTCCAGCGTCCGGACCTGTTCAGGGTCGTCCTGTGCTCCGCACCGCTGCTCGATATGGTCCGGTATCATAAATTCGGCATCGCCAACCTTTGGGCCCCGGAATACGGCACAGCGGAGGACCCGGAACAGTTCCAGTATCTGTACCGCTATTCACCCTATCATAATGTCAAGGATGGCGAACGCTATCCCGCGGTCCTGATTACCGGGGCGGCCAACGATGCCCGGACCGATCCGCTCCATGCCCGCAAAATGGTGGCCCGCCTGCAACAGGCCACCTCGTCCGATGAACCGGTCCTGCTCCTGATCCAACGCGATGCCGGTCACCTGGGAGGCGTAACGATTGACTCGTTTATCGAACAGTATGCGCTCGAGTTTGCATTTCTCATGGACAAGCTGGGTATGGAAGCCCCTCGAGCAAAGGAATCTCGCATGGATAATTGACTGGCCAGACGAACGTTTCCTTGCTTCTCTGCTCGGATCTGTTTCTGGGCCAGAACGATCATCACAGAAATTCGGGACATGCTCATAATTCTATGATTAGGATAGACGCCTCGGATATCAAACACACTGATCATGGACAGAGGGACCATAACGATTACTTTGTTGGGGTCGCGCTGAAAATAAAGGGAATATTGACACCTGCCTGACCGGTCATGTGTGAAAATTCATATCCGTTTGGGCCCGCCTCCTCACCAATGAATTCGAGTGAAAGATTGATCGGTTCGAACTGGGCGGGCTCTGTCGTCGGGAAAAATACGATCCCGAGATTGCTTTTTTCATTGAAGGTGAGGCTAAACTCTCCGGCCTTTTCTTTACCCCGATACAGGGCAATCCCATTCCACAAAAAAATATATGTGTTGGGTGGTTCCTTGTTGAAGGATAGACGAATCGTAACTGAAGTATTGTCGTTATTCATAATTCTCTCCTGTGGTCTAATATAAATATCGATGGTCGGATTAAAAAGCTGATATGATTGTCCTGTAAATGTTTTCACCTTGTAGGCTTGATAATTGAGCCAATGATAAAATTGTCCGATGACCGGGAAACGTTCGATTACAGTCGAATCTCGCTTTCTGATAATACTCGAACAAACCAGCAGCTCTACCTGATTTCGGCTGTACCAATCAACTGAATATTGTCGAGACAGTTTCGAATCGTGGGCCAGTGAGGGCAACTTAAAGTGATTGTTCCGGTGTGCGTCAACCCAGACACCGGTATAAGGGTCGACCGCGCGACCGATCTCGTTCGGAATATTCGCAAAAAACCATTCTCGAGCTTGAGCACATGTTTGGGGTGTGCCGAGAATCGAGAGAAGCATGGCACTCTCACGGATAAAGGGCAGTGCACAGAAGATGACCAGGAAGATCAGGGCAGAGCGCCCAAATGCCAGAGAACGGACCACTCGGTCAAGAACATACACCGCACAAATGATACAAAAAGGATAGAGAAGCATGGTGTAACGTTCCGGCGCGTTCTTCGACCAAAACATCAGCAGGATATAAGACAGTGGCACAGATAGAAAATACAGACGCGGAAGAGAGTATGACTCAAAAAGCAGCAGGACAACACCAGCTAAAGCTAACAGGAGTAAGTGAATATCCAGAGCATGATACAGGTTGAAACCGTGATGAAGAAAACCCCAATACAACGGCAGCGTTTCATGATTGCCACTGCAGCCCAGGGCCTGATGACCGACTCGTTGATGATAGAATTCCCAGAGAATATGCTCCTTACACAGAGCATAATCAATGAGTGAGTACGGCGCAATCAGAAAAAAAACCGTGAGCGAAAGGAAAATCATTACCAGGCCATGAACCAGAACATGCTTTATAAAAGTGTGCTTATTTCGACGGATCTGCCCGACCAGAGCCAGAATAAAAGGAACTAATAGAAAACATCCGTTATATTTTGCTGATGTGGCAATCCCGATACACACAGCCCCAATATATAAATTCCTCATCCGACCGGTAACGGCAAATCGAAGCCCAGCCCAACTCGCTGCCATCATCCAAAATAGAAGTGACATGTCAACAGTGGCCAGGTGCCCGTGCAAAACAAGCGCGGGCTGCAGGCTGACCAAGAAACAAGCTGCAAGACCCACGGCAGGACTGAATAATGTCCGGGCAATACCAAATACCGGTACAAGCATGAATGCACCATAGAAAGCAGAAAGCGTCCGACCGATGATATGCGCTCTCTCAGTAAGCGCTATGGGATCAGTTTTTTTTGTGTTCGGGGCTTTCTGGGATAATTTCACGAACAATTCATCACACCGGATACTGAGTGCGGTAAGAAATGCAATCGAATAATCAGTCAGGGCAGGATAGTAAAAACTATGTGGATTATAATCACCTGTCCTGATCATGTAAGCAGCCCGGAGTGGTATCCCGATCTCATCAGCATAATCGCCAAAAGGCAAGCCAAAATCATTGCCCCTGGTCCGTAATCCAAACGCACACAACATCATAAGAATCAGAATCACCAGGTGGCCATACCGGTGAAATGTCCCACTTCCTGGGACCTCTCCGCTTTCGGCATTTTGGAACTCGAGCATTGGCCCATTTCCCTCCTGAGTGCTCCATCTGCAATTGAAACGACACCCCGTCTTTGTGCAATATTGATGCCGCACCCTGCTAACTGAGCAGACCAAAATGGTCTCATACGGCTCTAATACTTACTCTACACATCCATGTTTCCGACATACCTCCTCAATCCCAACACACAGAGTGTGTTCAAATAGTGAACATTTCACGAAAATGTGTCACCGTTTTGGACATTCGAGAGGGCTGGAAGAAGTGCTTTAGGTCATCGGAGCGAACGCACAAGGGATAGAAATTATGTGGTCAACTAGAAAGAAGGTGAGGTGATGAGCAAAAGGTTACTTTTAGGAATTATGAGGATCGATTTTTCTTTGCAGGCGTTCTCGGCGGTGGAGCCAGGATTGACGTAGAGAATGCTGCTTATCGGGTTGATAGGTATAGGGTGGTTTTTCGAGTAAAGCGAGGGCCTGATCACATTCGTTCAAGGCCCGGTCGTAGTCGTTACGGGCATGTTCGAAGTATTTGGCCAGTTCTTCGAGCGGGGCCAGGTCTGACATACGTTCGAGTTGTTTCATCTGTTCCCAGTATTGCCGGGCAGAGTCCGGTTCGGGGCCTCGTTTGGCCAGGAAGCCCAGACATTTCAGGATGTTCATTTTCAGATCATCGCTATCGGCTCTGTTCAGGGCTTCGTGATTCAAGACCATCGCTTCGGCACAATGATTGTTTTTGATATGGACGCAAGCCAGGCTGAAGAGTTCCTCGGCGGACAGGTCACGTTCAGAGGTCTTATAGTCGATGGTCTGGTGGACCAGGGCCAGCAAGGTGACCATGGACAGGATATCCAGTTTGTTGTGATAAAAGACGCGTTCGATCAGCAATCCGTTTTGGTTGCGGACGAATTGGGTATACAGGTCGGGGATCAGGCTGCCCGGCACATCGTCTTCCCGTTCCAGGCCGAGTAATTGGGTTTCGAGGTTCCCGAGATTACACCATCTCAGTTTTTTCTTCCAGAGGCGTCGAGCGCACGTGAGTAGGTCACAGTGGGGTTGATCAGCCAGTTTCAGGCGTTTAGCCTGGACCATGAATCTCATTTTCAGCAGGGGCAGATCGAACTGACGACCGTTGAAGGTGACGAGTGATTTGAAGCGGTCCAAGTCATGTTCAAGAAGTTCGATCAGGGCCTGCTCCTGGTCATAGTGCTGCATGAAATATTGACGGACGATAAATTCGTCGGTTTGAAAGAAACCGCAGCCGACCAGAAAGACCCAGGTCCCAGTGGTAAAAGACAAGCCCGTTGTCTCGGTATCGAGGAACAGGGTCTCGAGAAGATCGAAGGCGTGCAAGTCCGGATCGCCCGTCAGGAAAACAAGTTCATCAGCCTCGATCTCGAAAGCGGACTGCAGGGCCAGCTTACCATGTCGATAGCTGACCGGGAAATGCTCTTCGGCAATAAAAACATGTCCGTCAGAAGCGGATCGGTATTCGCCCCGGATGATCTGGTCAATAGGCACGATCTGTCCTGAGACTGGGGGTGTCCACGTTTTCTTGACCAGCTCTGTCGGACCTGCCCCAGAATTATCGGGCTCGAGTTGCTGGGGCTGCATGTAGTCGTTCTGATCCGATTCGATCCGGGTGTTTTGCGGGCGATGTTTCTTTTTTTGGGCCCGGTCTTTGACAACGATGGCATCGACCAGTTTTTGAAGGTCGCTAATTTTTTTTTCTTTTGAGATCATGATCGGGATTATGGTTACCTGATATATCGTTTCTCAGTCGCTGTTCATGAGTATGCTATCAATCATCATACAAAAAAGCAATCCCTTTGATTTTAAACGTATTGCTTTATCATTACCAAAAGAATATAATGACAACAGGGGACACGAATTATAATGACATCACACGAAGAAAAACAATATCGGTTCACGGTCATCTTTGAACCGGCAGAAGAAGGCGGTTATACCGTCACCGTTCCGACTCTCCCCGGTTTGGTGACTGAGGGCAATAATCTGGAGGAAGCGCGGGAAATGGTGAAAGATGCTATTCGGGGATATATCGAATGTCTCATGAAAGATGGTGAAACGATACCAAGCGAAGATAAGCCAGAACAGAAACCTTTCATCGAAGAGATACGAGTAAATTTCCAGCCGGCATGACCAGGTTACCCACCATCACGCCAAAAAAAGTAATCCAAGCCCTCCAGAAAGACGGCTTCTATCTTCATCATGCTACAGGAAGCCATCGTTTTTTCAAGCATCCCGTGAAACCAGGACTCATTACAGTCCCATATCACAACAAGGATCTTAAACGGAAAACTCTGGTGTCAATAATAAAGCAGGCTGGATTGACTAATGATGAATTTAATAACCTGCTGTAATACCGGATAGGGCTCTTGCATGAAAATTCTGTATGGTGTAAAGTGGTGCAATTGAAGTTAATGCACAACATGTGGGAGTCAGAACAGGACCATGACAGAGACGACGCCATTCAATCCGGACCTGGACAATTTCCAGGTGGTCAGTGAGCAGATCGAGATCGAGGTCAATTCGGCTCAGAAGTATTTTGAGAACAAGTCCTATCACCTTTCGTTGCGACGTTATGAGAGTGCCCTGCAGTTATTCGAGCATCTCGATCCGAGTCATTTTGAACGGCTCAGCGTGCTCTATTACACCATCGAGGTGCGTCGGGCGGTCATTTTTCTTCATCTGGAGAACCCATCCAAAGTTCTGGATATCATCGAGCATTTACGGACCAATCATCAGAGACTGACGGAAGGAAATGAATTCGATCTGAACCATCTGGAAGGCATGGCCGCGTTTCTGACCGGTCAATTCGAACGGGCCGCCCGTTTACTCAATTTGCTCGAAGAAGGCTTTTATGAACTGCTCCGGACGGACCGATCCCCCTCGTTGCTGATCAAGGCCGGTAAAAGCATTAAAACCAATGCTCATGCCCATCTGTATCAATTGATGATCGATGTCGGTATCACCAAATTGTATAATGCCCGCGATCTCTTTTTGGAGGCGGATGCACTGGGTCTGGTTACCGAGTGCGACTTGTTGCTGGGTGAGTTAGCCCTGTATCTGCAAGAATTTCGTTCGGCCAGCTTTCATGTATCAACGGCTTTAAATCTGTCACAATCACTCGGTTTGAACTCGAAACATGCTTTGGCTTCATGGTTACAGGCCCGACTCGAGATGTTCACCGGCAATCTGGACAAGGCCCAGGAATTGTTTTTCAGGACCCGGGAGATGTATAGTAATCTCAATCTACCCCGGTATACTTTTCTCGTTCTGCTTGACTTGACCCTTTTTCTTGCCCAACGTTCGAATTCGGAGCAGTTGGCTGAAATTTTTCTGGAAGCGGACGACTTGATCAGATCGTTCTCCGATCCCTATGAAGCCAAGATGAGGCTGCTCCTGCGCCGTTTTGAAGTCCAATTGATCACCAACACAGTCCAAAGCGACATGAAGGCCAAATTGCGGGATATGGTCCGTGTCCTGCGCGATCGTAACAGCTCGTGCATGCTTCATACCACGATATTGTATATGCTCATTCAGCAACTCCAGGAAAACGATCATATTCTCGCAGATGAATTAGTGACTGAGCTAACCAGTTATTGGGAGAGTCTCTCCCGAGAGATGTATCCATTCGCCCCCTTCTTCAAGGCCCGGATTGCCTGTCAGGCCCAGGACCCCAACACTGCTGAAGATATACTGCTCCAAGCGCTTGAACTGATGAACGACAAGGGGCACGAGCCATTTTTGGCCCTTTTCTGTGTTGAATTGGCCCGGCTCGAATGGTCAGAATTGGACCACACGGACCTGGCTCACGATTATTTTAGGAAAGCCCTGGATTTTTGTGAAAGCGATTTTTTTCTCTATAAAGTTCCTTTTCTCAAGGATGTTTTTCGCTATTTTTACGAGGAGCCCCATCTGTCCTATCTCAATTTTCTTGATCAGACGCATAGTCCCGGACTGGCCCTCAACGTGGTCGAGCGCAAGTTGTTTCACGATTTACGCCGGGCTCTGGGCTGTGATATCATTCAACGGCTTTTGCCGAGTGGGTTATCGTTGTCCCTGCAGGCCAGGTGGGACGAACTGGTCTCGGTTTCCAGGAGCATTTTGCGTTATGAAGCCGGTTTCGAATATGCCAATGCCTATGATTTCATTCGCCAACCACTCTTCATCGAGTCTGAGGGTGAGGTCGATCTTTCGACCGAACACGATCGGTGTACGCGGATATTTCAAGCTGATGAGAATGCTGAACGGGCTTTGCTGTATGAGCGTCTCACTAGATTGAAGACCGAAGTAATCGCTGAGGAAAAGCGTTGGCAGCACATTTTTACCGTTCCTCGACCGACAGACTTGAACACATCGTTCGAGGGAAACAGTCGGACGGCTTTTCTGAGTTATATTGTCGGCCCGGATTGCATTTTTGCCCAGGCTCACGTCATGGGCGAACAGATCGTATCGACGAAGATCGCTCTTTCCCGGGCCCAACTGTATGAACTGGTTATGCAGTTTCGTTTTAATGTGACTCATGAACACAATACCAAGATCCTTGGTTCTAAGCTATGGAATTATGTGCTCGAACCCCTTGTGCATGCACTCGGTGACAAGGTTGAACGATTGGTGATCATTCCACATGATATTCTCTGGAAATTGCCTTTTCACTTGCTCAGCAAATCGAACAGGTATCTCTGGGACAGTTATCTGGTCGAGTATTCACCTTCACGGACACACTATCTCGAGGCACACAAAAGAGGTGGCCATCGTCAACGAAAGCGTTTTCAGTGTTTCACTTTGATCGTTCCGGGTATATCCGAGCAGCTCAGCGATCTGGCCAATCTTGAACAATCGACCAAATCCAAAAAATCATTAGACGATCTTGACCTGGTCTCTGAATCCATGTCGAAAAAGAAATTCTGGCAAAAGGCCAAGAACTCGAATATTTTGATCATTGGGACTCGGTTGAAACTGTATGAACGGATGCCGTCGGCATCGTCGTTCGAACTCGGTCCGTCCGAGTTGACCGAGACCGAGACCGTCATCAGCCTGAACGATATTCTCGAAAAGAAGCTATCGGAAACAGACCTGGTCATTTTCCCCTATGTCAGTTTCAGGGATGATCCTCATTATCCTCAAGCGTCTCAGAGTTTACTGTATCATATCTGGTTCAATGCAGGAGTCCCGGCAGTCATGTACGCCTACTGGTCATCCGATCCGGTTGCCGTTTTCTTGTTTATCAAGTATTTCCTCCAGTTCAAATCGCAGATGGGTCTCAGTCAAGCCTATCAAAAAGCTGCTTTTTGTCTGCGTGATTCCGGCGATTTCGTTTCGCCGCGCGATTGGGCTCCTCTCGGTTTCATCGGATATGGCGGGCCGTTGGTCCGGGAAGCGAAGAAAAAGTTTTTCGGTAAAACGGGCTCATAAAAACAATCATCATCAAGACGAGGGTTACGATGGGACAAGACAAGAGGATGGGGGACATGGCGGACGAACCGATGCAGGCACAAGCACCTCTCTGGGATATTATCGGGAAACCATCTCGAGCAGCGGGAGTTGCAGTCCCGCTTTCAGCCTTGCGCTCGGAACGGGGATTCGGTATCGGCGAAATCCCGGATTTAAAACAATTGATCGACTGGTGCACCATGACGGGCCTCAGGATCATTCAACTCTTACCGATCAACGATACAGGCTCTCAGACGTCACCCTACAGCGCTCGAAGCAGTCTGGCTCTCAATCCAGTATATCTGAATCTCGAACGTCTCGAAGGATACTCGACAATTGCCCTGAAGGCCAAGACTTTACAAATCGCTTTCAATGCCTCGGAACGCTGTCTCTATAACGAGATCAGGAAAACGAAACTTTCGCTTTGTCGCGAGATTTTTGAAAGTCATTATCAGGAAATCGTCGCCAGTTCTCGGTTTCAAGTTTTTCGGCGGCAGAATCCCTGGCTCGATGACTACGCTCACTTTTGTGTTTTAAAAGGACTCTTTAATGATCAATGGTGGCGTGATTGGCCGAAACAAGCTCGAGATGCCCAGCCAACCTTCCTGTCCGAGATCAGCACCCGTTATGCCCGTGATTGCCTTTTTCATGTTTTCCTGCAATGGCAACTCGATCAGCAAATGAGTGAGGTCCATCGCTATGCCCAGGCAGCCAGTGTGGCCCTCAAAGGCGATATACCCATTCTGATCAGTGATGACAGCGTCGATGTCTGGCTGCATGAGGTTTTTTTCGATACGTCCCTGCATGCAGGCGCCCCGCCGGACATGTTCACCGATGAGGGCCAGAATTGGGGCATGCCAATATATAACTGGGAAGCACTCGAACGCGACGGTTTCCGCTGGTGGATTGCCCGTTTACAACACTTCGAGAAATACTTCGATGCCGTCCGGATCGATCATGTCCTTGGTTTTTTCAGGATTTGGGCCGTTCCTGCTACAGAAAAAACAGCCCGACTCGGTTATTTTGTTAAAACGCAGCCCCTGACTCGACGGATTCTGAGGAATCTGGGATTGAGCGAATTGAATATAGATCGTCTTAGCGAACCAACCTTTACCAAGACGAGGTTAGACAGTATCTGGGCCCAGCTTCCGCCTGCCCAGCTAAAGAAACTGTTCTGTAAAGCCGGACCGCGCGATCTGTACCGCTTTTGCCCCGCTATTCGCGGTGAGCAGGATTTTGTGCCCTTGTGCGGCGATAATACCGGCCTGTTCAAAGAACTGAGTCTGCTCTGGGCGGACCGGGCCCTCCTCAAACGAGCACCCGGTCAATCGTTTTCCTTCCGCTGGAATTTCGCCGAGGTGACGGCTTTCAAGGCCCTGGCCCCGTCAGTCCAGAAGAAAATCGTGCGTTTCCTGGCTCGTTATGAGCAACGACAGCAAAAAATGTGGGCACAGAGAGCTATCCAGTACCTGAGCATGATCATGGCTAACACGCGGGTCCTTGTTTGTGCCGAGGACCTGGGCTATGTCCCGCCCGTTGTTCCTCCTGTCCTGAAACAATTGGGCATACTCAGTCTGAAGGTTGATCGGTGGACCAAAGATTATTCAAAGAATCCACCCCCCTTCATTTCTCCATCTGATTACCCGGTCTCCTCGGTCTGCACTCCTTCGACACACGACAGCTCGACCCTCAGGGGTTGGTGGGAGGAGGAGATGACTGAGACCGAACACTATTATCAAACACTTGGCTTACCGCCACCGGTACCGACATATTTGACGACTGAAGCAGCCCACACAATTCTGAAACGCAACTTCGAGGCCCAATCCGTCTTTACCATCCTGCTCCTTCAGGATTTTTTCAGTTTAACCTATGATTTTCGGACGTGGTTTCCTGCTGCGGAACGAATCAATGTACCCGGGACCATCTCCCCTGAAAACTGGAGCTGGCGGATGAAGATGGACCTGTCCGTTTTACTTGGGGCTGATTCGTTCAATACACTCGTCAGGGACCTGATCAGCAACTCGGGTCGTCTGAGAAACCAGTTTGATCAGCATGTCACATCACCGGAAGGTGAAGGAGGGCCGACCTCATGAACGAGACACTAATTGGCAGAATAGGGCAAACACTCAGCTTCGCTTTGGTCATTTTTATCACGGCCGTCCTGGTCCCTAAATTGTTCTTTCACGAGACGATCACGATAGTGTTAGTGACCCAGACTCTGGAACTGGTCCTGGCTCTTCTGGCCATTGTCATCCTGGGTAAAGCTCACTTTTCCCGCTATGGTTTTTGCAGACCCAAGCCCTTTTTCAACACATCCCTGCTGGGCTCTGTTTTTCTGGCTTTCATGGTGGGGGCCCTGGCCAGCCTGGCCATCCTGCTACTCGGGGCTGAGCGACATTCATTGCTCAAATCGCTCTCCTTTCCTCAGATCATTCTCCTGGTCTGGATTTTTTCGAGTATTATCGAAGAAATTTTCACCCGTGGCTTCCTGCAAGGTCATCTGGCCCCATTCGAAACGATTAAGGTCCTCGGGCCCGTTTCTCTGCCGACTTTGATCAGTGCCGCCTTTTTTGGCCTGATGCATTCGGTCCTCTTGCTGTCCGGCACCCCGATTGTTACGACAGGAATTACCATACTGTTCACTTTTACTCTGGGCTTGCTGGCCGGCCATCAGTTTTCCCGTTCCAGGAGCCTGGTCCCGCCGATTATTGTCCATTTTTGCGGAAATGTGGGCGGGTTCCTGGGGGGGCTCATATACGTGATGACAAGTTTGATAATAACCGGTCAGGTCCCCTCTTTTTAATCTATCGCTGTTATCAGGATCAGGCTATGATGGATTACTACACCATTCTCGCCGGCGAACGATTGAAACGCTGTTATGACCTGGCTCTCAAACGCATCAAACGCACATTCAGCATAGTCACATATCATTCTCGCTGAATTTTTTTCATTTTAGGAGGCGGCGGTTTTCCGGGAAAGTGAGTAAAGATATCAGTAGGCAGCTTGAGCCTGT
>JAFGSJ010000153.1 GCA_016934675.1 bacterium | reverse complement strand
TGAGTCGGTGGGGGTCCTGTCCTTTCACCGGCGGATACGTCATTTCAGTGATGGAGTTTTTCTGGGTGGCAAGGAATTCTGTCAGCAACGATTCAGTGAATTCCGGTCGTATTTCCAGACCAAGAAGGAGCGAGAGGGCAAGCCGATCCAGTCCTGTCAGGCAGCCTTGCCGGGAAGTCTCCTGGATATCTATTCCATCCGGAAGTTGACCTGAGCCAATTCCATTATAGCGATTCTGAAAATCGTCGTCTCGGATATCTGTTCACACAAGACTAAAGGAAATTTAAATTACATGGTACAGGTATGTCCTCAGTAACTGATCTGCCTCTCGATTGAGAGGAGTTTTCGAGGATATTTTTCTTTTTTTGATCAAGCTTCGTCTTTATCTTACCCAAAACCACCAAAAATGCATAAATGTGTTTTTTCTTAATGTCCCTATCTCTTACCTCTCACGAACAAGTATGTCTGTCGTGGATGAACAAAATAAAACGTGTTCCCTTCTACAATTGTATGGTTTGTTTTTCCATGTTCACGTGGGCACTTCATCGTTCAACCACAAAAAGCCTACTGAGACGATCATATTCGAATGTCCCTCTTATTTTCTGACAAAAAGCCTACTGAGACGATCATATTCGAATGTCCCTCTTATTTTCGAAGTTATGGTTCTCTTGCAATTATTCAGACATACTGATATAGCAATCCTGGCTGGTGAGGCTCTGATCATAACTGGTTTGATCACGGTCCGATAAATTTCTTGGCAGAAAACGTGAATTCTGTCGCTCAAAATGACACCTGAAAATAGACGAGTATCTGGCCATGACTCGCACCCTGTTAACGGCTTATGAACAATCGGTCCACATCCCGTAAACCATTACCCGGTCAGTTTTTCATTCCTCTTGTTTCGCTGTTGGTACTGGCCGCATTGATGTACTGGATGCAACAATCCTGCACCGGACCAAGCTCCCGACGCCCTACATCAGCCATCCCGATCGAGCAACTCCAGGACCAACCGCTCGGCCAATCCTCACCAAACGACTGCGCCATGGTTCTTAATAATCGTCTTTACACTCCTGGCCTTGTGGGACTCATCGATCAGGCAAGGAGCCGGATTGACCTTATCCTGTATCAGCTTCGCTATTATGCTGCCCACCCTGAGAGTGCCAGTAATACGCTCTTGTATCGACTGGCCCAGGCCAGTGCTCGCGGTGTTCGGGTCCGCCTGATCGTCGAAGCATCCGACTGGAACCCGGAAAACTCGCTCCAGAATAGACGTGTTGCCACACTTCTGTCCAACTCAGGGGTCGAAGTCCGTTTCGATCGGCCCAATCAGAATAGCCATAATAAACTGATCGTGATCGATCAGAATATTGTGGTCATCGGGTCGACTAATTGGAGTTACTACAGTCTTGAACGCAATAATGAAACCTCCCTGGCCCTTCGCTCGACTCGCATCGCTCATCATTATCAGGAATATTTTGAGCGGTTATTTGCCCAAACGACTGATACGTATCCCCTGCATTATCCCGTGATTACATCTGCACGACTCGATGACCATACTGGTCCGGTCGTTGTTGTGACAGGTCAACTGACCACATTTGAACCATTGCATTCCCATTCCAATGATTATGCTCTGACACTGGACTTTTCGTCTGACATCATCGTACCGGTATCGGTCTGTGAGGAAATTTGGACCGTCTGGCCTGATTTTCCCCGGTGTCTGTCAGGTCAGAACGTGACAGCGGTCCTCGCCAGGAGTTCGAATGCTCCCAATGCTGCTTGGACCCTGATTAGGCTCGATGCCCTCGAAGATGATCTTAACAAACAATTCATGCTGAAGCGTGAAGTACAGGTAACGTCCTCGGACACGACACCAGTGCCTCTATGGGAAAATTGCATCCAAACAGTTGCTTGTAAACCACTCGACAACGATGTGTATCTACCTCATATTCTTGATCTGATCAAGAGGGCCCGTTCCGGGATCAAGATAATGCAAATCGAATGCTACTATTACGACCAGGAGGCATGGCCCACGCCCAACCTGGAACCTGCAACGAACCGAATCTTGGACCAGTTGGTCGCTGCCAGCCAACGGGGCGTTCGGATCGAATTGTTAACTGATATCCGAGGCACAGAAGCATTTTCGACCAGAAAGAAAGCTTTTCTCGATCAATGTAATAGGAATCAGATTACAGTTTTTCTCGATGATCCGGACCTGACCACGCACAGTAAATCACTGATTATCGACGATCGTTTTGTCATCATCGGTTCGACCAACTGGTCACTGCCCGCATTGACTGAAAACAATGAATCCTCGATCCTGGTCGATTCACCTGACTTGGCTCGAATATATAGCCGTTTCTTCGACCAGGCCATCCAGGTTCATTATCCAAACGATCCCAAAGATACCAGGTAACAACACAACCGGAAGGGTTAAACCATACCCACTTTGAGTGCTGGTTGCATTTCAGCATGAAAGAGACTACAATCTGCCACAGAACTGATTTGGAATTGCCTGCAATCAGCCCAAAACCATGACAGAAGACACAGTACACATCAGCATCATCATTCCGGCACGAAATGAAGAGAAGCGTTTACCGTCGACCCTCGACAAGCTGCGTGATTATGCTTCTGCTTCCTCCTCGAACCATGAGATTCTCGTTGTCGATGACGGCAGTACAGACCGGACAAGAAGCATTGCCCAGCAATATGCTCCTCTGGTTAAAGTCCTGCTCAACGAACAAAATGTAGGCAAGGGTGCCAGTGTCAAAAAAGGCGTTTTCGCTGCCTCCGGAGAACTGATTATCTTTATGGATGCTGATATGTCTGTCCCGATCGAGTTTCTCGAACCAATGGTCCAAGCCCTCGATGGCGGTTTTGACCTGGTCATCGGCTCGAGAAGGACCTCCGGAGCCGCCATTGTCGTCCACCAACCCTGGCTCCGAGAAAAACTGGGTCAACTTTTTAACCTGTTCATCCGATTACTGCAACTCAGCACTATCTCGGATACACAGTGCGGCTTCAAGGGTTTCAAACGACAGGCCGCCCTCGAGATTTTCAAACGTCAGACCACCGGCAAATTCGCCTTTGATATCGAATTGATACATATTGCCCAGAAACATGATCTTTCTATCAAGGAGCTGCCCGTCAACTGGTTCAACTCACCCGAAACCAAGGTCACCCCCCTGATCGACCCCTTTCTGATGCTGCTTGATCTCTTGAAAATCAGATTCAATTCCTGGCGAGGCAGCTATTCCTGAAATATTATCTGTATCAACACCGAACTCCTGGATAAAGACTTGCCAGGGAGATAACTGTCTGCTATTATAACACTAATGATTGGGAACTTTTTGGATTACAGGAAGGGTGTCCTGATTACCAGGTCCTTTGTTAAACATTTCATGAGGAGTACTGAAAGCACATGATCGGAAAAGATATCAAAATCAAAGGTGAGATCAAGGCTGAGGAAGATATTGTTATTGAAGGCCATGTCGAAGGTAATGTCACGTCCACCAAGGAAATTGTTGTTGGCGAACATGGTCGGGTCCAGGCCGCAATCGAAGCTGACAGCGTGATCATCAAGGGACAACTGACCGGTAATGTTAAGGCCAGGACCGTCTTCCAACTCGTTGCTACCGGCAAAATGAATGGCGATATTACGTCACCAAAAGTGAATATCGCTGAAGGGGCTCGATTCCAGGGTAAAATCGATATGATTTCGCCCACCTGATCGATCAAAAAGCATGTTTTTCTTTGACGGGAGTGGAACTCGAAGGATGATCTGAAGGCACTTGTCTTGTGTTGCCGGATTGAGAACAGTAAGCATAGTGTTATGTCTTCTTCAGTGGAAAAAATGGACATTATATCTCTGGGTAACGCCGGCTTCCTGGTTTCTGATGGAAGTATGGGGATTGTGATTGATCCCTATTGTGCTGTTCCTGGCTGGAACTCATTCCTTAAACGGCTGGCCAATAAACGGATTGTCGCCATAGTGATCACACATGGGCATTGGGACCATTTTGAGCCCCGCGAGGTGGTCGCGTTAGCCCAAGACCGTAACGCTCTTGTTGTCTGCCCTCATCAGGTGAGCCACAGGCTGTTCAATCTAAATCTGAATCCGGAATTGAACGCAGAACTAGAACCCACTTCAGCAGATAGGATTGTCCGGTCGATCGGGGTCGATCTGACTATCAGTGCGTATCGCACGGAGCATGGTTCGGAACATAACAGCTATTTGCTGGAATGGCGTGGTTTTCGATTGTTTCATGACGGCGATAATGAGAATACCCGTCTACTGGACTGGGACTCGTTGTGCGGACTTGATGGACTTATGCTCTGCCCCTGGCAGGGATCGGGCTGGGTCGAATTCATCGAACATATCCGACCGCGACACTGGTTTCTGATGCACCTCGATTCATCTGAACTCGAAGCTCATGATCGGGAACTGTTTTTGCCCGAATTGTGCGATCATATACCGCAAACACCGATTGCTTTGCGACCCGGTCAAACCTATGAGATATACAAAGTCTGAAATGAGGAACCGGCTGTCTTGCAATGTCCGTGACCGAAAAACTGGTTTTGTGGCCCTTTTCAGGACTACTCCGAGCCATACCGTCTGCCCGAATTTCTACGTTCTGGCCCACGCGAACGGTTGCACCTTTTCACCGCAGTGCACATATTGTTTTTTGAAATCATCATTCTGGTACCTGGGACAACAAGAAGCGTTCGGTAATATCGAGGACCTACTCCTTGATGTGCGGAACTGGATTGCCGGGGACAGGCTTGAAACGTATATGCTCAACGCAGGCAACCTGTCTGACAGCCTCTGCTTTGAATCAGTCCGTCCATTGGTAAGCCAGTTGGTCGAAACATTCCGTCAATATGCCTCAGGCCGGCCTCACACCCTTCTGCTCGTCACCAAGGGCGGACGGAATGAATGTCAGCCATTGTTCGATATTGCGCCCTGTTCCAATGTCATCGTTTCTTTCTCGATCAATCACCAGGTGGCCGCCCGGAAATACGAATCCGGAGCCAGTTCTGTATCCGAGCGGTTAAAGGCAGCGGCTATATTGAAACAAAGAGGTTGGCGTATCCGAATCCGGATCGATCCTATGATCCGGACTTATGATTATTCACAATTGGCTCAAAAAGTAGCTCGTTTCTATCCGGAACGGGTGACCCTGGGGACCTTACGTGCCGACACAGGACTGTTGAAAAGAATACCGAACGGAATGTTCAAGTATCTGATACCACCGACGCAACCCAAGGGCCTGGCTCGTTATCCTTTCGAACAGCGATTGAACTTATATAGACAGGCTGTGACCTGTCTTCGCGATATGTGCCCGGTGGGCCTGTGCGAGGAAGTGCCCGAAATGTGGGCTATCCTTGATCTGGATAGCCAGAAATTCGCCTGTAACTGTAACACCTGATGCATCCTTAATTCGTCCCTCACTGAGTCTATCGTTGATCTCAAGCGATTCCAATCATTTATAATCTCTCTATTCGATGTAGCCGATCGCTCTCAGGATATCGATTGTTTCCTGTGGGATCGAAGGCGGTTTATTATCTTTCTCTCTGGCTTCGCGGACTGAAGGTGCTGTTTCATTGCGTTTGATGAATTGGCCGAGTTGCACCATTAAGTGATTATCCAAATCCGGATTCTGATTGTTTGGTATATCCTCAGCGGGATGTGTTACGAGATCGTACTGTTGATAAACAAGTCCCTGTCGGGTCGGCATATAAATAATTTTGTCGGTTTTAGTCCTGAGAGCATAGTGTTTCCCTGTAACACCGGTTACATGTCCCGAATGAGTGGGCTTACCGATGGCTGTTTCACATAATATAGTCTCGTGTAAGCTCGAAGTCTGGCAATCGATCAAGGGCAATAACGAACTTCCTTCCATTACAGTTGGCGATTCAAGCCCATGCAGCCCAAGGACAGTCGGGAAGAAATCGATCAATTGAACCAGTTCATGACTGATCATCCCTTTCATTTTCATCATTCCGCTGGCACCTTTCAGAATAAAAGGGACCTGTATCTGTTCATCATAAAGATAGTGACCGTGATCAAAGCACCAGAACCGCTCGTTTAATGTTTCACCATGATCGGAGGTGATACAGATCATTGTATTACGGGTGAGATCAAGTCGATCGAGAACACACAGTAATTGCCAAATCAAATCATCGTTCAGGCGAATCTCGCCATTATACTGCGAAGTGTAGAAAGAGGGATCTGCAATATCGCGTATTCTCTGGTAAAACGGTATACGCTGCAAATCGATTTTCTGGTGAAAAGTATAATCATACATGAAATTGTACGGAAAAGGAGGATTGTAAGGTCCGTGTGGCTCATAATAATGGAGAAATAGAAAGAATGGCTTGTGCCGGTGCCTGCTCAACCAATCGTAAGCTAATCGGTTCACTTCAGAACCCGGGCGAACTCCGCCATCAAAAAAATCATTATATATCTGAAAACCTTGATCGAGCCCCGTATCACGCCTCATGGTATGAGCACTGACTATGGCTGCCGTATTGTAACCAGCATTCAGCAGTACCTCGGCCAAGGTTACCTGGTCCCGTTTAAGATAGTAACCCATAAAATTGTTAGCCAATACACCATGTTCTAATGGATAAAGAGAGGTGAAAAGCGAAGCGTGACTCGGCGTCGTGATAGGTATGAGGCTGAAGCATTGTTCAAACAAAACCCCCTTACGGGATATGAAATCGAGGGTCGGCGATGTATGATGAGAATAGCCATAACATCCCAGATGATCTGCCCGTAATGTGTCGATCGAGATCAGGATGATATTCTGCTTGGACAGAGACAGGCCATATAAATAAAGCCCCGCTGCGATTACCAGATAGATCACAAGCAGAAACAGGGCCAATTTACGTATCAGACCGGTATAATCTAATACTGTCTGATCTGAGATTTGCTGGTGATGAAAGACAAAGATGATGACAATCACACAAACCAACCCGACTAGAAGCACAACAAGAAATGGATGAAGTAGCAATCCGAAGACTTGATGCACAAAATTGTCCACGACAATCAAGTAGAGTCCCTGCTCGAGATGTTGTTGGAGCAGCATGTTCACCAGGCTGTTCCCAAGGGCATACAGCAGAATCACGGTCAACCACAGTGAAATCAATCCCCAGATAACACTCAATGCTGATTGTAAGATTTTCATCTGTAATTCCCTGAGTGACCGTCGCATTATGTGCATAGATTCTAGGGTCAGTAAGAGGCAGTCTGGCTTCTGCTTCATCCTTGTTGAGCTGTTGGACCATGTTATCTACAAGATTGTCCACCTTCACTATGCAGTGCGTGAGACTAATCATAAGGACTATAGCAATCAAAGGATGATAGCGTAAAGCCAAAACTAATGCAATGACAAACAACATTCTAAATGGAATACGAGTGGCGTTCAAATATGAAATGATGTACTTAATTATTACAGAGAATGGTGTAATTGTATTCGGATACTGACTCGATCAGCGTATAACCAGGACAAACGGGACATGGCCGAAACAGAAAAAATCGGACCGTATCTATTGGAAAAACTTCTCGGACAAGGTGGCATGGGATTGGTTTATCGAGCCCGCCATATCCGGACTGGTGAACATGTGGCCCTGAAGACCGTCAAGGTCCCTGAAGAGAAGGTCCTGACCAGTATGCGCCGGGAAATCCTGGCCTTGGCTGCCCTGAATCACAACGGCATAATCCGGATAGTCGATGAGGGTATAAATGAAGGTGTGCCCTGGTATGCCATGGAATTGCTTGCCGGTCCGACCCTGAGAGAGTGGTATCTGCAACAGCACTGGCTAGTTGACGTAGCCGATACCGCCACAATGAACCTTGATGCTCGGGACCCAACCCTTTCCTTGAACACAGATTTGAGTAAGGGGCACTGGTGGACCCAGACCGTTCAGGAAGCCTTTACTGCGAAGACAGACCCGATCTATTCTGCCCGGACCAGGGTTGACCTGATCGGATGGTCTGATCGAGCTGAACACCAAGTCGAGCCCCAGGCACCGACTGTGAAATGGAGTAAGGAAGAAAACGTCGCTGGTCCGACGCTTTCGCCCGGCTTAAAGGCTGTCCTGCTGATAATCAAGCAATTGTGTGATACACTTGCTTTTTTGCACGGACAGGGTATTATCCATCGCGATCTCAAGCCTGAAAATATCATGATCCGCGACGGTCGACCGGTCATCGTCGATTTTGGGTTGATCCATCGTTTTGCCGGGGCCACCGGTCGAGAATTCTTGGATGTGGTTGAACAGATACAGGGTACCGTCTGGTATATCGCTCCGGAATTACTTCGGGGTGAACTGGTCGATGCCCGGGCTGATCTGTATGCTCTGGGCTGCATACTCTATGAACTTCTGACCGGCCGTCCACCTTTTCTCGGTCAAACTTCCAGGGAAGTCCTGCTCAGCCACATGAATGACGAGCCGGTCCCCTTATCGGAACTGGTGCCTGACGTACCACAACTGCTTCACATCCTGGTCCGGCGTCTGCTGGTTAAAAATCCGCATGACCGTCTGGGTTACGCTCGAGACATATCCCTGTTTCTCGGACGACTCGGACTGGATATTACTGTTGAGGGACCTGACGCGCAATCATATCTGTATCGCCCCGGATTGAGTGGTCGAGACAGTGTTCTATCGGTCTTGAAAGGAAAACTGATAGCCTTATCAAACGGAAGCGGTGATTGTATTCTGATTAGTGGTGAAAG
The DNA here is from genome assembly GCA_016934675.1 of bacterium. GTDB lineage: Bacteria > CSSED10-310 > JAFGSJ01 > JAFGSJ01 > JAFGSJ01 > JAFGSJ01. The sequence continues at coordinate 9,879 of JAFGSJ010000153.1, read as the reverse complement.
CGGTTCCGGCAAGACACGATTAGCCTTGGAACTGTCACAGTTGGCTGTTCGACAAGGTCTGTCCGTCCAGACCGGGACCCATGAAAACCTGGACCGGGCCCCGTTGCAAGGACTCAAAAAGACACTCCAGGCCATTGCTGACCGATGTCGGTCCCGCGGTCGCGAGGAAACCGATCGTTTATTGGGTGTTCGGGCTAAAGTATTGGCCCACTATGAGCCCGGTTTTCTCGAACTTCCCGGTGTCGCAGCCATGATCGAGCCGGTCGATCTGCCGCCCAGGGAGGCCCGGATACGTCTCTTTCAGGCCTTGACTGAAACATGTTTCGCCTTGGCTGAAAGCTCACCTTTCATGATTGTGCTCGATGATCTGCAATGGGCGGATGAGTTGACCCTGAACTGGCTTCGGGACCTGGTCCAGACTGGGAAGCTGTGCCACCATCCCATCCTGATCATCGGCCTTTATCGCAGCGATGAATCCAATCCTCTTCTGGCTGACCTTAACGCGGAACAGAATCTGACCCGGATTCAACTCGATCGTCTCGACCGGGAAGGGATCAGTGTTATGGTCGCGACCATGCTGGCTCTGGACAAACCGCCCGCTGCTTTCATCAGTTACTTGACTCATCATTCCGAAGGCAATCCTTTTTTTATAACCGAATACATGCGTTTGGCTGTCAGTGAAGGCCTGCTTTGGCGGGACAATCAGGGTTACTGGCACATTGCTGCGGAACAAATCGATCCCATGATCCAGGCTGATTATCAGCACGTCCCTCTGCCGAATTCTCTAAGAGAATTACTCACCAGGCGAATCAGGGCCCTGTCCGGACCGGCTCGTCGACTGGTCGAAAACGCGTCTGTTCTGGGCAGGGAATGTTCGATCAGCCTGCTACAACATCTGTGCGATCAAGATGAAACTGTTTTCTACCAGGCCATCGAGGAAACGCGTCAACGTGAGATTCTGCTGGAAACGAGTCCAGGATTAGTCAGCTTTGCCCATGACAAAATCCGGGAATGTTCGTATGAGGCCATTTCTCAACCGGTCGGCCTGCATCAGGCCGTAGCCGAATTGCTTGAAACACTGCCCATCGGTCACCAAGCCCGTTCCAACGCACAACTTGCGGTCCAGTGGCACAAAGCCGGTAATCTGGCAAAAGCCAGTTACTATTATCCACTGGCAGCCAAGGACGCTCAAAAGCGCTATGCTTACCAGGAGGCGGAAAAGCTTCTGTTAGCTTATCTCGAACTGGTTCCCGAGATATCGTCTGACACATGGGCAGTTCGGTTCGAGTTGATCGAGGTCCTGAGAGCACTGGGCAAATTGAATGAGGCTATTCAGCAGTGCGAAATCGCCCTCGAACAGGCACATAATCTGGATGATCACCAACACTATCAGCAGTTTCTGGCAACTTTGGCCATTATCCATCATTCCCAGGGGCGACTCGATGAATCGGTCCAATTACAGCATCAGGTCCTGCAATTGGCCCGCACACAACAAGACCAGCTCGCCCAAGCTTTCTGTCTGGGCAACCTGGCCAACCTGGAACACGATCTTGGGCACTTCGATCAAGCCCGTCATTTGAGTCAGGAAGCTCTCGAACTTCTGCGCCAGGCAAACCATAAACTCGGTGAGGGGATGATACTGGCCAATATGGCCAATTATCTCCGCGAACAGGGTCAGATTCAACAGGCTCGAGATCTCTATGAACAGGCTTTGACTATATTCATCAATCTCGATTCCCAGATCAATCTGGCCATCACCTACTGTAATCTGGCCGTGACCTATTACGACCAGGCGGACTATCAACAGGCCCAAACCTATTACGAAAAGGCTTTAGTTATTATCCGCACCCTGAAAAATCGTGAATTTGAAGGCCGCTTTCTCTACAATCTGGCTGAAGTATGTCTGGAACGCGGGCAAGTCGAACAGGCCCGGACCTATTATCACCAAGGACTCGAACTGACCCGGGCCATCGGTGATCTCGTCTGGGAGTGCGGTCTGAACATCGGCCTGGCCGCTTTGATCAGATTGGCCGACCATGACCTCGATACGGCTGAAAATCTGGTCAGCCAAAGTCTCACCCAGCTCCGCCGGCTCGACCATGTCCTGTTCATCATCCTGGCCCTGGTCGAACAGGGACATCTTGCTCTGGCTCATCTGACTCCAGCCCACGCGATCATCATCGAGCTTGAAGCACTTAAAACCCGCCTGGAATCAAGCAGCGAAATGCAATCCAATCGGAAAATCCAGCGACTCAAACAAGCCCAGACAGCATTTGATTCAGGCTCATTCGATCTCCTCTTCAAGGGCCAATTGAAAACGGACCTGCCTTCCTGGATGCAATAAGCAACAAGACCCTGTCTGAAAAAGATGTCAGGTCCCACAATCAGTCATAGGACTCCCTGCTTTTCTGTTTATCAGCATTTTTTGTGCACACAAGGCTTGACACATGACAAAAAAAGAAGATAATAATCATTAAGAAGCAGGGGATAGACCACGAATGTGGAAGATGGAGGAATGTTATGAGTGTTATGGATGAATTACAGCCGGGTCCTGCCTCGGGGCCGACGAGAAACAAAATCACCATCAGTCAATATCTGACCATCGAGGAGGAATGCATCGACAACGCAATTATCGTTCGACCCGAGGGCGCGATTTATATTCCGGAGGCAGAGCATTTCGATCATTTTATGAAGAACATACTTGAACGGCAGCAGTATCGCCTGATAATCAACTTTCAAAAAGTCAAGCAGTTGCCGAGCCTGGTTTTTGCCACCATAATTCAGACCTACAAATCATGTCAAGCCCAGGGGGGTGATTTGCGGTTGTGCTCAATCCCACCAACTTTAATGCGTGTCTTCATCACCATGCAATTCGATCGGATTTTTGCGATTTTCAAGAATGAGGCAGATGCACTCATGAGTTTTCATAAATGATTGAGCTTTTTTCACCAGGCTCGTTACCGAATCAGAGAATAGCCCGCATTCTGAACTGGTAGTTGAGGTACACCCGCTCATCCGGCCTGAACGATAATGATTGAAAAGAGCATAGAACAGGAGCCGGTACGCGCAAACCGGACCTGTTCAGATTGGTTCGAAGGCCAAGCGGACAGGTTCTGCGGTCCCGGTAACAGCTAAGGAGGCACTAATGGCCAATGCAAAAAAGAAAATGATCAAGGACTTTTGTCCTGACGATTTGTACGGGTTTCGCTTATGCGGTCGCTCTGTTATTTCACCGGACGGTCAGAAAGCAATAGTTCCTGTCCAACGGATTGATAAGGACCAGAACAAGTATTTCACCAATCTCTTGATGATCGATTGTCTGACCGGGAATACCATACCTTTTACCTATGGTGACTGTTGCGATACACAACCGGTCTGGTCACCCGATAGTCGTCAGATTGTCTTCATGTCCGATCGTGGACGGGAATCTCAATTATGGCGGATCCGGGTCGATGGTGGTGAAGCACGACCGCTGACGACCCTGACCCGCGGTTATATCACGGGACCGGTCTGGTCACCTGATGGTAAATGGCTGGCCTTTTTGTTTCAGAAACGTGGCCATATCGGTCAAGCCCCGCCCAGCTCTGAAAATGAAAAAACGGCAGCAGCAGCAAATCCGCAAAAGGAAACTCAGCCTGCCCAAGCTGAATACGAAGCTTTTGACAAAAAGGAGGCCCGCCGCCCCAAGCTTATTCGTAAACTGTCCTATAAAGCCGACGGCCGCGGTTTACTGAGTGAAGAACGATTACATATCTGGCTGGCGGATACCGAAACCGGCCAGACACATCAATTGACCGGGGGCGATTATGACGATCTTTGCCCGGTTTGGGCCCCGGATAGCTCTGGCTTGTTTTTCTGTTCAAATCGTTCAGAAGAAGCTGAGTACGAACCGATGCGGATCGATATCTGGCATGTTCCGGTCAAAGGCGGTAAAGTCCGAAAAATAAAAACGTTCGCCGGGCCGAGTATTCAGCCCGCAGTCTCGTCCGACGGTCGCTATCTTGCCTTTGTGGGCCATGACAATCCCGATCTGTTCTGGGCTTCAGCCACTGATCATCTGTGGCTCCTCGATCTATCCAAGCGGACTTTGACCAACCTGACCCGGGAGCTCGATCGTCCCCTGGGTAATTATATTTCATCCGACCTGGCCTTCCTGGACGCCGACTCGGGGCCACAATGGGCCCCGGATGGACAGGGGCTCTTTTTTCTCGCCTCGACTGAAGGGGCCTGCCACCTGTTCTATCACGATCTGAAGACAAACACGAACCGGATGATCACCCAGGGACCGCTCGATGTCAGATCGTTTTCCCTGTCCGGCAACGGCCAGAGGGCTGTTTTGACCATAGCCGATCTCAGTCAACCCGGAGACGTATTTCTGTATACTTTCGGCAAAAACATCAAACGGCAGCGATTGACCTCATTGAATGATGAGTTGCTTAAGGAACGACAGGTGGCGAAACCTGAAGAAATCTGGCTCGAATCCGACGGAGTCAGATATCAATGCTGGTTCCTGAAACCGCACCGTTTTCATTCCGAGCAAAAATACCCGCTCCTGCTTGAAATCCACGGAGGCCCACATATTCTGTTCGGCTATAATATGTTCTTCGAGTTTCAATATCTCCTGGCTCGAGGCTATCTGGTTCTTTATCTGAACCCACGCGGCAGCCAGGGTTATGGCGAAGAATTCACCCGGAGCATTCTCAAGGATTGGGGTGGTCCGGATTATCGCGATATTATCCAGGCTGTCAACACAATCGCTGCCCGGCCCTATGTCGACCGGTCCAGGATGGGCGTGACCGGCGGCAGCTATGGTGGCTTCATGACCAACTGGATCATCGGACACACGGATATGTTCTCGGCTGCAGTCTCGCAAAGAAGTGTGTCGAGCTTGACCAGTCTGTTCGGGACCAGCGATGCGGTCCATGCTTCGCAGGGCGTCTGGGGCCAGTATCCCTGGGAAAACCGCCAGCTCTTCGACAAACTCTCGCCTCTTTCATATGTCGAACATATACACACACCGCTCCTGATCATTCACAGCGAATATGACCAGCGCTGCCCGATCGAACAGGCGGAGCAACTGTACCTTTCCTTGAAGCATTTGCGCAGGACTGTCGAGTTTGTCCGCTTTCCCCAGGAAGGCCACGAGCTTTCCCGCTCGGGTGCACCCGATCATCGGCTCGAACGACTCACCATGATCGCTGATTGGTTCGATCGTTTCCTGGCTAAAAAGCAGAAAAAGAAAACAAAGTGAACTAGTAGACATAAGAGCTGATTTTTCATATGCCCTTTACTTCTGCATAAACAGCGGCTGGTTCGAACCACTCAGCTAAAGATGAAACGACCGGATATGCTCCTTGAGGACCATGATCGAGAGGCCCCACACAATCGAGGACCATGGCCAGGACCGAATATGCCCAAGTTCGGCACACTGCTCATCGTCTTGGCCAGCCCTTTTCTGCTCTATGTGCTCCTCAAGTATGCCGGCGCACGTCTGACTCTCCTCCTCCTGACCCTGCTCTTCGGTCGAAAATACGTCCTGAAAGCCTGGCCCAAGGACCGGCACATCGGTCGACTCCTGTCGGCTCAGCTCGTCTTGCTCCTTATTTTCGTCGGTGTCTCTCTCTATTGGAACCATCCCGTAACCGTCAAAATACTGCCGGCCATCTTCTCTTTTTTCCTGTTCGGTACCTTCGGCTTTAGCGTGTTGAAAGGCCCTTCCATGGCCGAAAACTTCGCCCGCATGAAGGATGCATACTTGACCGAAGCTCAGATACGCTATTGCCGGCAGGTGACCTTGATCTGGAGCGTTTTTTTCCTGCTCAACGCCCTGTTTATCCTGATCGTCTCGTTGACGGGATCGCTCGAAGCCTGGCTCATGGTTATCGGTCCGATTTCGTACGCTCTGATCGCCTTGCTCTTTTTCAGCGAATACATTGTCCGCACGATCAAATTCAATAAGTATGACCAGCGCCTCGTTATCGATCGCCTGATTAAAAAATGTGCCCGAAAATAAACACAGATTTCGCGATCAGCCCCCGATTATTTGCCTGAATCCAGTTGTTTCCTGAGTGTGAATAATTCTTTGAAAGCCCTGAGGATGACTGACAGTTTAGCCCCGGTCTGGACACCCGCGGTCCGGGGATAATGCGACACGCCCACTTCCTTGATCTTCAGGCCGTGCCGGCGTGCCTGAGCATAAAGCTCGGCATTGATCATCGCCCCATCCGAAGTCAGGCTGAACAATTCGAATACACGACGGTTAATGCATTTGAACGCACAATTGATATCCTTGACCCGCGTCCCGAACAACACAAAATTGATCAGGTTCCAACCTCGAGCATTCAGGTTCCGAAAGAAGGAGTCCTGTCGGACCAGCCTATATCCCGTTACGATATCATATTCATGGATATAAGGCAGAAAGTTGATGATTTCAGCACTATCGAATTGATCATCACCATCCAGAAAAAAAATGAATTCGTAACGTGCTGCGTTATAACCGGTCTTTAAAGCTGCTCCGTAACCCTTATTGCGCTCATGATGACAGACCCGGATGTGCTCATCCTGCCTGGCCAATTCATCTGCGATTTGTCCGGTCGCATCAGTACTGCCATCATTCACAATGATCAGCTCATAATCGGAGGCCACCTGATCGAGAGCAGTTCGGGCTTTGTGGACTACCTTGGCGATATTAGCCGCTTCATTATATGCGGGAAAAAACATTGAAATCTGTGGTTTTTGCACACTTGGTCCTTTCGTGTCTGGTCGTGTATCTGCTGAAATTGGCTTTCCCTCAATGCACATTGTGCATATTCTAAACGTTCCGGCCTCAAATGTCAAAAAAAAAAACGGATTATTCCAGGATCCAGATACATAATGATCATGGACTTGCGGGAATCAGATCGAGCTCGATCATTGCAGCTAGAACGGTTTCGGCTATCAGCGAATGACCGATCATGTTGGGATGACAGCCGTCCACGGTAATGTAGAGTGACTCCCGTTCCGCCATTTTCTCATGACCATAAAGCCGCTCATAATACTCGACCATGGCCCGATAGATTTCCTTGCCTTTGATCCGATCATAATGCGAGAAAAGCAATTCGTGAATATTGATGAATGGGACCTGGGCCTTTTGAGCGACCTGTTCGACCACCTCGATGTATTCGGGTGGTGAACAGACCGACATGAAAATGACCTGAGCCCCTAATTGACGCGACTCGGAAAGAAAAAACTCGAGATTCCCCTGGAAATCGGACGGGGGCACAGCCCGGGTCGAACTGCTCATGACCGCCGGACGCTGTTCGAGTCTGCTTGGATTCAAGGGATCATGGATTTTCAAGATCAGCTTACGCATGAATTTGTACGTCTTGAAATATCTGAGAAAATGACGTGCAGCACCAATCCAGGTCTCTTCACGGGCCATCAGCTCCCGGTGCGTCTGATGCGTGAACCGGCAATCATTGGCCCCGAAACTGACCAGGACCAGGTCAGGTTCCAGTCCATCCACCACATGCTTGAATACTTCAAGCCCATGCTCTGATGAGTAACCAGGCATACCGAAATTGAGAACTTCATAATCAAGACCGCTCTCGACTTCATTCAATCGGTCTTCAAGCACGCTCGTGAACATATATTCAGTATCGACACCCCAGCCGAATGTGCTGGAATCTCCCAGAGCAACTACCCGGAATACATTCTCATCCTTTTTCCGCTTGTATTCCCTGGACCTGAAGCCCTGCGAGTTCGATTTCACCTCGAAACTGATGCCCCGCTCACGCTCCAACTGATTGAAATAATTGACAATCCTTGTGTCCATGTTCGGTTTCATCTTGTAGAGGTAGTAACGGGCCTCTTCAAAGTTGAGTAACCACTCGACCGTATCCGCGGGAATGCCCTCCTCTTCCTGTATTTTGCCCTTGTTGAAATCGATCCATTTCTCATCCGAGATGAGCCAGAGCGGCAGAACGATTTGAACATTCTTGTCCTTGACCGCGTCGACATCGATATTCAGGAGTCTGAGTCCCAACTCGAAACAGAGCAGGACGAGTCCCGGCGTGACCAGGCTTAGAAACAAGATGAATATGATCGGATTGCGTTTGTGAGAGTTCCTTTTGTCCAACAATACTCTCTTCCCTGGCACTATGCCGGTGTAAAACTGTGCTTTTTGTAAAAAGCAGCAGTGAAATCGGCGATCTTGCCATACGCCTCACGCAGCACTGATGGCTCAGGCAGAAATACGACCCGGAAGTGCTGCGTGCCGGGTGCGTTCCCGAAACCACCGCCAAAAACGACAAGCACTCCTGTTTCTTCGAGCAATTCCAGGCAGAACCGATTATCATCGATCCCGTCGGGTAACTGAACGCGGGGATAGGCGTAAAATGCGCCTCGCGGCTTGACACAACTGATGCCCGGGACCTCGTTGAGCATCTGATAGGTGATGTCACGTCTCTCTTTAAATTTGATGAGCATCTGGCGCAAGGGTTCATGGGAGCCCTCGAGGGCGGCCTTGATTGCATACTGTTGCAGGTGCGGTGAGCACAGCCGGCAGCGCATCAACTGTTTCATGCCTTCGACCACATCTTTGATATAACCGCGTGGATCATGGACGATGACCCAACCAACCCGCCAGCCGGGCATGACATAATTTTTACTCAGCCCGTTAAAAGTCAATACCGGAATATCACCCGAGATTTCCGCCAGACTGATATGCTTTTCACCATCGAAGAGAATCTGATCATAGATCTCATCCGAAAAGATGATCAGATTATGTTTCTCGGCGAAACGAACAACCTTGAGCAACGATTCCTGATTGAACACCGCCCCGGTCGGATTGTTCGGATTGATGACCACGATCGCCCGGCTCTTTGAATTGACTTTACGTTCGAGCTCATCCAGATCGATTTGCCAGTCATTGTCCTCGTCCAGACAATAGGGACGCAGTTCCCCCCCATAAACCGGGATTTGACCCGTGTAGAGCGGATAACCCGGACAGGGGGTCAGAATGTTCTCTCCCGGATTGAGGAGGGCGGCTATGGCCAGAGTGATGGCTTCCGAAGCCCCGGCCGCGATCATGACCTCTTCGAGTTTCACATCGGGTAAACCCTTGCGGGTTGCATAAGCCAGGACCGCCTCCCGGGCCTGTTTAATCCCCATCGAATCACAGTAGGTCGCCACGCGTGGCCGGGCCTCGCGATTGCTCAACTTGTCGATCAAGGCCTGCTTGATATGTTCAGGCGTATCAAGATCAAATGCTGGTGGATCGCCTATGTTGAGATACAGGATTTTCTTGCCCTTGCTTTCGAGTTCCTGGGCCTTGATCACCACGTCTCTGACCGCATATTTCACGTTCTTGGTCCGGACCGCTGCTTGTATTGGTTGAAATGCCATCTCGCTCACCTCGATCACGGGTTTTGGTTTATATATTGATGCAATCCTATTGCTTATCTCGTTATCCTATCTTATGCCACTCTACTCTCTCGGGTCAAGTCCATTCTTCCGAATAAGCCTGCTTGACCTCACAGACCGGGCTGACAACACGAGGCAGGCCGATTCTTGATTCTTTGTTCCAAGGGAATGACCACGAGCTTCTGAAAAGGAATACTGATTTCTGAGGATTGAACCAGTCCAGCTTCTTCGATCTGTCTTTTTTCATTTTTCCGATGTTTTTTTCTTGACAGGTCCGATTTTGATGGTATGATTGGACCAAACACAACCTGACTTGCCCATAGAAGTTATACCCGCTAATCAAGTATTCTCCATATCTTTTCAGAGGAAGGCCCTCATGAAATGTTTCGGTAGTGTTTATGCTTCTCTTCTTTCTCACCATTCCTTCCTGGTCTCCGCTCTGGGCTATGAGTATCACGATTGAAGACCTGGCTTATC
>JAFGSJ010000152.1 GCA_016934675.1 bacterium | reverse complement strand
GAATTGACAGAGCTGTATCTGGCCAACCCGAAATGAGCACCAATGGATACAAGGGTGTCTGCACGCAGGTGGCGGATCAGATACATCGCCACATTGCGAGTTTCATTGAACAGGCCCCGCCTGCTTCTGAACAGGGTGTAAAGCGGCGAAAGGAGGCCTATCAACCAGACAAATTTTAAACCTGGTCCGAAAGCGAGAACGCTGCTTGTCGTGGTGAGGATCGCGTGAGCTGGTTCGAGTGCGGAAGGCCAGTTCTTTCGGATCAAGGTGCTGGGGAAGATTTCATTGATTAGTGGGTCACACTTGTTATGTGACTTTTTCTGCTGTCTTCGGATTATCCCCGGGTGGATTGAGCTCCGCCCGCACCCTTTTTCGAAGGAGACTAACCGAAGCGGGGCCTTTGAAAAAGCAGTACTCACTCATAACCAGAAACTGAGCCAAAAGGTCAAAAACAAGTGTGACCCCGATTGTTGCGAATGCGAATATATAATAGAGTTTGATCGGGGCGAGTTGATGCGGAACGGTGTAAATACCGGGAGCGCTTTGCTCGTTTTAGAAAATTCTATTACTGATCTCCGAAGGGTTCAGGAGGGCGTTCTAACATTGAAATCACCGGGGCCGATATTCCGGCAAGAATCACACCGATTAACAAAGGATTCTTTTTGCAAGAAAAACATCTTAAAACCGCTGACTATCGGTCTACGCGTGCATTGATTCGTAATAATCCTCCTTTTTGTTTCCATACGTTAAAACTTTTTATTCTCACACGGAGCCACAGAGCCACGGAGGTTTAGTAATTCTATTTTTAATGAAGTTTAATTATCCCTCTTGTTTTTGTTAGAAATCAAAATGTAAAACATTTTGATATTTTATCATATTCTTATATTTTTTCTCCGTGTCGCCGTGCCTCCGTGTGAGATTATAACGAAGACAGAATTATCAACGCTGCGAGGGCCACCCCGAGTATCTTGAGTGTTTGTTGTATTATCACATCAACCCAACGAAGCGTTTGGCGGTGTGACAGACCGGACGTAGTCAACAACGCCTTGTTGGGTGGTCCCTTTCCATATCATTCAGCCTTTTCACGGCGGAATGTTGTTTATTAGCAGTGCGGATCACGAAAGTCATAGCGATAGCAGTAGTGGCGAACACTGGTGCAGCGAGGAAACCGAACCAACCCTCCCCCAAAAAACCAGAGAGAACGAACAGTACCGCCGTGATAAAGTAACCCGCCGCCAGGATGATGAAGTTGTTCTTGTATTGTTCATAGTTGTCCGGTGCCATTGAACGTGACCGTGCCCAGAAGAACCCCTTCGCTAAAAGAATGGTGACAACTCCAAGATTGAACCACGAGAAGACACGGCTGGTGCCAATGCTGATGGCGCTTGCCAAGGCGATTATTATTAGAAATGAGCCGTAGAAAAGTCGATGCATTTGACCCCTTGTCTTTTATCTCTTTCACTCATCTGCGGTAGAGAAGGTTGCCTGATAATGCCTTTAACGGCGAATAGGCGTCTAACACTAATCGTCACATAGTCCTTTGATTGCCTGGATGTCCTTGTGCCGGATTAATACCGGCACTGATCGAATAGTGTCGTCTTCCGGTTCCATTTTCTATCAGATCGCCCCAGGCCAGTCAAGTGCCTTTCTTCCGTTCGTCCAGGGGTAGCGGAGGCACACGTGACGCGAGCGGCAACAAATCACAACAGTCAACCGTGGGCTCGACCCCAGATCATTATCGAAAAATTGAAAAAACTGACCTCCGAAGTGTGCTGAATGTGCGTTCTGACGTCACGCATAAGCTGCCGGGTCGTCTGCTCGGCCGTTGAAGCTCGGAGAACCAGGATGGCTGCCTGGCCAGCTTCATGCGGTGGTTTGCGGCGACCCTCGCTCATTTTAGGTGCTTGAACTCCGCTCGGTTCTCGCGGATGTACTTGGCGAGGGTCGTCATCATCTCTTTGCTTTCGCTGAAGAACTTCACATCAATGGCTTCCTGCTTTGCGGCAGAGACGGCCTGATATATCTTCAGCCGCTTATTGATGTCCTGCGGAGGCTTCGAGTAGGGGAACAGTTTCAGGGCCTCCTCAATCGCCTCGGCACATTTGGACGCCTTGATGGTCTTGAAAGCAGCAGCGGTCCTAGCGAAGTAGGGATCCCCTTTGAAGTTGCCCTCAAATAGATACTGGAACCCTCCGTTGTCGATGATACCCGAAGCGTGCCACACGAGGATAACGGCCTGATCTTTCTCCTTGCACTTCGAGACATCGAAGTCCTCGCCGTAGTGCTTGATCATGAGCTTGAAGAGTTCATTGCACAACTCGAAATCGTCCTTCATGTCTAGAACTTTATTGACGTCAGCAGACATGGTTCGATTGCACCCCGCGATCAGAGTCACAGTTGTCAGGAGAACGATTGAAGCCAGGAAGTATCGCATCGAGCTGCTCCAAAAGCGGCTAACGCTGGCCATAACCTGCGAAGGTTGCGTCCATATGCAGCACCGCAGACTTCGTCAGGTTCATGGCCTTGTTCGCTGCCCTCCTGTTATTAGGAGTCATCGTCGCTCTCGCAGTGTGGGTTTGTGTGTTCCCAGCTCTCGTACAAGTACACCGGATTGTCGCCGGGGCGGACCACGAGCGCAGCCTCGCCTGTGTCCGGTAGGATGAACAAAGGACCGCACGTGCGAGAAAGACCCACCATGATGCGAATTATGAGATCAGGCCAGCCCTTCTCAAACCAGATCTCGGTAGGCTGGTCTTCGCCCAGGTACTCGGATACGTTAATCAGTGTCCAGCCACCGTTGTCTGGATCCTGGGCATGTTCGACCATCACCTGCCACGGCTTGTGGAAGATTGGATGTTCCGTGTAGCTTGCCTTGAAGCCATCAAGATCGCCTACAACAGCACGGATCTCTGATGGCGTCGGGTGCCGACCATCTTCGGCAGGAGGATTGATCAGCCCGATATCGGGCGCCGCTTTGCGAGCTCGATCATCGATTGGATACACGGTGTAGATCACGCCCATCTGTCTGCCTTCCGCTGGTGCGGCCTAACGAAGATAGTTTTATCCTGCTTCCACTGTTTCGACAATAGCATGGGTGGAAAGAAATGTAAACTTTTACGGGAGGTGTTCGAGGGGTAATAAGTGTGGACGCTGGATAAAGTCTGTTAGACAAACTGTCTCAATCTATAAAGGGAGACTGATTGAGTCTGTCATTTCCGGTCAATAGGTTTCCCCCTTCGAGTGTCCGTCATGGTAGTCGGGAGCTTGTCGTTTCTCTCTCCGATTATGTCCACAGCATTCGCCCTCCAGGCTCACCTTCTCCGTTACTCAAATGTGTACCCGGAATCGTAAAATCTGTCAAGACTTGCCGATCAAGGGCCGAGTCTGTTGTGGATTCAAAGGAAGGCCTGCCATGCGCAGCGACGTATAATAGAGAGTCCTTCAACTTGGCAGTGCCTCGATCAGAACAATCGATTATCTCCGTTAAAAGAAACGGAGTGAGTCGAATGGAGCCTGCGGAGATTGAACCCACTGTTCAGTGCCTATGGCTGCTCCAGTTCTGGACCTAATTCTGTGGTACACAACATACACACAACTGCATTGAGTTATTTTCCGTTGTGGCTCGAAAATCCCTGGTTAGTAGCAGAGCGATTTGTTCAACAACGAGGATGTTCGTTTCATCTTGACCTTTCAGTATAATTATTCAATAATGCAGAGGATTTACATATGAGAGAGACCTGTATTTTGGAGGTAAAACTATGGCTAATCGCCCTTTCTTACTGGCGCATAACTCAGAAGTACCGATCAGGGTATCTGAGTATGAGGAATCAATTGCCGCTTCGGCTAGCAATCAAATACCCGTTTTGTGGTTGTGTCTGTTCCGTGTAACGGATCTCAAGAATATTGAAATAGTCTGTGTAGATTCAGTAGGTCATGAGGAGGTCTGTTCTGTGCCAACGCTTCATACCAGATTGGAAACAGCCAATGCTGTATATCAGGATCGTCGTACGAGAATCCGTAATCGTCTACCTGATGATCTCCAAGGCCATATCGATGAGTGGGAAGATTTTATTGCGTCAATAAAGGAAGGCTTTGTTCAAGTTGATCTGGCTGAGATCTGGATGATGTTTGAAGCTGGTGAGTTTGAAAAAGCCATAAGAGATTACTTGGAGGGCATTGAAGGAACGAATGACGATGGGTGGTTGGATATTGTTGATCAAGCTGCTCTCGATAACCCTGATGTCGCTAAATACGGCCTTCGCGGTTATCAGTGGATCAATCCAGTTCCTTGGTCCAATTGAGTTAATTCGAGGGAAATATCATAAATGGTTAGTTTGAAAGATATGAAATTGTCAGGTCTGACATATACTGGTCCAGTTGTTGATGACCGGGAATTCTTGACATCGCTTCCTTCATCGCTGCAGGAAGTCCTGGCCGATGTGAATGCCGCACATTTGAAATCTGTATGGAGAGCGTGTATATTGATACTGGGGTGCTGGTATGAAAACAGATCGCTTGACATATCTTGAACCGAACGAAATTTCCGCCCTGGATGAGCTGACTCAAGCCTTGGCTGATTCATGGCCCGGCATCCAGAGCATTCTGTTTGGTTCAAAGGTTTCTGGAAATGCGGACAGTGAATCCGATCTCGATGTTTTGATCCTGTTTCCCGGTGCCTTGGAACAAGCAATCCGGCAAAAAATCGTGCATCTCATTTTCGAATTAAACCTGCGGTTTAATACAAATATCAGCCCCGTTGTTCTCTCCCTTGATGAATGGATGGAGTCCCCTCTAACAATCCTCCCCTTTCATGCCACCATAGAACGGGAAGGGGTTCCTCTGTGAGTGGCGAGGCTCAAAACCTTGACTTGATCAATTACTGGCTGGAAAAAGCACACGAATCACTCGACTCTGCGCGGAACGAAGAGGATGCCCAGCGTTTTGCCTTTGCGGTCAATCGTTTATACTATGCTTGTTTTTATGCTGTCAGTGCTCTTCTTCTCACGGACCAGCTCAGCTTTCGAAAGCATTCAGGCGTTAGAGCCGCATTTCATCAGCAATACATCAAATCCGCTCAACTCCCCAAACCTCTGGGACAGCTCTATGATGAACTCTTTGAGGCCCGTCAGCGAGGCGATTACCTGCCTTTTATTACTTTTGAAAAGAATCTGGTGAAAGACTGGATCAGTCGATCAAATCAGTTTGTGACTGAAATCACAGAACTAGTCAAAGCAAAAACCTCAAGTCACTGATCACTGTTCAGAAAAGAATAGTCAAGGAAGGTTAGCGTAAGCGCACAACTTCTGCACAACAAGAGATGGCGGGGTGAATTTCTGTAACTTGTTGAAGAATAAGGAAAAACAAAAATGGAGCTGGCGGGGATCGAACCCGTCGCCAGGGGGGTTAAACCCGCATGGAATAAGGATCGAAAAAATGTCCGAACAACATCCGAACAACCGAACATAGAAAAGTAACAAATTTTACTCCTCATTTTCGTGACCCTACCACGAAGATAGAAAGGTAGGGTCAATATGTCCAGATCGATCAAGAAAAGTATCCTGGTCCCGCATGAAATACTTGTGAGCCCGGATGATCATGCACAGTGTTCAATCGAGTGTCGCTATTTTTCACCCACATATCAAAACGAAACAGACAAGGCCGTATGGTGCAGACTGTTCGAGCAATTCGTAGCAGGGAGGAACCGCTGTAAGCCCTGCCTGGAATGCACAGAGGAGGGTTAAGCTATGCCAACCTATAGAAATGACGGAACAAATGCTGTTACGTATCGGCCTATCATCGGGGGATTGAAACGCCTGTGTGAACCGGGCCAAACCTGCCAGACTTATGAAATTCTAGACATTCTTTCCCCGGATTCCGGACTGGTCAAGGTCAGTGATGAACCGTATCGCTTGAATGATTACTATGAGCTTGATTTTGACTTTGCCAACGATTACACAAAGACGGTCAGGCTTACGGCCGATCAGGTCCGGGATGCAAGAAAGATCATCCTGGTCCTCAAAACGACGGGACAGACAGTCAAGGTTTATCCGAACTATGAGCCGGAGGACATTGACCCGGACCTTGCTATTTCACCGCCCTGGAGAGTCCTGGACTTCGATGCAGGCTTTACACGAATAGAGATAAAGTGCAAGCGGGACATTGCCCTGATTACTTTAATTGCCAGTGACGACGCGTATGTCGATTGTTATGTCACAGATTGACAAGAGTCAGGGTCCACAGGTGTGGCCGCATTTCTGAAAACCTTGCTCAGAACCAGGCTGATCAAGGAGAGAACTGAAATTGATTAGAAAATGGGAACGGAGGTCAAAATAATGCCCTGGTCAGGCAATTGGAAACCTCTTTTTAGCGGGGAAAATCTCGATTGAGGATAGCTGGAATTGATCGAGAAAGAGGCTCAATAGAATATCTTGAATGCTGCTGAATTCAATTAGTTTCAATGAATCTTGAAACAAACGTTGACATTGATTGTTTGTACTGATAAAAAGTAAAGTACCGGAAGGGGGTTATATTATGAAACAGAAAGACTTGAACAGAGAATTGTCTTTTGTTGAAAAAGAAAAGGAAAGACTTTTGAAGGAATATCAATATAAATTCCTACTTATTCAAGGTGAGGAGGTAATCAACTCGTTTGATGACTACGCTACAGCGGCTTCTGAGGGCATTAGAATTTTTGGGCCAGACGGTGTTTTTCTTGTTCATCAAGTTCTTGAACAAGAACCTGTCAATTTTGTGATGAGCGCTGCTCTATGATAACAAAAATCGAATACGGCGGAGAAGGTACAAGCGAAGGAAAAAAGATTCTGATTCCTCCGAGTATCGCTCTTAGGAACCTTGGTCCAGTTTTAGATGTATTTATCATGCAACCATCATCGACAATCAAAAAAGGTGATCAAGTTGCTGCTATCAAAATTCCAGCATTAATTGATACAGGTGCCATTTCCTCGGTCATAACTCCTGAAATCGCAGATAAATTGAATCTGGTTCATACTGGATTTACAACAGTGACCTCAGTTCAAGATCAACAAAAGAGGCCTGTTTTTTTTGGTAGAATTCAATTTCATTGGGGAAAAGCTATTGATATACCCCTTGTTGCATGTCCAATAAAAGGAACAGCTCAGTGTCTAATTGGTCGTGAAATACTTAATTTTTGGTATCTTACTTACAACGGGAGAGACGGCACTATCGTTATTTGTGATTGAATCTTATGAAAACCATAGAAGTAATGAAACATTGTGAAGTTATAGATGATATTGTGAAGTTGAGGTTCAATCCAGGTAGAATGGTTACGATTCGAAATAATGTTCTGAATGAGGAAGGACCGACATTCGAATGTGATCATCAGTCAAAATGTAAACGCCCCCTTAAAGAATGTCCGGAATATATTGATCTGATAGTAAATAAACCATTCTAAATTTCAATTAATTTGATCCTATCCCATCCCCCGTAATCCCCCCCAAAAACTCGATAACCTTCACCGCCAGGTCGTGCGCCCCTTCATTCAGATCGAGCGTCACCGGGCCGAGCATTACCTTGAAGTCTGCTACCCGGGGCGGTCCATCGAACTGGAAACACAGTCAAGATTTTACATGTCTGACCGCACAGGATCCACCAGGTTGCACGATCTCGACCGCCCGAGACCAACCCCACCCGCCAAACCGGAAATATGGCCTTATTTTGCCGCTGGCAAAATTTCGCCGGTTGTCGATCCGGTTGACATTTCCCTCCAGGTCGGTCATACTGAATCTGGAGGATCCCACACATGAAAAGACCGCTTGCGATAGCTCTGCTTTGCTTCGTTCCCTCGCTCTGTCTCGCAACCATAACCAAGTATGTTGATGAAAACGGGGTGATTCACTTTGAAACAAGCAGCGGGGTGGTGAAGGATGATGGAAAATTCAAGATTGAATATGCAAGCCCAGCCCAGAGAAATCATGTCCAGGGAATGCTTGGGGACACACACACCATTTCAAAAATCTTCATAATCAAGTCCAGTTCCCATGATAAAGCATATTACCTAGGGGCTCGATTCAAAACGGAAAACGAGGGTGAAGTTGATGGATTCTGGTTGATTTATGGCACAAAAAACGCGCCAAGTTTGCTTTATTCACTCGACGAAAAAGCATTCAAATATTCTCGAATGGGGATGGCTGATAGAACAAAAGCTCGAGCAAGTATGGATGATGTAGAAGCAAAAGAGCTGCAGCAGTATCTTTTAAAATCAGAAAAAAATAGGCTGGGGAAACATAGAAAAGACTACCAGTGAGATTGATCAAAAAGCTACCAACTCTCCAACAATCTGAGGAGGCAATATGAATATGGCACGTGGAACAATCACAACGGTAATCATCACCTTTTTTGGAACTTTTATATTGAATTATCTAGTTGGTTTAATATTTAGACCTGATGGATATGTGATTTTAGGACCACCTATTCAAATAGATGCAAAGTATTTTCAAACAGCAGATATCGTAAATTATTCGAAAACCCCCATTGATCATCTAAGGATTTATGTGCCCAAAGATATAAACGAGTCAGATATTCTGTTCACCACACCAATCAGCATAAAAACTTTAGTAACCAATACAAAGTCAACACAATCAAAATTAATTGAAATTTCAGAAATAAAAGAGAATTCTTTAATTAGGTTATTTTTTCCTTTAAAAGATATAAAGGATTATGATGGTATTAAATTTATTAATACAAATGAAAAAAATTTGTTTATTTATAAAAATGAAAATATTGAACATCCAAATATTATTATTTTTAAAAATGCTCTAACTAACTCTCTATTATATGCTTTGTTTTTTGGCAGCTTCTTTTATTTTGTTAAGAGGATATGGGACAAGCTTGAAAATAGACTGCATAGAGTAGAGGAAAGATACAAGGAGGTTGAAACAGAGGCAAAAAATGTACTTGAAAATAGCAAGTTAATTGTAAAAGAAAAAGATGAAGAGACCAAAAAAATATATGTTCGAGCCATGAAAGTAAAAACTCTGCTATTAGTCAGAATAAGTGATTATTCAAAAGAATTGAATTTCTGGCGAGATACAATACGAAAGATTTTGTATTCCCAAAAGAATGATCCCGGGATAGCTGATGAAATTTTTAAACAAGTCACCTCAACTCTAACGACCTATTCAGTTTTGCAAAAATCAGATGAACTATCGGGCGATATAATCAATTATTTGACAGATCAACTGAAATGAGATGAATTTTCGAAGCTAGTATTGATTTGATATGCTTTCATGGATAAACCATCCTAATAAATTCATTCAGTTATTTATCATTCTCCACCGGATCGGCGCCGATCGGCGCGGAAATTTTAAGAGCGGCACACGAACCGATGCTGTTAAATATGCCGTCGGCGCGAACAGTACGCACGGGCTACCACGCCGCAATGTTGACAAACGCCGGGCCGTCCAGATCGCTGTCAAAGAGTTTCCGGGACTTACCCAAACACAGTATGCTGAAATGTGTGGGGTAACACAACAGTTCATATCAAAGTTAAAAAAGGAATCTACAATAGTTGTAGATGCGGAATATGTTACTAGAAAAAACGGTTCAAAATACCCGATTAATCCTGCCCCTCGCTCGCCCAAAGAGCCGAAGCCCGAAACGCTTCTCAGTGAACTACAGATGCCAACCGCCGGAACCGATGAACAAGACGAACTCTGCCCGAAATGTGGCCGGGTTGCTTTTCATAAACTTAGTTCTATTATCTTACTTAGCAAACTAATCTTACTAAGGAGGCTAAGTTATGAAAACCATTCTCGCAAAACTCGATGACGAAACACACCGGATGCTGAAAGTAATCTGTGCAGTCGAGAAAAAAACCATTGTCCAGATACTAACCGAACTGATCAAGCGATACTTCGGCGAATTGGAAATGAGAGGTTAGGCCCGTATCGGGGACCGGGGAAGGCGAACCGATAAACTTCAGCAAAATTTTGCTGAAGTTCCAACCGCCCGCCAGACCAGGGCAATCGCCGCCAAGGGAGCGGGGTTTAGTATGATTATTTATAGAGGGACTTGACAAAGGAAATGAATAGCATTATATTGTCGTTAAACGGAAATAATTGACAGTTAAAAGTGAGGTCTGATTATGACACCAAAGGAATTTGAAGGACTCAAGCTATTTTCTTTAAGGGAGATATCAGAACAACTCGACATCTCAGAAAGAACGCTAAGAAAACATATTCAGACAGGTGAATTGAAAGCCAGAAGGTTAGGCCGGAAATATTTCTGTACTGAAAATGCAATAAAGGAGTTCCTGGAGAACAGGAAATAAGGCGTACAATAAAACGGGGATAACCGCACCGCCAAGCACCGTTATCCCCAAAACCCCTATTCAAAGGAGTCTATCATGTTTATACACACTATCCCGCGTTTTTTCAAGTCTATCCCCTCAATCCTGCTCGAATGGTACCGCTATGGGATCAGAAAGAGCACGACCGTCATGTATTGCCCGCCATATTCTGTAGGAACAGAAGCCTTTTTCGAGCAGTTTATCATCTGGAATGTCCGGGATCGGGCCAAAAACGGACCTATCAAAGTCATAATCAAGCCATGCTCGGAGCGGATTGCTGATCTTGAATATCAAGATTGGGATCGGGAAAACGACGAGGCATAATGTCATGAAAAACCTGTCAGTGAAATATCAAACCGAAGTCGTTTCGCCGGGGGGAAACTGGAATGGTCCGGGCGATTGGTTGCCCCGGATAAATGTGGACCAGGAAACCGGTCAGATAACGGTTACACGTTTTGAATCACGAGGCTACGAAAAAAAGGCTTCGGTTGAAACAACGGAAATCAGCGACACGACCGAGGGCAATGTTAGTCTGATCCGGGGTGAGGTCCAAGTAAAAAATTGGAAAAACCCTAAATGTTCTGGCTCTCAAAAATTCGTTTTTGCCGTGTTCGAGGGCGATTCTGGACACATTTACATTCACCGAGCACCCGCAACCAAGGGTTGGCTTGAATGCACGCCGAAAAGCGTCCTGAAACGACTTCGAAAGTTAGGTATCGGGGCCGATAAAGGAGTCATCCAGCAGGGCGATTTTTTGCTTAAACCTGCCGGCGCGAATGCCTACCCAGATGAAGATTTTGCACATGAGCGTATGGGTGCAGGTCATCACAACTTTGAGTTACCGCAACTGTATCACCGTGGTCAATTTTGGGTGAAAGAACCAACGAAACTGATCCACACCGCCGTGGATGGAATCCAGCATCCAGACGTCATTGTGCCACCCGGAAAATACATTGTCGGGACAACTGCAGTACAGTTGAACCACTCAAACAAGAGGGATTGAATGATAGAAGCGTAACACCCGAGTCCCCGCCCAGCAAACCGCCCAGGCCGGGCGGGGGCTCTTTCTTTACCTTGGACGCGTGACGTGGTATCATGGCAAAACAAACCATGATTTTCAATTCCGGGTCCGCACTTATGACCCTTTCTCGAAAGGATCGGCAAATGGCAAAACTACGCAGAAAAAACGTCTGGTCGCGGTGCATCTTTCATGAAGTCATCCATATTAAACCAGATAACCCGCCCTCTGAATGGCTCAAATCACTTCTTTCAGGAATCAAATATGAGGCCGAACTTTTCTACACGTCAACAGCCCTCACTCGATCAATGTTAATGAGAAACAAGGCACTTTTCCCGCAATCGAAAGAGGAACTTGTCCTGGTCCAGGGGGAAATAACGCGTATGTGTGCCGGTCTGGTCAGAAAAGAGGGTGAGTCAAATGATACATGGATCAGGCGAATTGAACACGAAGTTATGAATCCTCTGAATGAATTCTATCAGTCATGGGGAACAGACCAAGAAAAGGGTCCTTTCGGAACCGCGCAGGTGATCGGCGCCCTGATCGATATTCTTGAAGGCAAGCAGAATGATCTATTCGGGCATATCGACATCGACACGCCACAAAAGAAGCGGAATTTCGTTGCCCGACGACTACGCTATGCCCTGGAAAACAAGAAAATAGGTCATGACGGTATTTCACTGGTCAGTGGAATGCATGGCCGTGAAACTGAGATGTCACCGAAAAACTGGTCGGTTTTCTATGGTGTTTCCCGGAATTTTCGAGAGCTCACCTTTGATAGTTTTAGGCGTTTTTTACTTTTTTCTGAAGAAAAATGGAAAAATATTTTCTTATGTCGGGAATGTGGGCTTCCTGTCTATCCCTCTCGGAGCCCTCAATCAAGTTGTAGTGCGGCTTGTAGGATCAAATACAACTCGAAAATGAGGAGTGTTGATGTTACGCGTCCACCTATCAAATAGACAACGAGCCGTCACAAATGTTACGCGTCGATGTATAAAAAGGACAACGACCCGTCACATAATGGCTATTACAAGGCATAAATCACGTTACGGACTATTGACTTTTTCCCAACGGGAGTGTAATAATATAATCAGAACGGAGGTGTTGCGATGAAAAGAAAAATCAAATCTAAAGTGGACCCCATTCTGAAACGTCGGGGCATTTATTTAACTGACATCGCCCGTAAGCTCGGGATACCTTACACATCACTTGTGTCGATGGTTGAAGGAAAGCTTGATGTCCCAAGAAAAGTAATGATTGGGCTTTCAAAATATTTAGATGTGGATGTCGAATTTCTTTGGTCCGATCAGGACCCGTTCTCCGAGATCAGACTACCGAAATTTTCGGATAATCAGCTTACTCGTATCAGAGCATAATATTGAGAAAAGGG
This sequence comes from bacterium, assembly GCA_016934675.1. Classification (GTDB taxonomy): domain Bacteria; phylum CSSED10-310; class JAFGSJ01; order JAFGSJ01; family JAFGSJ01; genus JAFGSJ01. Next base: position 80,463 of record JAFGSJ010000152.1, on the reverse strand, counting down.
CTGGCAAGATGAACTTATACTTACGAAAAATTTTAACTGAGTTCGGTCGCGTCCCCGCCGGTCCGCGCGGTCGGACTCAGTTTATTTGTTTAGGTGAACCCGATGGATACTGAGATTAAGGCCAAGAGCTCCCAGGGCCGCCAAGCAGAGGGAACTCCCAGCACACAAGATAATCTGAATCATAGCATACCTGCCCAGAAAATTAAAGCTATAATCGCCTCCGACCCGGTTCGCTTTTTTTCCCAGTTTTGCCAGGACATCAAAAGGGCGGGAAAAGGCTGGTCCTCTCATTGTCCTCTTCATGATGATCAACATGCCAGTTTCGTATTCTTTGAAGATGGTGGTGCGAAGTGTTTCGCGTGTGGCTGGTCCGGTGACGCCCTTTCATTCATTGCAAAACTGCATGGTCTCAATATTCGGACTCAGTTCGCCGATGTCCTAAAAATCGCCGCCGAAGCGGTTGGGATCAATATTCAGCGTCGTGTCAGTGAGCGGAAAATCGGTCAGACGCTAAAAGATCGGTACGATCGAGCAAAATCTGCTTGGGAGGTTACCAGTGCAGCCGCTTACTTGCAGTCAAAGGGTATCTCCAGGGCTACAGTCGAGAAATTAGGACTCCGCGCTGATTCTGAGTATATCATCTATCCCCATCATGATGGTTATTTTCGCGCTCATGCACACGGTTTCAATCCTTCCAGAAAAAGCCTTTGGGACCATGGTGTTTCGGTCGGATTGTATGGTGCTCCAAATGGTGAGGAACGATTGATTATTACCGAAGGTGAGCCAGACACTTGGAAGATGATTGACGAGGGTTTTTCAAATGTCGTTGCCATTCCGGGTGCATCAATTACCAAACCGATTTTGGACCAATTAGCGGACCTGAAGAGTAAATACAATCTCTATTATTTCCCTGATTTTGATAAGCCGGGATTGAAAGCAGCGGAATCGCTCCGAAAGATCGGGGTCAAGGTCGTCGAATGGTATAGGCACGTCCCGAAACTCAATAATCAGGCTGTTCCAGATAATCACGGGAAAGACATTTCAGATTTTTTCATCGAATTGGGGGGGACTAAGGCAAGCCTCGAGCGCATCATTCAAGAGTCGTTACTTCCCTGGAAGCCTCTTTCTATGGCCGATGCATATCAGGACCGTCCGCCGATTGAATACTTAGTTTATGGAATACTTGAACGAGGGGCTCTGATAATCATTTATGGCGGCCCAGGTGACTTAAAAACCTTCCTCATCCAAGATATGGTTGGGAATATCCTGATCGGTACTGAATGGCTTGCAGGACTTCCAGGTGAGGTTTTTTTTAATGTATCAACTCCTGGTTATAAAACTGTGAAAACGCCGATTGTCTGGTTCGATTTCGACAATGGACAACGCCGCATACTGGACCGTTTTTCAGCCATAGGTAAAGCCTACAACATCCCCACTGACGCACCGTTATTCATCTACAGTATGCCACAACCTTGGTTAAATGCCGATCGCGCCGATTCAATCGCCTTGCTGATCGAGACGATCAAGCATCATAAGGCTGGACTCGTTGTCATCGATAACCTGGGCAATGTTACGGGCGATACCGAAGAGAATAGCGCTGATATGGGCAAGGTCCTATCCAATTTTCGGCAGGTCATCGAGACAACCGGGACTTCGATCATTTTAATTCACCATCAACGCAAGATGCAACCGATCAAGGCACGGTCAGGTGACAAGCTTCGTGGTCATGGCTCAATCGAGGCCGCTCTTGACCTAGCTCTTTTGGTCGAGCGCGATGAGGACATAATCACGGTGAAATCCACAAAGACACGTGGTGTTGACGTGAAGCCCTTTTCTGCTCGGTTCACATATGAACACAAACCCGAAACAAAAGATTTATTATCTGCTCGTTTTTTTGGATATACTGCACAATCAGTAAATACAAAAGAAGAAATCGAAAACGAAATTATTGAATTCCTAAGCATTTCACCGGGTGTGAAAAACTGCGAATTAGTTAATGGAGTTCGGGAAACGATTCCCGGAGCTTCCGTTCATAAAATCAGGCAATGCATTTCAGAGCTAGTCAGTTCAAGGAAAATCCGTGAAACCGTTGGAAACAAAGGGGCTAAGAGGTATGAGAAAATCTAGAATTTCAGAATTTCAAGCATTTCAAACTGGTCTGAAATCCTGAAATGGTCAGGATGTGTTTTTAGGATTTCAGAATTTCACCCCCCCTTAGGGGGTGATATTGAAATCCTGAAATCCTGACCTGAAAAATGAAAGGGTAAAAAAATGAAGAGAACAAAAATCAATCACGAACAAGCCTATATGTCGGAGGTTGCAGGTTTGCTTCACAATGCCTCCTCTGATCTTGGGGCCGCATACCTACGACTGTCCAGGGATTACCCAGGGAGCAAGTTAGTCGAAGGGCTGAAGCTGGCCCTTGATTGTGTCAAGGATGTCCAGTGTGAGTATGCAGTACTCTGTCGGGGCAAGGAGCATGCAGCATGACTCAATCGTATCAAGTCGAGAAAATCCGAAAGCCAAAGCCTCGACACATCGAGGAACGTAGCAGGGCACTTCGAAAACGAAAGAAGCATCAGGAGCGTCGAGCGAAAAGGCAGGAGGGGAAAGCAGCATGAACAACTTGATACCGACACACGCAATGAACGCTAAAGCCTTATCTTGTGCGGGTCTACGGGTCCTGGGAATAGAAAAGATTACCAGGGTCGGCCAAGCTCGTACATTCGCCGCTTATGAAATTTTCAAAACCCCTTCCGACTTCCGAGTTAGGAGGATGATCAATGATTGACATAAAATGCAGTTACACCGAACTAGTTCTGCTCTCGAAGCTCAAACCGAACCCGAAGAATCCGAACAAGCACCCGGAAAAACAGATCAAACTCTATGCCCGGATTATTGAGGCCCAGGGATGGCGCAGGCCGATCACCGTATCGACTAGGTCCGGGATGATAGTCCGTGGTCATGGAGCGTATGAGGCCGCCAAACTTTTAAGGGTGAAGAAGGTCCCGGTCGACTATCAGGACTACAAAACCGAGGCCGAAGAGACAGAGGACCTGGTTGCTGATAATCGTTTAAGCGAACTGTCTGAGATTGACAAGGGCCTGCTCCAGAAACTCCTCGAAACGCCCGACATCGACATCGATCTGACGGGATATGATGACAAGCTCCTGAAAAAAATGGTGCAAAGGAACGAGATCGAGGAGATCCGAAAGGCCCTCGAAACGGAACCCGAATACAAAGACACCCGGGACACTGCCAAGGAGCTGATCGAGTCGCTAACCGCCAAAATTAAGACTGTCGCTGAAAAAGAACCGGAACGGCTCAATCATGCCCTGGCCCTGGTTATCCAAAAGGGTAAAGGGACAGGTTTTCTGCTCCTGGCCGATCCGAATACAAGCGATCTGGTAGCCGAACTGAAACGCTATGCCCTGGCAGGCGAACATTCACCGCTGGAAGCACTGACAGAAAACAACCTATGAAAACGACACTCGACATCATCAATCATGCAATGCAGGAACATCCGAACGCCGCCCTTGCGTTTTCGGGCGGATCTGACTCGATCGTGCTGATGGATGTAATTTTTAAGCGAACGGATCACCGGCCGGTCGTCATCTATGCCGATTCTGGAATGGAACACCCGGAAACACTGCCTTTCATTCGGAAGGTATGCAAACGATACGGGGCCAGTCTGCACGTGGCCAAACCTACCAGGTCGTACCTCGAGCAATGGCAGGCCCAGGGCTGGCCGATGCTCGGGAAACTGGCCGCTGTCATGTGGATGCAGAAACACCGGGACCGGGACTTTGGATACAGGTTGAACGTTACCGGATGCTGTCGGAACATGAAGATACTACCTGCCAGAAAACTGACAAAGCAACTTGGATGCACCCTGCAATTTACCGGACAACGTGGGAACCAGGACGACGCCCTTCGTGGTATGCGGGAGCTGAAAGACGGGTCGATATGCTACATCAAGGCAGACAAGTTGACTGTCTGCAACCCGCTTTTAGGCTGGACTGATATGATGATTCGCCGTTATATCAAGCAGAACAAGCTCCAGCAACACCCGGCGAAGGCACGCGGGGCCATCACTATTGGATGCCTGTATTGTGGAGGCGGGGGGCAGTTTACCAATTCCGGTTTTCGAATATTACGGCACGAGTTACCGGAACAGTGGAGACGCTTCATAGTGGACAATGGAGCAGGTGAGATCATCCTTTCAATTAAGTATGACAAACCACTCGACCCGGTCCGGGAAGCAGTGAAATCTTTAGGGGGCATTTCTGCTTTGGCAGATGCCCATCCGTGGATATTCGATTTTCTCAGAATGAGGCCATTAAGGGGGTATGATAAATGACGAAAAAACAGACGAATAAAGAGCTCCTGGAGCTTGGTCGACTAGCAGAGCAGAAACTCTTGAAAGACTTGGCCGCGAAGGTAGCCGAAGGAAAGGCCGGAGTCGCCGAAGCCAAGCAGATTAGGACCATGATAGAGCAGATAGAGGCACAGTCAGCACCACAAGGCAAGCTCTCATCATTCCTGGTCAGCACGAAAAAAGCAGCCGAATTTTTTAATGTGGATCCCAGGACAATCTCGAACTGGAACGCCGCTGGATGCCCAAAGGTCAAATATGGTTGGTTCGATCTGAAAGCAATGCTGGAATGGTGGATCGAGAATATTCAAGATAATGCGGCCGATGCTTCGGACGAGACAATCAGGCATTACCGGCAACAGTACGAAAAATGGCGGGCTGAAAAAATCCGGATCGAGGTCGAGACCATCAAGGGGCTCTTGTTCGAGAAAGCCGAGGTCATTCAAAAAGCCGTCATCCAGGCACAAGCGGTCAAGACTGGTCTTGAAGCACTTGAAAACCGACTTGCTCCGATTCTGGTCGGAAAGACCCTGCAGGAGATCCGGCAAATCATATACAACGAGGTCCGAGGGATGCTTTTTAATTGGGCCGATCATGATGAATTTCTACCACAGGAGGTTAGAGAGGATGTTAAAAGCGATTATGAAACAGGTTTCAAACAGCGTATCGCAACGAGTCAGGGCGGGAGAGGAGCTCGAAACCGTGATTAAGGACGAGCTTCTTTTCCTATCACAGAACGGTCATGGTGACCTGGTAGCCGCCCTGAAAGAGTATCACGAAAGCATTAAACCGTTTTACCCAGAACAACTAGCCGCAATCAGGCAGGAAGGAGAACGTTATGTTCGGAATTGCCAAAACTGAAGAGAAACAACCAAAACAGAAGTCGTATGATGAGCAGCTTGGCGAGGTCAAAACTGAAATCAGCGACTTGTATATGCAGGTGGTCGAGATCAACAAGAGCCTGGTCAAGCTGTCAGAGTCGAGCGATTTGAAGCCAGTCGAGGCCAAGATTACGAAGCGGGCCGCGATCTTTCACAGGCTCAGTCACCTTCACAAGGAATTTCAACGCTTGACGCATGAAGGTCAGGAGCTGAAGTCCCAGGAGATCACCGACCAACTTTTTGAGTTAAATAGTCGGGTCAATACTTTACTCGAACAATACCGGCAAGAGTTTCGGAAAGTTGTCCGTGAATATTTTCACTTGTTTCACGTTTTGAATCTTGAAGTCAATGATCCGGTTTTCGTTGAAACTTACCGGGCTGAAAGGAACGCAGCCAGGGAAAAATTCGAATGTCTACCCGTGGTCGAGTTGCAGAAAGAAATGAACAGGATACGTGCGAAACGTGACCGTCTCACGAATTGGTCGAAGGTTTTCGCCGATTGCCTCCGACCCGCTCTTTCTGCCGGGCTCGACCTCGAGCGCGATGTTCTGCCATTTTTCGAGAAGGACCAGGACAAGGCCATCATCCAGAACGTGGCCAGAAACTCATAACAACACCCTACGCATGAAAGGCATAAATCATGCAACCGAAACAGAACGAGTCGAAACAAGATTTTTTAAACCGATGCACCAGTCAGTTGATCGAGCAGGAGGGCCAGGAGTCGGATCGGGCCTTTGCAAGCTGTAACTTGCTATGGGAAAAGGCACAGGGCAAGGCATCACGCCGTCCCATCACCCTGGCCGCGCCGCTCCAGCTCAAAAAGGGCGAAGCGAAAGGCAAGCGGTTGCTCATGATCACCGCTTACACCGGGAAAAAGATCACCGCATGGTGGGGATCGGTCCTGATCGACATATCCGGGATTGAAGCGAAGTCAAAATTTCCGATCCTGCGGGAGCACGACCGAGCCCGGATTGTGGGCTATTCAGAAAAAGCCTGGTCCGAAAAGGGCAATTACTTTGTCAAGGGTAGCTTCTCGGACAGTACGCCCGACTCGAAGGAAGTCCAACAGTTAGCAGACGAGGGCTTTCCTTGGCAAGCGTCGGTTGGTATCTCTCCACTGGCAATCAAACGTCTTGCCAGTGACAAAGAAACGATGACCGTGAACGGTGCAGAGGTCAAGGGTCCGCTCGAAGTGTGGACGCAATCAGCACTTGGGGAGGTCTCTGTCTGCTCTCTCGGAGCTGATGACGGCACGGCAACAATCGCACTGTCAGGCGACCAGGCAACCCAAGAAGTACCATTTGAGCTTATAACAACAACACCCCTACGGAAAAACAAAGAGGAAGTCATGAACATCCAAACTTTTAAGGCCGAACATCCGGCCCTGTATAAAGCCGTTTTTGAGGCCGGACAAACCGATGCCGAACGAAAACGGTGTATTGAAATCATGAAGATCGGGGGGATTAGCTTGCAGGCCAAGATTGACGCAATCAAGCAGGGAACGCCGGTCGAGCAGATCAAAGCCCACTTGTGGGATCAAGGGATTATTCCTCAAGCCCAGCCCAGCGGACAGTCTGGTCAGGTTCAGACTGACTATCTTAAACTGGTCAAGGCCCGCATGGCGGAAGCCAAATGTTCACAAACCGAGGCCCAGGTGTGGGTACTAAAGAACCACCCGGACATTGCCGGGAAATTCGCCGGGAGAACTCTCCCGGTCCCGGATGCCGCGACTAACCGGGTCGCTCGTGATGCCTATGATCAGGCTGTTAGGGCTCGAATGGCCGAAACCGGCCAGGATTACAGCTATTGTGCCTTTTGGGTCAACAACAACCGACCTGAATTGAGACAAGCATTGCAGTAAACAAGTCCTTGGGGGCCGACCCTACCGGCCCTTTGGGATTTTTAAGAGGATTGAGGGGAATGTTGACGACCTCGAACATCGATGGTAGTACTCGAGAAAAAAGTGAACTTTTTCTGCGGGGGTTCGATATGCGAGGGCGGATTTATTCGGAAGAAAAATGCCCGGTCTGTGGTGGTCCCTTTGTCTGGGATGAACGCCGGGGCGGGTTGTTTTGTAGGGAACATAAGACAATACGGGCGGGATCGAAATTCATTGTCAGGTATGGCCGGGAAGTGACGAAACGGGCGCGATCGTATGAGGAGGCCGAGTATATTTTAGCCGGGATCCGGTACGAAAACTACCGGGGGACCTTCGACCTTCGAGATTACAAAAAGGACAACCCACTGGGATTTAAGAACCTGGCTGAAAAGTGGCTCGAACAGAAGCAGCGGGAAGTCAAACCGAAATCATTTAATAATCTTAAAAATTACATGAACAGAGCCGTCATGGTCTGGGACCAAACCAATGTCAAGGAAATCAACTATGGTGAGATTGAGGACTTACTTTATGCTCAGGATTTTTCCGAGAAAAGCAAGGCTAATATGCGGGATTGTCTTCATGCGTTCTTTACCTGGCTGAAGAAACGCCGCGTCATCACCATGGTACAAGTGCCGGAATTTCCCGAAATGCGTTATGAATTGCAATGGCGTCAAATCGTGGACGTCGAAACCCAGGCCCGTATCATCGAAGAGGTCAAGCGTATATCCTTTGACCGGACGCCTAAAATCTGGCTTGCTATCAAGTGGCTTGCAACGTATATCTCGATCAGACCGGGTGAACTTATCCGGGTCAAGGAAAAAGAAATTGACCTCAAATCAGGTTTGATTATCATTCCACATCCAAAAGAGAAAAAGGCAAAGGTGGTCCCACTCCTGGCTGAAGATGTCGAGATACTTCAAACCATCATACCCAGGGGATTCCCTGACATGCCGTTTTTCAGACATCCTTCAGGATTGAGGGGAGTGGTCGAGGGGGAACAGTTCGCTCCTGGCCTATTACGAAAATGGTGGAAACGAGCCTGTCATAACTTGGGGATAGAGGGAGTTGATCTTTATGGAGGCACGAAGCACTCCACCGCCGTTGCACTCAGAAAACTTCATACACCGGAAGAGATCAAACGCGCAACAATGCACTCTACGAACAAGGCATTCGAGCGTTATTTACGAGTGGAATCCGATGAGGTCCGGGACATCTATGCAAGTGGTCAGAAACTACGGAAAGCCGAACAACATCCGAACAACCAAAACCAGGATACTGTAAACGGTAAGATATTGTATTTAAAGGAAAACAAAAATGGAGCTGGCGGGGATCGAACCCGCGACCTCTTGACTGCCAGTCAAACGCGCTCCCAACTGCGCTACAGCCCCGTTTATTTTCGGAACATAGATCTAGGGTCTTGATACGTAAATGTCAATATGCCCGTCATTACTTTTGTTTGAGTGCTTTCTGGGCGATCTCGCTGTATTTACGGGCGGTTTTTTCGGTGCGTGCCAGGAGTTTGGCCAGGTCTTTTGGGTCGGCCTTGGCCAATTTTTCGATTGAATCGTAGCCGGCCTTGATGAATTTATCGGCCAGCTTGGGTCCAATACCCTTGAGATTACTGAAGGCATTTGGGGGACCCGCTTTGGTCGGTTTGGGTTTTTTCTTTGGGGAAACGGGTTTTTTGAAATCGGATTTGTCCCGCTTTTCCGTCATGCCGGGCTGCGGGAGTGGTCCCTTTTTGTCTTTTTCCTGAGCGAGTTTGACCGTGGTGATGTCACTTGTGGATTTGGATACGGGTTGCGGGCCAGGCTTTGTCGGTCCGGCTTCCGGGCGGGGCGATTGCGTTTGTGCCGGAGGCATGGTTTCGGCGGCGGCGATTTCAGCCAGGTCTTCCTCTTTGAGTTTGATCTGGAATTCGAGTGCTTTCAGTTCAGAAATCAGATAATCGACACCCGGAATAGAGAGTGAACCCTTTTTCACAAGGGAGAATGCCTTAAGCCCGAGATCGGCGAACCGTTCCCTTCGTCGTCTCTTGAGCGTAACGATGTCCCTGTTGATTTTGAAACTTTGATACGTTTTTCCCGTTTCGGTCACTATTCTTTTAGAAATGGTTTTGGTTTCCTGCACAAATCTGTCCAGGAACGTTCCCTGTTTATTCTGTTTCATCATTGGCCCCCTCGAAGAAAAAGGTGTTGGTGATCCAATCGTCTATTCAAAACGGAGCGGGCGATAGGTCAAAGCATGTCCGGGTTAACTGTAACCAGGCTCGCCTTTTCCTCCGGTCCCATCGGGACAAAATGCAGACTGGCAATCTCATTTCTATCATAACAGCAACTCCAACAATTTTCAATGCTTTTCATTTGTATCGTCCGACTTGGCAAGCATGGCAAAAGGGCCTATACTTAGAATGTTCTCAAAAAGAAAAGTCGAAAGAGTGGTTCTGACTGAGATTCCGTTTTCAGCGGTTGGTTAATCAAACCCGCATAAGGAGGGAGATCAAATGAACCGGACCAAATATTTTTCAATAGTGTTTCTGGGACTGCTCTGTTTGTTCGTAAGCGGCTGTGTGAGCGCACAGACGAGCAGCCGCTCCGGTCTTGACCAGGCGACAGCACAGACCTGTCGCCAGACCCACGAGCTGCTCAACACTGTTCTGTGGGTCCAAACCTCGGTCGAATACCAACTTGCCGCACGACAGGCATATCATCAGGCAACATCATCATTAGAAAGGGCTTTGCGCGATACCAGTTGGACGGCAGCTCTCGAACAGAAGGACGCAATCGGCACGTATGAGCAATTGCCACCCGCAGTGATTCTTGATATCGATGAAACTGTCCTGGACAACACTCCTTTTGAAGCTCGATTGATCGCAGACAAACAAGAATACGACGATAATCTCTGGCGTGACTGGGTCAATGAAGCCTCAGCCCCCGCCATTCCCGGGGCCCAAGAGTTCATTCTTCACGCCCTGGACAAAGGTGTGGCCGTGTTCTTTATCACAAACAGGATCGTTGATAACAAAATAAAGACCGTTGAAAACCTGCGTAGGGCTATCAGCCCAACGATCAGGCCAGACCAGGTCATGTGCAAGCGGGAACAACCGAACTGGGGCTCGGATAAATCATCGCGCCGCGAATGTGTTGTCCAGAAGTATCGGGTCCTGTTATTGATCGGCGATAATTATAATGATTTTGTCGGATTAGGACGTATCTCCGCAGAACAGAGAATCGAGCGGGGGCTTGCTCACGCGGAATTCTGGTCCGACAAGTGGATCATCTTGCCCAATAGCATGTATGGTGCCTGGGAGCAAGCCTTGTGCAATTACGACTATTCCCTTTCCGACGCCGACCGGCTTGTATTGAAATATAGTCAGTTACGCCAGAAAGGGATCGATTCCCCCTGATCCGGGAATAACGGGACAATCAAAGCTCCGTGGAGGTTCCTGATGATCAAGCCGACACACTGTTTGTACTGGATCGGCCTCATCGTCGTCGTTTTGGCCTTTGTATCCATTACCGGACAGTATTTCCCGAATCATCCCCTGGCCGGACTTATGTTCTGGCAGGGACATCTCAGTCCGGAACTGCTCGACAGATCGCTCGAACTGGGCACACAATTTCTGGTCCATAATCAAAAAGATGCGGGTAACTTCAATTATGAATATGACTGGACCAGCAAGGTTTTCAGTCGAGAAGATAACCAGGTCAGACAAGCCGGTGCCTTGTGGGGTATTGCCCTGATTCAACGGACCAAACCTTCCCGGCAACTTGAACGGGCGTTTCAACAGGGGATTGACTTTTTTCGAACCAATACCCGGCGTGGTCCCGATGGTCGTTCCTGGGTGGTCTATCCAACCGAAAACTCCGGAAAAACAGGCACCATTGCCCTGGTCTGTTTGGCCATGATCGATTTTTTACGGTCAAACAGTGAGCTCGAACGGGAGTGGCTCGATACATTGACCTGGGACCTGGGCCAGTATCTCGAGTTTTTGGTTTCACTACGGCGGAACGATGGACTCTTGTACGGTTATTACGATCATGGAACCGGTCGAGGTTTTGGTGAACCCTCGCCCTATTCGGACGGCGAAGCCCTCTTAGCCATGATCAAGGCCCAGCGTTATCTCGGTTTTACCGATCTGCACGGACTGATCGACCAGTCTGCAGAAACCATGCATCGCGTCTATGTCCGGCAGGCCCTGGAAAAAGACCCGGATTCACCCGTTACCAAGGGATTTTATCAATGGGGATCCATGGCATTTTTCGAGTTGACCACCGCTGATAGGACCAATGCCGACCATTATGGCCAGGTCGTGATCGAACTGGCCGACTGGATCATCGATGTCCATAAGATTTTACGCAGGACCCGCAATACGGCTTATGCCTATGAAGGCATCATTCATGCCTATCGATTAGCCCAGTTACGGCATGATCAGAAGCATCTCGAAAAATTCAGGGCCGTAATCGACCGTGGCTTATATACCCTTACGACCTGGCAGGTTGGGAGCCCGGTCGCAAACCGCTTTCTAAAAAAACACACAACGACCGATAAACACGCTCTGGGCGGTGTCATGAACCACCGGAGTGAGCCCCAACTCAGGATCGATGTCACTCAACACCAGATGCATGCGGTCATCCTTGCCCGTCACTATGTTTTTTCTGATCAGGAATTCGCTCCATCCATACCAGGCTAACGGCGAGTGACAAACGGAAAAAACATGACCGGGCTCAGCACCGTTCCAATACCGGCAGTAACAGGCGGTGCGTGTTTTGCCCGAAAGCCTGAAGCGGCGAAAAGTTGTCCGGGGCGTGGTTTTGCACGAGGACCTTATGCCCTGAACATCGATAATCGCTTGTAAGTGTGTCGACCGAGCATGACGAGCAGATAGATAATCCCGGCGATGACGATTATGACCGGACCGCTGGGCAGATCATAATCGTAGCTGACGACCAGGCCGGTCATGGTAAATATCAAGCAGAAAAGGACAGAAAGCACCATCATTTGCCATAGTTTCCGGGAGAAGAAACCAGCAACAGCCGGGGGAAGGGTCAGCAGGGCAATAACCAGGACGATACCCACGACAGATACGAGCAGGACCACGGTCAAAGCAGTCAGGCACAATAACAGCAAGTAAAAGAACTCGACCCGAAGACCACGCGTCCGGGCAAACTCCTCATCAAAGCAGATCGCTTGAAGCGAATTATGAAAAACAATACTTAAACCGATGACCACCAGATCGAGCAAACCGACTGCCCATAAATCCATTGTGGTAATGAGTAGAATGTTGCCAAAAAGATAACTCATCGGATCGACATATCCCGGTGTTTTGGCCAGAAAAAGCAAGCCCACAGCCATTCCGATCGCCCAGATGGCGCCGATGATCGTATCTTCACGCTGACGCTGCGAGAGACTGACCAGGCCAATGATCAGGGCGGCCAACAAAGCCGTCACTATGGCCCCGTGGACCGGCTGTAACCAGAGCAAACCCCATTTCGCCCGGGCAAAGAGTCCGAAACCGATTCCGGCCAGAACGGAATGGGCAATAGCCCCGGCAATATAACTGATCCGCCGCGTGACGACATAGGTCCCGATGATACCGAACGAGAGACTGGCCAGAAATCCAATGATCACCGCATAACGAAGAAAGAAGAGATCGGGATGTATCAAGGCATGCCAGAATTCAATCACGGACCGGTTCCCTTCGATTTTCCCTGGTCTGCTTCCATGATGATCCGCCCATTTTCGCGCTGTTGATGATCGTGCCGGACCATTTTCACCTCGCAACCATAGATTTCCTGGATGATTTCACCCGTAATATTACTGGTCGGGTGGACCACCAGACTCCGATTGACACAGATAACCTTATTGACCACCTTGGCCACGAATCCCAGATCATGGGACACAAGCACGATATTCATGGTGTGACTCAGCTCTTTGAGTATTTCAAAAAACCGGCCTCCGATGATGATATCGGCACTGGCCGTGGGTTCATCCAGCAAGAGCAAATCGGGCTCACTGGCCAGGGCCCGGGCCAGTAAGACCCTTTGACGCTGTCCACCGGATAGTTCGCCCAAATGACGGTCCTTCAAGTCAGACAATCCGATCAATTCCAGGGCCTGTTCGGCCTTCCGGCGATCAGCGCGATTGTAATGATCAGCCCGGCGATTCCCCAGTCGTCCCATGAGGACCACATCGAGGACTGTCACCGGAAATTGCGGGTCAAACTGAACGTGCTGGGTCATATAACCGATCCGGTGCCTGACCCGTTCGGGTGGCTGGCCAAAAACAAGGACCTGACCATGGTCGGGTTTTAATAATCCCACCATGAGTTTTAACAGGGTAGTCTTACCGCCACCGTTCGGCCCTACGATACTGACAAAATCTCCCGACTGAATCGTAAAGGATACATTCTCGAGCACAGGTGCAGCATTATAGGCAAAACTGACATTGTCCAAGCTTACAACGGAAAAGTCTTCACTCATTTGTTAACCTGCTCCACGAAATCCAATCTTCTTAATATCACCTGAACGATTACGCATCAGAACTGCCCGGGTCAAATCAACGCCTTTTTGATTGCCTGGGCCATTGTTTTCATGTTGGTCAAAATGTCGAAGGCCAGGGGATCGAGTGGGATGACCTCACCGCCCAGTGCCCGGGCAATGGCCAGAGCACTCCGCTGATCATGCTGGGACTGGATGAAGATGTCCCTGACTCCCTCTGATCGTGCCCGATTGATCATTGCGGTCATGTGTTTCGGACCCGGGCTCTTACCGTCAACCTCAAGCGCTACCTGCTTCAAGCCATAACGGTCGGTAAAATATCCGAAAGCCGGATGAAAAACGTAGATTGACCGTCCCTTGACCGGCTCGAGAATCCGGCCGATCTCGAGGTCGACCGCGTCGATATCATTGAGGACCTTGACCCGATTCGAATCAAAAACGGCAGCATGCTTCGGATCTAGCGTAATCAGACTTTGAGCTATGATCTGCACCATCTTCTTCAGATGTTCGGAGCCCAGCCAGACATGAGGATCAAAAGCCTCGCCTGCCAAGCCCCCTTTTTCCCGGTCCGCTTTCTGATCATGACCAGCATGATCATCAACCATAACACGCTTCACCAAATCCCGATCCAGAGCAATATGCTTCAATGAACGGTCCTGTCCCAGTATTTTCTGAACGATGACCTGCTCGAACGGTAAACCTATCGAATAATAAAGCCGGGCCCTGCTCAAACCTTGAATCTGCCGGGGAGACGGCTCAAAAATATGAGGGTCCTGGTTCGATGATACTAAAACATGTACCCGGACCAATTCCCCACCGATTCGTTCGACCAGATACTGCTGTGGAGAAATACTAACCCAAATCTCAATCGGTTCCGCCCCGACAATACCGGCCCACAGCCCCAGAATCCACGCGCTGACGATAAGCACGGTCCTATAAAGAATAGCCCAATTCATCGATACCTTCCCTATCTTCACGATTTGTAATGCAGACTGCTTCCCTCGATCCGGGATTGACAAACGAAATGGTGAGCATGACAATGAGTACACTCCTCGATTGTGTGGTCCTGGATGAAATCATCGTAATGCTTCCGCTGCTGCAACGTTAATATGCCTGTACCCTGACAAAGTGGACAGATGTTTTCCAAGGCAGAAAGAATCGCATTGCGGATGAAATCAGAACGATTCGGCATGTTCCGCAAGATTTCGGATAGGGCATTATCAACTTTGAAGGTCATTATTTCCTGTTTTTTAGAGTGTCCCATTTGAATCTCCATAGATGAAAAATGTCGTTCGCCCGAGCCGGCCTATCCGCTCCCATCATTTGCCCATTACCCTCATTATTATTACAAAGTATTACCAAGGTCAATGGTTCGGGGAAAACCGAGATGATGGTCGCGGCTACATGGGCAACCGGGCCAGTCTGCATTCGGGTGAAAAGAAGTCATTTGAATTCGATGAAGCCGCATTGGGCATAGGTGTTCAGTGTATCCAGGAGCAGTTGGGGGGAGAGGTTGATCTGGTTATGGTGGAGTGTAGCCAGGATGGTGTTGATTGTATTATAGCCATCGATAAGCATTTCGGCTTCAGCCAGTTGCGACATTGCCCGGAAATGTCTGTTTTGAAAAAGGCGAGCAATGGTTGAGATATCGTGTTGGGGTGTTTGCTCAAACAGGACCATGCGGGCAAGCGGTCCCTGATAGAGACGACGGGGTATGAGGGACAGGATTTCATCAGACCCGGCGAATTTGGTCGAGATATTGGATGGCGAGTGTTGATCGTAGCTGGTGCGGAATTGGATGAAACCGGGAATATCGTTGGTATTCAGTGATCGGAACATATCGGTGTGATGGCCGAAATCCCTGAGAAACCATTGAATGTTTTGTATTGTCTGGGGGGAATCTGAGGACAGATTTTGAAAGGTATCGAGCCTGTGTTTGATAATGTTCAGGGCGGAGTGTCTATCATCTTCGAGCATTACCCGCAGAGACATGCACAGGGCCCAGATGATTTTGTGAAGCAGGTGTGGGCTTAAATGTTCAATCGTATCATTATCTGTATGGTAAAAGCGATCTGGCCAGCTTCCCAGCGAAACACTCGGGATGGCACAATCGGGGAAATTGAGGACATGGTGGTCGGAACCGATAGAAAAAGGGGCCAGATTGAAGTCCGGTATGGTCTGGTTCTGGTGGGGATGTTCGAGAAAGTCAATATGATTGAGCTGTTCCAGAAAATGGACCAGAATCCAGGGTGCAATGGTTCGGTGAATACTGGCCGGCCTGCCCAGATAGAGTTGTGCTCCGGATTCAGAAGGATTACTACCGATCATATCGATATTGATACCGAACAATATCCGGCCGGGGAATGTTGGCATTCGCTCGAGAGTCCAGGCCATGGTGCCTAAAATTTCAGGGACAAAGAGCAGGACCAGTCCTCTCCGATTATGAAAGGCCAATCCCTGTTCATGGAGACTATTGAAAACATGGGCAATCTCAACAAGGGTAACGACGCCGGATGCGTTATCGTGGGCCGATGGACGCGGATGACAGAGATGAGCGGTCAGGACAATATATTCAGGGGCGGGCTGGTCTCCGGGCAGTATGACCTCGAGAACGGGAAATGGTCCGGATTGAAATTCAGCCTCAATCTGGCCCCGTATGGTTACTTCGCCGTAATGCTGCTTTTTCAGGAGTTCCCGGACTTGCTCCCCCTGTTTAGGGGTCAGGGAGATGCCAAAGGGAATGTGGTCCGGGTCCGCATATGTTTCAGAGCCAGATTGTGGAATTCTGTGCCAATGCCGGGCCTGCATCATGATGGCATCGTTCCGGTAGTAATCGGCTTTCGGTGCGGTGAGGATACCACGGTAATGCTTACTCAGTAGTAATTGTCGCACGGTCATCTCGTCAGAATCTTGCCTGAACACCACGGTATTCGCGGGGGCCCGCATCGAATGATCCCCATGGGCTTGCTCTTGTTCCGCAAGGCATAGTCTCAATTGTTCTGATTGACTCAAAGCACCGGAATAATTATACAGCCCAAAACTTGTACTGGAAGGATCTACCAGCGTGAGCGTTTCGCCCGAGTCGGTATGTAATGAAACATCACAATGACGCACGGACCATGACCGGGGAGCTCGCCAAGTTCCATAACTCGTTCTGCCATCCGATTCATACCAGGACATTCTTACCCGGGCTGACGGTATTGAACGGAAATGGTCTGCCAATCTTTGCGCGACTTCATTAAGTCCCGAGGAACCCTTGATCCGATCATATCGACAGACTTCTTCGAGTCGATCGAAGAGCCTTTGTTCTGAAATTAAACGCCACAGCAACTGTTCGTGATCTGATCGTTTCATAATATATAATAATTATCTTTTATCTGAACAAATGCAACTCAACCACAAATGGAAAAAAAGTTCTCTCCCCCCCCCGGAAAGCGACCAGACCCAAAATTACCCATGTTATCAAGCCTTTCCCAAAAAAAGTTTATCGGTTCCATCTTTTTTTTTTACTCATAGAATAATCAAGGCACTGT
This sequence comes from bacterium, assembly GCA_016934675.1. Lineage (GTDB taxonomy): Bacteria > CSSED10-310 > JAFGSJ01 > JAFGSJ01 > JAFGSJ01 > JAFGSJ01. Next base: position 63,295 of record JAFGSJ010000152.1, on the reverse strand, counting down.
TGATCGGCCCGCAGAGGCCGATGTCGTGTAACTCGTTGTAATATAAGGAGTTTATATGGGTGGTCATCGGTGCCGATAACGGCTTCTTGGCAGGTCTGTTACTCTGTCAACTGTCTAATAATCAGGGTTTTGGAAAAAAAAAGCGTGTTATCCGGGCTTTTTTCACTTGACAAAATATTGACCGCGTTTATAATGACATAAATTCAACGGGAATGGTTAGTAACTGCTGATTTTAGCAAGGGGGAGCCGTGGGGGGTAGTAATAACATGACCAAGGAACAAATAATCGATCGTATACGTGAAACGACAGATTCATTATCAAAGAAACAAGCTTCGGATATAATGAACAAATTTCTTGATATTTTGAAGCAGACGCTTCGTGATGGGGAGGAGATCAAGATAAGCAGTTTTGGTAAGTTTTATGTTCAGAATCGCAAACCACGCATGGGTAGGAATCCCAAAACGGGCGAAGATGCAGCTATCAAGGAAGGCAAGACCATTAAGTTTCGCCCGGGCAAACCATTAAGGACATCCGTCCTTACTTAACACATCTTCATGAAGGAGGTAAAACATGAAGAGAGAAGATCTTATCAAAGTTATTGCTGATCACGCTGGTGTCACCAAGAAGCAGGCCGATGCTGCTTTGAAGGCAATGCTTACTGGCATCACCAAGGCCCTGAAGAAGGGTGACAAGGTTACCTTCGTTGGTTTTGGTAGTTTTTCCGTTGTTCAGAGGAAGGCCCGCGATGGTAGAAATCCCCGGACCGGCAAAAAGATCAGAATTCCGGCGACCAAGGTTCCAAAGTTTTCAGCCGGCAAAGCCTTGAAAGATTCTGTGAAATAATTATTTAGGCTGTAAAGGGGGAAGGGTATTCCTTCCCCTTTTTTTTATGGTTTTTCCGCTTTGTTCAATTGTTGTTGGACCCAGTTTTCAAGCCCGCCGCAGATGATCAATTCCTGAACAGCAGTCCCGATCGGACTGATGTCGTACTCATGTGAGAGAGCTTTAATCCGTGATCTGGCGAAATCGATAATCACCTTATTATCGGTCCTGACTGTCAGTTTATTGGTACCATATTCAGCTTTGAGAGCGTCGATCAGGGCTGGCACTTCGATAACCAGGAAGCCGTTATTGATCGCATTCCTTTTGTATGTTTCGCTGAAGGAACCGGCCAGGACCAGGGCAATACCGCTATATTTAAGGGCGGTAGCCGCTTGTTCGCGTGAGCTGCCTGTTCCGAAGTTATAACCTCCGACCAGGATATCTCCCCGACTGATCAGGCTACGAAATTCGGGGTCATAGTTTTCCATGACGACCTGGGCTTGCTGTTCTGGCGTGAAGTCATCCTTATAGGTATATTTACCGGGAAAGATGCCATCGGTATTGAGATTGTCCTGATGACAATAGACCAAGGTCCCTTCGATCCGGGCCGGGAAACCCGGTAAAATGGGGACGATCTGTTCGGAACCGGGTTTGAGGTGATGATCGGTGTGCGTGCCCTTGATCTCGGCACCGCACAATCCAAACGGATCGACTATTTTGCCCGCGAGGGCTGAGGCGGCGACTATTGCCGGAGAAGCGAGGTATGCTTCCGCATTGCGAGAGCCCATCCGTCCCTTGAAGTTTCGATTGGTGGCTGAGATGCCGACCTCACCGTCTGCCAGGAGTCCCGCCCCCAGACCGATGCAGGGTCCGCAACCCGCGGGAAGCTGAATGGCCCCGGCTTCGAGCAGGGCTTGCCAATCGCCCCGTTCTTCGCTTTCCCTCTGAATGTCCCGAGAGGCTGCGGCAATATAAAAAGAGACATGACTGGCCACTTTTTTGCCCCTGACAATGCGGGCCGCCTCGGCAAAATCCTCGAGCCTGGCATTGACACACGAGAGCAGGTAGGCTTTGTGGATTTTGATATCTTGTTGTTCAAGTGTGCGGGCCGAGTGCCAGGTTTTGACCTGGTTCGGTCCGGAAACAGCCGGGTTGACCGAACCGAGGTCCAATGTCAACGTCCGGGCATATTGGGCATCAGGATCAGCATTGAGTATGGTTTTGTTGAGTTGGTCCAGACGGGTCTTATTGAGTCTGGGGTGATGGCCGCGACCTTCTTTATCAGAAGCAACCCCCAGGGGTCCTCTTTTCTTTACGGCGGCCACTCTCTGTTTCAACCAATGCAGTGTGGCCTGGTCAACGGGAAAGACCCCGGCCAGGGCCCCCCACTCGGTGGTCATATTGGCGATAGTCAGACGCTGCTCGATCGATAAGTGAGCGACGCCCTCGCCCCAAAATTCGAGGGCATGATTGAGGACCTCATCCTGGTGAAAGAAGCCGCACAGGGTGATAATGACGTCCTTGCCGGTGGTGCCGGGTCTCAGTGAACCGGTCAATTCAATCCGTGCTACGGGAGGCACCTGCCACCAGGTCTGACCGGTAGCCCATAGGGCCGCGGCATCGGTTCGGACTACGGGCGTTCCCAAGCAACCCAGCCCGCCATACATGTTCGAGTGACTATCCGAAGCCACGACCATAGTGCCGGGCCAGGCATAGCCTTCTTCGCACATGATCTGATGACCAATTCCACAGCCAGCCGGATAAAAATCAAGACCGTGCGTTTCCGCGAAAGCCTGAATCGCGGCATATTTCTCGAGATTGGCTTCGCTCGTATCTTGAACGTTGTGATCCAGTGCAAAGACAATCTGTCTGGGATTAATGATCTTTTCAGCTCCAATTGCTACAAATTTTTTCATGACCGCACCGGTATTGTCGTGAGTCATGACGTGCTCAGGTTTAATCAGTACGAAATCACCGCTTCTGATCCGGGTCTTGGCTGGAAGCCCGACCGTATATTTCTGAACAATTTTTTCAATGATATTTTGGGCCATTTTTGTGCTCCTTTGTGGCGATATTCGCTCTTTTTTAAAGCCTGACCGGGGTCCTGACCCCGGCGGCTTTATCAGTGCTCCTTGACCTCTGGCGATACAGTATATTTCCCTCTACGTGATAGGATAAATCCCTCTTTTTGTAAATTCTTTAATATCCGGGTAAGTCTGGTCGGGTCGATGGGAAGATGAGTCTGTATTTCAGAAAAATGCAGTGTTCCGTGCTGTAAGAGTAAACGCAGGATTTTGCTCCGGACCTGACGGTCTGATCCCTGAAAGGGGGGCTGTCTATGATAATGAACGCTTTGCCGCCTGATGTCCGGAAAATGCTTTCTAAGATTCGTGCCCAGGTCCATCAGGGCAGAATACCACCGGCATGGGTTGTCCTGGTCCAGCGTGGCCTGGACCAAAGGCACTATTTCCTGGTCATGTACCCGCTGTTTCTCATAAAAAAAGAAAAACAGGAATACACATCGGATGTTAATCTCTATGAATATTTCGGGACGATTATAACCAAATACGGCGATGGAGGCGGCAGTCGCCCGACCGATACCGGGAAGGTCCTGTAAGAGGGCCGGAGAATGGGGCAGGATCCCAGCCAGATTGTTAACGATTCTTTCGGCACATTTTTTCATATTCAGGGCCCGACGGTTATAACCGAGACCTTGCCAGGCCTCGAGTACCTTGGGTAGTGAGGCCGCCGCCAATGCCTCGAATGATGGAAAAAGACCGATAAAGTGCGTGAATTTACTGATGACCCGCTCAACCTGTGTTTGCTGCAGCATGATTTCAGAAACAAAAACCTGATAGGGGTCTATGGTCTGACGCCAGGGCAGATTCCGGCCTTCCTGGCCGAAATAATTACAGACTATCGTTCTGAACAAAGTCAAGGCATCTTCGGTATGTCCCTGCTTGATGATAATTCCGTGTAATTGATTTCGCCAGGACTCGAGTTCGTTCCGTGAAGCCATACGCTCATCTCCCCACACAAGAGCACGGACTTGTTTTCGGTGATTATGGCAGCATGATCTGCTGAAAGAGGATGGACTCAATGCACCGTTTCAGTGCGGGCTTCAAGACGTTGGGACATGTCGTTCAGCGTTTTCTTGAGTAGATGACCCTCGCTCTTGCCGGTTTCGAGCCAATAATCCGCAAGATGGTCAAGGGCGCTCCGTGCATTTTCATCCCATTCAGTCAATCGACGGTAACAGTCCTGATAAAAAAGAATGGCAAGCCCCCGATCACCAAGCTCGTCGTAATGCTGGCCATATTTCAGCAGCTCTTCGATAGTCAATGTCTTCAGGTTACTGATGATGAACTGTGTATTCTGATCATCGAGAACTATATCTCGATAATGGCATTGATCGATGGTCCATCGCTCCCCCTGATACAGTAAGGTGATTTCGATCCGAGGCAATTCCGAACGGACCCGGTCAATCCCCAGATAAAGCAGGAGCATGGTCTTTAATAATTCAGACCGGGGCTGTTTGCTATCAATGATCAGGAGGGTAACCTCGCATCGCTGTCCGGGATATGATTGTATGAAAAAGGGTCCCTGGGCATGGAAGCGATACTGATTTATCCCTTCTTCGCCGACATGAAAAACGGCGTGCTCGAAAAAGCGTCCTGCCAGAGAAAAAAGTTCGATACTGTCCAGAAACCGTTGCCGATACTCGGTCGATAGGGACTGATAAGCCTTGTCATAACGTTCGGTAATGATATCTTCGATAAATTCCTGGCCCAGATTGGTCCGCCGTACGTTTACACCCACTATCGAACAAACCGTAAGAAACAAGACCACCAGGATCAAACTACCGCAACCGAGGACAATCCGAATCTTTTTCTTGGAAGTCTGGGTCATGAGCGTTGCATCTTCATCACAATAAGGGTCATATCATCATTCGGCGAGGTACTGTGACTGAAATCAGCGACAGATTGAACAATGGCCTGTTGAATGTCAGTAGCTGATTGTTTCCAATGCATTTCGATAAGTTCGAGCAAACGATGTTCACCATAATGCTCCTTGCTTCTGTTACATGCTTCGGTGATTCCGTCTGTATATAAGACTATGACATCGTCATCATGGAGTTCAATCGTATTCTCCTGATAGATAGCGTCGTGAAACGCACCCATGATTAAACCCTCGTTCGTGGGCAAAAAACCGGGCTGGCCGCGTCGAACCAGAATGGGCGGATTGTGTCCGGCATTGGTAAAGGTCAGTTTCCGGTCCCTGTAATTATAGATACAGTAAAAAAATGTCACGAATTTATTGGGAGTGGAACTTTCCTTCAATAACGTGTTCATCCGTAAAACCGTGTGAGCGGTTGAACGGCTCGTTGGGGCCAAGACCCGAAGGGCCGCCTGCAAATTAGCCATAATCAGAGCGGCTGGTATTCCCTTACCGGATACATCCCCGATGGCGATGGCTAACCCATCCTCGAGCGGAATAAAATCAAAATAATCCCCTCCCACCTCGAGACAGGGAACATTAAGACCACACAGTGTAAGCCCTTCTACCGCCGGAGACTCTTGCGGCAACATGTTTTTCTGAATCTGATAAGCCACGCGTAACTCGGCTTCAAGACGTCTCCGTTCCAATGCTTCCTTGTGTAATTTAGCATTTTCGATGGCTACCGCCGTCTGAATGGCAAGGTTTTCAAGAAAGAATTCATCTTCTTGAGTGAAGGGACCGTCCAGCTTGTTCAGGATTTGAATGACCCCGATAATCTCACCCTCCTTGTTACGTACAGGCATACTGAGCATGTTACGGGTGGTATACCCCATTTTCAGGTCTATTTCCTTATAGAAACGAGGATCATTATAGGGGTCATTGATGTTAATGGTCTCACCCGTGACCGCAACTTTACCGGCAATACCGCGTCCGAACGGGAGCCTTATTTCAACCATATTCGGGCCTTGAGCAATCAGTGACCATAGTTCCTGCTTCTTTGTATCAACCAGATAGAGGGTCGAGCGGTCTGCTTTCATTTCCCGCGTGGCCAGGTCCATAAAGAGAGTCAACAATTCTTCGAGATCGAGCGTTGAATTTAAAATGCGGGCAGCATTGATGAGCGATTCGAGGTGCGACATTTTGACCGGGTCAGCCCTGAGCGGGCGACCGTCTAGATCAAAACTGTCCATCTGCTTTTCGAGCTGATCCACAATTGAGGCAAGGCGGTCATATTGTTGGGCGACGAGCACGTTTTGTGCTTCCTTCAGCAAGGTTTGTATGGTTTCTCTCGCTTGGGCGTTATTCATTATCCTGATTTCCTTTGTCACATAGCCCGCCCCGGCACTCAGCGCATAGGCCGATCAAAGAGACAAATGCGAGCATTCTTTTATGATACTAGCATGTTTCGACGGATAAAAACAGGGGCAAACAAGAATCAGGTTTCGGCCTGGGTATTCGAACCAGGTCGGATTTGCCTAATCGAGCCAGGGCCTGGGAAATTCCTCTGTCGTCTGATCTCATACAGGACAATCGCGGCAGAAACTGAGGCATTCAGGGATTGGACTCGTCCGAACATGGGGATATTAACGGTCCAATCACATGTTCTGGCCACCAGGGGTCGCAGGCCTCTCCCCTCGCTTCCGATTACCAGAGCCAGGGCTTCCCGGCCATCAAGGTCATAAAGGGGCTGACTCGCACTAACATCGGCCCCGATGATCCAGATGCCAAGCGTTTTTAGATATTCCAGAGTGTTGACCAGATTCATGACTTTACAGATACGCATATGTTCACTGGCCCCGGCTGATGTCTTGACCACTGTTGCAGAGAGGGGTGAGGTCCGTCGTGTCGTGATAATCAAACCATCAACACCGGCACCTTCAGCGCTCCTGATGATTGCGCCAAAATTACGCGGGTCCTGGATTTGGTCTAGGACCAGAAGAAATGGTGCTGTTTTCTGGTTGATGGAAACACTGAGAAGGTCCTTGAGATCCACGTAATGATAGGGTCTGACCATGGCCAAAACGCCCTGATGGTGATCGTGTCCACACAGCCTATCCAGTTTGACCCCGTCGATCAATTCGACCGGTATACCCCCGAAGGAGGCACGTTCGGCTATTTCTTTCAGTTTACCCTTGTGAACACCGCGGACCAGATAGATTTTTTCGATCTTACGTTCGTCGGCAATGAGTGTCTCAAAAACAGCGTGTACGCCGCTAATTTTGTCTACCATGTTCCCCATGCTCCCATTCGGGTGATGATCCCACCCATAGCTAGCCCGACCAGGACTCGGGCTCCAGGCCTGACCTTTCCGCCGTGCCTGGATCATACCTGCGAATCAGGGCAATGGCCTGGGCCGCTATACCTTCTTCCCGTCCCTCGAACCCAAGTTTTTCGGTTGTTGTGGCCTTCAGATTGAAACAGTCCGGACTGATGGAGAGTACTTCACAGAGTGTGTGCCTAATTGCATCGCGATATGGGCCAATTCGAGGCGCCTGGGCGATGATCAGGCTGTCAATATTGACGATACGATAGCCCTTGCCTTGAACTATCCGGACCACCCTCTGTAACAGAAGTGTACTGGCAATATCCTTCCAGTGCCCATCAGTGTCGGGAAAGTGTTGTCCGATATCACCCGCAGCGCACGCACCCAGAAGCGCATCACATATGGCGTGGACCAGGACATCCGCATCGGAATGCCCGGCCAAACCACGCGGATAGGGAATGGTCACGCCACCCAGGACCAGTTTTCTCCCTTCGACCAATTGATGCACATCATAACCGAATCCTATTCTGAACATCGTTCTTCCTTCCCTTTTCCGAACAAATAATCGGCCAGGTCCAGGTCTCGACGAAAAGTGATTTTAATATTGGTCGGGTCCCCATTAAAAATATGGACCTTGTGACCGAAGCGTTCAACTACGGCAGCGTCATCAGTCAGATTTATCTGCTCGTCCATACAGTGCCGGTAGGCCTGTTTGATCAGATCAAAGCGAAAGGCCTGGGGTGTTTGAACGCATCGATAGTTCTGACGGTGGCAGGTGGACACAATCCAACCGTCCGGATCGACCTCTTTGAGCGTGTCGGTCAATTCCACGGCCGGGACCGCGGCATCAAAAGTCCGGGCCGCTTCGATCGCCCTTGTGATCAATTCGGGAGAAATGAGTGGCCGAACACCGTCATGAATAAGGACAATCTCGACCCGTTCCAGGACAGAGAGACCGTTCCAGACCGATTCGGTCCGGGTTTTCCCGCCCGGGACCATATGTCTGATCTTGCCATAACGAGCCGGGCCAATACCCAGTTCGATCGCCCGAAGGAGGATATCTTTCTCGAGAACACAAACAATGCAATCGATCAATGCGACCTGTTGAAAAGCGGCGAGAACATGATGCAAAATTGGTATGCCCTGTAATTCGAGCATTTGCTTGGGTAGGGTCGAGCCCATCCTGCTGCCGCTTCCCCCCGCCACGATAATGGCCGCATGGTTTCGGGTTCGAGTCTGTTGGTCTGGCACAGTGTCACCCCGCTCCGGAAACTGTATCTCGGTCCATACTCCCGGGAAGCTGCGCTTGAAAAAAAAGTATCATGTGATCAATGATTATTCCTTTAATCGACTGAAGATCATTCGACCAGCGGTCGTCTGCAGAACACTGGTCACCGATACCTCGACATTCCGACCGATGACCTCGATGGCGTTATCAACTACAACCATGGTGCCATCATCAAGATAAGCCACACCCTGTCCCGTTTCCTTACCCTCTTTCAACACGTGCACGGTCATGACCTCGCCCGGTAAAACTACCGGCTTGAGGGCGTTGGCCAGTTCGTTCACGTTCAGGACCGTGATGCCCTGAAGTTCGGCTATCTTGTTCAGATTAAAGTCATTGGTCAATATTTTGCCACCAATGGTCTTGCCTAACTCGACCAGCTTGGCATCTACCTCCCGGACTTTCGGAAAATCGGTCTCGACAATCTCTACATTCACATTGGCCAGTTTCTGGATCTTCTGGAGAATGTCAAGCCCGCGTCGCCCACGATTCCTTTTCAAGACATCTGACGAATCGGCGATATGCTGCAATTCCTTCAGAATAAATTGGGGAATGACCAGATTTCCCTCGATAAAGCCTGTCTCACATATATCGGCTATTCGACCATCAATAATGACGCTGGTATCTAAAATCTTGTTATTATACTGTTTATCATTGCCTCGAAACGTCTTGATAAGGGTCGGTATGGAAAATGAAGAAAAATGAATGTAACCAATCATGAGACCGGTGTAACCTAAAACCAAAGAGAGGAGAATCTGAAACGGGGTGATCAATGAATCAAGTTGGGGAAAAATGATAAAAAATTGGACGAGTATCTGGGCAAGGATGAAACCAACAATCATACCGATTAACGACCAGATCAGACGGGCCAGGCGGACCCGACGCAGCTTACGCTCAGAATACAGACCGATCAGGCCCACAATCAATCCCAAACACATACCCATATAACCCGCATAAGTCTGGGCAAAAAGCTCTTGCTGATCGGCAATCAGATAACCACTTGCCATCAGCAATACTACAAATAGAATACGAATCAGCAGAATCATCATGACAAACCTCCCTTCTCGGAAAAGATGACAGGAGTTCAACTACCGGAGAAAAATGAGGAAAATCTAAATCAGAGCATTAATCATTTCTTCGGCCTTGTCCAGATCGATGTTTTTGACATGGGCCATTTCAGAAATGATCATCCGTTTCACGTTTTCAAATATCTTCTTCTCGCTATAGGAAAGCTCCTTCTCCTGTTGAAGTTCACTCAAATTTTTAAGTATCCGTGTAATGTCAAAAATGGAGCCATTTTTGATAATTTCTTGATATTCACGCTGGCGTTTGCTCCATTTGTTGGAAAGCTCCAGTGGGCTCGAACCGCTTTTCAATATTTCTAACAGCTTTTCGAGTTCATCATCACTGATCAATCCCCGAATACCTACATCACCAAGCTTGCTTTTCGGAATCATGATCTTGGAATTATCCGAAACGATCCGGATGATATAGAATTCTTCCTGGGTCCCGGATATCTCCATGGTTTTGATCTCATCAATAATGCCGACCCCATTGGTCGGATAGACGATTTTATCGCCGACATCGAACATGTGTTTTCCATTCTTCATGTTAGAAACAAAGCCGGTTGTTCCATTCACCACACGAAACGATTTGATATACTTCTGGACAATCTGGGTCTAGATCTAGCACAAAACGGGCGAAAAAGCAAGAAAATCAGGATGTTAAGGGTCCATAGCTTCGGAGAAATCACGAGATGGCGCTGGCGATCGGTCTTCCGAATTCCCCTGCAGATAGGGCCCAGCCGCTTGACATCCTCAGCGCACATGTGTAAACTGAAAAACCGGTTGAATATTCGAAATTGGGTGCGGGTCTTTCCCGTAACCCCGGAAATGAAAGGACAGGTTCCCATGCTTACCGTCTTGAAAATCCTGGCCATCGTGCTTGGAATTAGTGCGTTGTTCTGGGGGGTCTGGGCCGGCTTTGAAGCGCGAAAACCACTGAATATCATCGGGGCATGCCTCGCTCCTCTGGGCCTGATTATGGCCTTATTAGCGGTCCTTTTGCTCTGCGTTCCGAATTTTTTTAGTTGAGTTTGTGTCGTCGTGGGGAACCACCTGTCATGTCCGGTCTGACAGGACGGTAATCCCGGGCAGGAGTATGCCCTGGATGAATTCGAGCGAAGCGCCGCCACCTGTCGAGAGATGTGTTATCTTTTTTTCCAGGCCGAACATGTTGATGGCCGCAACAGAATCGCCCCCACCAACAACCGATTTGCCCTTGCATTCCGCAACGGCTTTGGCAATGGCCAGCGTTCCCCCCTGAAACTGTTCTTTCTCAAAAACACCCATGGGGCCGTTCCAAAAAACCGTTTTTGCCTTCCTGATCTTGTCCGAATAGAGCCTGACCGTTTCCGGTCCGATATCGAGGGCCATCCAACTCGACGGAATGTTTTCATTCCGGACAATGCTCGTTTTGACCTCGTCATCCGTTTTTTTGGCCACCACGTTGTCTACCGGCAACAGAAATTCAATGCCCAGGTCCTTGGCCTCATCCATGAGCCCCTGTGCGACATCAAGTCGCTCGGGTTCGACCAATGAATTGCCCACCTCGTATTTCAAGGCCTTTAAAAAGGTGTACGCCATGCCCCCACCGATCAGTATTGTATCGACCCGTTCCAGTAATTTCTGGATGATCTTGATCTTGTCGGATACCTTGGCCCCCCCAAGAATCGCAACAAACGGTTTCTGGGGTGCAGACATCAGGTCCAGAAAATGGTCGATTTCCCGCTTGACCAGAAAACCGGTGACCGATACGGGAACATGCCTGGGAATGCCGGTCATGGAAGACTGATCACGATGACTGGTCCCAAAGGCGTCATTGACAAAAATATCAATACCCGCGGCAAGTTCGGCAATGAACTGCTCGTTATTCTTCGTTTCACCGGAATGGAAACGGAGGTTTTCTAAGAGAATAATCTGGCCGGGTTGTACTTTTTTCTTGGTCGCGGCGACTTCCTCTCCAATACAATCATTGGTAAAGATAATTTCCTGTCCGAGTAACTCACCCAACCTGATTGCGACCGGTTTTAAACTCAAAGCGAGAGTCGGCTTGTCTTTGGGACGACCCAGATGTGATGCTAAAATAATCCTGGCTTTGTGTTCCAGTAAGTATCGGACCGTCGGTAATGAGCCCACAATCCGCGTATCGTCGGTTATCGAACCATTATCATCCAGCGGAACATTATAATCGACACGGACAAATACCAATTTACCCTCGACTTCAATCTCATCAAGATTCAGTTTCTTTTCGTAGATTTCTTTTAAGTCTTCAGCCATATGTATTATTCCCCCTTCAAACACAATCTATTGAACCGCTCTAGAAGCAGCCACTCGGCCGCGGTACTTTCCGAAGCATGACACATCACCGGAAAAACAATCTACCCTAAATATGCCATAATGTCAAGCTTTTTTATCGTGCCAGGTGCGAATAGTAATGGTATGAGTGAACCGGTGGAAAGCAAGCTGGCCAATCCCCGGAATCTGAAGGACACACATGGCAATGTCTGGGAATAGTGTTGGGATTCGTATGGCACCTATCCGTATATTGGTAGCATAGGGTTTCAGAAAATCCACCAGAAAAATGTTACGGATATGCCACTACACCCCCGTGAGGCTGTAATCTGACCACCGAGGTCACCGAGACAGAATTGACAAGCAATCGTTGACTTCTTTGATTCGGATCGGTAGACTTGGGGTGTTTGTTGAACTCGGTTTGCTCTGGCGTTATGCACAATTAGGACAAACAATATGAGAGAAAAAATGAGTAGATGGGGTATCGGTCCAATCTTTGCTTCTTTGTCTATCGGTTATGGAATCGTAATACTTCTAACCAGCCGTTATTTCTATCCGTTTTTTCGGATTTCCATAGTCCCGCAATGGCTGCTGTCTGCTATTGGGTCCATATTATTATTGATAGGAATTCCATTCTTCCTTATCTCCGTCAGAACGGTTACGAATGCATACAATTCTGATTCATTGGTCACCAATGGAATTTACAAATGCTGTCGTCACCCTTTATACAGCGCATGGGTCGTTTTTATTGTACCCGGCACAGTCTTATTGGTGAATAGCTGGCTGGGACTGACGGTGCCATTATTTATGTACGTGTTGCTTCGTAAATTGGTAATAAAAGAAGAAATGTACTTAGAACAAGTGTTCGGTTCAGAATATAGAGAGTATAAAAACAAAACTCCCTGTATCTTACCTTGCATAGGGCAGAATGAAACATAGACAAACATCTAGTAAGGGCCTCGATACAAGATACCGACAAGGGGCTCCACCCGACCGCTATTCCGCTGCGCTTCATAGCGACAGGAGAACCCTGTCATGAGAAAAGCTTTCAAATGAAACACGATAATAAAAAGAATTTGAAATATATAATTGCGGTCATCACAGGGTTGATTGTGGCCCTGATATTGGGTTCATTTGTAGTCGTGTCCGAATATCGAATAATGAAAGAAAATGTGTCTTCTACCGGCGGGCCAGACCCCTTTTTCAATCCAAGTAACCTCTCTTTCGGTTTAGTGTTATTTGCGTTGGCGCTATGTTCAATACTATTGGGCAGTATGGGTCTTTTAGTAAAAAGATGTTTGGCAATATCACTGATATTACTATCTTTTGGATTTTTTTCTCTATTTATAGTTAAATATGGATATAGTAATTATGTCAGACCGGTACGAATGAATGCTTTTCAAGAATTAGGAGAACGATTAATGCCGCTCATAAATGCAATTGAAAGATATAGGGTTGAAAATGAGACCATCTTCTACTTTGTAAGTGTATTTCGGAGGCTAGTTGCTTGGTCATCAAGCAAAGTTGCTTCCTGGTCGCGTTTTAGCATACGAAGTAGTGTAGCATACTCGGTCAGTGCCTCGATCTGCCATTCGGGTTCCTGGTCGGGTTGCGTCTGATAGATCGTGAGGGCGCGTTGGAACAGTTCCTCGGATTTTTCATACTGTTTCATTTCCCGGTAAATCCAGGCCAAACGTTGGATCAGGATTGTGATCCAGGCATGACCGGCGGGGTAGGTCTGTTCTCTGATTTCAAGGGCACGTTCAGTCAATAGTTGTGCTTTTTCAAAGAGACCCTGCTTGAAATAGGCCCATGACAAAAGGGCAAGAGTTTGGGCTGCAAGTTGATGATCTGGTCCAAATGCATGCTCCCGGATCGCAAGGGCACGGAGATAGAGGGGAATGCCCTGGTCATACTGGCCCTGTTTTACATAGAGTCCTGCTATGTTTTGCAGGGTTATGGCCAGAGACGGATGGTCCGGCCCGAGAACTTTTTCCTCAATTGCGAGTGCGTGCAGGTAGTACTGCTCGCTCTGGTCATATTTGCCCTGGTGATAATAAAGTACGGCGAGGTTCTGAAGAGTGGTTGCCAGAGAGGGATGCTCTGAATCCAGGGTGGCTCTTTCGATCGAAAGCGCTCGCACATAGAGGGGTTCGGCTTTATCATAGAGACTGTGATTATGATAGAGTCCGGCCAGGTTCTGTAATGAGGTCGCCACTTCGGGGTGATTGGGGCCCAACGCTTTTTCCTTTATGTCAATTGCACGCAGGTAAAGAGCTTCACTCTGATCAAACTTGTTTAGATTGTAATAGAGCCCGGCCAGATTCTGGAGAGTGATGGCGAGTTCCGGATGTTCGGGGCCCAATACTTTCTCCTCGATCGACAGGGCCCGCAGATAGAGTGGTTCACTTTGGGCGAATTTTCCCTGATCGGCGTAGAGTAAAGCTAAACCGCACAGCGTTTCCGCAACCTGGACATGATCGGGTCCAAGGATCTTTTCCCGAATAGCCAGGGCCTTGTGGTAAAGCGGTTCACTCTGATCGTACTGCCCCTGAGTTGCATAATTTGCCGCCAGACTATCCAATACTTCCGCCACCTTTGGGTGGATCAAGCCATAGTTTTGCTCACTCATTTCAAGGGCCTTGGTGTATAACGTTTCAGCATCTGCATACCGTGCTTCGATTTGATAGATATCGGCCAGCATCTTCAGCGAACCGGCAATGTCCTTGTGACCGGACGGAAGTGTCTCGGTTCGTATCTTCAGGGAATCCTCCAGAAAGGTTTCCGCTTTTTGATACTGGCCCATCCGCTGATAAATGGTGCCGAAGACTTCCATGAATCGGGCCTGCATCAAGGGTTGACTGACAAATCTGGTTTGAATATCGGCAGATCCTCGATCGAGAATTTCATTCACACTGGGAACATGCTTTTCGTATGGATCGCTCATTTTAAATATTTCAACTAAATAATCTGCTACTTCCTGTGTTTCAGCAAGAGACTGGGCAACGCGTTGAACTTCGTGTCGCAACCGGAGTGACAGGCCGGTCATAATACAAGCAACAATCAGGAGAAAAGAAATTCCTGAAGCAAGCAAGACCTTACGTCGTCTCCGGCTTGGGCGTGATTGAATATAGGCCAAGCGTTCCGAAGCATCGATTGCCGTTGGGCGTGAGTGAGGATAAAAAGATTTCATGCGATTGATCAGGTTGGTCAGGTCAGGCTCGAGTCCGGTTATGGGCAGGGTTTCTCCCCGTTTCGCCGCTTGAAACCTGGCCATGGGGTCGGGTGTCTGTCGGGTAGCCGCCTTCAGGGTAAACAGTTCTTGGAAGATTAAACCGCTAGAGTAAATATCGCTTGCTACCGTTACTTGTTCTCCCCTGGCTTGCTCGGGACTCATATAACCGATCGTCCCCAGCACGGTACCCCAGCTGGTCCAGTATTCTGCCGAGGAAGAAGGTGTTTGCTTCAACTCGCCCGATCGTATATCGGCTGTTTCCTCGAACAAAGCCCGATCTGCTCCGGCGATATCAGACACGGTCATATCACCGGGTTGAGCTTGGGGGGTGCCCGCTCCGGGAATAAAACGGGCCATGTCTGACCAGTCGGTCCAGTCATTGCAATCGCTCGTCCGGGCCAAACCGAAATCGAGCACTTTCAGTGTTCCTTCCGGAGTGACCATAAGGTTGGATGGTTTGAGATCGCGGTGGATTATCCCCTTTTCGTGTGCCATAGTCAAAACATTGAGAAGCTCCCGGGCAATGTTCATCTGCAGGTTTTTGTCCATAGGCTTTTTGAGAAGCTCTTTGAGGTTCTCGCCTTGAATGAGTTCCAGAACGAGGTAATCGCTTTCCAGATCGTGGCCCTCGATGATATTATAAATCCGGCAGATGTTGGGATGGTCCAGCTTTGATAATAGCCGGGCCTCACGCAGGAAACGCTGCCTGGCCTCCGGATGACCACAGAATTCGTGACGTAATGCCTTGAGGGCGACCCGTCGCTGTAATTTTTCATCATAGGCGATGTAAATTGAGCCCATACCGCCCTTACCGAGCATTTCGACGACACGAAAATGCTCGATCGTTCTGCCTAGAAGTTCTTCCACGATCAACCTCATCACAGTCAGACAATTTAAGACCAGGGTTGTTTTATGTATAACCTATTGAGTAAGCTTTGTAAACTTTATCAAATCAAGCCCCGATCTCGATATGGCCCTGATTACAGATTCATGGTGTGCTCCCATCGTCGGAACAATTGTGTTGCAATGTCATTGTAACCAGATTATAATAGTTCTGCATTTGACAGGAGACGAATACATGGCCCGGAAGCATGGTTTCAGTCCGGTCCTGATTGTCCATGGTGGGGCTGGTCAGATCAAATATCGCGAGCGTCATCGTCGGGGAATTGCCCGGTCGTTGGCGGCAGGTTATGTCTGTCTCGAGCGGGGGGGGTCCGCCCTTGATGCTGTTGTGGCAGCGGTTTCAATGCTCGAATCCATCTCGGTGTTCAATGCCGGGACTGGTTCGGTCCCTTCATTGACCGGGCAGGTCGAAATGGATGCGGCGGTTATGACGGATGACGGTCGTTCCGGAGCCGTGGCCGCGATAAGTCGAGTCGAGCACCCGGTCGTTCTGGCTCGGGAAGTCATGATCAAAACCGACCACCGTCTCCTGGTCGGCCAGGGCGCCACCCTGTTCGCCCGAAAACTCGGTTATCCCGATTATGAGCCTCTGACCGATGAACGTGTTCGCTTCTATCAACGCACCATCAAAAAAATTACCAAGACCCAAAAAATGAAATTTTTCCCACGAGTACCGAATTTTCTGAAAATGTATTGCCCGGGTACAGTCGGGGCGGTCGCCCGGGACAATAAAGGTGCCCTGGCCGTGGCGACCTCCACGGGCGGAATGTTTCTGCATCTGCCCGGGCGGGTTGGGGACTCGCCCATCATCGGGGCTGGGACCTATGCCTCGAAAGCCGGGGCTGTTTCCTTGACTGGGCACGGGGAAGCGATTTGCGGTGAAATGGCGGCTTTCCGCCTGGTTACCATGCTCGAACAGGACAGTGCCCCTGTTGCCGCTCGCAGACTCATCACCCGACTCGAACGTCGGAAATGCTCGTGTGGCCTGATCTGTATCGATGCCCGGGGCCGCATTGGGCATGCGTTTAATACGCCCTCCATGTCCTGGGGGGTGACCCGAGACAATAAAACCGAGCTCTTTGCCTGATATGGTCTGGAAAAGGGTTGACTCGATCCAAATACCAGAACTGATTTGATTGGAGGTCGTGCAATCAAGTCTGAAAGCGATCCTGATGAAAAAAGCCCGATATCTGCTTGAGTATATGGCGGTAAAAATGCTGTTAGGGTTCTTCGGCCTGATGCCGTTATCCCTCTCTGCCCGCATCTGGAAAGGACTGGCCCTGACTATCTATAAACTCGGGCCCTCCTTAAAGAAAACAGCGCAGGAAAATATTCGGATGACCATAGGTCAGGACTGGGGTCAGGACCGTATCGAAGACCTGTTGCGGCAACTCTTCATTCATATGGGTTATTTCATAGCCGAGTTCATCCATTCGCCAAAAATCGGTCTCGATTTCAACCGGCAGGTGACGATTAGAGGCGATGAGCAAGTGCGGGCAGCCCTGGCCGACAAAAAGGGTGCCATTCTTCTCACCGGTCATTTTGGTAACTGGGAATTGGTCGGTTATTCCCTGAAAATACTCGGTTTCAAAATGCATACCTTGTACAAGAAAATGTCCAATCCCCTGGTGGATCGATTACTATTGAGCCATCGTCATCGTCATACCGGAAATTTGATCGAGATAGAGGATTATAAAGAGAAGACCTCGTCAGCTTTAGCCCAAAATGAACTTATCGGCATCATTCCCGATCAGGATGCGAGACATCACGGTATTTTCATCGATTTCTTGGGCAAACCGGCCTCGACCTATATCGGCCCTGCCCTCCTGTCTCTCCAGCATGGCGCGCCATTGTTTGCGGTATTTTTCCGACGAAAAGAAGTCGGGTCGTACGATCTCACCTTCAATCCAATCGAAACGCCGCCTCCGGGCGATCTCCAGGAATCAATCCGCTTTCTGACCCGACAGTGGGTCGAGCTTCTGGAACACAATGTGCGGGCGTATCCGGACCAGTATTTCTGGTTCCATCGCCGCTGGAAAACGCAACCACGAGACCAGCATCAATGAACAAAACCACACATTTAAGGGAACAGGGCTCATCCACCTTTTTGTCATTATCGGTCTGGTGGCTGTTAAATATCATTTTTGTGTTAGTCATGCTCACCTTTTCGCTGAGTGCGAACCAGCCCGATCTCTTAAAAAGCCTGGTATTGGTTGGCGGGTCTGGTCTGGTCGGTTGTCTGGCGATATCCGAGCGATCAGTCAGGGAACGTCTGCTCGCAATTTCCTTTATTCATTATCCCTTTCTGCTGTATTTCGGTATACAGATCGGCTCGTTGTCCTGTTCAGAGTATCCTCTCCTCACTCTTTCGTATCTTGTCACAACGATTCCCCTGTTGATCCTGGTAATGATCGTGGCCCGGTCTCAGGTCGGCCTCGAACGGTTACGCTTTTTTGTCATGGTCATTTATCTTGTTTCAGGATTAACCGGATTGTATGGAATAGGTCAACATTATGGATTGGACCCGGTCCCATGGCTTGGTTTCGAGGGGCGGATTTTTTCGACATTCGGTCACCCGAATTTCTATGCAAGTTGGTTGATTTTCAGCATTCCCGTTCTCTTATTCAGTCAATTGGGTCAGCCGTCGGTGTTTATGCGGGTATCCGGCACAGCGTTGCTATTTCTGTCGTTCTGGTGCCTGATGCTTACACGTTGCCGTAGTGCTTTGCTGTCACTGATCATCGTTTTTATGCCGTTTGTGTTTTTTAAAAAGACATACCGATTTTTAAAGAATGGAGTCTGGCCAGTGATACTCATACTGCTGACGATTGGTATTGTCGGCGGGATGTTCATCATGCATACGGATCTGGTGACTCGAATCTGTGCATTGCGGGATGCAAACGAAACCAGCATTAAATCGCGAGTTTTGATATACCAGTCTTTGGTCCCGGCTTTGATGGAAAAACCCGTTTTGGGGTTTGGCACCGGCACTTTTTCCGCTGTTTTTCCCCAATATCACCTGGCAGAATTATATCGGGTCCCGCCCTTTACCACTATGACCATGCTGAAGCATGCACATAGCGAGTATCTCGAACTGCTGGTCGAAAACGGGCTGACAGGATTGCTGGCATTCCTGGCCTGTCTGGCTGCACTTCTTTATGGTTTCAGGCGAATCGTGCGACAGGATATCGATCAGGGTTATTTCCCGATACTCGGCATCATGATCGGACTGGGCGCCATACTGGTCCAGAATTGGGTCAGCGTCAGCTTTCGGTTTTTGAGTACCCAGACCATTTTCTGGTTCGGCTGTGCCCTGATCATAGCTTATGCGGACACGGTTACCAGTCCGAAACAACCCGTGGTCTCCGGAAAAGTGCAGACAATCCTGACCATGTGCGTTTTCCTAATCATGATCGGCTCGATCGTCGTGTATTCCATACCCGGCATCGTTTCCCGCTATCGGGCTGATATTCTTCTCAAAACAGCCCGAGGATTGATCGAGCAGCATGAATACGAGCAGGCGGATGAAATACTGCACCGGGCCGTACGAATCAATGCCAACGATATAGACATCTTGAGTGCTTCGGGAGCTGTCGCTCTTCACATGAACAGGCTCGAGTCTGCCCGAGATTTTTTTCACGCAGTGCTGAGTATCAATCCCCATTATCCCCTGACGCATTATTCGCTGGCCCAGGTCGAATACAGGGAAAATAATCTGGATCGTGCCAAACAATTACTCGTTGAAGCTGACAAGTGGAGACCTTTTTCCGGCCATATCAAAGAGTTGCTCGGCAGGATTTATCTTCAGGAGCGTCAGGTCGGGGAAGCTGAATCCGCTTTGCGGCAGGCCGCGGAATTGGCACCAGACAATCCGGATATTTTTATTCTTCTGGGCAACCTGTTTATGGAGCTTCAGGATTATCATCAAGCCTTGCACTATTATCGACAATCCATCGAAATTGAACCGGATCAAATTGCAATCTGGGGCAATATCAAACAAGCCCAACAGGACCTGGGCCAAAAAAAGGCGGCTCGTATACCTTTACATGGCGATATGTTTCCCTCAAAGAGTGTGGCTTTTCACATCACGGCGTTTTGTGCCGAACAAAACATGTATGACGTTCTCAGCCCTTCTTTGCATACGATCGAGACGATTGGCCAGAGTTTTTCTACCGAATGTGATGCGTTTGATCGTTTTTCGGTCCAGATCGCGACCCGTTATCAAAGGGTTTCATTCAGCCTGACAGCCCGATTGTACATAATGGAGGGCCAGGAAGAATCGCTGCTGCAGACGGTCAGGCAGACATTTGAGCGAATTGGTGATGCAGACTGGTTGACGGTAAGATTCGATCGAGTGAACAATGCCCGAGGAAACCGATATCTGGTCGTTCTCTCGCTCAGTGGCCCTCCACCCGAGCACAGGACCCATTTCTGGCTCAGCATGAAGGACCGTTATCCCCAGGGTGGCTTAAGGTTGAATGAATTGTCGGTCGAGAGCGATCTGCGGTTTCGGGTCCAATGAGTGCGGTGGGACCGTCATTTCTGAGGGCTCCCCTGCACAGCCACTCACCTCACATTTCATTGAATGAATTGTATTGAATTCGTTGGGTCGCGATTGACACAAAAACACACAGAAAACGCGAGATTCAATGCCGAACTTGAACTGGAGATTGAGGAATAATATAATAAGAAATAGTACGGTCCCACAGACAGAGAAGAACAAACGGTTATTCGGGAGGTTACTACATGAAATCATTGTGTCTGGTTATCGGTGTTGTGATGCTGTTCTTTATGCCCTTGTCGGCCCTGGCCCAATCACCGCATGTCGGTCAGGTCGGTTTTGGTGGACATTTGGCCCGCTGGGAACCTCAGGACCTCGAGGATACCATTTTTTATGGTTTGCAGTTGAGGTTTCGTTTGAGTGATACATTTGCAGTCGAGGGTTCGATCGATTATTATCAGGAAGAGTATGACAATGATGTCGAGATGGTCATCTACCCGGTCCAGGCCACTTTATTGATTTACCTCATTCCCTCGAGGATACTCGAACTGTATCTGAATGCGGGGGCCGGTTGGTATCATTACGACTATGATACACCTGTCATTAAAGATGATGGGCACGAGTTCGGCTGGCATGGTGGTGCCGGGGTCGAGTTACCCCTGACCGAGTATATCGCTTTTTATGGTGATTTGCGCTGGGTCTATTTTAAACCGGAGATCGAGGCGAGCGATATTGAGGACTGGAACGGTCTCTGGGCTGATGTCGGTTTTCTGGTCTATTTCTGATTTTGGAGAAAGCCGGGGAAATCGAGACTCAGACAACCATGTTCTCGCTTGTCCGTGGAGTGGTGGTGTTCATGTCATTTGTCCGCGATGTGATCGTCGTTTTTTTCAAAGAATTGCTTTGTTTCGTCCGTGATCGGAACATTGTGATTTACAGTATCGTTCTACCCATTTTTCTCTATCCGATCACTTTCTGGGTCATGAATCAGGTCATGCTTCTGCAGCGGGGCGCGGTCGAGAACCAGAATTCGAAAGTGGCGGTCCTCAACGGAGAAAGTGCTCCGGAACTCATGTCCTTGTTCGAAACGACTGACATGATCGAGGTGGTGCCGGGCCATGCTCGGATCGGTAAAGATGGTGTCGATGCTGTCTTGGATATTCAGGATGTATATTATGATCCAGCTTCGCCCTGTTTCAGAATGCGGCTCGAGTATGATCAGGCCAACGAGTATTCGGTTACGGCCAAAGAGCGGGTACTGGGAGTAATGACCGAGTTTCGGGAACTGGTCCTACTTTTTCTAGCTCTGGACCATGAGTTGCCGGAAACTGTAGTCGAACCCTTTCAGATTGAAACACACAACATCGCCTCTAGCGAACAGATGGGTATCTATATTTTAGGGCATTTGTTGCCGATGATGATTATCATTATGGCGGCCATGGGCACACTCTATCCCGCGATCGATGTCATTGTGGGCGAGCGTGAACGAAAGACCCTCGAAACCACGCTTCTGACTCCAAATTCGCGTTTCAGTTTGGTGTTGGGCAAATTTGGAGCGGTGGTTCTGGCCGGTATTGTGGCTGTATTCTTGAATATTGCCGCATTAGGATTGACGGCGAGTCATACGATTTTTTTGATGGGGAATCAGGGCAATGCCGCTTTTTCCATACCACTCCGCTCACTCCCACTGGTCCTGTTGACGACGATCATCATTGCGGCTGGATTTGGAGCAGCCAGCATTTTGATCGCCTCGTACGCTCGTAATTTTCGCGAGGGACAGAGTTATGTCACGCCCTTTTTCATTATTTCGTTTCAGCCCGCGATCATTTCGGCCCTGCCGGGCATAACTTTGACCACGGGCATAGCCCTGGTCCCGGTGGCTAACGCCTCGCTGATGTTCAGGGATTTACTCAATAATATTTATCAGTGGGACAAAATTGCCCTGGTCCTACTGTCGCTCACGGTCTATACCGGAGTGGTCCTTTGGGCGGCCAGTTCTCGTTTGAAGAATGAGAACACCCTGTGGGGTGAAAAAACAGAAACCATAAAAAAAGCGACCTCATTACTTGCTAGAATCAGATTGTGGAGAAAGCCATGACTGACATGATCGAGGCACAAGCATTGAGCAAAATCTATTTCGATCGGCAGCGCGGCGAGGTTCGTGCGGCGGATAATGTTTCCTTCAGCTGTAGACGGGGTGAGATTTTTGGATTACTTGGTCCGAACGGAGCGGGAAAAACCACGACCTTACGGATGCTGTCCACGGTGATCCGACCGACATCCGGCACGGCCCTGATCAATGGTTATGATATCATGCGTCAGCCGGAACAGGTCAGGGCCTCGATCGGTTTTCTCTCGAGCACGACCGGGCTTTTTCCGCGCATGACTGCTGTGGAAATTCTCGAGTATTTTGGCAAATTGAACCACGTACCTCGCAATGAGTTAAAATCGCGCATTGAAAAGCTGATCGATCTATTCGAGCTGGGTCCGTTTGCCCGGGTCAGGTCTGATCGTCTTTCGACCGGCATGAAACAGAAAGTGTCCATCGCCCGGACCCTGGTCCACGATCCGCCCGTACTCGTTTTCGACGAACCGACCGTGGGACTCGATATCCTGGTAACCAGCGTCATGATGAAATTCATCCAGAATTGCCGGGCTGAAAACCGCGCGGTCATTTTCTCGACCCATATCATGAGTGAGGCGGAAAAACTATGTGACCGGATCGCGATAATTCATGACGGGCGCATCCATGCTACGGGTAGTTTATCGGAATTGCAGACCCTGACCGGTCAGAAGTTTCTCGAAGATATATTCATTTACTTGATCAATCAGGCTGAGCGGGAACAGAACCATGAGATGGTCTGAGATCAGAATCATCTTTCTTCAGGAATTGCGGGACCTGATGAAGGAAAAGGTCATCATTTTCCTGGCCATTGTCCTGCCCATACTCATCTATCCACTCATCCTGGGTGGGGTCAATCGATTGATGACCACCCAACTCAACAAGCTCGAACAAGAGTCGCTGAACATTTCTTTAACCGGTGAAACGGACTGGTTGAGGAGATCGATTCAGGAAAGCGAGCAGAAGATCAAGGTCCTTGATGTCCCGAATCCTGAGCAAGCCCTGGAAAAGAATGATATTCATCTCTGGGTTGAATGCAGTCCGAAGCATGGCGAATCGCCGGTGCTGGTCATGCTGTCTTTTTCCGGGGTCGAGGACCTCTCCCGACAGGCCCTGAGCAAAGTCAAGACGATCCTCGAGGACAGCAAGAACGAATATATCACGGCGACCTTCAACCAGCATGGCCTGGCCTATAATCTCGACGAAATGATCGAGACGAACATCGTCGATATTTCGACCGATCGCCAGAAAAGCGGGTATCTGGCCGGGAAAATAGTCCCCTTGCTCATGATCCTGATGATTCTGTCCGGGGCGTCCTTTGCCGCCGTTGATTTGATATCGGGCGAGAAGGAAAGGGGCACGCTCGAGACCTTGCTCCTGGCTCCCATCGGTCGGGAAAGCATTATCTGGGGCAAGTTTCTGGTGGTGTGCTTTATCGCGTGCATTTCGGCGGCTATCAATCTTTTCGGCATTTACCTGACCCTGGTCCTGAATATTATGGATATTCCGCTCATGAAAGGCGTGGCTTTCAATCTGGGGCTGAGCGATGTTGTGTTGATGATGCTGTTTACGGTGCCCATGTCGGTGCTTTTCAGCGCGGCCCTGATGATCATTGCCAGCTACGCTGACACCTTCAAGGAAGGCCAATACTACGTGATGCCTTTCGTCCTGTTGGGCATGCTTCCCGCGGTCCCGGCCCTGATGCCTAACATCAAGCTTGCCTCATTCATCTGTCTCGTCCCGGTCAGCTCATTGGCGATTGCCATCAAGGAGGTGTTGTCGGGCATTTATCATTGGCCCAGCCTGACAATCGCCTTTATCAGCAGTTGTGTCTATGCGTTTTTCCTGTTGCGTCTGGCTGCCCGTATTCTTGATCGTGAAACAATCCTGCCGGGCAGCAGGCTCGTCATTCCCAGTGAAAGCCGGAACTATCAGAAGCAGGCTTTCATTCTTTTCGGTATCGTTTTCCTGCTGATCTATTTTTTGGGTTCACTGGTCCAACAAAAGGACCTGATTATCGGCTTATGGTTGACCCAGATTTTTCTGATCGCCTTGCCGGCCCTGCTCTTCGTCAGAATGAACAGATTTGAGTACATTTCATTTCTCGGACTGAGATCCTTTCGGGTCAGACAGTTGGTCGCGGCTTTGCTGTTCGAGTTGGGATTGCTGGCTTCATTACCGCTGATCATGACTTTTCAAAACTGGTTGATTCCCGCTCCCAAATCGTTCTTCGAGGATTTCTCCCAGGCCCTGTTCGGTTCGGATTATCCCGCCTGGGTGACCATCCTGACCTTCGGACTCTCGGCCGGGTTCTGCGAAGAAATCCTGTTTCGCGGGACATTGACCGGGGCTTTTTCACGCACCTGGAATAAATGGCGGGTCGTCCTCATGGTCGGTATACTCTTTGGTCTCCTTCATTTCAATATCTATCGTTTGATACCGACCGCCTGTATCGGCTTTGTCTATACCTATATTCGATTGCAGACCGGCTCACTCTTTCTGTCGATCATTCTGCATACGGTGCACAATGTTCTCCTGACCTTCCTGTCTCAAACTCAGGATACGGTGCTGCATTTTTTCGTTCAAGAATTTTCTCTGACGAGCAGTACCGTCCTAGGTATCGTCTTTTTTGTCGGGGGCTTTTTTTTATTGGATACTACCACGGGCAGAAAAGACACGGTCCAAAAGATATCCTGATCAATGGGCACCTTTACATCGGGGCGCGAAGCATGCTATGATGGGCCAAGGTCGGTTGGACCGGGACTGTCCTAGTAAGGAACAGGGAACCCGGACCTCGAAACCCGCGAAACCCGGACTAGGGCCCAGCATAAGTGAGGGGAACATGACAGCAAAAGGGACAAGTGCTTTGGTCGAGCAAATGATTCTGGACCACCTCTGTTATACCCAGGCCAAGGACCAGTATTCTGCGACGGAACGAGATCGATACGTTTCCGTGGCCATGGCGGCCCGGAATTTCATCGCTGAGCGATGGATCAGGACACAGCAAAAGTATTATGAAGTTGACGCCAAGCGGATTTATTATCTCTCACTCGAGTTTTTACTGGGCCGCTTACTCATGAATAACATATTGAATTTGGGTCTCGAGCGAGAGTTCGAGCAGACATTGACCAAACTCGAACTCGATCGGCAGCAGATCATCGACTTGGAATGGGATGCTGGTCTGGGTAATGGTGGTTTGGGACGTCTGGCCGCCTGTTTTCTCGACTCCATGGCCTCGCTGGGTTATCCCGGTTATGGCTATGGTATTCGCTACGAATATGGTATCTTTTTCCAACGAATCCTAGATGGGCACCAGGTCGAGACCCCTGATAACTGGTTACGCTACGGCAATGTCTGGGAATTGGCCCGCCCTGAAATCCTGTACATGGTTAGTTTTTACGGCAAGGTCAACAGTTCGGTTTCGCGAAACGATCGTTTACGGATGGAGTGGGTCAATAGCGAGAATGTCATGGCCATGGCCTATGATTATCCGGTTGTCGGTTATCACAATAATGTAGTCAATACCCTCCGGCTCTGGTCTGCTAAATCAACGCGTGAATTCAATCTCGACTACTTCAACAGTGGCGATTATGTCAGGGCCGTGGACGATAAAAGCCGGACCGAGTCGATCTCGAAGGTCCTCTACCCCAATGACCAATCGCTGGCAGGTAAGGAATTACGCCTCAAGCAGCAATACTTTTTTGTGTCTGCCACCTTAAAGGACATCATTCGACGCTACCGAAAATTTCATAAGGATTTCAATGAATTTCCGGACAAGGTCGCCATTCAGCTCAATGATACACATCCGTCTATTGCTATTCCCGAGTTGATGCGCATTCTGGTCGATGAACATAACTTCGAGTGGGATGAGGCTTGGTCGATCACGACCCGCTCTTTCTCGTACACGAACCATACAATATTACCCGAGGCCCTGGAGATGTGGTCCGAGGACATTATTGGGAACCTGCTGCCGCGTCACCTTCAGATCATTCAGGAGATCAATCGCCGTTTATTGGTCCAGATTTCGTATCGCTTCCCCAATGAGCCCGCCCGTAAAGAAAATCAGGCGATCATCACCCGTCATGGTCGCGGACTGGTGCACATGTCCCGCCTGGCCATTACCGGTTCGCACACGGTCAATGGTGTTTCCGCACTACACTCGGCCATACTGCAGCAGTCCGTCTTTCCCGATTTTCAACAAATGTGGCCCGACAAATTCACCAATGTGACCAATGGCGTCACGCCACGGCGCTGGGTGCTCGAGGCCAACCCCTCCCTGTCCACTTTGATCACGGACAGTATCGGGACCGGCTGGTTGAAAGATTTGACCCGCTTGCGTGAACTCGAACCGTTTGCGATCGACCCGGTTTTTATCGAACAGTTTCAACAGATCAAGAAGATGAATAAAGAAAAGTTCTCGGACTATCTCAAAAAAACTGTTGATATCCTTGTCAATCCTGATTTCATGTTTGATTGTCAGGCCAAACGTTTTCACGAATACAAGCGTCAATTGCTCAATATTTTGCACGCGATAACGCTCTATAACAGAGTGCTCGAGAACAGACCCGAATATGAGAGTGTGCCCCGAGCCATTATCTTCGCCGGAAAATCGGCCCCGGGCTATTTTATGTCCAAGTTGATCATCAAATTGATCCATTGTGTCGCGGATATCGTCCAGGCTCATCCGAAGGTTCGGGAGAAACTCCAGATTGTCTTCGCTCCCAATTACACCGTATCGTTAGCTCAGATTCTGATACCGGCAGCCGACTTATCAGAACAGATTTCCACGGCGGGCTATGAAGCTTCGGGCACGGGAAACATGAAGTTTGCCCTGAACGGGGCCCTGACCATCGGGACTTTGGATGGGGCTAATGTCGAGATTCGTGAGGAAGTCGGTCCGGATAATTTCTTCCTGTTCGGACTGAATGCCCAGGAAATCCGTGATTACCGGCCGCATTACAATCCGGTCGATATCCTTGAACAGAACGAGCAACTGAGCCAGATCATCAATCAGCTCAGTGATGGTTATTTTTCACCCGGGGCACCCGATCTGTTCCATCCGATCGTCAACACTCTTCTCGGCGATGGCGACCGCTATTTTGTGTTGGCGGACTATCAGGCATATATTGATTGCCAGGACCGGGTGGCGGCCATGTATCTGAACAGGAAGGACTGGAACCGTATGGCAGTACTCAACGTGGCCCGCTGTGGCAAATTTTCCAGTGACCGGGCCATTCAGGAATATGCCCAGAATATTTGGCGAGCCAAACAGGTCCAACAGGATACATGATTTCTATCCCTTGGAGCTCAACTGTGAACAAGAGCTTGTGTCATCTGCGGGGCTAGGTTGCCTCGCTCGGATTGCCCGCTGCATCGAGGGAAATGGCTTCATCGTCCTCGTAGCCGGCCAGTTCCCTCAATTTTTTAATTTGGTCGACCGTACCCAAAGCCACCAAAATATCATTCTTTTTCAATCTGAGTTCTTTTGAAAAGGTATAGACGAATTGATTCGATTCCATGTTTCTGATGGCGATGACTAGAACGCCGGTTTTTTTCCCGATATTTGCGCCGTAAAGACTCTGATCGATCAGGTCTGATTTCGGTTTAATGGTCACCTCTTCGATCCTGATCGTTTGTTCCTTAAGTCGCAGCATCTGATCGAGAAAATTGACCACTGTCGGTCGGACCATCTCGGAAGCCAGACGCATTGCTCCGATGGAATTGGTCGATACGGCCGCATTGGCCCCACTACGGACCAATTTTTTGTGGGCGGCCTGATCGACGGCATGAACGACAATGCGAATGGAGGGATTCAGTTGCCGGGCCGACACGGTAATGAATAAATTGTCTTTATCCGAGTGAAGTGTGGAAATGATCCCTGCGGCCTTATTAATTCCCGCCTCGATCAGGATATCGTCGTCTGTTGCGTCGCCCTGAAGTATGGAAACATTCAGTTTTTCACGAAGATTTGCGACGATTTCACTGTTTTTCTCGATGATCACAAAATTGATTGCGATTTTTTGAAATTCCTCGATAACATGGTGACCTATCTCTCCGGCACCACACACAATGATGTGGTTTTTCATCCGATTAATCTCTCTCATGGTCTGACGCCTCCACATGATATGCATCAAATTTCCTTCGACGATAAAAGCGGTTATATTTCCAACGCCATATGCCAATACTCCCATGCCGAACAGGAGCATAAATATTGTAAATATCCGGGCAGCGGGATTATTGGTCAAGTCATGTATTTC
Organism: bacterium; assembly: GCA_016934675.1. GTDB lineage: Bacteria > CSSED10-310 > JAFGSJ01 > JAFGSJ01 > JAFGSJ01 > JAFGSJ01. Next base: position 34,555 of record JAFGSJ010000152.1, on the reverse strand, counting down.
ACCAAAACCGACCGTCGTTATAGTAATAACGGTCATATACAGAGAATCGAGAATCGACCAGTTTTCTCCCCCGATCAGTTTGAAACCGATTGTTCCAACCACAAAAATGGCGGCCAAGGCAGCCAGAGTATAGTAGAGTTTTTTTTGCAATTCATAGAGAGTTGAGGTCATGGCGCATCCATCCGATTGCGATTGTGTCAGAACAACCTTGTTTCATATAGTACTGATCGGTAATATGCAAATATAGTGCACTTGTCACGAATCGGTTTCTTGATTGTAGACAAAAATGCTGCCTGATATCAAGTCAATAAAGATTTGATTAATCCACACCCTGAATCAGGGAACTTGACAAACAGCTCACCATGCGACAGTTGAGCTGTGATAAGCCGAATACTACAGATTACCGAGATTCATCACCGACTCGATCAAACAAAAGAAAGACTCGTCCATGAATGGGGAAGCACCGGGTAAACAGATACAATCCCTCAGTCCGGAATTACAATTTGTAATCACGAGCTGTCACCCGGATTTGAGCACGGTCGGGGATAGAATAGTGGCCCTGCTGTCCCGGGCTGATTTTTCAGGTGAACGTTGTCTGTTTTGGGCTCGGCAGTTCAGTCTGGCCCCGCTGATGTATGAGGCGTTACCAAGTCTTGGGACCGACTTCGGCCCCAATGAGGAGCTGGTCCGCCAGCGAGTTGCATCCCTTCATGCAGCACTGAAAAAATTACATCTGGCGGCACTGCTCAATAGCAACTCGCTTCGGGAGGAACTCGAATTTCTGGAAACTTTGCTTTCGCAGAAGGGCATCTGGTATCTGCCCTTGAAGGGGCCGCGACTTGAGGACCGGATTTATGGAGGATCGGGCCGACGGGTCATGGCCGATCTCGATCTGCTGGTCAAGCTCGCCGATAGAGACCTCGTTCTCGATTTACTGGTACATAACGGATATTCTTTGCCAGCAACCGAGATAGTGGCCCACGAAAAGGCTAAATCGCATCATCTCAAACTTATCAAACAGCACAGCGGACTGTTGCTTGAATTGCACTGGTATCCGGTCCAGCCGGACCGGTTTGTCCTCTTTTCGGAACGGTTCTGGTCAGATGAACGACTATGGCTCGAGGACGGTTCCGATCTGTCGCTTGAGGGATTATGGCTCTATCTGATCATTCACCATCACGAACACAGTTACGGCGAGTTCAAAACCCTGATCGACTGTGCCTGGAGTAGTTGGGTCTTGCCTGATCAGACCGAACGGGCCGAATTGGCCCGGTCTTTTGATCTGCAGATATGCTGGTTGGCCATCTGCGGTCAACTCGAACAGTATCTGGGGCCATCATCGTGTTGGTCGACTCCCCTGAACAGGCCAACTTTCATTCAAAAACAGGCCCTTGTCCGGCTGGTTAATATCCCGCTCGAACCTGGAGCGGGGATATATCGCCGGAAGCTGGCAGCCCGTTTTCTGGTCCCGCATCTGGGCCAGGTTTGCTCAAGCGCTCTCCGGGTCATTTTTCCGCCATACCAGGCCATCGCCTTCCTCGGTTCATGCTGTCGCTGGAAATATTTCCTGATCTTCATCAAGAGACTGCTGAAAAACAGCCGGTTTGAATCATTACCACAGACTGGGAAAAAGAGAAATTGACCGGGTCCGTAGCTATTTCCAATCGCCGATCAGGCTGAAGGCGGCCCAATGAAGGGGATGGTTGGTCGAATCTGGACCGGGTGTCGGGTTTGAGAGCAGGTCCATCTGTGCGGCTTGCAGGGCCTCGTCCTTACTCTTACCGTTTTGAAGATGATTGTAGAATCGGACCGTCAGTTCTTTAGTCGAGATATCGGGGACACTCCAGAGTGAAGCCAGGATTGATCTGGCTCCCGCATATTGAAAAGCCCTGGTCAAACCGATGATGCCTTCACCACTGACCTGTTTGCCCTGAGCGGTATTGCAGGCTGACAGGGTGACCAGATCGGCCTCGAGACGAACTTTTTCAAATATTTCCCAGGCTTGAAGCAGGCCGTTTTCCCGGCCCGACCCGTTTTCTCCGGGTATGGAAAGGGCCAGGGCTGAATCCAGTGGAAAGAGTTCATCGATGAAACCATGACAAGCAAAATGCAGCAAACGGGTAGTCCGGGGTAGCTGATAGACCTGCTCTTCGGTTGCCGCCTCGTCCAAAAAGATCCGTGCACTTCTACCAAAGAGAGCACAGATGCTCTCGACCTCAGCACGGCTGCCCGGAAGCGGTTCGAGGACAATCCCACGGGCCAGAAGTGAACGCAGTTGAACATTGGGATTATGTTCGGGTTGTGCTGTGGCGGCGACATGATAATCGGGATTACCGAAAGCAATCAGTAGGCTTTCCGAATCCGGTGGCTGAATAGGCTTGCGGTTTTTTCTGAGTTCTGCATAGACAGTCAACGATACAACAGTATGGATGGGTTTCCAGGAAATCAGATAGGCCCGGGTTTCCATGTTCTTTGCACCGGGTTCGGCCCGTAAAGTTCTGGTCAGGGCTGCGAAGGGAAGGCTGTAAAGCGGGCCGTCAGGAACAATGAGTAACCGTGTACTCGAGGCAAGTGCCGTTTCGGCTGGTGCAATCAGCAGATCGTAGAGTTTTTTCCCAGCTTGTTCCAGGGAGGATATCGATTCACGGGCCCGGACCATGGCGAGAAAGTGACGAATCGTTCGGTGTAGTTCAACCGAACCCACCGGTAACTTCAGGCAAGTAAGTGCTAACTTTGTGCCATGGTTTTGGGTTGAAACACAAAACACATAGGTGAGTGCCGGTGTGACTTTATAGGCCAGCAATGCGGTTCCCGGGTCGAGCACGTTGTCCAGATCGGCGAATTGCAGCGGTTGGGGATAATGAAGGCTGGCATATTCGGGAGACTGCTTTCGGATTTTGTCAATCAGCTCATCTTTCCTCTTCTGGCAGAGATGCATTGACTCGAAGTGCTGTTTGATGAGTAGGGTATCGGTCCGGGAATCGAGGAGGGACAGCTCGCCCTGAATTTGATCGTATTCAGTCTGTATGTCGCGGAGTATATCCTGCATATCGGTCTCGGCTCTGAGGGGTAACTGCAGGTCGCGTTCAGCGAGTATTTCAAGCAGGACACGGGCCTTCGAGCGTTCAAGAGTGTGAAAAGCTTCTACAAACAGCCCCAGCTCGACTTGCACTTCCAGCAGGTCCCGGTACATATCGTCATAATGTTCCCTGAATTGCTGCCAGTCCTGTTTCGAGCCACCCAGTCGTTTGGCTTGGCCTTCGAGCAAAGCCACTGCCTTTTCAAGGTATTCACGTGCTCTTGACAGATTGTGCCGTTCCCGTTCGAGCTTTCCAAGGCTTTGGTAACATTCGGCCAGATTGATACTGAACGGGGCCAGTTTTTCCAGGATGGTCTGGGCCTGTCGGTAATACTTTTCAGCGAGATCGTACTGTTGCCGTTTCAGGGCGATTTGTCCCAGATCGTGGAGGCTGAAAGTTGAATTCAAACTACCCGGAGCAAGCGTTTCATTATGTTCGAACGCAAGATGATACAAGCGTTCTGCTTGCTCATCATCACCCCGGGCACGGTAGACATCCGCCAGATTATGGTAACAATGAGTGATGATCTCGGTGTTGGGAGCAACACTTTGGGTGAGAGCAAGGGCCTCTTGATGATACCTTTCAGCTTCATTATAATCGCCCTTTTCCCGGGATAATTCACCCAGATTTGTCAGGCACCTGGCCCGTTCGAGTGAACCGGGAGCAATCTGGTTCCAGACATCGGTGGCTTTTTGAAAATAATGCTCCGCGGTCACGAAATCGGTCCGCATGGCCGCAACAATGCCCAGATTATTGTAAGAATTCGCGGTTAAAGTCAGGGTCGGGCCTATTTTCAACAACAAATCCAGAGCTTTCTGATAGTATGCCTCGGCTTGGGCTAAATCTCCCCGATTCAGGAGAACACCCCCCAGATTGTTCAAGCTGATGGCTATTGCCTGACTGTGTGGCAAGAGAAGTTGTTGAAGGTCCAGGGCCCGATTGTAGAGTTGCTCCGCGGCATGCAAGTCACCTCGAGCATAAGCCAGATTGCCCAAATCGGTCAGACTGGCTACCATTTGGGTACTTTGAGGGACCAACTGTTCGCGGATATGACGGGCCTGGTCTAAAAACTGTTCCGCCCGATTATAATCGCCCTTGATTAAAGCCAAACGCCCAAGATTACTCAGACTTGCCGCCCGGTCCAGGTCCGGTGGTGTCATTCGGCCCTGGATGTCCAGGGCCTTTTGGGCCAAAGCTTCAGCCTGATCGAGTTCACCCTGCTCACGCTTGACTGTAGCTTTCAGATTCAAGAGCCGGGCATAAACGGCACCTTCAGCACTACGTTGTTTTTCAAGCGAAAATGCCTGTTCAAGGCAGTCCAGGGCCTGTTCGAATTCGCCGTCGTTAATGGTTATAGCCACCAACGCTTCCAGATTAGTGACGACATATTCACTGTTGGGATCGAATCGTTTTTCCAGGTCCAGGGCCCGCAGATAAAATTTTTTAGCAGCAATGTTGTCGGCATTCAACTGGGCATATTTCCCGAGTTGGTGCAGGGATGATGCCACTCCGGGACTATCAGGGGCGGTTCGTTCTTGAATATTGAGAATACGACGCCAGGTTTGCTCCGCTTCGGCAAAACCGCCCTGTGTTTCTGCCAGCAAGGCCCGATTGGACAAGACAGTAATCAGTTCACCATCTTCCAGTCCGTTTGTCTCGTAGACAGAGATCGCCTGGTCATAATGCGAACGGGCCCGGGTTAACTCACCCATGGCCTGATAAAGGGCACCCAGATTAACCAATATTCGGGCCGTGGTCAGGCTCGGACCGTGTCCTGCCCGTTCCAGGTCCAGGGCCTGACGGTACAATGTCTCAGCCCGAGAGAAATCTCCGATCTGTAATTGAGTGTTTGCACGCTCGAGCAGTGCCCTCACCTGATCAGGATTGGATCCGCTCACCCCCGTATCGATTTGACCCTGGACCAGGCTGCCGGACATCATTCCGGAAACCAGTACCGACATAAAAATAATAGCCCCAATTAACCCTAAGCGTTGGGCGGTTTGATGGTGATGGGGACAAACCATGTCATTATCCTCGTGAACTACCTCACGATTTTCATACTGACTTTGTTAGAATATACGGTGATCTGGAGAAAAAAGCAAACGGTCAGAACACGGAACAGGGTGATGCTTGAGAAGGCGGGGACGCTCTTGATCGGAGCAGCGTCGCAGCCCCAAAAAAAAAGGTGAAGCGACTGATCACAGCCGCTTCACCAAAGAGAGGGGCAAACAGTCATAAACCCTCTCGAGTGGTCTTAATTAAAAATCGTCGTCCAATTCCCGGAAATCGTCAGGATTCCCCGACCGATCAATTCGCTGGTCCCGTCGGTCAGCCATACGGTCTTGACGCATTTCGGACCTGTGATCATGACGCTCCATCCGTTTTTCAATCCTCAGGGTCTTGATCTTGGTCAATTGCTCAGGAGTGAGAATTTCTTTGACCTCGAGAATGGACATGTACTTACTCTTCTTCAACTGGGCCTCGATCCGGGTCAGAGCATCGATCAAATCCGAAACTTTATTCCTGTCGGAGCGGTCTTTCTCCATTTCGGCCCTCAGGTCGATCCGGGCTATTTTCAAATCAGCCTCGATTTTGATTATTTCCTTTTGAGATTTGTCGTAAATACCCCTGATCTTTTCGAGTTGTGCTTCGGTAAGACCGAGTTCGGCACTATGTTCTTCCAGCATTTGCACGTGAAGCATTGCTTTACCCGGATGATCACCTTTCGGTCCATGAGTTAGGGCACATAAACTCGATGTACCGAAGAACAGGAAAAAACATAAACCCATTATGGAACCGGACCATAGTAACTTCTTCATGATCGAACCTCCTTGAAAAATTGTTGTCGGGTCATTAGTAGGTTTTACCGACTTCTATTAGTTTGACCAACGACTGGGAAAAAGGTTTAATCATACCGCGATGAAAAAATTTTGTAGTGACGATTTCAGGAATCAAGGGGACAGTCAAGGAGAAAGAGACAACGTTGCAACCCTGAAACAAGGATTGCCTGCTGTGAGTAACAGGGTCTTGCTGTACCGATGCCCGGATTACGATGAGCGACACATTGATCAGGCCATCAGCAAGGTCTTCGAATCCTTTCAATTCGTTTTCGATACATTCAAACCGCGAGAAAAAGTTCTATTAAAGCCCAATTTGCTTGTGGGGAGACCGGCTGAGGCTTGTGTTAACACGCATCCATTTTTTGTGAGAGCCCTGGTTAAGCGGTTACTCGATTATCGGGTCCGTATCCTGATTGGTGATTCACCGGCCCTCGGTTCGACCCGACGGGCCGTGCGAAAGAGTGGGCTCGAGCGGGCCCTGGTAGGCTTACCAGTCGAATATGTTGAATTCAACGATAGTATCAGACTCGATGGGATTAGAGGTGGAACATACAAGAATATCGAGGTTGCCCGGATTGTTACCGAGGTGGAGCATATCATCAATCTCCCCAAAATAAAAACCCATGGACAAATGGTCATGACCCTGGCTGTGAAAAACCTGTTCGGTTGTGTCGTCGGCTTGCGCAAACAGGAATGGCATTTAAAGGCGGGCATGAGCCAGGAGAATTTTGCGGATATGTTGGTCGAACTGGCGGCCATGATTCGTCCGGACCTGACCATAGTCGATGGGATTATGGGCATGGAGGGGAACGGTCCCCAGAACGGGGACCCCGTGAAGATTGGCCTGGTTGTTGCCGGGCAGGACCTTTCAGCCATAGACCGGGTCATTCTGGCCTGCCTGCGGGTGGAACCGGAACGGGTCCATACGATGGTAGCCGCACAGAAAAAATCACTGGGTTTTACAAAGATGGATACTATCGCACTCGAAGGTGAAGCAATCGAGGACTGTCACATTGACCGGTTCATTCTCCCGGGCATTCATCGATTATCAGGGAACCGGATACCTGGTTTTCTAGTCCGTCGACTCAAAGAGTATTTGGTAGAACGGCCGGTCATTATCAAGAAAAAGTGCTCGCTGTGTCAGTCCTGTATCACGGTCTGTCCACCTCAGATCATGTCACTTACAGTCCACAACGGTCAGAAAAAAGTTGTTATTGATCGTAAAAAGTGTATACACTGTTTCTGTTGCCAGGAAATTTGTCCGGAAAATGCGATCCGGATCAGAACAAGGTTGAGTTTTTTCTTTCGGTTTTTCGATATATGACCGGAAAGCAAGCACGATTTGAATAGGCTTTTTTACCCGTGTGATGTAATATACAAGGCATAATTTTATATTTTTAATCGAGAAAGAGTTACCATGACCAGGATGAACACATTTTTAACTCCATATCTGGGCTTATTCTGTATCATATGCGTCTGTATCATTCAGCCGACAGGCCTGTCGGCTCAGGAGCAGCTGAAAGAATTTTATAAAAACACCTGGTCCGGATGTTGGCAGAAAAGCGAACGGCTTATAACTTATCCTGACGGGACGTACAGGTTGGATGTTTTCAAAACATCACGCGTTGAAGATGTGGAGGAAATGGGTCAAGAGTATGTTACGATCGAAATCGAACGACAGGAATATTATCTGAACGGTCAGAGCAAAAGAAAAGAGAAGGGGCCATTCATCTTACTCAAATCATTGATTCCCAAAGTATTGTTCGAGGAGCATTTCATAACCATGAGGCTAAATCCGGTCGAGTGGGCCAGCACATTAATATTAAAGATTGGTGAAGAGGACCCCGTACTCATAGAAAAAAGCGGCCTCGATCGCATTAACCGCATTTTCGAGTATATTCCTGGAACGGAATACACTTATCAAAAAAGAGGGCGCGTTTCGGTGCCGTTGGGCTCGTTTACCTGTTTTCTTTTTGAGGCACTGGGAACCGCATCGAGGTATGATTCAAAAAATAGAGAGGTGAGCCAGAGGGTTTCCTCGACCATCTGGGTCCACAAAACGGTACCTTTTGGGATCATCCAGGAAGAAACGAGCTTGTTGAATGAAGGGCAAACGGTTCAAATCCAAAGCCGTTTAATCGATTATGGCAATAAAGGCGCGTTCACCCAATTCGAGAAAAGAAGCAACAAGAAATCGCCATTCAGTTCACTCAGCAATCTGATCTGGGGCCATCAGAATGGTGAAGAATATTGACAACATCTGAACATCAAAGAAAAGGTGAACAACACGAAGATCACTTTTTTGCAAAAACGAGGATGACGTTCTGAATCTCATCGAAATTCGCCGGCGTAGGCCCGGGGAGCAGAAAGAGTCGATCCTTCGAATCGGCAAACATGACTATGCTTACTGAACGACAGCGGCAAAATGAGAAACCAGTCGTCCGGGTAACTTGATGGAAACATGGACAATCGCTTATACGTGATTGCAGTTCATGGGTGGCCAAAAAAGTCGTCGACATATCGACCTGACTCGGTTTGCAATTGTGGATTGAAAAACGAGGTGTTTCTTTTGGCTTCAGTATCGAGATCGAAAGCATCAAAGACTTTTTTAAGTATTGGCAGTTCCCGTTCAAGTACTGCTTTCAAGGTTTCGTTCGCATCCGGTGAGAACATGCCCAGTTCCGTGGGTATGTTCAGGTCGTGCGTTTGTTTGAGTAGATAACCATCGACAATTTCCCAGAGTAATTCCCGGACCTGGGTATCATAGATTTCCTCGTGGGCTTCACCGATATGTTCCAGTTCTTCTAAAAACCCCGCCAGGGCTGACCATGCAACGGGACGGACGGACTTTTTCTCCACCGATTGCATTTTTTGCAATAACCGCTTTATCCAGGATAACATACTTTTCTCCCCTCCACAATTCATGTGAAACAAAGTCGTTGATTAACAGGGAAAACCACTCCTTCTCTTATATCATTTTCACTTTTCTACCAAGAGAAGGTCCTGAAAAAGAGAGACATACGGTTCCCGACACCAACAGAAACAGGGTCTGAGGTCCGGTGCGTCCCGGCACGATCGTTTTGTCTTATTCAGGCCTTAAATATTGACAACCTGTACATATCATGGTAGAGGTCAATTCACAGCGATGCATGATGGCACAATCAGGTTGGTAACAGTTATCTGTTTCGTCAGGGATATTTCTCATGTGCTCAGCGGGGTAGAAAGAGTGATTGAGGAGTACATCTCCGGCCCCGACAGGGGTTCAATACGGGACGAATGACGATAGCAAGGCCTGAAAAATACTGGATACGATGATGGATGATGTTTTTCCAAGATGGCATGCTGAAGGTGAACTTGTATGGGGACAACCCTGTTGATCTGATTGGGAGGAATAATGGAGATCAAGCGTCATACGGCCCTGGAGTATCAAAGACGCGTTTGTCTGGCCATGAACTATATCAGTGAAAATGTTGGGGGGGAGCTTTCCCTGGAAAAGATCGCTCAAAGGAAACATGCGAACAAGCCTTCGCAGAGCTGATGCGCTGGGCCGGTCCGAAAGGCCACTTGGCCTCGGGAACCATGCTTGGGCTCTATTGGGACAACCCCGAGGTTACTCCATCCGATAAGTGTCGAATCGATGCCTGCGTCAGTGTACCACACGGAACAAGCACCGAGGGAAAGGTAGGCATACAAACGATCAGTGGTGGACCATACGCCGTGTGTCATTTCGAGATCGAGACCGACAGTTTCCAGAAGGCCTGGGAAGATGCTTTTGCCTGGCTCGTTCATAGTGGTTATGAATGCGCTGACAAGCCCTGCTATGAGCGTTATCACAATACCGCCGATGAGCACCCCGAGGGAAAGTGGGATTTTGATATTTGTATCCCCTTGAAAAGCACATAACTCTTTTCTTGACGACTGACGATCCGGATTCACCGGTCAAGTAGGTCTGGCCGGTGAATCCGGACAGTTGATCGCTCATTCGACCCAGATACCAAGCGTTTTAGCCCGTTCCGCCCACTTTTTCCGAGCCAGAGCCCGCATGTCCTCGACATTATCCGTTTCATCAACGATCTCCATGCCCATCAAGGTCTCGATCACATCTTCGAGCGTTACCAGTCCCGTCGTGCCACCATATTCATCGATAACGATAGCGATATGCTGATGATTTGTGAGGAGCTTTTCCAACAGACTCGACAGGGATATTGACTCGGGTACGGTCAGAATGTCACGCCTCAGCGACTTCAACTCATCATCAAATTGACCCTGGGCATTGAATAGCAAAATCTCGTCTCTCAGAACAAAACCGGTTATGTCATCCAGGTCCGTCTTATAGAGAGGCAAACGGGAAAATGGATTTTGGGTCAAGTATGCCAATGCTTCCCGAATCGTCATATCCTCAGGTATTGCTGAAATGACGGTCCGGGGCGTCATGACATCCCTGCATTTGAGCGAATCAAATCGAAATAGATTACGAATAATCCGAGACTCCTTCTGATGAAGATGACCCGTATGTTCCCCGACACGGGCCATGGCGATAAATTCATCCCGACTGAATACGTGCAGATCTTTTCCGCGTGCAATCAACCTGGTCAGTCTTTCCGAGACCCATACGATTGGATACAGAACGACCATCAATATCTTCACGAAATGCACTGTTGGTCCGGTAAGTTTCGACCAATAAACGGCACCAATGGTTTTCGGAACGATCTCGGAAAGAAACAGGATCATCAGGGTCATGCCCGCGGAAAAGAGACCGAACCATGCGCTGCCGAAAATCAAGGTGGCTTTGGCGCCGGCCCCGATAGCACCAACGGTATGAGCAATGGTGTTTAATGTTAATATAGCCGCCAGGGCTTGATCGACCTTATCCTGCTTGAGACGTTTCAGGGTTGCCGCGTGTCGGGGTCGTTTTTCTTTCAAGCCCTCGATATAGGAGGGTGTTACACTTAAAAGGACCGCTTCGGCTACAGAGCACAGAAATGAACAGACCAGGGCCAATAAAACATAGCCTATAAGAATTATGAAATCGGCATTCGTTTTCACACTACCCGATGGCATAATGGTGCCGGTACCGGCCCCGATAGCAGAACTCGGCACTATCACCGGTAAGAGAAAAACCAGGATCAAACAAAGCACCTTGATATGTTTCACTGATTGCTCCCCGCGAAGGTCACCGTAACTATAAACCAATAATAATACACATTTTCACATTTCCCAGTCATTGCCGAACAGTGAGTCGGTGCAGGACACTTGGCAAGTCGGTATTCATATGCTATAGTCCGTCCCATATCGTTTTTTTTAGGATATACAACGAGTATTTACTATTTTTTCATGGTCTTGGGACTCTATCAACAGCGAGGGCCCGAAAGGGTGGGCATTGTTATGAAAAAAATCGCTGTATTGTTACTGCCGATTGTATTGTGTTGTTCCGGGGTATTGGCGGCCGATTTTTCACTTTCGGGTTATTTTGAAAGCCAATTGGACATGCAGAGTTATGAGCAGACGACCTATCTGAATCGGAACGAACTCTCTTTCAATTTGCAAGCCAGGATTACCGAGATGGTTTTTTTTGAATGCGATTTGGTTTTTCAAGGATATCAAGGGGAAACAGAAGAAAGTTATGTTGATCTGCTCCCCGAGAAATTCAGTGAGCAGGCCTCACAACTTGCCCCCAGAATATTCAAGGACGATACCTTTCTAGATAATGCGGTTGTTTCTCTTTTTTATGATTGGGGCGTACTAATGATAGGTAAACAGCAGTTCCAGCAGGGTAGCGCTTTTGTCTGGAACCCGTCGGATCTATTGACCGAGAAGGACCCGTTCGAACCGGGATATGATAAGCCGGGAATTAATGCATTTGTCTGTGAATACAGGATAAGGGATGACGCATCCTTGGTCTTCGCCATTAGCCCCGAGGAGAGTTGGCATCAATCATTTCGCCAGTTATCCTGGCGTCAGTCCGGCGAATTGCTTTCATTCCGGTTAAATTATGGCGCTGTGGACCTCGATCAAGAAGCCGGATGTGCGGTCCCTAACGGTTCTTTTACCTATATCAGTGGCGACCTGGTTATTCCGCTGCACTATTTCTTTTTCTGGTCTGAATTTCTCCGGGCCGAGGGCTCAAAGGAAATAGATCGCTGGCTGGTTGGGGGCAAATTACTCGTAACGGACACCATGTCAATCATTGCGGAATATTATTACAACGGTTGGGGCAGGAACGATTCAGAGGATTACACGCTGGTTGACTGGGTACAGGCGATTGATTCCCCACTTTTCCCCTTGGGCGAGAAATACTTCCAGGTCTCTCTGAATATAGATCCCACGCCCTCTCTTTCGGTCATGCCCATGTTTATCGAGAACCTGAGTGATGGGAGTTATTCCTTCAGTCCCAGTATTACTTATCAAATCACCTCTCAACTCTCATGGACCACGACTGCGCTTTTCTTCACGGGCGGTCCCGACTGTGAATTTCGCAACGATCGGACCAGGCTGTGGAGCAGGTTAAAAGTGTATTTTTAACAGGGCCGACCATGATGGACCGGGAAATTCACGTTTCGCCTTCGATCAAGGGCATTCTATTCGATCTGGATAATACGCTTGTATCTACCGAGGCGCTGGCTGAAGAGATACTCAGTACCATTCTGGCCGAATATGGCTGTTTCCTGACCGAGGCCCAGAAGAGGTGGATGGTGGGTCACTGCTGGAATGATATCGTGACCGAGATTGTATTACCCGGTGAATTGCCCGTATCGAGCCAGGAGATCATGGTCCGTTTGCTCGATGCGAAGGACCTTATCGTGGCCGAGACCAGGCCTTTTCTGCCGGGAGCGGTCCGGGCCCTGACCGGTTTGAGCCAGTCGTATCCCGTTGGTATTGTCTCGGGTTCGTTCAGGCGGGAAATCGTTTTTATTCTGGAACTACTGGGACCCGAGATTGACCTCAGGACCATACCCATTGTCTGTGCGGAAGATGTCAGCCATGGTAAGCCCGATCCGGAGCCTTACCGGCTCGGGGCGGCCAGGTTAGGTCTCAGACCGGACCATATTCTGGTCTTCGAGGACTCGGTTGCCGGTATCGCCTCGGCGAAAGCCGCGGGCTGTTCCTGTGTGGCTGTCAAGGTCGGGGTCCTGCCCGGGGCGGACCTAGCCCAGGCCGATCGGGTGATCCCGACCCTCGAAGAAGTCGATCTGCATTTCATCAGGAATTTTAATCGGTTCAAATTGGGTGGGCTATCAACGAGGGTAGGCTGAACCCTGATCTTCGAGCAAGAGCCGGTTGTGTTCATGTCTCGACTCGTTGACCGAGGTAACGTAAATGGCCCGCCGGTCCGTTACCGGACATTTATTCTCACAGATACCGCAGCCGACACAACGGTCCGGGACCACACGAGGGAATTTAAGGGTCAAGGTTTCGCCTTTCAGGTCCCGGACCTCCTTTTCTTCGAAAATAATGGCTTTTTCCGGGGTGGGACAATGCTCTTCGCAGACGATACAGGGCACACTGAAGGCATAGGGCAGGCAGCGGGACACATCGATAAACGCCAGACCGATTTTGGTCTGCATTTTTTCAGTTTCAATCAGGGGCTGGATGGCACCGGTCGGACAGACCTGTCCGCACAGTGTGCAGGAATATTCACAATAGCCCAGACGCATGTTGAAAGTCGGAGACCAGATGCCTTCGAGGCCAGCCTCGAGCAGGGTGGGCTGTAATCCGTTGGTCGGACACACTTTCAGGCATTCACCGCATCTGATACAGCGAGCGAGAAAATCGGGCTCGGGCAGAGCACCGGGCGGTCTGATCAGATGTGGGTTCGAGAGAACGCGACCTGGTCCGCCTTTGAACAGGGGCACCGAAATGAGCGAAGCACCGGCGGCGAGCAGGAATGTCCGTCGGTCGGGCAACATCTTACTCAGGGGTTGGTTTTTCCCCTTCTTCCAGGAAAATGAAACCGCCTTTTCCGGGCAAACCCGAGTGCAATTGAAACAGAGCAGGCATTCCTGCGGGTTCCAGTCCTTGGCCCCGATCCGGGCGGGTGCGCCCTGACAGGTCGCATGGCAGATATTGCATTCGTTACAGGCCTGGCTGACTTTTCTCTGCACGCGGCTCGTACTCGAGCACAAACCAAGCAATGCCCCGTACGGGCAGATGAAACGGCACCAGAAGCGGGGCCTGATCCGGTTTAATACCAGAATAAGCACAAACAGCGAGGCGATGAACAGGTTCTGGTTGAAATGCTGGACAGAGAGCGGTAAAAACGAATGCCGTAACGATTGGTAGAAAAATTCCGAAACCGGCGTGATCAGCGGCCAATCCAGATTTAGAAAGAGCGTTGAAACTTCTTCGGTCACCAGATGAAACCACGGGAAAACGGCCACGGTCAGAGAACGAATCAGCAACGAGATCGGGTCGAATATACCGGCAAAATTGAGGGCAAAGAGTGACAGCAGGAGTAGCACAAAGAGGAGACCATATTTCGCTTTCTGGTAAGCAGAATAGACGCCCCGATTGATTTTCATTTTGGACAGTTTCGGGCCGTAGCCGGCCAGGTGATTGAGGGTCCCGAAAGGACAGACCCAACCGCAGAAAAAACGCCCAAGGAACGCAGTCATCACCAGAACGATCCCGGACAGGACAAAGAGCCGGGTCAGACCTGCCGGTATACCTCGAGTTTCGAGCAGGACCACCAGGGCCAGAAAGGGGTCAGCTTCGAGAAAAAAACGGACCTGCTCGTTGATGAATGCTTCGCCGGTATAGGTCGTTTTCAGGAACAGGACCAGGAACAGGATGAAGAATGCGATCTGCGAAAGGAGTCTGAGTCGGTTCATGGCATCGATCAGCGATAGTCCCCGGAACATCCGGAAGGTTTGCTTTCAGTGGCCTTGAAATATAATACTATTGGAATTACATCTAACTGTCAAATTCATTGTTTGAGCTGTGCGGTGAAAACGGGTTTGGCCGGGGGAATCGGGAACCGGACGAACCTCACAGCGCAAGGATAAAACGCTGAAGACGACCCAACACATTTTCAGGGAAAAATGCACCGTTCTCTCTTCGGATCGGGTGGGTGACAGTAGTCTTCTGACCTTCAAGAGCGAGCACATCGCGGCCCAGATTGGCCCCGGTCAATTCATGAATATCCTGCCGCCGTCGCCACTGTCTGAATGTGTCCACCCCAATCGCTTGATCGGGGCTGAATATAGCGTGCACAGTGATTATAATCCCGAGCAGGTCACCATGCTCCGTCGCCCATTGAGCCTGTATCGGGTTCGACCGTCGACAACCGAACGACCGGGCGAGCTTTCTGTTCTGTTCAGGGTGATCGGTAAGGGCACACGGCTTATCGCCGATCTGAAAACGGGTCAAACCATTGATGTGTTGGGTCCGTTGGGCAAACCCTATCCACTGCCTGAGAGTTTGGACCAGCTGGTTTTCCTGATCGCGGGA
This sequence comes from bacterium, assembly GCA_016934675.1. GTDB lineage: Bacteria > CSSED10-310 > JAFGSJ01 > JAFGSJ01 > JAFGSJ01 > JAFGSJ01. Next base: position 19,188 of record JAFGSJ010000152.1, on the reverse strand, counting down.
GGTTTTGGTATTGCACCGCTGATACCCCTGGCCGAACTCCTATCGAAACGGGGCCAGCCGGTTTTTGTCTTCTGGGGAGTGCCTGACGGCGCCAAGCCCCCCCTGCGTTTAAACCGAAACAGGGGCAAGTGGGCCAAATTGAGCGGTCTGGCGGTGAGAGAGCTCCAGCGAGCGGGTATTCCTTCTTTTGTCGCGTCCGATCAAACCTGTGATCACGCCTACCAGGGAACTGTTTGTCAGCTTTTTCAACAGTATCTTGACCTGGTGAGCGGTCCCGGCAACGCTCAGCCCATCATCTACACCTGTGGTCCGGAGATCATGATGAAAATAATCAGCGAACAGGCCCAGACCAGGGGCTGGCCCTGCCGTGTTTCACTCGAGAAATATATGGCCTGTGGGCTGGGAGCATGCATGTCCTGCGTTTGCATGGTCAAGAGGGACAATGGCGAGCCCTCCTATGCCCGGACCTGCAGCGATGGACCTTCGTTCTGGGGAGATACAATCGTATGGGAAAAATAGCACACGTTAACCTCGAAGTGACCGTCGGCACACTTGAATTATCTAATCCTCTGGTCATTGTATCCGGTGTGTTTGGTTATGGGGATGAATTCGCGGCATTGCACGGCTTCAACCCGGAAGATGCCGGAGCCGTCATCCTCAAGGGCGTATCGCGACAGCCCTGGCCGGGTAATCCTCCTCCACGCATCGTCGAAACCACAGCCGGTATGCTGAATTCAATCGGTTTACAGAATATTGGTGTCGAGAGATTGGTCAATGAAAAACTACCGCTCTGGGAAAACATCAACACCAAGGTCATTGTCAATGTGGTTGGCCATTCTACCCTGGAATACGTCGAGGTCAGTCAGATTGCCTCTTCTTCGCCCAGGGTCGACGGGCTTGAACTGAATCTGTCCTGCCCCAACATTGCTCAGGGAGGGTTGGCTTTCGGCACAGACCCCGAGCAGGTCAAGGCCATAACGGCCCGAGTCCGGGATAAGGTGCCGGACCTGCCTATCTGGGTGAAATTGACTCCCAATGTCGAGCAGATCGGGCCGCTCGCCCTGGCAGCAGCCCAGGGAGGCGCTTCAGCCATTTCCCTGATCAATACGCTCAGGGGCATGGCCATCGACTGTAAGACCCGTCGCCCTATCCTGTCGAGAAATATCGGGGGATTGTCCGGCCCGGCTATTAAACCGGTGGCCCTGTTAAAAGTGGCCGAGGTGGCCCGGACTTTCAAACAAAACCATATCCCCATACCCATCATCGGTCTGGGCGGTGTCATGAACGCCCGGGATGTCTTGGAATTCATGATCGCGGGGGCTACGGCCGTCGGGATCGGCACCGCCCTTTTTTACGATCCCTACTCTGTGCAACGACTCCGGTCAGAATTGACTCAACTCATAGACCGGCTCGGCCAGGACTCGGGGATAGCTGATGATTTCCAGATTGCCTCATACATCGGAACATTACAATGGAATATTTAAAACCAACTTCGTGAAGGTTGGTAATCCAAACCCTTGACATTTATGCTTTTCAGGTTACAATGAGGGCATATGAACGCCGGGCCATCATCTTAGATACTGAAGAGTTATCGGGGTCTGTCATGACGCCATCTCGCGAAATACTTCTGGTCGACGATGAATACGCCATCGTCGAAATGATTGAAACAGTTCTCAGATTCGAAGGCTTTACAGTCCGGTCGGTCTTTAATGGAACCGATGCGCTCAACGAGGTAATCAGAAAAAAACCGGACCTGATTGTCCTTGATCTTATGATGCCCGGTTTGAACGGTTTCGAGCTCTGTAAAGAACTGAAAACCCGCCGCGAATTCAATCACATCCCCATTATCATGTTGACTGCCAAGAAGGACCATGATGCACGAGTCGCCGGCCTGATGGTCGGGGCTAACGACTATCTGACCAAACCGTTTGAAATCCAGGAGTTGATCGACATGATTATCAGGCAACTCGATCTGGCCAAACATATGCGTGAAGAAGATGGGATCACCTTTCATGCCCGGTTCGAAATCAAGCCGGATTATGCCTTCATGACACAAGTCAATGAGTTGATCATGAGAATATTCCAACAAACCGCCTTGACTGAAACCGAAATAGCCGAGTTTGAGTATTGTCTCAATGAAGCACTGACCAATGCCATCGAACACGGTAGCCAATTCGATCCCAATAAAATTATCCATCTTTCCTATACGCTTTGTAAAGATAAACTGGTTATTACGATCGAAGATGAAGGCCAGGGTTTCAATTTTCGTAACCTGCCCGACCCAACGACAGACGAAAATATATTCAACACGCGCGGACGGGGCATCTTCATCATAAAACAGTATATGGACCTCGTCGAATACAACGAAAAGGGGACCAGCATCACGCTGACCAAGTATTTGCAGCAGTGAACCGGCAAGACCTTTTGCTGTATAGCTCGTTTCACAATGATGAGAAAATCAGGTTACAAGATTTCACCGGGTCTGGTCCGGGACCCGGTCCGCCAAGTGGCTTCCTCCGGTGATTATCGGATACAATGTGTTCCGGACATGCTTTTGGCACAAAAATTGCTGTGACAACAAGGCACCGGAACAAAAACGTAACTGATAACCTCATCGTGGAGGAACACTATGGATCGGATCAATGAAATGGATAAGAAGTATCTGGTTGCTTCGACCGTTCCCCGCTCGTTTCATATGAAACTCCTCTACCTGCTTGACAGAATTGTCGGCTATTTCTGGGTCAATGTTACCGCGTTCGTTTCTCTGCTTTTTTTTCAGGTTTTGAATCGGACTGAAGTTATCGGTCGTGACAATGTTCCTAAGGATAGAAATGTTTTACTGTGCTCGAATCATCAGAGTATGATCGATTCCTTTCTGGTTGGTTTTCTGGCTTTTTTCCCCGCGGTTTTGCTCAGGCCGAATTTAATGCCGTATCATCCGGCTGCCCTCGAGAACTTTTTCAAGGGAAAATTCATGAGTTGGATGTCGGCCAAGTGGCGCTGCATTCCGGTCCGGCGTGGTGAACGCGACATGCTGGCCTTATCTCAGATGATTAAGGCCTTGAAAAACGGCACCATGATTCTCTTCCCCGAAGGAACACGTTCTCGAACAGGGCAGGTCGGTGCCGGTCGGGTCGGGGTCGGTAAGCTGATTTACGATACGCGGGCCATGGTTATTCCGGTTGCGATTTATGGTATGGACCGTGTTTTGCCCATCGGTTGCTATGTCCCACGTATTTTTCAGAAAATACGTATCATTTTCGGTAAACCTATCGATCTCGAAGAATATTATTCATTAGAGATAGGCAAAACAACATCCCGCCTGATTGTCGATAAAGTGATCGGCGAGATTTCGGATTTGCACAATCATCTAAAGACCAGGGCATACCTGGAACAGGCCCGCAAAATTTCCGAGCCCCGCCTCCGACAACGTGAATTGATCTCTCTCAAATCGATGTCGGACCAGTTGGATGATGTGCTGGCGACCCTGCCCGAGCAATCATTATCAGATCAAACCCAGCTTTCGGATCAGTACATTCGGGACGAACAAATTCACTGAGTCGTTACCGTTTTTGACCTGAGGACCAGTGTATAAAATTCTTCTCACCTAACGATGACACTTTATCGCGGTCTTCTCACTGTATCGGAATATAAAAGTTTTGATGAAAAACAAAAGAATACCACGGATTAATCAGTTTTTTTATCTGCGAAATCCGAGGTGCTTTTCTTTTCATTAATCAAAGTTCGAAGCTATATTCTTGTAGCCAGACCATGAGTTCGCTTAAGGCGGTAGAGTTGATCAGGTATGAGACCTCATTTTCTAAAGCCCTTTTTTGGATTTCGGACAATAACATTCGTAACGACCAATCAGCTCTATCGGCCGGGTTTTGGTTCGAACTGCCGGAGACATAGCCCCACATGTGTTGAACGGCATTTCTTATCCCGGCTTCGGCCGGTTGTTCCCTGAGCACTTCGGTTAACAGTATCGCCAACCGGGCAAATCCCGCTTTTTTTTTTGGATACATCACGACCTATTTTTTTGTAGAGTACCGGATTACGTGCAAGAACGGAGTATTTGTGATGGCTCCAGAGTTGCTGTTCATTCTTTGGCAAGGGGATTCGCCCTTTGCTTCTGTCCAGATATTTTTGTTCGAGCAACCTGAATTGCTGTTCCGGAAAATCAAGGTACATTTCCGGCCATTGTCCTTTGTTGGAATGCATAGTTACCGGTGATTTATCCGTGTAACCCCGCAGTGCCATTTCGCAAGCTAGTTGTGCGTGACGTATCTTGATCGCCCAGCCATAGCCAACCCAACGAATAGTCTCCGGATGTCGGGCATAACCCTTCTTTCCGTTGACTATTATCGAAACGATCCCGTGAAGCTCACGATGTTCGCCCAACAGACTTTGACCGTTCAAATAGCCTGGGCTGATGTCCCATATTCTCATATGTATCGTACGCCTTAGGTCGGATGAACGCACCGTAAATTAGGCCTGGACCGGAACAAGTGTACCGGTTAGCAAGAAACATGTCAACAATTGCGATGTAAATCAAGCTGAAACTGTGGTATACCTAGAGAAAACTTTTGTGGTTACTTTTTTCAACGGATAACTTTGAAATTCCGACGCAGATACGTTAACTTGGGCTTCGAACAGTGCTCCTGGATCTATTCAAATCTTCCTGGTTCATTTCTATGGTCCTGATCGGACTGCTGTCGTGTCAGCGTCACGAGTCGCTCAGCGATCAGGCTGCCGATCAAGGCTTTGTGGTAGAGCGGGTGATAGCAGGCAGTATTGCGGAACAGGTCGGTTTAAGGGCTGATGATTGGTTGACGGGTTGGCAGATCGGGTCGAGCGACATGGTAACGACTGCTGAATCTCTCGGGGGCGAGAGATTCAAATCGGTCCTGGATTGGCGTCGGATAATGATCGAGTATTTACCTCGCGGTGGGCTCCATCTTCAAGGAGTTCGGGGTAAAGAGTCCGTCAGTTTCACCTTGCCACGATATCTTGATGGGATCACGATTCGGCCGCACCTGTCCAGGGGTGTCGAGCAATGGTATGATCGGGTCCTCGATGCGGTCGAACTGAGTAACTTTAATGAAGTCAAGACCCGGATCGAGCTCCTTATCAGGACGAATGAGCCTCGAATGGGACCCGAGGTCCTGTGGTGGTTTTTGATCACTACGGGAACGACGCTGCTCGAAAGCCAGGAGGTCACGACCTCCGTTCTCTGTTTAGAGCAGGCCTTGGTTTGTGCACAGGGTATGAATAGTCTCGATGGCCTGCTTTACAGCCATCATAAACTTGGCAAAGCCAGGTTTGCTCAAAATGATTATCAGCAGGCTGATTACCATTTTCAGGCCGTTCTCGAACTGGAAAAGCAGAATAGTATCTCGGGTCTGCAGCACGCACATAGTTTGGCCGAACTGGGTAAATTGCGTTGGTATCAGGGACAGCTCGATCAGGCAGAGAATTTGCACATGCAGGCTTTGGCCCTCAGGGAACAACTGGCCCCGTCAAGCATAGAATATGCTTCGAGTCTGAATGATTTGGGTATCATCGCTGACGAACGCGGTGAGTTGGCCCAGGCGGAAACATATTACGCCCGGGCCCTCGATATATTCAGGACCCATTATCCCGAATCTCAATCTTTGGTCGATTGTGTCAACAATCTGGCAGTCACGACTTTTCGCCGTGGTGATTACGAACTAGCGGAGATGCATTTTCGCACCGTGCTCGCGTATGATCGGAAACGAGAACCAGAAAGCCTCGAAGTGGCAAACAGTCTGGCTAATCTTGCCATAATCGCCGTTAGACGCTTTGATTATGACACGGCCGAACTCTATACTGACCAGGCCCTGGCTATCGAACAAAAACTGGCGCCGGGTAGTAATCAGGTCGCCTTGAGTTTGAGTATGCTTGGGGCCATCGCCCGCAAAAGGGGTGCTCTCGAACAAGCAGTCTCGTATTATGAACAGGGACTGGCTATTGTGGAAAAACTCAGCCCGCAATCCTTAACCACGGCACGGACTTACAACAATCTGGGCAATGTGGCCCTCGATCGTCAGCAGTATGAACATGCGCTGGATTATTACCGGCGGTCCTTGTTTATAAAGAACAGCCTGGCCCCGAACAGTCTCGAAGTGGCCCGGAGCCTTAACAATCTTGGCAAGGTCTATGAGAGAATGGGGCAAGCCGAACAGGCGGAAAAGTCCTTTCGGGAGGCCTTGTCTATAACCACGCTCCTGGCGCCCCGAAATACACTTCGGGCCGAGATACTCTCGGAACTCGGCCAAATATATTATCGAAAAGGCGAACTCGAACAAGCTGTCACATATTTGTATCAAGCCATTGATGTCCTCGAGGACCAGCTCTCCCTGCTGGGAGGGCTTCAAAATACCAGGGCTGAATACCAAAGCACATTTTTAGATTTCTACCGGAACTGTGTCGATTACCTGATCGAGTTGGGCAAGCCCGAGCCCGCGTTTCGAGTTCTCGAACGGTCCAGGTCCCGCTTCCTGCTCGAGATGCTTTCGGACCGAGAATTGGTGTTTTCCGATGAACTCGATCCTTCATTGCAACAGGAACGCCGCCGGTTATCGAGCCAATATGATGATGTGCAACGAAAACTCTGGCAACTCGATGCCGAAAAGAAGAAACTGGAACTGCTCGAGCTGGGCAATCAGCTCCATACAATCCAATCCGAGTTCGAGCGGCTCATCGTTCGTCTGAAAGCACAATCACCCCGTTATGCCGCCCTCCATTTTCCCTTTCAAGTGGACGTGCCTGACCTGCAAAACATGCTCGATCAACAGACAGCGATTCTGTCTTATGGTCTCAACCGGCACAAACTGACTATATTTGTGATCACCGCAAAACGGGGCTTGGAAATCTATCGGATCCAACTCGATTCCGAACTACTCAGGTCGCAGGTCAACACATTCCGCGAGTTGGTGAACCGGCCCTTCCGCAGTGATAGCCACAGGCAGCACATGGTCGCTCTCGGGCATGAATTATATAAGCATCTGATCGGACCGTGCACCGAATCGATCCGGACGAGCCCACATTTGCTGATCTTCCCGGATGGATCATTGCATTTACTGCCCTTCAATGCCTTGGTTACCTCGACTGGCCCTACCCACGAGGACGTGCGCTACCTGATTCAGGACAAGGCGATCCATATCTCCTTCTCTGCTTCGGTTTATTCTGAACTGAAAATGATGCACGAATCAAATAAAGCGATCGGTTATGATCATCAGTTCATCGCTTTTGCAGACCCGATCTATCCCGATAGACCGGACCCGATTGATAATCCCCTGCTCGAATTTCTGATCGAGCGGCATTTCGAGCTTGGGCCACTGCCTGAAACGGGCAGAGAAGTCAAGCTCATCGCTGCGCTTTTTTCTGGACAATCCCGGCAGTATACGGGAGCACAAGCCACGGATACCATTATTCAGAAGGAGCATCTTTCGACCCGATATCTTCATTTCGCCTGTCACGGCCTGATCGATAACCTGTTTCCGCTCAACTCGGGCTTGCTCTTGACTGTCCCCGCGAAACTCGGACCCGATCAGCACAACGGATTTCTCCAGGCCTGGGAAATCTTCGAACATGTCCGGATCAGGACCGAACTCGTGGTCTTGTCCGCCTGTAATAGCGGTTTGGGAAAAGAAGTCGCCAGTGAGGGACTCATGGGCCTTACCCGTGCGTTTCATTATGCCGGGGCGCCAGCCATCGTCGCCTCTTTGTGGCGGGTTTCGGACTGGGCTACCCAGGAACTGATGATTGCTTTCTACCGATCGCTGGAAAGTGGTGTTTCGAAAGACGAGGCCCTCCGGTCAGCTCAACTGACACTCCTGAATACGCCCCACTATAAACAACCCTTTTACTGGGCCGCTTTTCAACTCTACGGTTACCCCGGCTGAAGTGTATGAAACCCGTTGAAGGAATCACGTCCAGGGCTTGTTTCTTCTTTTGAACACATGAATTTATGTGAGGAATGCACTTCCGTAATGCCGCTAGTCCGACCAAACAAATTTCACCGAACATTTTTCATATTTTTTTGCATGGATTTGTGGTATTGTCAAAATGAATATGACCTGAGTGAATATGAACGGTGCATTTACAACACGACGGGTTAACAAAACACATAAGGGGGTCCGAATATGGCCGCTTCATCAAGCGGGAATTCTACCAAACCAGAGCGTTGGTCCATGCATTTTTGGTATGACGCCCAGAATGACGTAGTCACCATGACGTTCAAAGACTGTATTATACTCACACCACAGGATGCGACTGATTTCATGAAGGTAGTATTCGAGCACATTCAGCGCCATAAAACGCCGACCGACGTGCTGATTGACTATTCGGGACTCACGGTGAAAGGCGCCGCGATGCGTCAATTCGGCGTCGAGCGCTCAGGGTTTGGCCGCCTCTTTGTCAAGCACAGTTTTCGTTTTCATGTTTCATCGGCCGAAAACCTTGCTATCCAAACAAGCTCGATTCTGGATGGCGCCGAAGTCAATATATATCGGACACGTGATGAAGCTCTAGCGGCATTGTTGGCTTTACGAGCCAAACAAGCGGCCGAGAAACGCGGAACGGCCAGATAACGGTTGACTCCAATCCCGGACCATTTATTTCTTGACCTGCTTTCGAAAAGGACTGGTGACTTATAAACGATTTTTGCTTGACGCACGGCTTGATTTGTAGTATGGTGTGTTCACGGAAAATCTGAGTATGAATCGTTTTTGCCAGAATGAACAGAAATTGAGGACAGGCCGGGTCAAGGTGTGATATCACTCCGGGAAATACTCGAGTTCAAACTTGAAGCCAATGATATTCGGCGCGATATCATTGAGATGCTGTATCGGGCCAATTCTGGGCATCCGGGTCCATCTTTGTCCTGTGTCGAAATTCTCCTGACATTGTATAAGAGTTTTTTGCGGTTCGACAAGACGGACCCCTCTTGGCGGGACAGGGACCGTTTCGTTTTGTCCAAAGGTCATGCCGCTCCCACGCTGTACTCGATCATTTCGAAGTTCTATGATCATATCGACCGGGCTGAGGTCATGTCCACATTTCGCAGCGGTCATTTTGATCAGACGGGTCGGTATGTTGATACGCGTTGTCAAGGTCATCCGGACATGAATGTCCTGCCCGGGGTCGAGTTATCAGCAGGCTCACTGGGAAACGGTTTGGGATTTGCCTGTTCGGTGGCCGAAGAACTTCGCTACCGTTTTAAGAAAGAAAACAGAGGAATGCCCCCGCCCCTGGTCTATTGTCTGATCGGTGATGGTGAGATGGATGAGGGCTCGACCAAAGAAGCGATTTCTTATGCTGGGGCCAAGTCTCTCGGCAATCTGATCTTAATCGTTGATAATAATCGGCAGCAATTGACCGGTAAGAAAGAGAATGTCCTTAATTTTGGCGCGGTCCGTGATCAGTTCAACGAAAAGCAGTGGACCATTCTCGATCATTATCGGGGCGGTGAAGATTTGAATGGGCATGATTATCAGCATCTTCACTGGGTCTTGAGCGAGGCTGGTCAATTGACGGAAAAACCCAAAGCTATCATTGCCTATACGATCAAGGGCAAGGGCGTATCCTTCATGGAAGACGACGCGGCCTATCATGGAGTCCCGCCCAAGCCAGATGAATATGAAGTCTGTATGAAGATTTTCGATATTACCCAGCGTATCTACACGCATCGCATCGAGGAAATGAAACAACCTTTGAATCATATTGCCACGGACCAGAAATTTCTCGAGGAAAAACAGGTTGCCCCACGGGAAGCCTATGGTCGAGCCTTGTACCATCTTGGCCGTCAAGATGAGCGCATCATCCGGATTGATGCGGATTTGAGGAGTTCCTGTAAGGGCGATTATTTCCATACCCATTTTCCGGAGCGTTGTTTTGAAGCCGGTATCGCCGAGACGACCATGGGTCTACTCTCGAGCGCATTCGGACTCGAAGGCAAAATCCCCTTCATCAACACGTTTTCCATTTTCTATCTCAAGGCCATGGAAGTCATCCGCAATGTGATCGCCTATAACAACCTGAATGTGAAGATCATCGGCTCACATGGCGATCCGCGTCTGGTCGATGGGGGCAGCCATGCCGAGCTTGAAATGCTCGGTGTGCTGCGTTCCATACCAAATATTCGCATCGTCCAGCCGGCTGACGGCGTGATGACTTACCGACTCATTTTTGAGATGGCTCGCGAGCATGGCCCGATTTACATGCGTTTTGGTCGAGATAAAGTCCCGATCATATATAACGGTAAGCATAATCCCCAATATGGGGCGGGGATCGATAACAGTTTCGAGGTCCAACCTCACCTGGGGCGGGGACATCTCCTCAAACAAGGTCAACATCTGACGATTTTTGCGATTGGAGACATGGTCCAAACCGCCCTGATCGCCTCGGGTTTACTCGAAAAGCAAGGCATCACGGCCACGATTATCGACATGTACAGCATTAAACCTCTCGATCTGGCCTTGGTCAAGGAACATCTCGATCTACCTATTCTCACGATTGAACCGCATAACGTTATCGGAGGACTCGGTTCTTCGATCAGTGAGGTCGTGACCCAGGAAAAACCCCAGTATGTCGAGCGGATCGGTATTCAAGACCATTTCACCAAATCGGGTAAGCCCGCCGAGTTGACCCAGGTCTATCAACTGACGCCTGAGCACGTCGTCACCCGGGCGGAAATGTTACTGAAACGTCTTTCAGGTTAAATATCGAGACAAGGCAGGTGAAACATGGCAGAAGAACGAGAAGTGTTTCCCGTTGATTTTCTCTTTGTCGGGGGCGGTCCGGCGAGCTTGAGTGCCGCTTTGCATCTGGCTGATTTGATCCACCGGCACAATCATGAAATCGATCAGGGTAACTATGAGGGTGATAAGCTTGAAGAGATCACCATTGCCCTGATCGAGAAGGGTGCTGAAATTGGCGCACATGCTTTTTCCGGGGCCGTGCTTGATCCGATCGCCCTGAAACAGCTCATCCCCGATTTCAAGGAAGCCGATTGTCCGCTCGAAGCCGAAGTTTCGAGCGATTCCGTCTATTTTCTGACCTCGAAAGGCCATTACAAAGCACCGATTACACCCCCGCCCTTGAAAAATCATGGAAACTATGTCGTCTCATTGTCCAAATTTTGCCGATGGCTGGGCGAACTCATAACCGAAACCGAACAGGTCGATATTTTTCCCGGCTTCGCCGGTACGGAATTGCTCTTCGAGGGTGATAAAGTTATCGGGGTCCGCACCGGTGATAAGGGAATCGATGCCGATGGTTCGCATAAGAGTAATTTTGAGCCGGGTTATGACATCACGGCCCGTCTTACGGTCTTGGGTGACGGTCCCCGGGGGAATCTGTCCCGGCAATTGTTCGACAAGATGAATTCATATAATCCGGTCCTGCCCCTGCTCTATGAAACCGGTGTCAAGGAAGTCTTCGAAATGCCCGAGGGTCGGGTCCAACCCGGCCTGGTCATTCATACCATGGGATATCCTCTAAAACCAGACACGTTCGGGGGCTCCTTCATGTACGGCATGGCTGACAATCGACTGGCAATCGGTCTGGTTGTGGCCTGTGATTATCACGACCCCTACCTGGACCCGCACCTAGAACTGCAAAGATTCAAATCGCATCCCTTTATCAAGGAGTTCCTCGCTGGCGGCAAATCAGCATATTATGGTGCAAAAACACTGGCGGCGGGAGGCTACTATTCCCTGCCCCAACTCGTGTATGACGGGGCCCTGGTCGTGGGCGATGCGGCCGGACTGCTCAATCCACAACGCTTGAAGGGTATTCACCTGGCCATGCAATCCGGGATCGAGGCAGCCAAAACCATCTTCATGTGCCTGGTCCATGATGATTTTTCACGGGAAAGCCTGCTCAATTATCCTAAAAGGATTGCCAATGGCTGGATGCAACGCGAGCTTTACCGAGTCAGGAACTTTCATCAGGCAATGTCCAAGGGCCTTTATCGCGGTATGTTCCACGCTGGAATTCAGTATATCAGCCTCGGTCGCGGTCTCAAGGACCCGATGATTGTGCCGGAAGACTATAAGGGCATGCATTCCATTCAACAACACTATGGCAGCCGGTCTGCTCCGCCCGAACCTGACCTCAAATTCGATAATTCATTGCTCATGGATAAACTGACCGATGTCTATAACTCGGGCACAAAACACGAAGAGAAACAGCCCAGTCATCTGCACATCAAAGACCCGAAACTGTGCATCGAGCAATGTTTGCCCACATACGGGTCACCATGCACGCGTTTTTGTCCGGCCCAGGTCTATGAACTCGAAACGGATGAAACAAATGCGACCCAATCGATCAAGGTGAATTTCTCGAACTGCGTCCATTGCAAGACCTGTGATATTAAAGACCCCTACCAAAACATAACCTGGGTCTGTCCCGAGGGTGGTGGAGGTCCGGCCTATACCGTGTGTTAATCATTGTCTTTAGCCAGGGGGCATAGGTGAGACGATCCGGTCTGACCCTTATGCTGTGTTTTTTGATCAGCCTGCTGGAAGCCGTGTTCGGGGCGGACCTGGGTCATGCCGCCGACCCGATACCCAATATACTGCTGGTCACCCTTGATACGACCCGGGCCGACCACCTGCCCTGTTATGGTTATCAGCAGAACACCATGCCTTTTACGTCACAAATGGCCACCGAACAGGGCCTCATCTTCGAACATGCCTTTACGCCCGCACCACTTACCCTCCCTGCACACACCTCACTGCTCACGGGGCTCACGGTCGAACAGCATGGTGTGTTGGACAATGGCCTCTTCGTCCTGGCACCGCGTTTCGAAACGCTGGCTGAGTCGCTCAAGGCAAAGGGATATGCCACGCATGCCTACATCGCCGCCGCGGTCCTCGACCGGATTTATGGACTCGATCAAGGGTTCGATATTTATGATGATGCGGTCAGAATGGGTCGGCGTCGTTACTTTAACTATAAGGAACGGGCCGCATCGCAACTGGTCGACACGGTCCTGACTCAGAGCAAAAGCTGGAAATCACCCTGGTTCACCTGGGTCCACTTTTACGATCCTCACGAACCCTATGTTCCACCACCACCACATGATCAAGCTTTCGAGCAACCCTATGACGGTGAGCTCGCCTTTGTCGATGCCCAATTCCATAGAATGATGGCCTCGCTCCGAGACTTGAAACAATGGCATGATCAACGGGACCTGGCCATTATTGTCGGGGACCATGGCGAGGACCTGGGCGATCATGGCGAAATGACCCACGGGCTTTTATTAACGCCGGCTGCATTACATGTGCCTTTGATCTGGATCGGTCCCGGCTTGGCCGGTAAAAGGACCGATCAACCGATCAGTTTATGCCAGATCAAACCCTTGCTGTTATACTATCTTGACGCTGCCGGTCAATCCGGTCCCGACCATGAAACCAGGCTGATTACCATTCTGAACTCGCCCCGCTCAACGGCCCCGTTTCCGCTTGTGACCCTGATGCCTTATTATAGCTTTCGCTGGCGACCACTTTCAGGCCTGCTCGAATATCCCTGGTTATTTGTCAATGGGAGTAGCGCGGCTTTGTTTAACATCGCGTCTGATCGCCTGCTCAAGCAGGACCTCTCCCGTGAAGCCAAGCACAAGGCGAGGCTACGGGATTATCACGCCGAGGTCAATCGGCTCGAAACAAGCCTGAAAACTTTCCTGGACCCCACAATAAGGGACCTGAGCAAGCTCGAAGAATTACGCAGCCTGGGCTATGTCCAATCCATTCCGGAGCGTTCGGGACCTGACCCGTTCAGCTTGCCCGATCCACGTGAGCGCGTGCAAATATATCATGAATTTATCGAGAGTAAAAAACTGATGAAGGCAGGAACATGGCCCCAGGCATTGGAACGCTTCGAGTCGCTCCGGGCCCGGGACCCGGACAACACTTTGGTCCTGAACAATCTGGCCACGATCTATGATCAATTCAAACGATATACTGATGCGGAACTTGTTCTGCTCAGAGTCACCGAAATATTGCCCGATATGGATTACCCGTATCTGCAATTGGGACGCTTCTATATGCAGCATAATCATCAGGAAGAAGCCCGAAACAATATTCTGAAAGCCATAACCAGAAATCGGCGCAATGCTGAGGCCTATCTCAGTCTTTTTTATCTGAAAATCCGGGAAGCGGACCCCGAGGGTGCCTTGGCCATCCTGAGGCAAGCCCTGGACAACAAAGTCGAGGACCCTGAATTATTCACGATTCTGGCCCAGCATGCCCGCTCGACCGGTCAACTCGACCTGGCCCTTGATTATGTGCTCAAAGCCGAACAACTCAATCCACTCGGTGAAGATATCGCAATCGAAAAGACCCGGATCATGTGCGCACAGGACCATTCTGATCGGGGGGCCTGCTTTATCGATTTGAAGGAAAATATCGCTCGCTATTCCTGGTTGGCCGACTTCTGGATTGTGGCCGCCGATTGGTACGCTTCTCGTGACAAACCCGGAGAAAGCTATTTCTGCTGGATGCGGGCTGCGGACCGTAAAATCATGTTTCCCCAGGAAAAATCCCGGATCCGAGAGAATGTAGAACTCATGAAGGCCCGCAATACCATTGCCATTAATCCGGGACTCGAATAAGACCACGAATCTTTTTCAGCACCTCTTAACGAGCGAATCTGCTGATATAGAGTCCACGTCCGGATGGTCCCTGCGGATCGTATTCGACTGACAGGCCATTCTTTTCAAAAGCGGATTTCATTTCCGATTGGGTAAAAAGACCGAGTGTATGTCGTTCTGTGAAATGTTCCGTTTTTAGGGGGGACCCGATCAAATAATGGAATACAAAATAAGACAAGCGGCCTCGATGTAGACTGGTGTTCATCCTTGCGATTTTCAGGTCCGGCTCTTCGGCTATCTGGACCGTGATTCGACCGGGCGTCCATTGCTCGGGTGTAAACCATGGTTCGACAAGCATCAGTCCTCCCGGATTCAGATGCTTCTTAAAACAAGCCAGCGTCTGTTCGAGTTTTTTGATGGAGGCCACATAACCGATCGAGCTAAACAGGCAGGTGATGAGATCATAGGAACAACTCAACTCAAAATGACTCATATCGGCTCGATAAAAACGGAGGTCCGGCAAACGTCCTCGGGCTATCTCAAGCATATTTTGATCGAGGTCCAGTCCGGTGCACTGCCAGGATTTCTGAAAATGCTCAAGATGTTTGCCCGTTCCACAGGCAACATCCAAGAGCGTCAGCGGTTCGTTAAACCGTTGCTGCCTTATGATCCGGTTGAGATAACCCACTTCCTGTTCATAGTTTTTAAAAGAATAGATCAAGTCATAAAATCGAGCTGATTTTGTAAACATGATAATTGGACTCTCCTTGTTCATTCAGAGAGCGTCCCGGCCTTTACGAATCAAAACCGATCATTAGTGTGCGACCGGTTTCAAATCGTGAGCGAACGAGACCATGTCTTAAAACGGGAGATCATCGTCCTGGTCGTGGAACTGTTCCAGAATTTCCAGCGAGAAAGGAGTCGCAGATACATAACGTTGGACAGGCTCGACGAGAAACATGCGGCCAAGTTCATGGTCCTCATCCCAGCAGGAACTGGTGCCCTGCTCACACCAGGGCCGCTGAAAACATTCCGGGCAGAAACCGGTGCAGCCGTCAAGGTGGCAAGTGCCACCGGCCATGAGATCGAACTCCTCGTCTAACTCCCGCAGCAATTGTTCGAACACGAGTCGATCCGGGACCCGATCGTAGAAATCAACTTCGATGTCATGGTATGACAGGATCTCGATGAAAAAGGCCAGCTTTTCGGATAGCTCTTCGTCGGAAACGGTATCGAGATCAAGCTTCACTATACTATCGGGCAAACGTTCCCGAAGCACAAAAGATGTCGGTCGACCCTGCATCCACAATTCAAACCGGAACCAGTCAGAATCCGGATCGTTGTCTGGAAAAACAGGAGGGTAGAGAAAACCATCGACCTCCATTAAAGTCCGATTACGACACGTTTCGTAATGCTCGACCCATTCAAGTAACTCTTTGAGGAGTTCATTTTCCTGGGCAATGTCCTCGAAAGGCACCCGCAATAGCATACCCGGGTCAAGTTTCCGCCTCGCGAACTCAGCCCGTAATTTCCTATTCTCATCATTCATTACATTTTCGCTCGTCATGATCGTTCTCTCCACTAAAGCCCGCGCTTTCAGCACAAACTCAGTATACTCCATCAAACAAAAAAAAAATAGCCCTGCTAAAGAAAAAAAATGCATTAATCAATGATCAGATTTCATAATGGTTCTCTCTCATTTAAGGCAAAGTTAATGGGTCGCAAAGTGAAGTGTAAATTCGAATTGCTCTTCTCTATGTTCTGGATTTATATCTCTTTTCTCATCGTGCGACAACAGAACACAATTTAACCCAATTGTGACCGCAGATGACGCAGATAGCGCAGATTGCATTCCCCTTGTTCGATTAGCTCAATCATGGTATGCTAATTCATATGACTCTGGATTGCAGTCGAAACTCAATCCTCAATCCAGAGTAGGAGGGGGTGGAATATGGTTACTCATTTTTTCTGTGATCAACGGTTATACGTTTATCGTAGAACAAGCTCACTAGTGATCGTTGTCAGTATATCTTTTGTAATGCTAAGTGTCGGATTGGCATTAGCAGAAAGTGGATATTTATCGATCTCGATGGAGTATCCTGATTTCCGGATAATCGATACACAGGATGGTCAGAAAATCATACTTGATGATTGCGGGATACTATTCGAACCGGGAAAGCCTCGATTGCCGTCACGGATATATCCAATTGCCCTTCCGCCCAACGCTATTGTGGATTCCGTCAAGGTAATCAGTTATCAATCTGAGGTTTTACCGGGGAAATTTCAGATTATTCCGGTAGCTGCGCCTCGCGTGATACAGATGAGCGTCGAGCAAAGCGATAAAACAATGGCGCGGTTGTATGAGCGTAATTTCATTGCTGTTTATGGTTCAGATGATCCATATCCGATGACGGTTGGTGAGTTTGTGAGACAATCACACTATCGTAAATATAATCTTGCAGATGTGAGGGTAACTCCGTTTTCATATGTACCCGGATCAGGTCAACTGATCTTTCATCGCCATATTAGAGTGGAGATCAGTTATACCCGACCTGATTCAGAAGAAAAGCGGGTTGGACTGAATGATTATGTGCTTTCAACCGAACGAGATGCGCGGGAATTAATTTTCAACTATAATGAAGCCCAACAATGGTATTCCAGGGTCAGGACAAGACAAAAAGAAGAGCAGCATCCGTTGGTGATTATTACAATGTCCTCACTTGTCGATGCTGTTAGCCCTCTCGCAGACTGGGAATCACGCAAGGGCAACAATCCCCTGATCGTTACCACAGATTGGATTTATCAGCATTATACCGGAATTGATGATGCCCAGAAAATCCGGAATTTTTTAAGGGAAAAGTATCCTTCCACAGCATGGGGCATCGAAAATGTTCTGATAGTCGGGCATCATGATCATGTGCCGATGAGGCTCATCTGGCAAAGAATAGCCGTTCCTTACGGATACCCTCGAAGTGATTTTTATTATGCGGAATTATCGAAATCTGACGATCAATCCTGGGATAGTAACCAAAATGGTAATTATGGTGAAGATAGCGATTCGATGGATTTCTATTCTGAAGTCAACATCGGTCGCATTCCGTGGAGTGATTTCAGTACAGTATCCTCAATCTGCCTGAAATCAATCCAATACGAACAAAACGCTTCACCATCATACAAAAAAAATATTCTCCTTCTCGGTGCTTTTTTCTGGATGGATACCGATAACGCGGTGCTGATGGAGGCAAAGATAAATCAGAGTTGGATGTCGGATTGGACAATCACTAAGTTGTATCAAAAAAACATCAACTTTATGTCAATATATGATTGCGACTATCCACTGCTTCAAGAGAACGTAAACAATGTTTGGCCAAACAACACCTTCGCTTTCGTCAATTGGGCCGGGCATGGATTACCGACATCCGCTCACATTTGCGGACTCGGGGACCCTCCGTTCATATCCTCGACTGATTGCCAGTATCTCAATGATGATTTTCCAGCGATCATTTTCGCAGACTCCTGCTCAAATGCAGACACTGATGAACTTAACATCGGTCAGGCGATGTTGAAGCAAGGTGCCGTTGGTTTTGTTGGGGCAACGAAAGCAGCCTGGGGTTTACCAGGATGGTCATATCCGGACGATGGTTCCAGTCAATCGCTTGATTACTACTTTACTACCTATGTGACCTCGCATCAGTATACGCAGGGGGCCGCGCTTCAACAGTCATTGCGATATCTCTATACGCATGGTCTTTGGCAAGACAATCATTATGAGATGGTTGAATGGAACCTTTGGGGGAATCCCTGTCTTGGCATGCAAACTATCAGTATTCAGGAAACGCCTGTCCTTTCAAAGACGATGATAGTCCTTTTATTGGCCACGTTCTCAGTTCTCTTGATCCGATCTCAGAAAAATGTAGGGTCACATCGAAAACGCCGGTCAATGCCGGAAAGGAGTAGGGGATGAAAGAGCCCTACTACTTTCCGGTTTTAAACCCCGCATTACTGCGATGGGACTGACTGATAATACATCTACAGGAGGTATTGATAATGGTGACCAAAATAAGCGTGTTTAAAATGAGCTTCTTTGCGGCCATGATTGTGGCCTTCTCCTGGTCTCATGAATGTGCCGGACAACTTCAATGTGATTTTGAAACGGGTGTTGCCTGGACAGGTTATA
Organism: bacterium; assembly: GCA_016934675.1. Classification (GTDB taxonomy): domain Bacteria; phylum CSSED10-310; class JAFGSJ01; order JAFGSJ01; family JAFGSJ01; genus JAFGSJ01. The sequence continues at coordinate 391 of JAFGSJ010000152.1, read as the reverse complement.
ACGATGTTCGCCTGCCCGGAGATCAAGACGCAGAACCGCTGTCGTTATCAGACGAGTTGTCCGCTGATCCGGCCCTCTTCTATCGTTTGCAGATGAAATACACATTCAATGAACGTCATGCTCTTCTTATGCTTGCCGCTCCTTTTCGCACCCGTTCTTCCGGATCAGTGGACCGGGACATCATTTTCAATAACGTGCTTTTCCCCGCAAACCAACCTCTGACAGTCCGCTACCGCTTCGATTCCTATCGCCTGCGCTATGCGTATACGTTGTACAAATCAGAAAAAGTATCTTTTTCGGGCGGTGTGACCGCAAAAATTCGGGATGCCTCGATCCGTGTTGAAAGCGACACTATGAAGTCTGAATATGTCAACACCGGATTTGTTCCGTT
>JAFGSJ010000151.1 GCA_016934675.1 bacterium | reverse complement strand
GCGGTGAATAATAGACCCGGGCAATGTATGAATAGGCGCCGCCCTTGGAATAACGATACCAGTCATTGGCATTCCAGGTCGGGGTGCTCTCATCCCCATAGTCCTCGATGGTCCAACCGGCTGGTGGATTATCACCATATGTTCCCCAGGAACTCTCGAAATCTTCATCTACCAGGGTAAAATCACCAGGGATAACAAGACCGGCCGTCTCGGAGAACAAACCGCCGCTGAAATCACCCTCATTGGTGTGGATGGTCAGACTGAAATCAAGCTCTGTCCCGCAGGCGATAGTCTCGGCCAGATGCACCATGAAATGAGGTGAAAGCGAGGTCCCGCTCGTGCCTTCCAGAATATTGTTATAATCAGCCTGGGCATCAGTCACGGTCACACCGGTCGTGCTCGAACTCAACTCGGCCCAGACCCCGGTCAGATCGCCGATCCCGATATTGGCGATATCGATCTGAAACACAATGTTCTCACCGGCATCGAGAATGCCATCGCCGTCACCCACTCCACCAGTTGGACAGTCATCGGTAAAGATATGGCTGTCATATTCGGCCATGGGCACACAGGGTGCTGCATACCCGATGTGAACGTCATCGATGTGCCAGCCATCATACACCTGAGAGCCATCGGTATCCAGACGGAACCGAATCTGAACGCTCGGATTACCGACATATGCTGTCAAATCGTAAGAAGCTTCGGTCCAAGTCGATTGGGTCCCGTTAAACACAGCTAATTGTGACCAGGTCGAACCATTGGTCGAAATCTCGACATAACCGTAATCCCAACCGCTTTCCAGATCATAGATCTGCCAGAAACTAAGACTTGCCTCGGTCGTCCCCGAGAGATCGAAGGCAATCGAGGTCAGCGAAATGTCGATGCTGTTGGCGTAGCTGCCACCCGGAGAGTCGCTCCAGGCATGGCTGGCACTGTAATAATCCTCGTCCGATATGGCCCAGGGTGAAGCAGCGGTCCAGTTCGATGGGCCGGACTCCATATCGTCAAAGAACAGGGCCATATCCATCAGGGTCGTAAAGGAATAATAAGCACCACCCGCATCGTCATAGACCACATTTTCCGCAGCATCTGCAGACTCGACCCAAAAATAGTATAATGTACACGGGGTCAATCCCGTCAGATCGAGACCGTGCTCTGTCACCAGGGCAGCTTCCGCAACGGTAGACCAGGTCGGGGGAGTTGTTCCATAGTAGACAATGCTATCAGCCAATTCGTTCGTGTCCCAGTTGATCGTAGCGGATACGGTGGTGATGTTGCTGACGGCAATATTTGATATAATGGGCAGCACACAATCCGTCTGGGCCGTATCGGTTTTCGTGACATTGTAGCCGCCCTGGCCGTCGTCCGCATCGATATAAGTTACTGTAATGGTTTCGCCATCCGCAACTGAAAGGAGGCCGGTCGAAGGGGCCGGATCGCTTGTAGTTTGAATGGAGCCCACAAAACTGCCGGTATTGGGCGGGGTCTCGGTCAGGACTACCGTTTCACCAGCCGGCTCCGAGACATTGCTGGCGATCGTAACGGTTTGGGAGCCATTCCCATTGAGATCATTGTCACCGACGTTGATATTGATCGTATCGCCTGAACAATTATACAGGATTCGATCGAGTTTGACCTGGCCAGCGCTGGTCGCACAATCATCATTGACAGAAGCCAGCGTGATCTCGATATCGTCAAGGTAAAAACCTATGAATTCCGTGCCGGGGTCCGAGGAAAAATTCCAGCGGATTTGGACGGTCAGGCCAGCGTAGGCACTCAAACTGTGGGTGGATTGGGTCCAGCCGGTCAGACCTGCATTACCTGAAGGTCCGCTATAACAATCCTGGCTTGTTGTATATTCACAGGCGTTGATCGGTGGATTATCCGTCAGGCTGAAATCGCCCGGATAACCTTCATTCGGCGTCAACGTGGTCCAGGTCAAGCCGCTATCGGTAGAAATTTCTGTGACCACGCCATCATAGCTATTCTCGAGGTTATAATTGACCCAGTAAGAAAGGGTGGGTGAGCCTGCTTGCAGGAGCAGTTCAGGGGTCGTTGCCGCTGCACACTGTCCCGCGGAATGATTCATGCCGTCCTTGGCGTTATGATACGATAAACTACCACCTGTGGTGTTGTTCTCCTGATTTGTAATCTGCCACTCGCCTTCGAGCATCAGTTTGGCATTGGTATCTCCCCCATCGTCGGCCCATGTCCCGGCTGTTGTCGTCTCTGACCAGGGCGTTCCGGACAGCTTGATGACATTCGTATCCTCATTACCGCCATTATTCGGGCCTGAATTCAGGGTCGTTGAATCTTCCGCTCGAACAATGTAGTAATAGGTCGTGTGTGAGAAAACACTGTAGTCCGTATAACTCGTTCCGGTCGCTCCACTTACGAGTAAATTGGTCAGGCCGGGAGTGAAATAGGGGTCGGTATCGCTATAAATGTTATAAGTAAGATCAGGTCCGAGTGGACAGTTGCTTGCCCCTGCATCCCAATTCAAGACCAGATCACAGATTGGTGACGAAGTATCATTGATCACACTGAGCAGGCCATCGAAATCCGGATAGAGTTGACAGTTACCGGTGTAGGTGGCAGTATCCGCTGACGAGGCATCCGATTCACTGCAATCGTCAGTTGCTCTGATTTTATAGGAATAGGTATAGCCTCCCTGAACAAAGGTATCGGAATAGGTCGTGGCTGTAGTAGTATCGACCAGGCTGTATTCCTCTTCAAGGGGCGAAGAGCCCAGGGCTCGATAGACCAGATAACCGGTCGCCCCCGACACACTGTTCCAGGAGAGATCGATACCGGTCGAGCCATTATTGGTGGCATTCAGACCGGTTGGCGTGGAAAGCGTACTCGAACAATCAGCAAAGGTGGCGACTAGAGCATAGCCCTGCCGTTCGCTGTAAGGGGCACTGCCGATGCCCGGGACCGATGTCGCTTTGACACGAATGGTCCAGGTCCCGGTCGCTGGACTGTTCAGCAAGACACCTTCGATCGGATTCAGCACATCGGCAGAACCGCCGGTGGTCGAAACGCCCCCGGAAAAAACATTTCCAAGATAAGTCGTGGTCCCGGCCGGATTGACCACCTCGAGGTCCAGATTATTGACCAGATTTGTGGCCGCAAGGGTCGTTGACTCGGGATCTGTCCAGACGAGATGCACCTCGAGCGGCAGGCTTGAAGAAGTGACATCGACATGATATTCCTGCTGTTCACCGGTCTGCAGACCGTTCATGTTCCAGATATCCCAAACACGCAATCGACGTGTATCTCCGCTGAAATAAAGCACATTGTCGAGATGGGAACGCCCCCAACCCTGGTCCATCGAAGGGATGGGAGTAACACTTGAACCTGAAAGAGGATCAGTGCCCCCCAAAGGCATTGCTCCATTGACCATACAGGCCTTCATTAAAGCACCGGTAGGAATGAGGGCATCAGCAGCATCCGCTGCTCCAGTCGGATAAAAACCATCCATGAAATACTGCCGGAGTAGCGTAATATAACCGGAAGTCGTGGGCGTGGCCATCGAGGTCCCACTCAGGGTCTTGGATGAACAATTGGCATCCGTATTACTGGTCGTGCCGGAAGCTGAGACAACACTGTAACCAGGAGAAACGACATCAGGTTTGAGCCGACCGTCATCGACCGGACCACGGCTATAGGTCGTCATGTTATCTGCTTGCGAGCTCGAACCACCATTGGTTGTCGCACCGACACTGACAATGTTCTTGGCCGTGGCCGGGGAACCAATCGAACCGTCACCCGGAGAATTTCCCGAATTGCCCATGGCCACCACAAACAGGAAATCCTCATGACGGAACATGAATTCATCCATATCGAGCGCAGTTGCATCGTAGGCACTCTCCGTGGTGCCCCAACTGTCCGAGTGAATGCGTGCTCCCGCATCATATGCCTGCTGGAACATATCATTCAGATCACCGGTCAAACCGGACAAGCTGCCGCCGGAATTACCCACATCCTGCATGATCATTTGTGCATTTGGGGCCATACCGTCACCCGTGTCATGGCCATGTGTGCTCGGGGTCGACAGGGTCGCAAAATTATCACCAGCGACAGACCCGGAAGTGTGCGTGCCATGATAACTCGCTGACGAAGTGTCCCATTCCTCTGCACCGGGTTCGACATAATAGGCGATAATTTTCTTGCCATACTCGACCGTGCCGATATCTGGCGGAGTGAGCTCTTGAACGGTTGCCACACTGCTGGAGTCAGCATCGTAGCGAAAATAACACATATCGGAATCCAAGCCCGAGTCATTCACACACACAATCTGGTCTGTACCGAGAATGCCATGGTTCCAGATCGTCGCGGAAAGAGCGTAATTGGTCGTATTGGTCGTATCATAACTCTGGCCGACCCAGATAGATTCATCGTTCAGAAGCTGTTTCGGAATAGAGGGCATGATCGAAAGCACATCTTCGAGCCCTGATATTTCATCGAGAAAAGTCGACAGGGCATTGTTCGGCACTTCACATACGACCCGGCCCCGAACATGATGATAATCCCAGGTTGTGACCACCACATCCGGGTAACGCTTGCTGATATATCCAAAAATGCCCCGGGCACTGCTACCGGGAACAGCAATCAATTCGAGTCGGACGATGTCCGTACTTTCGCGGGAAAGCTCAGGAGCGATTTTGCTCCATTTCGGCAAACGGAATACTGATCGGACATTGCTCGCCTCCTGCACCTTTAACGCATGTCGACCATCGAACCGCACCAGATATGCATTGTTGGGAATATAGTAGAGAAACTCGGCTCCGAGACCAGTCAGCATGTTCCGATCAGCCGCACTGGGAGTATCATTGAATTGGACAACATGCAGCATCATGCCCTGGACCGTATCTCGCCATGAAGATATGGAAAAATCAGCTTCGAGCGGGAGCCGGTCCATCGGATCGAAAATGAGTGAGCGGAACATGATCAAGTCCTTGTTTCGAACATGCGCCGACATCTCCTCTGACTTCGCTGATGCCCAGACCTGACCGCCATAGAGAACGATCAATCCACAGAAAAGTGCGAAATGGCACAGGAAAATAACACTCTTCCTCATATATGCCTCCTTTTGGCAGTTGGAATAGTTAAGGATGATTCAAGAAACAGGACGGTGCCTTTTATAGCATGAGCATGAATGTCAGTATCTGGAAAATGCTTTTGCATCGCCTGTATGATTTCAAGGATTTGTTTATTTTTTTTACTATTTTATTAATATACTTTCATCTTATGCACAAGTCAATTTTTCAATAAAGAAATAGGATTGGTCTATGGCACAAACACTCAACCATCCCTCCTCAAGGCTGTTCTCTTGACACTCATCCGGCTGAGTGCTAGAAAAAATGGTGACTTTGACAATATATCGGGAGGCTTTTCATTGACGTTCGCAACAATTGAAGAAGCTTTACAAGACATACGTGACGGTAAAATGATCATCGTGCTCGATGATGAAGATCGTGAAAATGAAGGTGATCTGACCATCGCGGCCGAGAAGGTGACACCTGATATTATTAATTTCATGTCCAAATACGGCCGTGGTTTGATCTGTATGCCCCTGACAGGCGAGCGTCTGGATGAATTACAGGTCCCGATGATGGTGGAGCACAATACAGCCCCCTTTGAAACTGCCTTTACGGTCTCGATCGAGGCCAAGAAGAACGTAACTACCGGTATTTCGGCAGCCGATCGGGCAATGACTGTTTTGACCGCAATCAATCCGGAATGCAAACCCGAAGACTTGACCCGGCCCGGCCATATGTTTCCTTTGCGAGCAAAGGATGGCGGTGTATTACAACGGACAGGCCAGACCGAGGCAGCGATCGACCTGGCCAGATTGGCCGGTCTGTATCCGGCTGGGGTCATCTGTGAAGTCATGAATGAGGACGGGACCATGGCCCGCTTGGCACAACTGACCGAATTCTCCCGACATCATGGTCTGAAAATGATCACGATCAAAGACCTGATCCATTACCGCCTTCAGCACGAAAAAATGGTCAAGCGTTTAGCCGAAACGGTGCTACCGACACCGGTCGGTACCTTCAATGCCATCATTTATCAAGCGATCATGACCAAGGAAGAGCATATCGCTCTGGTCATGGGCGAATTCGGTCCTGACGACCAGGTCCTGGTCAGGGTCCATTCTCAATGCGTTACCGGGGACGTTTTCCATTCACTGCGTTGCGACTGCGGCGAACAATTGCATGCCGCCCTGCAGATGATCAGCAAAGAAGGCAAAGGGGTCTTCCTCTATATGAGACAGGAAGGCCGCGGCATCGGACTGGTCAATAAGCTGAAAGCATATGCCCTGCAGGACCAGGGCCTGGATACTGTCGAAGCCAACGTGAAGCTCGGCTTTGCCCCTGATCAGCGTGATTATGGGATCGGCGCCCAAATCCTGGTTGATCTGGGCATTACCAAAATGAGGCTGTTGACCAATAATCCGGCCAAATACGTCGCTCTAGCCGGCTACGGCTTATCCGTCATCGAACGTGTCCCAATCGAAATGCAACCGAATGACCTTAACCGCAAATATCTTGCTACGAAAAGAACAAAATTAGGACATCTGCTCGAGAAAGTCTGAATAGCGTGAAAATACCGGGTAATATAACAAGAAAGCGTATCCAAACCTACAGGCACCTGCATCTGGATCATAGACCATTTTCAATGAGGGGGCGTTATGCCAGTCATTCATGAAGGCCATCTTGATGGCTCAGGCTTACGTTTTGCCATCGTCATCAGCAGATTCAACGACTTTATCACCCAGAAATTGCTGGATGGGGCCCTGGATACCTTGCTGCGCCATGGCACTGACCAGAAGGACCTCGAAGTTTTCTGGACACCCGGTTCATTTGAATTGCCCTTGATCGCGCAAAAAGTGGCAAACACCCGAAAATTCGATGCCGTCATCTGCCTGGGTGCGATCATCCGCGGTGGTACGCCGCATTTCAATTATATCGCGGCCGAAGTCTCGAAAGGGATTGCCCAAACGTCACTCTCAAGCGGGCTGCCCATCATTTTTGGCGTCTTGACCACGGACACGATCGAACAAGCCATCGAACGGGCCGGAACGAAACACGGCAATAAAGGCAAAGATGCTGCCCTTACTGCTATCGAATTAGTAAATCTGTGTAAAGGATTGACCTGATCAGGACCGGCCTGACTGCCCACCCAGTGGGCTGTAATAACCGGACCGTCCAGGTCTTCCTGTTACCGTTTTCACAACTGCAGGATATGCTTATGGGAAAAAGAAGATCGGCTCGTGAACTCTCACTCCAAATTCTCTATCAATTGGAGATCACCCACGAATCCTCCGGAAACATCCAGCAGATTACCCATATGATTACTCCTGAGAAAGTCTCGTCCGAGGTCAAGGATTACGCCCGGACCATCGCTACCGGCACGATCGCCCATCAAGCTGAAATCGATGCCCTGATCGAACGATACGCCGATCATTGGGAACTCGACCGTATTTCTATCATTGATAAAAATATCATGAGACAGGCCATCTTTGAAATGCTCTTCGCTCCCGAACAACTACCACCCAGCGTCTGTATCAATGAAGCCATCGAAATCTCCAAAAAATTCTCGTCTTCTCTCTCCCCTGCTTTCATCAATGGTATCCTCGATAAAATAAAACCCATCGAACACGCTGGAGAACTGACGTGAAAATCGTTATTTTGTCTGACATTCATGGCAACCTCGAAGCCCTGAACTCCATACTACACTTCCTGGACCACGAAAAAATCGACCAGATCATCTGTCTCGGCGATATCGTCGGCTACGGCGCCAATCCCAATGAATGCATCGAACTCATCAGAACTACTTGTGATCTGGCCCTGATCGGAAACCACGACCATGCTGCCCTCGGACATCTCGATATCTCTTACTTTAACCCCTATGCTAAAAAATCAGTCATCTGGACCGGTTCCGTCCTTAAAGATGACAATCGCCAATACCTCGAAAACCTTCCCTTGACCGCCGAACGCCCGGAAGCCACCTACGTCCATTCAACCCCCCATCAACCCAGAGACTGGAGCTACATCTTCACCGTCTATGACGCGCGTCTAAACTTCAAGTTTTTCACGACCCAGGTCTGCTTCATAGGACATTCGCATCAACCTGTTTTTATCGTTCTTTCACCTCAAGGCGAGATTTTTGTTCAACCACCACCACATCTCGAACTGAAAGAAGGATATCGTTATATTATTAACGTGGGGTCTGTGGGTCAGCCCCGAGATGGCAATCCGGATAGTTCCGTGGTTATTTTTGATCTGGCAGAGGGTTCGATTCGGTTGGTCAGGCTACCCTATGATATTGCCCAAGTCCAGGCCAAGATGCAACAGGCCCAGATTCATCCTTTTTTGATCGAGCGTTTGGCGTACGGGCGTTGATGATGTTCCAGAGGGTGAGAGGTCGCATCGTTTTTCTGCATTTTTTAGGTTTAACAGGGTTACTGTTCGGGGTGGTTCTGGGTGGTTCTGAGGCTCGAACGCTTGTGCTCGAGGGGAGTGAGCAGTCGTATTTTGTTCAATCCGGTGTTTTGCCTGGAGGCATAGTTCTGCCTCAATACCGGAATTTTGGATTTGAGCAGACGAGTACATCGTATGGTGACCAGGCGGTTGACAGGTTGATCAGTGTTCGAGTGAGTCTCGAGCCGATCTTTGAACAGGTTAGCTTCAAGAAGCCGTCATGGTTGACATCGGCGGAGGTAGACCCGGCATCAGTCCCGGGACCGTTCGATGCAACGTTGCAGGAATTGATCAAAGAGAAGCGTTCGATGGCTGAAGTCGTCAACGCTGTTTTTACCTGGGTGCATCGGTCCATGACCTTAACCCAGACGAGTGAGACGCCGCGAGATGCTCTCACAATTTTTCGACGTCGTCAGGGCAATTGTGTTGACATCAGTACGGTAACGCATGAACTTCTGACTCGCCTTGGCATACAGAGTCGGATTGTGCATGGCATTATGTATAAGAAGCATTCAGGGTCAAGGGAGTCGGAGACTCAAGCTGAATTTCACCGTTGGCTCGAGGTGAATTTACCACCGGTTGGTTGGGTTTTTTATGATCCGACCGCATCGTGTGCATTTGTCAGGTCAGGTTATATTGTGCTGTACATCGAAGACAGTGATATACTTTTCCCGGAGTATATGAGGCGGGCGGAATTATTGGATATTCCGAGTCATCTTTCGCTGATGCGGACCGAGGACAAGGTCCAGGTGACCGATTGTCTGATCGATGGTGAGACTGTATTTCTGACAAGGCGTTTCAGTATGGAACAGAACACCAGTGCCATCTATGGTCAGGTGACTTTTATGGACGGCACCCCGTTGAAATCGGGTGCGATCGTTGTAGAGAAACAGGACAGTATCCGGGTCAGTTTCCCGATAAATGCCCAAGGCGTCTATTCGGCCTATTGTCTTGGTCCTGGATTGTATACGTGTACGCTTGATCTTAACGGCACTCTTATACCCACACAAAAAGTCCTGATCGAGCAGGCTGAAGTCAAAAAGCTTGATTTGGTCATCACCCAAAAGATCAAATAGCATGAATTGGGACCGAGTGGATTTTTCTACCGGGACGTAGTATGAAGAGAAGTGGGGTCCTGTACTGGTCACGTGTATCGTTAGTATCTCCGCAGCATTTTTGCGAAAAATGCTGGTAACGTACGGTATTTTTATGCTATGATGGTATAGAGGACAGGATAATGGACGATAAAATACGTAAAATCCTGATCGTAGATGATTCGGCCACCACGCGTTCATTGATTGCTTCGATTTTGGGCCAGATCGGGGAAGTTGCGATCATCGAGGCTCGCAGTGGTTTCGAAGCGCTGAAGATATTACCATCGGACAGGTTTGACCTGGTAGTAACTGATATCAACATGCCTGATATCAATGGTCTTGAAGTAGTCAGTTTTCTGAAGAATCATCCCCATTATAAGGACATTCCTGTAATTATCATCTCGACTGAGCGCACCTCCAAGGACCGTCATAAGGGATTGATGCTTGGTGCAGTCGAGTATCTGACTAAGCCTTTTGATACCCAGATTCTCTTCGAAACTGTCGAAAAGATCCTGGTCCATAAATAGAATCGACGGGTAGCAAACATGGTTGAGCACAAAGATCAGGATGCGGACAAAGCGAGAAAGGATTTTTTGGGTGAGACCGAGAGCTTACTCGATGATATATCCTTGAATCTTGCTGATTTAGAGGAGCATCTCAAATCCGGTTCGCCTCGACCTGACACAATCAATGCCATTTTCCGGGGTGTGCATAGTCTTAAAGGGTTGTCGGGCATGTTGGGTTTTTCCAAGATTACCCGATTGACCCACGATCTCGAATCGCTGCTCGATGAAATCCGGATGGGCAAAGTTGCGATTAATACACATGTGCTCGACTTTTTGTACGATTGTATCGATGTCATGGCCGGATTAACCCGGGAGATTGGGGAACAAGACGAGGCTGAGCTTATCGCCATCGAGCCGATTCTGACCCGGATCAAAGAGTTACGTGTGGAAAAGGGTTCCGAACAGAAGAATTCCATCCTGGACCAGCTCGAATTGGACCCCAATATTATCAAGGTATTAACTGAATACGAGGAATACCGTTTGACTGATAATATTGCTCGCCGGGTCAATATTTTCAATATTCTGGCTAATTTTAATTTTGATACTTTTGATGAGGAATTGACCGGCTTAAATGCTCATCTCCGCGATATTGGTGAGATCATTACGACCTTACCGAGTATCGAACCGATCAGTGACACGGATATCCAGTTCAATCTGATTATTGGGACCGACAAGGACCAGAAGTGGTTGGAGCACGAATTTGCCCGTTATAGTCTGACCATTAAACCCATTCCCTATAAAGGCCCCATCAAACCGTCAGAAAAAAGACGATCTCGGACAAAGAGTCAAATCACGGTAGCTGCTGAATCACCGTCAGAAGAACAAGCACCTGAAACGGCTGATCCGGCTTCCCAGCCAATCGTAGAAGCAGCCCAGACCAGCAAAAAGGCGTCTTTAGTCGGAAAAACGGTCAGGGTCAATCTCGATAAAATTGATAATGTTCTCCACTTGATCGGGGAACTCTCGATCTCCAAGTCGATTATTGCATCGATCGGTCAGGTCCTGCGCGAGCAACTCGGTTTTTATCGGGCCAATGAATTACTCAAGACCACTCGAACACTCGAAAAACAGATACTCAGGTTACAATCGAGCGTCCTTGAGACCAGAATGATCCCGCTTGATTATCTCTTCTCTCGTCTGATCAGAAACACCAAGAAAATGGCTCGCGAGATGGAAAAAAAGATCGAAATTATCATTAAGGGCGAAGAAACGGAACTCGATAAGATGCTGGTCGAAGAACTGTCTGATCCCCTGCTCCATATTCTGAGAAACGCTATCGATCATGGCATTGAAACGGCTGCCCTCAGGAAAGCTGCTCACAAGGATGAAACCGGTCAGATCAGGCTTAGTGCTTATCAGCGAGGCAATTATGTCATCATTGAAATCGAGGACGACGGTCGAGGGCTTGATCTTGATGCAATTCGAACAAAGGCCCTCGAACAAAAACTCATTACCAAGCAGGACACCTTGAAGATCGAGGAAATCCAGCAATTGATTTTTTTGCCGGGTTTCAGCACACGTGAAATCGCCAGTGAAATTTCCGGACGTGGCGTGGGCATGGATATTGTTCGGAAAAACATTTCCGCCATGAACGGGACCATCAAGGTTCAATCTGAGCCCGATATCGGCACTAAATTAACAATCAGCATTCCCATTACCATGGCGATTTTACCTGCCTTACTCGTGCAAGTCAGCGATTCCAAGTTTGCCATCCCGCTTACCTCGATCTCGAAAAGCCTGAAATTATTCCCGATTGATATTCATACGATCGAGGGACGTGAAGTCCTGAACTATCTGGGTAATGCCATCCCCATCGTCCGCTTGGACCGTTTTTTCAGCATTGTCTCTTCAGACAAAACAAAAGCGAAGACCTTCCAATTCGCTGTTATTGTTCATTCAGCCGATATGACCATCGCCCTGATCGTTGACAGATTACTCGGTCGACAGGATATTGTCATAAAGTCTCTGGGGAAACGATTACAAAACTTTCCCGGCATAGCTGGCGGCACGGAGACCGGTGATGAAAAACTGGTCCTGGTCCTGGATATCCCCAGTTTCATCCTCTCGACCCAGGATGAACCCGTGCTCCGTTGAAAACCTGGTTCTCCTTTTCTTTTCGATACGACCAGACCGCGGGTCAAACGGGAATCACCATTTCAGCTTTTAGGAACTGGTGGTGGATTGGGGGATTCAATTTAGCTTGACCAGAGCGACAGGCTATGGTATAGTCGATTTCTTGTGATCATTGTATCAAGCCACGTTTTGTGCAAGCTGGAGGAGATAATGGTGAACTTTGATTTTTCTGAAGAACATATTATGTTTCGGGATATGGTCCACGATTTCGCTATGAATGAACTCAAACCGATCGCCGGACAACTTGACCGCGAGGCCCGTTTCCCGGTTGAGATAATCTCGAAGATGAAGGACCTGGGATTATTGGGGATAAACACGCCGGAGCAGTATGGTGGTTCAGGATTGGATGAACTCGGTTTGATATTGGCCATCGAAGAATTGGCCAAAGTTTGCGCTTCGACAGCGATCACGATTGCGGTCCATCATTCAGTGGTCCAGAACCCGATCAAAGTCTTTGGTACAGAGGAGCAGAAAAACACGTATCTGCGGGCATTGGCCAGTGGAGAATATTTGGGTGCCTTTGCACTGACAGAACCCAATGCCGGATCAGATGCAGCCAGTATTGCCATGACCGCGGTCCGGGATGCTGACAGTTATCTATTGAATGGGACCAAGACATTCATTACCAATGGGGGTGTGGCCGGTCTGGTCCTGGTTGCTGCCGTGACGGCTAAAAGAGACAGTAAGAAAGAGATCAGTCTTTTTCTGGTCGAGCGGGACACGCCCGGGTTCCAGGTCGGTAAAAAGGAAGATAAAATGGGCTTGCGTGCCTCGAATACGGTGGAATTGATCTTCGAGAATTGTCGTGTCCCGGCGTCAAACATGCTGGGGCGAGAGGGCGAAGGCCTGAAAATCTTGCTCAGTACGCTCTCGATCAGTCGGATCGGAGTGGCTGCCCAGTCGCTTGGACTGGCCCGTGCCGCACTCGGGGCCGCTCTCAGCTACGCCCAGGAACGACAGCAGTTCAATCAGCCGCTCGCACATTTTCAGGCAATACAGTTCATGGTGGCGGACATGGCGACTGAGATCGAGGCCGCCGCTCTCTTGACTTATCGGGCGGCAGTCTTAAAGGATCAGGGTAAGAGGGTCGACAAGGAATCTTCCATGGCCAAATTATTTGCTTCTGAAATGGTCCAACGTGTTGTTTCGAGTGCCTTACAAATCCATGGCGGCTATGGTTACATCAAGGAATATGATGTCGAGCGGTTTTATCGCGATGCCCGGGTCATGAGTATCTACGAAGGGACGTCCGAGATCCAGCGAATTGTTATCTCGCGTGCATTAATGAGAAACTGATCAGACCCGACTCAGCACTGTGAAAAATCTGATAAAACCTGCTTATGGAGAATTGACATACTGTGTATAAGGTGGAGGTCTAGGGATGACAAACGAGAAACCAATACGCGTCTTAATCGCGAAACCGGGCCTGGATGGACATGATCGTGGTGCCAAAATCGTGGCCCGGGCCTTGAGAGATGCAGGGATGGAAGTCATTTATACCGGTCTGCGTCAGACCCCGGAGCAGATCGTCTCTGCCGCCGAACAAGAGGATGTGTCGGTGATTGGGCTGAGTGTCCTTTCCGGCGCCCATTTGCATCTTTTCGAACATGTTCTGGATTTGCTGCGTCAGAACAAAATGGAGGATGTCTCCGTTATCGGAGGTGGGATCATTCCGGATGAAGATATTCCCAAACTCAAGGCCTTGGGTGTGAAATATGTGTTTACACCGGGGGCGGGGTTGCAGGACATAATCGCAAAAATCCGAGAAATAGCATGAGCGTTTTTTCACGAGACGATGATTGAATGAGTGTAATTTCCCATTCAAGGAAAGGTGGTTCATGATGGAAACCTGTGTGTATATCAACGGTAAGATGTACCACGAGAGAGAGCAAGCAAAAGTATCTGTCTTCGATCATGGTTATTTGTACGGCGACGGTGTTTTCGAGGGGATCAGGGTTTACAATGGTTTAATCTTCAAGTGCAGAGAGCATATCGACCGTCTCTATGAATCGGCCAAGACGATTTATCTCGACATTCAGATGAGTCGCGAAGAGATGACCCAAGCCATGATCGATACTGTCCGGGCTTCTGGTTTGCATGACGCTTATATCAGGCTCATCGTTTCCCGTGGAGTGGGTGATCTCGGACTCGATTATCGTCACTGTAAGAAACCGACCGTGGTCATTATTGTGGACAAGATCACACTCTATCCGCCCGAGCGTTATGAAAAGGGGCTCAAGGTCATCACCACGGCGACCCGTCGCAATAAACCCGATTCGCTCAATTGCCAGATCAAATCATGTAATTATCTGAACAATATTCTGGCCAAGATCGAAGTCATTCGTGCCGGGGCTGATGAGGGTATCATGTTGAACAATTCGGGATATGTGACGGAAGCGACAGCGGACAATATTTTTGTAATCAAGAACAAGACCCTGATCACACCACCCAGTTATTTCGGTATTTTGGTCGGAATAACCCGCCAGGCTGTCCTTGATATTGCCCCGGATGAAGGTTTACATGTTGAAACAGCCGGTATTCTTGTTCATGATATTTATAATGCCGACGAATGTTTTCTGACCGGTTCAGCCGCCGAATTGATTCCGGTGGTCGAATGTGACGGTCGGGCAGTCGGAAATGGCCAGGTTGGGCCTGTTTTCAAGGCATTGTTAAAAAGGTTCCGCCAGAAAACGAAAGACGATGGTGTCCAAGTATTCACCGATTAATACAAGGACTGGATCGTTTGTTTCGAGAGGTCGCAGCGACACTCAATGACTGGGTTTGAACAATCAGGCATCATAGACGAGCAGCTCTCGTATAGCCTGCTTCGGACCAACACGACGGACAGACTGAGACTCGTCGGTGTGCTTGATCGGAAAAACGTGAGCGATCTTCTGAGGCTGGTCCAATCGCTCCAGGTGGATCGAAAAAGTATTGCCCTGGACCTGAGCGGCATAGCGTCAGTGGACAGTGCCGGAGTGGCCTTCCTGGCAAAGATCAGTTCGGGACAGGGACCGGTGCCCTGTTCTGTGCTGGTCCATACCCTTACAGAGAAAGTGCGCAAGACCTTGGCACTCTATCCTTGGGTCCAGGAAAATGCACAAACCCTCGAAATAAAGAATGTCTTCGAAACCGTTGCCGAACGGAATCTGGACCGCCTAGTCCGTTTTCGCGATTTCCTGCAGTTGGCCGCGGATTGTACCATCGAAACGATCAGGGACCTTATGCAGCGGGGAGTCATCCGCTGGCACGAGTATCTGGCCCAGTCAATCCAAATCGGCTCTCAGGCATTACCAATCGTGGCCTTGATTTCTTTGCTGGTTGGTCTGACCCTGGCTTTTCAATCGGCATTTCAGCTTCGTCTCTTCGGGGTCGATATCTATGTTGCGAAAATGACCGGAATAGCAATGATACGAGAGATGGGGCCTTTGATGACTGCCATTCTGGTTGCAGGTCGATCTGGTTCTGCTATCGCTGCGGAAATAGCCACCATGAAAGTTGCCGAGGAGATCGATGCCTTGAAAGTTATGGGAATAGACCCTCTGCATTTTCTGGCCATACCCCGTCTGCTGGCTATGGTCACCATGGTCCCGCTTCTGGCAATCTGTGCCATTGCCATCGGCATAGGCGGCGGTTTTCTGGTCGGTGTTTATTATGTCGGACTGGCTCCTATCTCGTATCTGAATCAGACCATTGATGCCCTGATCGTGAAAGACCTGATCAGTTGTCTGCTCAAAAGCGGTGTCTTTGCCTGGGGAATCGCACTGATCGGGTTGTATTATGGCTTCAGCGTTTTCGGGGGAGCGGAGCAGGTGGGTCGAGCTACTACGACTTCCGTGGTCGTCAGTATCTTCTTTATCGTTGCCGCTGACTGTGTGTTCAGCGTCCTTTTTTATATTCTCATATGACGAAAACTGTCCTACAGGTTGATCAATTAAGTGCCGGTTACAAAAACAGGCCTATCCTGCATGATATTTCCTTTGCAGTGCCCCGTGGTGAAATCAGGGTTATTCTTGGAGCCAGTGGTTGCGGGAAGACGACCCTGCTGAAAAATATCATCGGTTTGGAAGAGCCGCTCAAGGGTAGCGTAACTCTGTTGGACAACAATGTCCATCAATTGGTTGAAACAGGCCGATATCTTTTGTTTCAGAGGATTGGTGTCCTTTTTCAGAACGGGGCTTTGTTTGGTTCGCTGACCATCGCTGAAAATGTGGCTTTACCGTTACGCATGCATACAACCGTTCCGGAAAAGCTCATCAACGAAATGGTAAAAATGAAGCTGGGTTTAGTCCAACTCGAGTCGGCCCTGCACTTGTATCCTGCCGAACTGTCCGGTGGTATGAGGAAAAGGGCGGCCTTGGCCAGGGCAATGATAATGGACCCGGAAATCCTTTTCTGCGACGAACCGTCGGCTGGACTCGACCCGATCACGGGCGCGGAGCTGGATGATTTGATCCTGAACATCAGGCAACTTTTCGGTTTGACTATCATTGTCGTGACGCATGAACTGATGAGTATCCGGACTATTGCAGACTCGGTCCTGATGCTCTCAGAAGGCACCATTATCTTTGACGGACCATTATCTGGTCTTGACAATTCGTCTGTGGCGGAAATACATCATTTTATGAAACGTTCACCAGTCCAGAGACCCTTTGCAAAAAAAAGCGTGCTGGATTATATCGGTCGAAAAAATCAGTTTCTTGATGCCCAAGACGAAACATGAATTGTGTTATTGCAGGTATTCCGCCTGATGGCAATCAGGTGCACGAAAGGACTATGGATGGTCTTTGCTGCCGGTTATTATATTGGGGTTGATGTGGGCTCGTTGAGTTGTGACAGTGTTTTGATTGACGAGGCAAACACGGTCTTGAGTTCGATCGTGGTTCCGACGGGAGTGTCCGGACAGAAATCGTCTGAAACCGCCTTAAAGGCCCTTCTACAACAATCTACACTCGAATTCGATCAGATCAAAAATATCGTTTCGACTGGCTATGGTCGAGAACGGGTGGATTATGCACATAAAGCTATTACAGAAATCACTTGCCATGGAAAAGGCGCGACCCACCTTTTTCCCGATACCACTATAGTCATCGATATCGGTGGACAGGACTCGAAAGCGATCAGAGTCACTCGAGCAGGAAAAATCCTGGATTTCGTCATGAATGATCGATGTGCGGCCGGTACCGGTCGCTTCCTCGAGGTCATGGCCCGGGCCCTCGAGATCGAATTGATTGACTTGGGCCCGATTTCGACCCGGGCCGATAAAAGTTGTCCCATTTCGAGTATGTGTACCGTTTTTGCAGAATCCGAGGTTATCTCGCTTCTGGCCAGCGGAAATCCGGTTGACCAGATTGTTCGAGGTATTCATGAGGCTGTGGCCCGGCGCACCATGGGGCTGGTCCAGCGATTAAAACCCAAAGCTCATGATGTCGTCACCTTGTCAGGAGGCGTTGCTCATAATCAGGGTATGGTAGCTGCATTACAAAAGTTTCTGGACATGAGGCTCAATGTCCCTGCCGAACCACAGCTTGTTGGGGCGCTCGGGGCTGCCTTATTGGCCCGTGAAAAACAACAATAATCGAATAAGCGGTGCTTGAAGAATCATCAATCAAGGAGATCAGATATGCTTGATCGAAATAGACGTGTTTATGTCGCAGGTCATAAAGGTATGGTCGGTTCTGCACTTCTCAGAAAATTGAAGGAAAAAGGGTTTACAAATTTCATTTTAAGGACCAGAGCTGAACTGGATTTGACCGATAGTGTCAAGGTGAGCGACTTCTTCAAGGAGACCCAACCGGATTACGTTTTTCTGGCTGCGGCCCAGGTGGGTGGTATTTATGCGAACAACACCTACCCCGCCGATTTTATCTGGAACAACATAAGCATTCAGGCCAATGTCTTGAAATCAGCCATGGAAAACAAGGTTCGCAAACTGCTCTTTCTGGGCAGTTCATGCATCTATCCACGTATGGCCCCACAACCGATCAAAGAAGAATACCTTTTGACCGGATTACTCGAACCGACGAATGAGGCTTATGCCATAGCTAAGATCGCCGGGATCATTACCTGTCAATCATTCAATCGACAGTACGGCACCAATTTCATCAGTGTCATGCCCACCAATCTCTACGGTCAAAATGACAATTACAATCGTCTCAATGCTCATGTATTACCCGCCCTGCTCAGACGTTTTCATGAAGCAAAAATCCATAATGAAAAAAAGGTCATCAATTGGGGCTCCGGTTCACCGCGTCGAGAATTTCTCCATGTTGACGATCTGGCAGATGCCTGCTGTTTCCTGATGGATACGTATGATCATTCTGAGATCGTGAATATCGGGACCGGCACAGATATCACCATTCGTGAACTGGCTGAAACCATAGCCCTGATCGTCGGATACCAGGGCCAGATCGAATGGGACCACTCGAAACCGGATGGAACTCCCAGAAAGTTGCTCGATGTCACAAAATTGAACGATTTAGGATGGAAGTATTCGATTTCATTAGCGGACGGTATTCGGATGACCTATGAAGATTTCTGCAAGACAATCTCGGTCCAACGCGGTTTGGATAACTGATATTCGTTCTTTACCATTTTTTGTGGGGGTTAGATCATATGTTTCTCTTCTTATTCAAGAAATTCGTGTCGCCCTTCTTTTTCCCGCTACCGCTCTGCATCGGAATAATCGGGATCGGGCTTGTCCTGCTCTGGTTCAGTCGAAAACAGGTGCTCGGAAAAGTACTCGTCACCTCCGGGACAATTCTGCTCTTTCTCTTGGGTTACAATCCCACCGCCGATATCCTGCTCCGTCCACTCGAATATTTTCATGCTCCTCTGGATGACATGGAGCAGCTTCACGGAATCAAATGGATCGTTGTTTTGGGTGGGGGCCATTCCTCAGACCCGAATCTGCCTAAGCTGAGTCAGGTCTCACAATCATCGTTAGCTCGATTGATCGAGGCTGTCAGGCTCCACATGCTCTACCCGGAAAGCAAGATAATTCTATCGGGAGGCGGTTTCTGGGATCCAGTACCTCATGCTCAACTTCTCGCGGACATAGCCCGTTCCATTGGGGTATCAGATCAGGACCTGGTCCTGGAAACAGAGTCATACGATACCAAAGATGAAGCCCAATACATCCATTCAATGGTCAAACAGGACCGATTCATCCTGATCACATCTGCGTCACACATGCCCCGCTCGGTCTCACTCTTTGAAGGACAGGGCATGTCTCCTATCCCGGACCCGATCGAACACTTGGTCAAGAAAAGGACTCGGTTCAGCCCGATCCTGTTTTTCCCCGATGGAACGGGTCTGGTGAAATCACAACGGGCCATATACGAGTATCTCGGCCTGGCCTGGGCCAAACTTCGAGGACAGATTTAATGCTGCGAGTCCGGTCTCGAGTGATTAACCATGCCTCTCCGGGTATGGAGACTACAAAAGAAGCCGTATCTGGGCACTATTCTGTCGCCGCTTTTTCGTCCTGTTGTAGACCATAATCATACTTGGCCAGTTTCATGACAATCGAACCCACGGCAACTTCAGAATTGATCTGAACAGGGACATGATGTTCATCATCTGATAACCACAGGACCATACTCCCCTTGGGCTCTCCCTCGGATTCGGGCAGCATGATCGGCTTGATTTTCAAAGTGGTAAACTTCCCGGCCGGAACAGTCAAGGTCTCCATCTTTATTACATCAGCTTGCAACAACCACTTCTTTCTGCTCTCGAATAAAGGAATCTTGATCGATTGACCGATCACGAGCTGATGGTTCCTCAGGAAATAGATGGTCGAAAGGCTGTCCTGAACACCGGGTTTTATATCCCGTGTCCCCTCGCTGTCCTTATTGTTATAGGAACGTGACCACTCGACTTTATGTTCATCCTGGTAAAAATTTACGGCGACGCGCTCATCCCGGCCACCGGAAAATTGATCGACTTCAAACCGAAGTGGATAACAAAAAGCCGGATCCAGATAACTGACAGTTTTATTGTCGATCCGATACAGTTTTTTGACCAAACCACTCGTTTCAGCGCCCGATCGGAGTGGCCAGACCAACCTGTCTCGCAACATTTCGGGCGAGTCCACAGTCATATAACTTTTGCCGGCAGTAATTCCTAACCAGGAAACCTCATATTCAAGTATTTCACCGGGTTGAAACGCACTGCCCACCGACTTGAGCGGTGATTGTCTGGAGTCAGAGTTATCCGCCCCATAAGCCAGTACCACGCCGGCGATGACTGATAAAGCCAGAACAAGACTGATCCCATCGTAACTCAACCATGACCATCTGTGCAATTCAAACCTCACCATTTGAGAATGTTCACACCGTCATACTATCGTAGTATAGAACGACACTTCAGGATTACAATGTATCACTCGAATTTTGAACGGGCCCCCTTCATCTCCGTTCCACTCGTTCCACATTGAGTCCGGACGGATTGTCCGGGCTGACACTGAAACTCCATTCATAGTCTGCAGCTAACACTGAACCATACACATTTCGGACTAATTTGCCCATGAGCGTGACCGTTACCGTCTCGCTGGGCTGAAAGTGAGCTTCAGGGATAAATTCGAGTTTTTTGTTCTGGGCATCATAGCGTACGCTGCCCTTGATGATATCGGAACTGGTCCCAATGACCCGGAGTACGCGTTCATCGATCAGGGACGACTCATCCATCTCGCTGGAAAAGAACACCCATATGGTGGTATCCCGGGGAACATTTGTCTCGTTCATCTGGGGGTAAAAACTGACGGCCTCGGGTGGTAACTCTTTCTCGTCAACACCCTCACCGCTCCTCTCATCCGAGGCAATGTAATAGCCCCCATCATAAAAAAGTGGTTGCGGTCCAATGTACACACCTGAGGGGACAGGAAGCCCAATATGCCCAAGCGGCACGGCTCGGGGAAGTGGGATATTGCTTCCCGGTTTCGGCAGGGGAGGAATGAAAAGCCTCGAGACATCGGGCAAATTATCGGCATTTCGTGCAATCAACCAGATAATCAAGGCGACTACGACAACCGAAATAACGACGATAAATCCGACCGGGGTCCTCTTCAATTGGACAGTGAGTTCAGCCCGTTGGTCGCTGGGCAGGGTAAAGGTCTCGGAACGGTCGCCCTTGAGACTCTCGCTCTTTCCGTTAACCGTAATCGTATCTCCCAACGTGATCCGATATGTCCCGGCCGGCGCATTCTTTAAGATCCAGCTCCCTTTTTCCGAATGGGCGATCTCAACAAATTCGCCCTTCTCGTCCTGAACGGATAAAGTGCTGCTCACACCTGAAAAAACATAATCCTCCTGGCCTTTGTCAGGCTTTTTGAGATATACTTTCAATGAAATGGAAGGCTTTTCCTTAACACCGGTCAGAGGCTGTTCTTTCACCTTGATCGACACACAGCCCTGAGCCATCAGAACAATAAAACATGTGAGTGTTACCATACTGATCCATCGAAATCCAATCGAGTTTCGTTGCGGCATTATTCAATCCTCCTATTTCTGATATTGGGCCCATGATTTAAGAGTATCAACAGATGGCGGGCGGGCGATACCATACTCCGATATGATGGCACTGATCAATCCCGCCGGAGTCACATCGAATGCAAAATTAGAAACTTCCACCTCGCTCGGCGTTATGTAAGTCCCGTTGAGCATTTTGACTTCGAGTGGATCACGCTGCTCGATCGGGATATCGGCGCCGGTGCTGATCGTGAAATCGAATGTTGAGAGTGGTGCGGCTACATAGAATGGAATATGGTGATACTGGGCCAAGACCGCGACGGAATAAGTCCCGATCTTATTGGCCACATCTCCGTTTGCGGCTATACGGTCGGCACCGACGATCACCTTGTCGATCATGCCCCTGGACATCAAATAACCCGCTGCATTGTCCGTCAAGACCGTCACCGGTATCCGATCCTGAATGCATTCCCAGGCCGTCAGACGGGCCCCCTGCAATACGGGCCGGGTCTCATCTGCGAACAATGCTATCTTTTTGCCTTGTTCGAGAGCAATCCGTATCGGACTCAATGCAGTGCCATAGGGTCCGGATGTGGCCAGGGCCCCCGCATTACAGTGGGTCAGAACACGATCACCTGTCTCAAAAAGCGAAGCACCGTGCTCGCCGATCTTGCGATTCCGGTCCTGATCTTCTTTCTTGATCTGATGTGCTTCTGTGACAAGCAGCTTTTTCAGCTCCTCGACAGATGCCGATGGGTGTGCCTCGAGCACAGCTTCCATCCGCTCAAGGGCCCAGAAAAGGTTCTTCGCGGTCGGACGAGTCGCAGCCAACTCTTGCTTGATCTGATCAACCTGTTGTCTGAATTCATGACGTGATGTTGTCTCAAGCCTTGAAGCACCAAGGGCATAGCCCATTGCCGCTGTCACACCTATCAACGGCGCGCCCCGGACCGTCAAATTATAGATCGCTTCTGCGACTTCTGACGAATTCCGACAGGTCACATAGGTCTTTCGAATGGGTAACTGCCGCTGATCAAGAAGTAATACCGCCCCGTTTTCCCATAACACTGTCTCAACCATCCTGCTTCTCCCTTGTGTCAAAACCTGAACCATATGTTCGTATCTTATAGTACCTCTTCAAAAATAACAATATTTTATCATTTAACGGATATATTGGACCCAGCTCATGGATACAGCAGGAAAAAAATGACGAAATCCCGGACCTATGTCTGATCATTACTGTCTTTAGATACAAATAGTAAATCTGCCCGGATACAGTGTTTTTGAGAAAATCCAGGAAAATATCCTCAGCATTTTACTATTCTTTACTTTGTCAGGCAGATGTTCTATAACGTTGGACATTGGAAGTGAAGTACTTGTCTTTTGTAAAAGAACATTTTCGGGAATGTGTACTTTGAAAGGAAGGGGGCTTTATGAAGTATTTAAAGTTTTTAGGATGCACCGTGCTTGCTCTGACTCTGGTCTGGTCATTATCACTATTCTCCATGTCGTGTGACGATGACGATGACGATCCGACACCGACACCGACCCCGACAGTCAATACCGAGACACCGACTCCCACAAATCCGCCCGAGGGCAAAGATGTTGGAGACTTGGCTTATAATTTTACGCTCAACGATCGAAACGAAACTCCTCA
This sequence comes from bacterium, assembly GCA_016934675.1. Lineage (GTDB taxonomy): Bacteria > CSSED10-310 > JAFGSJ01 > JAFGSJ01 > JAFGSJ01 > JAFGSJ01. The sequence goes on along the minus strand of JAFGSJ010000151.1, from coordinate 10,552 downwards.
TGAATTATGGTCCTACTGGGGTAAAGTCATATTACTCGATATTTCCGCGATGTGGTGCGGCCCCTGTAAGACAGAAGCCTCGAAAGCAGAAGCTCTCTATCAGCAGTATAAAGACCAGGGTTTGATGATTCTGTCTGTCCTGTTCGAGGATTTACAGGGCAATCCGGCAAATGCCGCTGATTGTGCAACCTGGGCAGATAAATACGGACTTACCTTCCCAGTATTGTATGATAACAATCGCCAGGTTTGGAACCTTTTTAACACCGAAGGTTATATTCCGCTCAACCTGGTCATGGACCGGAACATGGTCATCCGTTACAAAGACGTCGGTTATAACGAATCTGCCATCAAGAGTATGATCGAGTCACTATTGTAAAAGACCTCATTCGTTTCGAATCGAAACGAAAATGCTCCAAAAACGACCAAAGGACCTGTTCGGGTCGTGAAACCCGGGCAGGTCCTTTTCTTTTGTCATCATCACTGTTTCTTATCGTTCGTTACGTGTTCATCCTCATCCGCGAACATCAGTCACCATTCTTTGGTTCAAAACCAAAAATTTTGCTTTTTCCCCAGGTATACGCTTGTTTAAGGTATTTGTGAGCATAATTGTGCGATTGCCGGAGCAGTGTTTTCACGAAATAGAGTCGACTCGATTGGTTTTTCGCGATCTGTGCGGCTGTCCGAGCGGCAGTCTTGGGCGTAAACAGATGGACGGTCCCGTCCGGTTCCTGGATAAAACTCAGTCCCTCTCCTGAAAACATCCGACATATTTTCATTTTCTGCCGCGAGAGAATATAATCCCCCTGCTCGAATCCATAATCAACACCGATAACGACCAAGGTGTCGTACATCACCGATGTCTGCGGTGCCAATACGAAACCGGCACACAGCGAGAGGATACAGATCAGCACGACAAACAGTCTTAATGATAGGGACATACTGACCTTCTTTCTCATGTTGGAAAAGAATCATTCTCGATTTTTCTCTTCATGACTACTTGAGAATTAAGCTCCTTCCTCCTGGATTGATATTGCTACTCACAAGCTGCGAATAGAAGACTATTACCAGGGAAATGTCAGAAGATCAAGCCGTCTGATCCAGCCTGAGCAAAAAAGGATTGTGAATATCCCGCATCGGGCTTGGTTTATCGATGAAAACATGCTATAAGGGGGGAAAACGATTCAAATCTCCATTTCCGGGGGTATTGTTCCATGAAATTTGCATATGTCATAGGTAACTGTGTGGCAACGAGGAAGGATGAAAAGGTATCGGGCCGCAAATTGCTGGTCATTCAGCCCGTAAACATTAAATTCAAGGCCAGCGGAGACCCTTTGGTCGCGATCGATGCCGTCGGTGCCGGCGAGGGTGAGCTGGTCTTGTATACCTCGGGCTCCTCCGCCCGTCAGACGGAACTGACCGAGGGAACGCCCTGCGATTGCGTGCTGATGGCTATTGTGGATACGGTTGAGCTCCACGGTAACTATATCTTTGATAAAACCAAAGAGTCCGGTCAATGAATCCCGGTAAGGTCATTGGTCGCGTCGTTGCCAGTCAGAAATACAAGACGTTGATTGGGTCAAAGATGCTGCTGGTCCAACCGACGGATTGGTTCGGAACGGCGGATGGTGATCCTCTGGTCGCCATTGATACGGTTGGGGCCGGAGCCGGCGAGTTCGTTTTCTACGTTTCTGCCCGTGAAGCTGCGGTCGCTGCGGCGGCGGTGCCCCCTGTGGATGCAGCCATTTTGGGCATAATCGATGATGTTGAAATGCCCGAAGGCTCATAGACGAGCACGGTATGGGAAAGAGTTACTCATGTCTGAAGCGATAAAGCAGAGAGTTGTGAGCTGAATCATTTCACCTGGAGAAAGGGCCGGTATGTATATTGCCAAGGTAGTCGGAACAGTCTGGGCGACACGAAAGCATCCCGGCCTGGTCGGTTCGAAGATGTTGCTTGCACAAAGCTATGATCCGGTTCAGGACAAGAAAACCGGAAAACCGTTACTGGTTTTGGACAAGCATTTTGGTGCGGGTATCGGCGATATCGTTCTGATCATCGATGAGGGTGGTTCAGCCCGGCAGATTCTTGATAATCCTGATGCACCGGTTAGGACGGTCGTCATCGGTGTACTCGATGCGGCGTTATTATCGGGCCAATACTATACTTTCCTTTGAGACTGGCTGAGTTCGAGCACGGAACTGACCAGCAGGGGGACCATGATCTCATGGTGGCCCGTCAGCGAATAAGTCCTTGCCCCGAACAAGCGTGGACGGTTGATGATGCTTTGAGTCGGGCGATAATGCTGAATAAAATCGAAATTGGCGCAGAAGAAATCGTTGAATGTGCAACCTTGGTTCCTGCCGAGAGACAGAGCTTTCAGAAAAACCTCGGGCATGATCACTGCGGACCCGAAGTTGAGGTATCCCCCGCCACCGTCAAGATTGCCCAGATACCGGCAAAAGCGTTTGAAATCATAGTGTGAAGTTTGTCCGAGCGCAGCCCCATTACATTCGGGATGCATATGGATGACATCAGTGCCGATCGCGACATGGATCGTCAGGGGAATATCATGTTGTCCTGCTTGGGCAATGATGGACATGTCTTGGTTCTGAAAGCGTTCAGTCCGAAAGGCGCGGCACATCATTTCCCCGAGCCCCAGGTTTTCTGCCGCGGCTTGAACAATAAAGGCATTGAGTGTTGAGGCTGTCTCTTGAGTAAAGCCGAAATGGCCCTTGACGATCTCCTGCTCGACATTTTCCGAGGTATGTCCCATGAGCACGATTTCAAAATCGTGGATCATGGCAGCGCCATTCATGGCTATTGCCGAGACAAAACCTTGTTTCATCAATTCGATCAGATAGGGTGCGACGCCCGTTTTAATGACATGTCCGCCCAAGCCCATGATTATGCCCTTTTGGTCGGTGCGGGCCTTGATGATATCATGGACAAGCTGCTTTAAATCCCTGGCCGCGAGTATATCGGGTAGATTGTTCAGAAGCTCGACTATGGTGGTAGGTCCTGACGTTATCCTGCCAAATGCTCCGATATGGACTTTGGATGAACGTGTCTGAATCGAAATACGTTCTGGGTCCTTTGCTTGATCTTTATCCATGGAACCTTGTCCCCCGTTTCCTGAAATTGATGACGGAACTGCTAAAGACTGCCTCCCTCCACTGCTTTTATATTGCTAGGGAGACATTATTCAACACCTTGTCCTGATTTCAGTGTTCTTTTAACAAATACTGGTTCACTCTGTTCATGAGACAGTGAACGCTGTTCGAGCATTTCCAACAGAACAGGAAAAATTGTCTCAGCTATTAATATGTAACCTTCCTGATCGGGATGAATATACTCCTTCTTATATCTTCTCTGGCCATAGGTTATCAATGGGAAAGACTGCATGTCATGCCTCGTCGGTAAATATATCCGGATATGCCAATTTCTTAAGGGATTGTCGGGTTTATCGAATCGAGGGAACTCACTCACAAACACATCATCCACCTTCTTTTGGAAAATATAATAAAAGGGTTGCTCGACCGGGCAGGGGACCTGTGTGGACCAGACGCAATCGTGTGCCTGCGCATCAGGATAAATGCCATCATCAAGGCACACTCTTTCTTCGAAAGTGTCTAAAAAGTTGAGCTGGTGGGAAAAAAGGAGTTTTATTTGGTCCTGAGCGGAGCAGTCCGGCACATAGACCTGTGCTATCGTGGAATGTGAGCCAACACGCATAGGCAAGGTCATACCCCTTTGTTCAGCTAAATCCTGCCCTTCCTGATAGCATTTTTCCTGGATTATCGAGGGTAAATCGAGGTAAGGCAGATTATTCTCGAAGGCTATGTCCTGGAGAACACGATGAGAATAATTATTACCGAATTCGAGGTTGAGCAGGATGGTCTCGCCACCCGAACCCTTTTGAGTCTCTAAAATTTCTCGGATATTACTCTTATATTGTGTGAGGGAAACGCGTCTGACCATACGCTCTTCTTCTGCCTTATATCTGCGGATGAGGGATGAGCCAAGTTGGATGAGGCGGCACTTATCAATGATGAAACGGAATGGTTTCAACCAATGTGAATGAGTGAGTGCTTGACGGTCTGAGACATGGCCAAATTGACCGTCATTGAAACCATATCCGACCAGGATGACATCGAAATGTGTGGATTGGATCGTTTTCAAAAACAGACGTTTCCCCTGTTCAGAAGTGTAAGCCGGTTGGCCCAGATTGACCAGTTTAACCTTGCCAGCTTTGAAGTTCTGTTTGAACATCTGTTCAAGATAGTTGGGATAGGAAAAGTGGGGTTGTGCGCCACTGCCATAGGTTACGGAGACACCCAGGCAACCGACCAACAGGACATCAGACGGAAAAGGTCCGATATCTTGTTTTTTTTCATTCGTTCTATCGGTATACAGTTTAAAACCCATCTGATCATCAGCAACAAATTTCTGACCCGGGTCGAACAAGTCAGGTAACTCCTGTTTGGAAATATCAAAAGCATGCAGTCCTATTTCGATTATGACCAACAGAAACAGGAAAATCAGAAGCGGAAACAGGGACAGTAAAAGCTTTTTGAACCGTGTCATAAGTGAAATCTCATTGGCGTTTTGTCATATACTTGGATGCATAGAGAGCAGGATTCTTTATTGGAACCGTTTTTTGACAATGATGGAGTTACTGCCTCCCGCAAATAGAGTGTTTTCACTCTCCAAAAGGGCATGCAAATCCCTGAAAGGCGAAATGGTCACACGCTGGCAGTGTCCTGACTGCCTGTCCAGACGAAGACTCACGAGCTGCCCGCCGTCACCGGCCAGCCAGGTGATCTGGTCGGACACAACGGTCAAAGCGTGAAAAGTAACGCCACCAGGACATTGGACCAGGTCCCAGCTACTCCCTTGACCGGAGGATATGTTCAATAAGACCGCTCCTGATTGCCCGGCCGTGATGATCATTCGATCATTACCATAAACGGCGTTCAGGTCCAGGCTCGTCCCGGAATAATTTCCGAAAAAGAAATTACCATCATTCATGGACTGCAGAATGAGACCGTTCTCGCCCACGACCCAGATACAGTCATCATGAACGATTGAAAGCGATCGTAAAGCCCGATCGAAATTGATCGGGATACTGTGCCAGCTAATACCTCTGTCCGATGATTTACAGAGCAGCCCGTTCCGACCGCAAGCCCAGACGGTGCCCGTTGGGCTGACGGCCAGATCATTGATATCATCTTTTGCCGGTAATTGTTGATGATGCCAGGTGGAACCACCATCTTGTGTGGACCAATAATGGCCGTTCCTGCCTCCGATGTAACCCAGGCCATCGGACGAAAAGGTGACGGTCAAAAGATCGATGGGAGGAGTAAGGGCAGTGTTGCCCCAGGATTGTCCCTGATCGCGGGAATGAAACACGGTCCCTTTTTCGGCTACTGCCCAGAGAGTTGAATTACGGTCATCACTGGCCAAATCAAAGATGGTGACGCCGATCCCGAGTACAGGTCCGCGTCGAGTGTTCCCCGCACCATCCCAGCAATAAAGACAGCCGTATTCACCACATGTCCAGACCTCAGAACCGGAATCGCCGGTGGAAGCCAACAGTTGATAAGGGACCCCGCTGATAATCTGTTGCCAGGTAGCGCCAGCGTCAACGGTCCGAAAGACGGTCCCGTAACCCGTGATAATACCGATCCGGTCGGATATGAAGGTGATATGTCTCAGATATGCCCGGGTCTGCAAGTCGACCTGGCTCCATTTATCATCTTCCAGGTTGGCCTTGAAAACATGGCCGAAGGCCCCCACAACCCAGGCAGTGGTCGAATTCACGGCACAACTGTACATATCGCTGCCGAACCCTTTCAACCCAGAGAGCTCGTCCCAGTTCTTACCGCTGTCATGAGTGGCCCAGGCCGCCCCGCGATAGCCCACAATCAGACCATGACCATCTGCGTTGAAAGCGATGGCACGCAATCCCTGGTCCTGAAATCCGGATAATTGTTCGAATTGACGATCATTGCTGGCGGTCCTGATTACAGTTCCACCGTCACCAATCAAAAAGAGATGACCGTCCGGGGCCCGGTCCATACCGGTAATTCGTTGCGTGGAACCTGTATCTATGGCCTGCCAGGTCCGGCCGCCGTCAAGAGTTCGGTTCAGTCTGCCCCCCCAGCCTGCGACATAGCCTTTCTGTTTGTTGTCGAAGTGAAGGGCATATAATCGTTCTCCACCGGGGACCTGACTATACTGCCAGGTCTGAAAACCGTCACTGGAACGATAGACAATGCCATCAAATCCGGCTACAAACATATGAGAGACATGGTGCGGCTTCGCTCCGCGTTGCGTACCAATCGGCCCTTTTTCGTCATGTTTCGAGAATGGTTGATCAGGCAGGTAGCACATGGCCCGGAAATGCGGCAGGGGATTCTCGCCCTGCACTATGTGCCAACCACCCCGGGAAGCGTGTTCCAGCCCAATGTTTTCACAGCCGATAGAGGCCAGATTGAACAATATGAGGATGAACAGGTGCCCGGTATATATGAATCTGTATCGAAGATCGGTTTTGGGTTGAAGTCTCATTGGATATATCCAAGCGATTGTAATTCGGTCCTGACTTTTTTCTCGATAGATTGAGGCAGCCTATCTCCGCCGGTTTCACTGTTCTTTGCGGCCCCTTCCGGTAAAGGGTACGAGGTAACTGTACCCGTTATGGCCCTTTTCTTCGCTCGCGTCAGCCCCTGAACGAGCACACAACCGTCCATTTCCTCACTCAATGGCAAGCCCATGACCTGGAGTATGGTTGGGGCGATATCCGTTACGTGACATGCCGATAGCCTGGTTTCATCGGTGAAAGATGGCCCGGAGACTATAACAATTCCGGGTGGTGCCTGATCATGCTGTCCTGAAGAATGGAGCAAAAAATGTGTCAGGAATGAGTCCACCTTTTGGTTTCCCCCAGGTAATTCCAGGATATCATCGGGCTTCAGGTCGAGATTAAGTCGACAGAACAGGTCTGCTTCATCATCCGTAGCCCGAGAGACTTCAGTGAACAAGGGCATGTTGACGCCCGTCTGATCCGGCCTTTTGGCCGTTAATGAGCTGAGTAATGTCATAATCTGGCTCGCAACCATTTCCTGCTCGCTTGCGGGGACTACCCCCTGTTTTTCGCGACCGATTACATTGATTCGCATTGTGCGTATGGGCCCGGGAATATGATAACCGTATTGATACACTTTCGTCTGGCTCCAATCCAAATCATACTGGTCTTTGATCGAACAATAACCCAGTTCTTGCAGTAGTGTATTCAGTAAGAGCCGGCTGATCGGAGGAGATTCGCCGGACATGGCTTCCATACCATGATCGGATACAATTATCACATCCACTGTGGACGTAAACCGGGCCAGAAACTTCTGGATCAGGCTGTCAAGTGCCATATAATAATCATCGATAAAACCCTGAAACTCTTCTCTGTCGGGAATTGGCCGGGAGAATTCCTCGGGAAAAGCGTACTGGTAATACTCATGCTCGATCAAATCGAGCCCACGGACATAGACGGCGACCATGTCATACTGGTCTCGCTCGAGAAGGGTACCAGCCAGCTCGAAAATCTGTTCATCCTTCCGATATGCGGCACTGGCCAAAGCAGCATTGTGGTGAGACTGATTACTCTGGTCAATCTCTGCCGAGGAAATCAAGCTTCGCAATTCGGTTGTCAGTTCAGTTGGATAAACCGGATCGGCCGCGTCCCGGTAAAAGAACAGGTTGGAAACCATGACTCCTGAGATCGGGTATACCGGCCAGCTTGACCACCAGTTCACGTACAGGCCCTTTTTCTTCTTCGAGCTCAGAATGTCCCATAGAGCTGGTTTCTGACGCATGGTACTGGTCAGGGCCAACTGATCACCAGCACCGGACAGCCAGCCTTTGATGCCATGTTTTTCAGGCATACAACCCGTGACAATCGTGTTCCAGATGATAACAGACTGTGTGGGTAAAAGTGTTTCGAGATTCCCTCGCCCACCCTGATCGATCAAACGCTGAAAAGTCGGGAGAGCACCTCTTTCCAGAAGCGGGTCGATAAATTTCCAACTGGCACCATCCAGACCAAGCAAAACAAGAGGCGTTTGTTGAGCGTTCCGTTCACAGGCCGACAACAGTAAATAAATGCATACAAGCACGCAGAACAAGCCATGAGATCGTCTCTTGATCATGATTCCGATCACCTTTCAGTTGCATCCTCGGCAGGGACATGCCATAATAGAATCCGGAACTCCGTTATCCCTGTATCCAGCTCAGATTGTATCACATTGTTACCATAATTGAAGCCAAGTAAAAATTCAAGGAGAACACCATGAAGATAGTATCATGGAACGTCAATGGCCTCCGTGCTATAGCCAAAAAAGGATTTCAGCATTGGTTCACCCGGGAAAAACCCGACATTCTCTGCATTCAGGAGACCAAAGCTCATCCGGACCAACTCGATCCTTCCCTGCGCTCACCGGCCGGATATCATGCCTTCTTTTCAGCAGCCGAAAAAAAAGGATATAGCGGTGTGGCCCTGTTCAGCCGCAGCCAACCCCTCGAAATCCAGACCGGTTTTGGTATCGATCGTTTCGATCGTGAAGGGAGAATCCTGATTGCTACTTACAAGGATTTTATTCTCTTCAATATTTATTTTCCCAATGGCAAACAGAGCCAGGAGCGTTTACGCTATAAGATGGACTTTTATGCAGCCTTCCTCGAGTATATTGAACGGCTGAAAAACGATAAAATGCTGATCATGACCGGGGATTACAACACCGCTCATCATGAAATCGATCTGGCTCATCCCAAGCAGAATGAAAAGGTTTCCGGCTTTATGCCCGAAGAAAGAGCCTGGATGGATACTTATGTGGCCGCGGGATATGTTGATGTCTTTCGTGAAAGGCATCCGGACACAATCGAGTATACCTGGTGGGATTACAAGACCCGGGCCCGTGAAAGGAACATCGGCTGGAGGATCGACTACTTTTTCGTGTCAAAAGGCTATCTGAAAGCCGTCCGGGACATGAAACATCTGTCCGAAATAAGCGGTTCTGATCATTGCCCCCTGCTCCTGATCGTGTAAGCGATTGGCGGTCCAAGCAAAAAACGGACCGGAATAGTGAATCATGATTTCGACGAGGCTTTCGTACGATCGAGCCAGACCGCTACGCCAGCCAGCACCAGTTCAACGACGACATACATCAGCCTGAAAACCAGACTGGCCACAATCACGACTGCTGTGGGCAACACTGCTGCCAGGACAAGAAACAGAATGCCTTCCTTGACGCCAATACCGCTCGCCGTAAAGAAAGCGGCCAAACCAACCAGGGTCGCGCTGAAATAAACGCCAGCAATAAAACAGAACTGCTCGGGACCGACCGGACCGAATGAACGAAGAACCAGGAAAAAAGCCAGACTTTGACCAAGGACCGGGACGATATACGCAATGGTATACCCTAATAAGAGGAAATATGAAGGGAAGTGCTCGATGGGTTTCTGTCGGGCTACCCGCAAACCGAAATTGAGGACCCATCCCAAAAAAGGCGGCCAGAGCATGCCGAGAAAGAAAAACACTCCGATTAAGGCCAGCCAACGAATAGAGCCGGGCACCAGATCATGCGGTGGGAGTAGCATGACCAGCACAAAAAAACAGGTAGCAGCCAACATGCAAAAATATTCGACCAGTGACGCAACGGTCACGATAGACCGAGCCGAACCTGGATAGGCTTCGAGACGGACCAAGAGCATAGTAATCTTGCCGGGAACATATTTGCCCAGATGAGAAAGATACCAGGCCCGGGCCGCACGTGCCCATGGCGTTTCCAACCCAAAATTCGCACTCAGTTTGAGCCACAATCCGAACAGGACCAGATACACTAAAACCATCAGCCCAAAACCCGACCCCAGATACAACCAATTGATCTCAAACGAATAGTGTCGAATTTCCTCGATATTGACGAAAATATAGAAGATGACAGCACACAAGACCAGGATGAAAAGGAAACAACGGGCCACTTTTGCGAGCCCATGTGGACCAGGCCGGTCACTCCTTTCATCTGTCCCATGGTTTGTCACTCCACCCTCACTCTCGAAACAGGGTCGACCTTCGAATACCGGATGGCGACACTCATGGATAACCTCATGTGCTTACCTCAACTATGGAATAAAAATCATCGGTTCATCGGTTGGCCAGAGAGTATACTTTTTTACCCCAAATTTCAAGAAATTCATGTGCAGTCACAACTCCTCGTCATTCTTGCCCTGGAGAGGATGAGAGAGTGGGACACTCAAAGATTATATTGTCAAATGGTAAATCTTGGTGTAGATTGGATGAAAAGGGGGGATTGAGACTCACACATCTTAATCGCAATTCAGAGAGGAGGACATGAAAATGCCCAGGAAAGCACGACTCAAATATGAGGACCCTCGTAGTGGGTATTATCACTTGGTCACCCGCACGGTCCTGAAATCGTTTTTGCTGGATGAGATCGCCAAGGAAGAATTTCTGAGCATTCTTCGGAAGCTGTCTCAGGTCTAT
>JAFGSJ010000150.1 GCA_016934675.1 bacterium | reverse complement strand
GCTGAAGCCTGGTTCTTCGGACCTTCGGTGCTTGCTGCTTCGCAGCGTTGAACAATAAGAAATCGACAGCTTCTTACAGTTCCTCTTTTTGGCAGTAATAATTACCCAGAGCCATGGCATCCAGACCCGTCTTCAGATAACATCTGACCGCGTCTTCGGGCGTGCAGACGATCGGTTCGTTGTTGTCGTTAAACGAGGTGTTCAGGACCAGATTGATCCCGGTCAAAACCCCGAAATTGCGGATGAGTTCATAATAACGGGGGTTGATCTCACGACTGACCGTCTGGACGCGGGCCGTGCCATCTACATGGGTGATCGCGGGGATGCGCGGTTGCCATTCAGGTTTGACGTTATAAACCTGGAGCATGAAGGGAGATCGATCGGCACTGTCAAAATAGGTAGCACAGTGCTCCTCGAGGACGGATGGGGCAAAAGGTCTGAAATCCTCCCTGTGCTTGACCTTCTGGTTGATCAGGTCCTTCATGTTCGGTTGACGGGGATCGGCCACGATACTGCGGTTTCCCAAAGCCCGAGGCCCGATCTCCATCCGGCCCTGGAACCAGCCGATCGTCAGGCCCTCGGTTATTTTCTGGGCCGTGTGACGGGCGATATCAGGACAGCGTTGATACGGCACATTGAATTTTTTCAGGGCCGCTTCCATGGTATGATCATCAAAACCGGGCCCCCAATAGACATGTTCCATGACAAAAGACCGGGGATGATTGTTGATCTGATGATGCAGAAACAGGGCGCTGCCGATGGCCCCACCAGCATCATTTGCCGAGGGTTGAACATAAAGCTGCTCGAAGGGTGATTGGCGTTTCACTTTTTCATTCAGAACACAATTGAGGGCAACCCCTCCGGCCAGGCAGAGATTGGGCAGCCCGGTCATTTTATGGAGCCGGTTCGCCAGATGAATCGCCGCCTCCTCGACCCGGAATTGCAGAGCGGCGGCCAGGTCCTGATGATGCTCGGTCAATAGTTCGTCTCTGTGCCGACTCGGACCAAAGCAACTATAGAATATTCTGGAAAGCATCTGCTGATGGCCATAGATATGATACCGGATATAAGCAGGATTGATCCTGAACTGGCCGTTTTCCTCGAGCATAATGATCTCATCAAAAAGCTTCTTGTAACGCTGCGGATCACCATAACTGGACAGCCCCATCACCTTGGATTCATCACAGTTGGGGCGAAAACCGAGATATTGGGTCACCGCTTGATAAATAAGCCCAAGCGAATTAGGAAAACCGATCTCGAACAATTTGGTGATTTTGTGCCCCGAGCCTCGCGCTGCCAAGGTCGAATTCCACTCACCGACCCCATCGATCGATAAAATAGCCGCTTCCTCGAAGGGTGACACAAAGAATGCACTGGCGGCATGACATAAATGGTGTTCGAGTCGAAATACCGGGAACTCGCGGCTGAGATTACTCAGAGTCATCCTCTTTTTCATATTTCGATTGAGTGAAGCGGATGATAGAAAAGTGTTTTTAAACCGGTCCCAGACCAAGACCAGAGTCAGGGGAAAATAACGCAGGAAATGTTTGGCAATGTGGGGCAGGGCGATCCAGTTTTGAAAGGGTAAGGCTATGGCGTTGACATCTTTTAACTGGATACCGGCCTGATCCAGACAATAATCGATTACATCCGAGGGAAATGCCAGGCTGTGTTTGGTCCGATCAAAACGTTCCTGTTCCGCCGCAGCGATGAGGACCCCATCCTTGATTAAACACGCGGCGGTATCGTGCCAGGTGTTGTTGATTCCGAGTAAATAACTGGTCATAATTCCTCTTGCCTACGGGTCTGCTCTGTAATTTCCGGTTTCGGTGTCTGACCCAGGTAGGTCGCGATAAGTCGAGACAAACCCATCATCCGGGCACTTTCAAGTGCATAACTGATTTTATGTCGAGCGATTGTGGAAATGGCATAAGTACAGGTATAATAACAAGGATGATGCCGATAACATTGCCGGATCATTTCTTGTTGGGAATCAAGCCGGGCCAGGCAGTCCTGAAAACGTTCCCTGGTCAGGTCCCCGAACGGCGGTAGATCGTTACAGACCGCGATCTTGCCATCGGCATGCAGATCAAAATATAACCGTCCCGCATCACAGGGAGGCACCCGATTATTCAGAATATAATCGATGGCACCTCGATAAAATGAACTGTGCTCCCAGAGAAAAGCCCCTTGCTTTTTCAACTTTTCAAGACGTTGAAACAGGCCAGCCATATTCTCACACTCTTCTTGGGTCGGTACCAGGGACGCGTCGATGCTGCGATGACGAAAATCGCTGCCAAGATTGACCGGAAACACCGATAAATAAACGCCCCGCTTGGTACAGAAATCAAGAATATCAAGCACCTCACCAAAGTTGAAGCGATTGACGGTCAAATTGACCTTGAGCGGTTTTCGGAGTCGAGTAGTCAGCAGAAGGTCAAGTCCGTTTATGACCTCGGCCAAACGATCGACCCCCCTGATCTGAGCGTACAGCTCGGGTTTGAGGGAATCGATGCTGAGCGCAATCTGGAGAATACCGGGTAGTTCACTTAAACGACGGGCAATCTCCCGGTCAATCAGAATGCCGTTCGAGTTGATCGTATAGTGAAAACCGATCTGCTCGAGCAGGGTGAATAACTCAAAAATGTCCTGGCGGAGAAAGGGCTCTCCCCCCGTTATCTCAATGACTTCAAAGCCCGATTGCTTCAAATCGACCAACACCGGTTCGAGCTGATCCAGCGATAATTCGTCGATCGGTATCTTATGTATATTGCACATCAGGCATTTCAGATTGCAGCGATGGGTTACGTTAAATGAAATCGCAACGGGCTGTAATGTGTGAAGTCGCCAGAGAATGCGAAGCACGGAACCGATGGACATGATCAACTCGCCGGGTGTCGATAAGTGAACCGTTTTTTGAAAAGAAAGAGCAGGTTGCGGAATCCGTCGCGCCACAGATGCAATTTGCTATGGCCCAAACGCTGGACATATTTAAACTGTATCGGCACTTCTCGACACCTGAGAGTGCGATGCCGGAAAACCTCTATCTTCAGTTCCTCGGAAAAAGCCATGCCGTTACTGGTCACGTTAACCTTGTCCAGGACCGATTTCTTAAAAACCCACATACCTGACTGCGAATCACGGATCACAAAACCAAATAAAAGGGCCGAGACTGTGGTCAGGACAATATTACCGAAATAGCGCTGGATATTGTTCCAGGAACGGGTCGCATCAAGGGGCATCCGCCGGGCCGAGATAAAATCGAGCTCATCTTCGAGCAAAATATCAACCAGATAGGCGATCGCAATAGAAGGGTAAGTCCCGTCGCCATCCATGGTCACAATGAGGTCACCAGATGCAGCCGGGAGACCGGCTTTATACGCATAGCCATAGCCCTGCCTGCTCTCATGGATGACCTTGGCTCCGCCGGCCCGGGCAATCTCAGCGGTCCGGTCCGTGCTATTATTGTCAACCACAATAATCTCTTGCACAAAACCGGGGATTTTTTCGATTACTCGCCCAATGCCTGCCTCCTCATTATAACAGGGAATAACCACCGAAATATTCGCGTTTTTGTGCACGACATGCTCCTTGACTTATCTAAAAATGGCTCTTCATCTTCAAGGCATAGGTTGCCAATCTGATCCAGGAAATCCGATATGTTTTGATGTAGCGATAGGCATATGTTATTTGGAAAATAAAATCAAACAAAATATTCGATCTCATTTTGATGAGACGCCTGATAAACGGCTCCAGTAAAGGAAATTTAACCAGAACATAAAAGAATTTATGCAGATTCTCCAACTGCTCACTGAAAGGATTGTCAATGACCGATTTGTTGAAGTATGAACTGGAAAACGTATCGATGCTACCCGCCTGATGAAGACAACCCATATCCAGAGCGATCTTTTCAAGTTCAGTGTCAGGATAGGGCTGGACGATGGAACACCAGGGATAATCTGCCCTGATTTCCTGGTTGAGCTTTACCGTCTCGAAGGCCATCTCAACGGTTTCACCAGGTATTCCCAGCATATTGAAAGTCCCGGATTTGATACCGAACTGTTCGAGCAGCTTAGCAGTCGTGACAATATCAGCCCGGGTGACCCTTTTTTTGAGAATTTCATTACGCAGATGTTCATTACCGCTTTCAATGCCAAAATAGGCGATATAGCAACCGGCCCTTTTCAACAGTCGGGCCATATCTTCCTTGAGGAGATCGGCCCTGATCAGGCAGGAAAAAGGAATATGGACCTGCTCGGTATAACATTCTAGAAAGGTACTCAACCAGTCAGGCGACAGGATGAAAACCTCATCATCAAAACGAAGGGCTGAAAAACCATAGTCCCGATGCAAAGCCACGATATCACCGATCGCCCGCTCGACACTATGCCTTCGCACCATTTTACCGAGACCGTGATAGAGTGTTTTGTAAGACTTGTTGCAGCAAAAAGTGCATTGATAAGGACAACCACGACCGGTAATAAAATGCTTGTTCGGATTGTTCCGGAGATACTTGTACTTGTAATACAGACCCCGGTCCGGAGACGGTAACGAGTCCAGGTCCTCAATCAAAGGCCGGACCGGATTCTGGACGATCTGTTCCCCCTCACGATAAACCAGATTCCGAATCTGACGATAGTCTCGTCCCTGTTCGAGGGCCTCGACCAGTTCAAGGATCGCCTCCTCACCTTCACCCCTGACCAGAAGATCGATCTGGTCCTGTTTGACTGCTGCCGGATAAAAGGTTGCATGTGGTCCACCCATGACCGCATACACGCTTCGACGGGCCTTGAAAGCAGCGGCAAAGTGACTGGCGAACTGATGGCTCCCCGAGGAACACGAAAAAGCAATGATGTTCGGATCAAAAGCCTCAACCTCAGACACGCATGTGTCAATCCGGTCAGACATGAACAACTCGACCTGATGACCGTGTGCCTTCAAATATGATGACAGGTACATCGGGCCCAGAAATTCGAACCAGAAATTCTGCACAAACGCAACTTTGGCCATAAAAAAATCCTTGTCGGCGAATGACACCTAGTAAAACATGCGGATCCCACTCTTGATCAGGTTCCAGAGTTTCCAGGGCGGTAATTTATGGAGCCCTTTCAATCTGCGGATGATATAGCGCGGACGAAGATAGAATCGTCGATAGGCCTTTTTCAAAGTGGACTTGATCTCCTCGATACTCCGTCCAGCAGGCAGATACACGATCTCGTTAAAAACATTGTAACGGGTGAAATCATCGACCAGTATCTGTCCGTCTTTCTTGGCTAAATCGTGTAAACCCGTCCCTGGATAAGGTGTGGTGGTTAACCAGTACACATAATCAGGATCAACCTCGATCCCGAACCGAATGGTCTGCTCCGTTTCCTCGACCGTCTCGGTCGGTATGGTCAACATGAAGGAAGCCACAGACTCGATGCCAGCCCGACGTGTCTCGCCGAGGGCCTGACGTGCCTGTTCGAGAGTAATGTCCTTGTGGACCAGATCCAACAAACGCTGTACACCCGATTCCAACCCGTAAAATATTTGATAACAACCGGCTGCAGCCATTTTTTCGAGCAATTCCTGATCAACCAGATTGACCCGGGTGAAACAGGTCCAGGGCACCGGACAACCATCGTCGATTAAAGCCTGACACAGGGCCATGACCCGTTTCCGATTCATGGTAAAGACCTCATCGTAAAATTGGATCCCATCCGCTCCAAAATCATCAATCATATGGTGTATTTCTCGAATCACCCGTCCAGTACTGTAATAACGATGGGTTTTCCCAAAAATGAGATTACTCGAACAATATACACAGCGATAGGGACAGCCTCGTGAGGTCATGATATGTAATGTTTTTCGACCACGCAATTGTGCGGATGAATGATATGCTTCAAGCGGAAACAAATGAAGGGCCGGCATGGGAAGCCGATCAAGGTCTTTGATCAACGCCTGAGGCGGATTGATCACGCACCGCCCATCCTGGCGCCAGATCAACCCGGCCACATCACCCAAACCCTTCCGGTCCGGCAACGCCCTCAAAAGATGCCGGAACACCTCCTCACCTTCGCCATAGACACCATAATCATACACAGGATCGGCCATGAAACTGTCCTTGAATAAGGTCACCTGCACACCACCGATCACGGTGATTATCTCGGATGACAGTGCCTTGACCCCAGCCGCCAACTCAGATACACGCCCCTGTGTCGTGCAAAATGCCTGAAAACCGACCAGGTCCGGTTTATACGCTTCAACCTGAGCCATCACCATCTGAGCATTTAGTTGACTGGCCTCGGCATCGATGACCCGGACCTCATGCCCCTCTTCAAGTCCAATCGCGGCAATACAGGCCAACCCCAGCGCGGGATACAACGCCCCCGATTCGTGCAACTCTCCATATTCAAGCTCGAGATTACCCGGAGGATGGATAAACAATAGTCGCATAATAACCTCGCTCTGTCGATGACAAGGAGACCGGTCCCTCTCAACCTGAAATCTTCTTGCACTTAGTATGACTCCCGAGTACGAAACACAAGCCGCAACCATTTTGATCAACAGAACACACTAACCCGATCAGGATGTAATCGCTGCAACTTTGAAACTGGGAAATCAATAAGGAGGGAAAAAAAATTGAATCGTGGTCAACCATCTCACCGGATCAACCAGGAGGTGAACCCGTTTAGCAGGATATCAATCACCCGACCTGCCCGGCCCATGATCCTGCTCGAGCCTGCTGACCATGACGACCGTTGCTATTGAACCTGGGTCAATTTGAGACTAGGATTAGTCTCGATCGCCGCCAGGACCATCCGCTCCGCTTCCTCCTTGGCACAGGCCAAAGCATACGCTATCTCAGAAATGATCAACTCTTTCGCATTTTCCATCATCCGCGTCTCTTTCACCGATAACTTTTTCTCACGCTTGATGATGATCAAATCACGAAAAACCTTGGCTGTCTCAAAAATCGAACCCGTTTTCATCTTCTGATAATTTTCACTGTAACGCTGATGCCAATATGTGGTCTGAGCAGATGGAGGTTCCTTCATAATCGAGATTATCCCGGGGATCTCGGATGCGTCAATAATGGCCCGAAGCCCGATCTTCTCCTCGTTTCCTGTCGGCACTAATACTGACATCTCCTTGTTTTGGACCCGTAATACGTAAAAAAACGTCTTACTCCCCAGAACATTCTTCTCCTCTATCGCCTCTACCTCAGCCAAACCATGCGTCGGGTAGATCACACTATCTCCAACACAAAACATACCTGACTCCTTTCAGAAAGGATATCCGCCGAGTGAATGGGCTTATGCGAAGGAAACCACCTTCATCTACTTCAGTCCATCGGTTCTATCTGTCCGAACTCCGAAACAATTATAGATGCAATTTCTGTGCCGCCAGACCGGACCGAACAGCGATTCGGGCCGTAATATGAGACCTCACGTGACAGCATGTTTAAACTCAGGCTCTCAAGAGCCCCCCATCCCGCCGTCTGAGAGTGCAAATATTGCGTCAATAAATGGTGATGAAGAATTGTGGGGCCTGCCTCGAACCGAAGAATTACCTGTCCGGGACATCTGTGCAATTATTGCATAAATGCGAACCAATGCCTGGTATGACACAGCCAAGGCTTCTCCAGGTCCCGCTAACCGCTGCCACAACAAAAAATACCACCATTTTTGTATATCTTTCGGCCATCAATGTCAATATGATCATTGGAGGAAGGATCGCAGAATTACGAGTCGTTGTGGTCTTGATCATCGAGGACCGTTCCGTTTTCGAGTTGGTATTCCTTGAGTCGATATTGGAGCGATCTGACCGAAATGCCCAGGATTTTGGCGGCATTTTTGCGATGGCCCTTGACATTTTTAAGGGTGGAGAGGACCAGTTCTTTTTCGGCTTCTCTGATCGTCGTACCGAAAGGAATCGAGATTTTGGTGTCACGTCGACCGGGTGGTTTGAGTTCGTCGAAATTGATGACTTCGGATGTGATCAGGTCAGCACTTGAAAGGAGAAGTGCCCGTTCAATGAAATTGCGTAGTTCACGGATATTGCCGGGCCAGTGATAGGTCATCATTTTTTTAAGGACCTCGGTCGAGATGGTTTTGTGCTTGATATTATGATACCGGGAAAATTCCTTGATGAAGGCTTGAGCGAGCAGGGGGATATCTTCGATCCGGTCGCGGAGAGGCGGTAAGGTGATGTTGATCACATTGAGCCGATAATAGAGGTCTTCCCTGAATTCACCGGCAAGCACTTTATCTTTGAGGTTCTTGTTGGTGGCAGCGATGACACGGACATCGACATCGAATTCGGAATCGCCTCCGATTCGGCGGATTTTGCTGTCTTCGAGCACACGCAGGAAATTGACCTGGCTTTCGAGAGAAATCTCGGCGATTTCATCGAGAAAGAGCGTGCCCTGATGAGCAATCTCGAAGCGACCTTTACGCTGGGCGATCGCTCCGGTGAACGAACCTTTTTCATGACCGAACAATTCGCTTTCAAACAAGGTGGCAGGTAAAGCGCCGCAATTGACGGTAATGAAGGGTTTACTTGCCCGCTGACTCAAATTGTGGATCGAACGTGCCACGAGTTCTTTACCGGTCCCGCTTTCACCCTCGATCAAAATGGTGACCTGTGATTGGGCAATCTGCCCGATAATGTCGCGGATTTTGGAGACATGCGGGCTCGTTCCCAGGATATGTTCCGGCTTGATTGTATGACTGAGCTGGCGACGAAGCTCGACATTTTCGCGTTGCAGTTGGTGGTAACTCAAAATATTACCGACCAGGTTGCGCAATTTGATGATTTCGATCGGTTTGAGAATATAATCATATGCGCCGAGTTTCAGGGCTTTTACCGCAGTTTCCACCGTGCCGTAAGCCGTAATAATGATCACGGCCGTCTCGGGAAAATTGGTCTTGATATATTTCAGCAGTTCAAGGCCATCAATTTTTTTCATCTTCAGGTCCGACAGGACCAGATCAAACCTGTCCTTTTTCAGAAAGCGGATGGCCTGTTCTGCCGAATTGGCCTGGGTAATGGCATACTGCGGCTGCTCGATCGCATCGTTCAGGACGGTCCGAACATACTTGTCGTCATCGACGATCAAAATCGTGGAACGCGGTGTGTTTTCATCCATGCTTGAGTTCTTCCCTCAGATCATCATCTGTTCAAGCAAACTGATTATTAACTAAACGTGAAACATCATAGCAGAGAAAGAAAAAAACTGCAATCATTTTCTGCACACGAGCTATGTGCGATGTCTCGGTTTTGATTTTCTGGATGATGGCACATAGAAGGCCCCAGGAGTTTCGAGCGAAGCAAAACAGGTT
>JAFGSJ010000149.1 GCA_016934675.1 bacterium | reverse complement strand
AGGTTTTTTATTTGTTGCTGGGGGAAAAATGCAGTATGTTGGTTCGTGGATGAGCTCAACCCGCATTTCATGGTGCGCATTTTGGGGTAAATGTTTTTTTCTGATCGACCAAAATCGCTCCGCTCTTTGGTCTATAGACATCGCACATGGCTCGCTCTTTTTACTAAGGTCATGACGCTGAGAGCGAAATCATGACTTTTCGAGCTATTCGATAAATATGATCGTTGAAATAACCGATTTCAAAAATCTTGGTAAGGGCTTGAGAGCATTCCTCCCGTATCAGGAGCTTATAGCGATACAATAAACAGGGGACCAGTATTGTACTGGTAAAGGGGTATCGATGGGTCCGACAGGTCCGGATTACTTTGTGGTCATCAGTCAGGATGAATCCGGCTCCAACTTTGAGATAATAACGTAGCACTCCTCGCTCACCCTGATCAAGAGCATCAGGCGTGGACGACTTGTCCCGATCAACCAGAAAGCCAGGATTTGCTTCGGCTTCATTTTCCGGTTCCAATATGCATTTTTCGAGTGCTTCTTTGAGAAATCTCGTTTCCGGGTGACGTACCTTCTGGTCCAGAAAAAGTTCAGGCAGAACAGTCCGGGCAATCCGGACCTGGAAATGATCGACGAATTGAGGCAGCAAACCGGTTTTGGCCAGATAAATCAACGAACTGGTATCAGCAAAGGCAGCGGTGCCCGGAGGATTGGTTTCAATGAAAACAAGGGCACGTGTTACTTCATGCTTTAACCTTTCTTGTGCTGCTTGTCCTCTATTTTTATATTTATAATTCATTATTATATAAGCCGAATTTTTTCAGCGATTACCGATACAAAACATGATCATGATCACACAGACGATCAATCCTGGATAGAGGAGGTTCTCAACACCTCCTTCCATCTCACGGAATGTTCGTAAGCGGCTACCTAAAAAAGCGCTCGCGACATAGATCATGAAATAATCCGCACTATTTTTCGATAATCCGGCCCCGTTGGCATCAGTTAAAACCAGAAATAAAGCCGGTATCAGTCCGATGAATACTGCCCAGGCCACTATCTTTCGCCTGAAAAAAAGACCGTGAATCAGACCACACCCGAGAAAAACGAGCGCATAGACCACGAGATCGAAAAAACCGTTTGTGCTGGCTGGTGCTATGTGCATTGCGGACCAAAGATTGATCAGAATGATACAGGCAAGTCCACATATGAACGAGACCAGTTTTGCGGAAAGGGGGAGGCCAAAGGGCGTCAATGACAGTTGATGAGAGATAAGCGAAAGACCTAGACGCATGGTCCCCTTGAGCCGACCATTTGCTTCATTATAGCGCAGAATACCCCGTTCTTCCTGGTATTTAAGAAGTCGGGACTGAATTTCCTCCTGAATGTGCAGCAGTTGATCGGTCGGGATGAGTCGGGCCTTGTGTCCCTTTTGTTCTATGTCTCGGCGATGTCGTTCATGATACTTCAACAATGAGGGTATATCGGTTATTCGATAATAACTTACGGTAATAATCCCCGGAGGATCATAGAACATCTCCAATCCCGCTGACGACTTGGTCACCAAAAAGGGACCCGGTTCATACGCGGTCATGAATTCAAGATAGCTTTTATGGACCGTTTCGGTTTGATCGGTGAGTAAAGCCAGTGTCGCTATGTTACCTTGGCTGTCCGCATAAATTTCACTATGGTTTATTACGCCCATGTCTTGGATCGAAAAGGCAGGACCTCGATGGAATCCCGATTGAGTCAAGACCGATTCCTGTTTCTGGAAATAAGCGGCCTTGTCCGTGGACAGGTCTTCACGACGTGACTGTTGAAAGCGCAGGGCTACCGGATAATCCACAGCCCTGATCACAACCGGCAATCCGAAAAAGAGCAGCAGGACAACCAGAATGATGATAATTTCAAAACCAAACATTGTTTGATACCCTTTTCGAGTTTAGTGATAGAGGGAATGTTTCCTCACCTTCTATCTCAAGGGATTCGTGACAGACAGCTTCCAGATGCACAGGAACCGTATTTCTCTGCACTTTCATTGCTGCTCCAATGTGGGTGATGTTGTGTGGTCTTTTCCAAACCAGATTATCTCATGAATGTGCAGATTTGTCGAGCCGTAACTTTGTTGAAGGCTGAAAAAGTTTTTAAATCAGCGAGAGCTCTGGTCATGTTTTTCCATGGTCACACTGTGAAGCCATGTTACCTGTTTCCCGTACAAAGGAATTTCTTGGTCCCGACCAGGTGGGCACCTTGATATAAGCACTATACTGGCATATTCGTATGATGTTACTCTATAAACGTATTGTTTTTTCTATGTCACGGTAGATGAAATTGGTTTCGCAAGCGGAGGTTCGTATGAAAGAGAAAGTCATTGTGACGGGAGCTTTGGGGCAGATTGGTTCAGAATTGACCATGGCATTGCGTGAAAAATATGGTTACGACCAGGTCATAGCGTCTGATATTCGTTCAATGCCTGGTTTGCCTGCTTTTGAGAGTGGTCCGTTTGTGTCTGCGGACGTCAATGATCCCGCCCAATTCGATCACGTGCTCCGCACCAACAAGGTTGGGACCATATATCATCTGGCGGCATTGTTATCGCACGTAGCGGAGCAAAATCCGCAACGCGCGTGGCATATCAATATGGCGGGCCTGTTCAACATACTTGAGTTGGCTCGTGAATACAAGTGCCAGGTTTTTACACCCAGTTCGATCGGAGCCTTCGGACGATCGACCCCACAGGATAAAACACCTCAGGACACGATTCAGAGGCCTTCGACCATGTACGGTGTCACGAAAGTGGCCGGAGAATTGCTCTGTGACTATTATTTCAAACGTTTCGGCGTGGATACACGCGGGGTCAGATATCCCGGCTTGATTTCTTATGTCGCACCGCCGGGCGGGGGAACCACGGATTACGCGGTTGATATTTACTATCAGGCTATCGTGAAAAAGCGTTATACCTGTTTTCTCAAAGAGGGGACCTACCTGGACATGATGTATATGCCCGACGCTTTACGAGCGGCGATCGAATTGATGGAGGCGGACCCTTCTCGCTTGAAGCACCGAAACGCCTTCAATGTTACCTCGATGAGCATTGCCCCTGAAGATATTATGCATTCTATTCAAAAGTATATACCTGACTTTTCCATGGATTATCGAATTGACCCGGTCAGGCAGGACATTGCCGAATCGTGGCCGAACAGCATGGATGATAGTGCTGCCCGCGACGAATGGGGCTTCTCGCCGCGTTATAACCTGGATTCGATGACTCAGGACATGCTGGACAAGCTGAAACGGAAATTGACGAAAGCAGACCACGAAAACTGAGAGAGTCGAGAGGCTGAGCAGGGGCCATTCCCAGGTTTTCCCCTTGACAGAACAGGGCCGAAGGCCTATATTGTACATTGCCACTGAGATCGATAAAACCGGCACATGTGAAGAAATTCGATCGGTTTTAATATAAAAAACGAAAAAAAAGTGATAGACCTCTTGACAAAGGATTTTGGTGGCTTATTTATATGGTTCGTGCCTGACGAAAGGCAGAATGGATCTTTGAAAATAAAATAGTTAGTGCTTGCCAGAATGTGGGCAAAAAGTTTGAAGTTGAATTTAACCCTGTCAAGGGTTCAGATTTTTTGTCTTTTGAAATCTGAGAGTTTGATCCTGGCTCAGAACGAACGCTGGCGGCGTGCCTAACACATGCAAGTCGTACGGGAAAGCTTCCTTCGGGTGGCAAGTACCGTGGCGAACGGGTGAGTAACACGTGAGTAACCTACCCCTTGCGATCGGAATAACCCCTCGAAAGGGGGGATAATACCGAATAATGTCTTTTTCGTTAGCTCGTTAAAGACCAAAAGAGGGCCTCTTTACAATGCTCTTGCCAAGGGATGGGCTCGCGTCCTATTAGCTTGTTGGTGAGGTAACGGCTCACCAAGGCTCCGATGGGTAGCCGGCCTGAGAGGGTGTACGGCCACACTGGGACTGAGACACGGCCCAGACTCCTACGGGAGGCAGCAGTGAGGAATTT
>JAFGSJ010000148.1 GCA_016934675.1 bacterium | reverse complement strand
AAGAATGCTCAGAAATTCTTCCTTGGCGATCTCATCCAGCAAAAACGATTTCAGGACCGTGCGGGTCACAATGTGATAATACCCGCTACGAGGGTCCTCATACTTGAGTCGTGCTTTCCTGGGCATATTCATGTCCTCCTCTCTGGATTACGAATAAGATGTGTGAGTCTCAATCCCCCCTTTTCATCCAATCTACACCAAGATTTACCATTTGACAATATTATTTTTGAGTGTCCCACTCTCCCACTCAGGAATCTGGAATGATTAGTTATGCCGTGACAACACGAGAGCATATTTCATAAACCTGTAATATTTATGCTATGATGCTCTAATACTTCATGGCTGAATCTGTATTATTGTCAAAACAAGAAATTGATGAAAACAATGCGGAACCAGGGGAGCGATTTGTGCTAATCCGGACATGGGAATGTGACATGGTCAGGCGAATGATTCTGCTGGTTGGCTTGATTATAGTCGTGATACTGGTGGCCGGGTGTTATTTTCCCCGGGTCGAGCACCGCCCGGGCATGCTTCGCGTCGGTCTCGAGGGCCGACCGACTAATCTCGATCCGCGTTTTGCGACCGATGCGGCTTCGAGCAAACTGGATGAACTCATTTTCAGCAGTCTGCTCTACAAGGACGGATCGCAGCACTATAAGGGCGATCTGGCCCTCAGTTGGCAGATTAGTGACAGCAGGGTCTATACCTTTCAATTGCGATCAGGCGTGCGTTTTCATGATGGCTCGCCTCTGACCGCCCATTCCGTAAAAACTACTTTGGATTCAGTTCGGGCAGAAGGGTCACGTTCTCCCAAACGGGCAGACTTCCTGTGTATTTCCCGAATCGAGGTCCTGGATGAGACCAGACTCGAGATCCATCTGTTCGAGCCGTTTGCTCCCTTTTTGAACAGTCTGACACTCGGTATCATTCCCGAGGGAGTAGTCGAGGGAAAATATCCGGATTTCAGCGAGTATCCGATCGGGTCCGGACCCTTCAGGGTCGAGCGACATACGATCGGACGCGAGCTTGTTCTCAGGCGGAACCTCGATTATTATGGTGATCAGCCCAAACTCGAGGGGGTCCATTTCAAGGTCATCAGCGACGGTATGATCAGGTCGCTCGAGTTGATGAAAAGAACGATCGATCTGACCCAGAACGATATCCCGCCGCGGTTCATCGATTTAATCTCGAAACAGGAAGGAATTGTGTTGAACTCGGGCCCGAGTGACAATTATACCTATCTCGGTTTCAATCTCGAGCATCCGGTCCTCGGCGTCCGTGAGGTGCGGCGGGCCATTGCTCTGGCCATCAATCGTGCTGCCATCATCGAGCGTGTGTTCAATGGGCTTGCGCTCGAATCGACCGGGTTACTGCCGCCTGATCACTGGGCTTACCGTGCCGGGGTCAAGAGCTACAGTTACGATCCGAAGGCAGCCACGGCTTTGCTGGATCAGGCCGGTTTCCCCGATCCGGACGGTCCTGGTCCGCAGTCGCGTTTCGAATTGGTCTATAAAACCTCCCAGAACCCTTTCCGGCAAATGATCGCAACTATTATTCAGCGTGATCTGCAGCACGTCGGAATTGCTGTCAAGGTCCAGAGTCTCGAATGGCCTACGTTTTACGATGACATCAAAAAAGGCAATTTCGAGCTTTTTTCGCTGATGTGGGTCGGGGTCGATGAGCCTGATCTCTATTATCAGCTTTTTCATAGCAGTTCGAGACCGCCCCTGGGTGCCAATCGCGGGCATTATCATAACCAGGAAGTCGATCTGCTGCTCGAACAGGGGCGACGCGAACTCGATCGGGACACAAGGGCACAACTCTATGGTCGCGTTCAGGAAATACTGGCAGAGGACGTGCCGTATGTCAGCCTGTGGCATGAGTATAATACAGTCGCAATGAGTGAGTCGGTCGAGAATTATCGTCTCTATGCCAATGCGAGTTATCGCGGTCTCTTGTCTGCCTCCTTCCGGGATGGTTCGCAATGAAACATTATATCATACGACGCTTTGTTTTTCTCATACCACTGGTTTTAGGCGTTGTGACGTTGGTCTTCCTGATCATACGGTTGGTCCCGGGCGATCCGGTCGAGATCATGCTGGGCGAGCAGGCATCCATGGCCGACCGGGCCCAACTCAGGCGTGATCTCGGGCTCGATAAACCGTATCTGAAGCAGTATCAGGATTTTCTGGTCGATCTTGGCAAAGGTCGCCTGGGTAGATCAATCACGCTCTATCCCGGTCAGCCCGTGATCAAACTCCTCTCTCAACGATATCCCTTTACCCTTGAATTGGCTGTGCTCAGTATGGCTATCGCCCTGCTCATAGCCCTGCCCCTCGGCATAGTGAGCGCACTCAGACCCAATTCATGGATCGATCAGTTTTCACTGACCCTGTCTCTTTTCGGAATTTCCATCCCGAATTTCTGGCTGGGGCCGATGCTGATCATCATTTTCTGCTATCGCTGGGTCTGGCTGCCCATGCCCAGTCAGGGCGGCTGGCTGACCGTAATCCTCCCGGCAGTCACGCTTGGCCTGGGTATGTCGTCCGTGCTCATCCGCATGACCCGGTGCAGCTTCCTCGAGACAATCAGACTGCCCTTCATGAAAACGGCCCGAGCCAAAGGTTTGTCTTCGAGGACAATTTATCTGAAACATGGTTTACGAAACGCTTTGAATCCCATCATCACCATTCTGGGATTGCAGTTTGGCGTTTTACTGGCGGGTGCGGTCATTACCGAAACAGTCTTTGCCTGGCCCGGGATCGGTTATCTGGTGATCGAGGCGATCAGGGCCCGCGATTATCCCATCGTGCAGGGCTGCATTCTCGTTATTTCTTTAACTTATGTTCTGGTCAATCTTGTGACCGATTTGATGTACCAGTGGGTAGACCCACGCGTTTCCTTATCGTGAGCGAATATGAGTCGCAAAGTCCCATTCATGCACTGGTTCTTCGGCAAGAGCAGGTTGATCATCAGCTTTTGTTTCATCATCATGCTGCTGGTCTGCGCCCTGGCTGCGCCTGTTCTGTCTCCCTATCCCGCAGACCGTGTTTACGACGATTCTGCGGATGATCTGGCCGAGGCATTCACCGGCCCAACCTGGGCCCACCCTTTTGGTAAGGATGATCTGGGGCGTGATGTTCTGAGCAGGATGATCTGGGGCAGCCGCGTCTCGCTTCTGGTCGGATTTGCGGTTGTGGGCATTTCACTTTTTTTAGGGCTGGTCCTGGGTGTGATCGCCGGGTACTTCCGGGGCTGGCTCGATGAGATGATCATGCGGACGATTGATCTGCTGCTGGCTTTTCCCGGCATTCTCTTTGCCATCGGAATCATTGCCATCCTGGGACCGGGCACTCTTCAGACCATATTTGCTCTCTGTCTGACCGGCTGGGTGTCCTATGCCCGTCTGGTCAGGGGCCTTGTCCTGGCCGAGTGGGGTAAGAACTACATCCAATCAGCTATCGTTCTTGGGGCCCGACCGTTTCGCACGATTATTGTACACATCCTGCCCAATATCATGTCTCCGATTATGATTAAGGCCACATTCGGTCTGGCTGGAGCGATCATGGCTGAAGCGTCATTGAGTTTTCTTGGGCTCGGTGTGCAGCCACCGACTCCGAGCTGGGGCAACATGTTGAATCTCGGGGCCAAATACCTGATCCTGCCCGAAGCGTGGCATCTGACCGTTTTCCCGGGCCTGGCCATCGTTTTGCTGATCATGGCCATCAATATTCTCGGCGAAGCCCTGCGTGACCGTTTCGATCCCGGTTACAACGATGAAAACTGACGGGGAAGAGGAGACAACCTTCCCGACTGATCGTGGAATATTGTACGGTTTCTATCCGGTGATCAACCTCTTCTGCTGTTCCTTGTTACGCTTGTTGCGCTCGATGAAAAGACGCTGGCCTGAAAAAGGGTCCTGGCCCGTCCAATACATCAATGAGGAATAGGTCGAAGGTGTCGGTGTGAAAATCTGGACCTGCTCCGGTTTGATTTTCAACTCCCTTCTGCAGAAACGGGCCAACTCGTTCATGTCGTGTTCGGTGCAGCCGGGATGGGCCGCCATGAGATAATAGGTCAAAAAGGACCTGCGACCGGCCTGTCGGACTGCCCGCTCGAATTTCTGTCTGAAATCCTTGAGTTTCTCGAGACCCGGTTTGCCCATCAACTCCGTTACTTTTGTCTGGGAATGCTCGGGCGCTACCTTTAATTGGCCTGATATATGGTAGCGGGTCAACTGTCGCAGAAAACGGTCTCCATTCCGAACATCGGCCAGGAGAAGATCGTACCGTAATCCCGAACCGACAAAAACATGCTTGATACCCGGAACTTTTCGGAGCGCTTGCAGGAGACGAGTCAAGTTCCCATGGTCCACCTGCAATTCAGGGCATATTTCTGGGAAAAGGCAGCGCCGGTGTCGACAGGCTCCATGTTCGAGTTTTCGGGAACACTCGAAACCGTACGTGTTGGCGGTTGGTCCACTCAGATCGCTGATCGTACCCTTGAAACCGGGTAAACTGGTCAGGTAACGGGCTTCCTGAACGATCGAATCGATGGTCCGGCTGACCACGGTCCGGCCCTGATGCACACTGATCGCACAGAAATTGCACTCCCCGTAACAGCCTCGATGGGTCGGAATGGCAAATCGTATAGTTTCGAGAGCACGAAGCGGGCCATGCTCGAGTTCCAGGGGATGGGCTGCGCGTTCATAATCCAGACTGTGGACCCGGTCTAATTCCTGACTGGTCATGCTGCTCCGAGGCGGGTTCTGGATCAGATAACGTCCGTCCTGCTTCTGATACAATCCGCGGGCAGTCAGTGGGTCCGTGTTCTGATAAAACAGATGAAACATCGAAATAAAGGCGGCTGTATCCGTTCTGACCTGTTCATGGTCCGGTAAGGCGAGATAATCTTTGACCGGCTCTTCTGCAGCATAACAGAGCCCGTTCAGGTCCCGCCAATCCTCACCCCGAGCCAGCCGGTCCGCCAGCTCGACAACCGTCGCTTCGCCCTGACCATAGACCAGGGCATCGGCTTTGGCATCAAAGAGGACCGAACGCCGGATTGAATCAGACCAGTAATCGTAATGGCTGATTCGACGCAAACTGGCTTCGATGCCGCCCAAAACAATCGGGACCGTGTTTTTGAAATAGTGCTTGATCAAATTGGTATACACGATCACCGCCCGGTCCGGGCGACGCACATTAAGACCGCCCGCAGTCAGATCGTCCCTCTGTCTTTTCTTTAATGTCGGCGTGTAATTGGCCACCAGAGAGTCCACGCAACCCGAGGATACTCCCCAAAACAAACGGGGCTCGCCCAGACGGGTGATATCCCGTCCACTCGAAATGTCAGGCTGGGCAATCATTCCGACCCGATACCCGGCTTCAAGCAAGACTTTCCCGATCAGGGACACCCCGATGAACGGACTATCAATATAGGCATCGCCGCTCACCAGAATGATATCGAGCCCAGGCCATCCCAGATCATCCAATTCTGCCCTGCTCATCGGGAGAAACATGAGCTACACTCCTCATTGATCATGCCTAATCGTTCTGCTTCTTTATTCGCACAAGAGGTACATCTGCGGTCATATGTGACTTATCAGGATATATAGGGCTACGTGAGGAAAATGGCGACCGGCTGCACAATCAAAGCTTATCCGGTTGGCTTGATTTTTTGCGATTGAGATAATATTAATAGTATTTTTACTCCATACTAAAAAAGTCCGTTTTCGTCGAGAGAAGAAGCACGATTTAGGTGTCCAGTATAACTAATAGATTTATAATCATACATATTTGCAACCCCGTGAACGGGTTCAAAGGAGGAAGTGATGACTATTTACGATCAGATTAATGCCGATTACAAGGCCATACTCGAGAAGAACGACCCGGTCGGTCAATTGAAATACATCCAGGGCGAGATGAACAAATGTCGGATGGATATGCATGGAGAGCCTTTTCCGACCTTCGCCAAACCCTATTTTGTCGATGAAGCGGACCGACCCATGATCTCTGATGCGACTGAAAAAATGATCACATCCCTCAATAAAGTCGGCGATGCCTTCTTTAAAGAAGGAAAATTCAAAAAGCAAATCCAGCTTGAAAGCAAAGGCCGAACAGCCGATCTGGCCTATATCGATGCCGGCTATCCCGGACATCAGATCATGAACCGTCTCGATGTGTTTTTCGATACCGGCACAAAATCGCTCAAGTTTCTTGAATTCAACTGCGGTGACCCCAGCGGCATGGGCTGGAATGATAATATGCTCTCTATCTTCCTTCAGGTCCCGGCAGTAGTTGAATTGCAGAAAAAATATAATCTGCGTCCGGATTGGTTGGTCAAATCGCATGAGAAAAAACTACTGAAAAAGTATCGCCAATTCTGCGAACGCAAAGGGATCAAGCCGGAAAAAAAGCCGAATATTGCCTTCGTCTGCTGGCGTGAGTCGACCATCATCGGCGATTTTTTGGCTTTCGTCGATTATTACAAATCATTGGGTTACAACACGATTTTTGCCGATCCACGCGACTTCGAGTATGATGGTAAGGTCGCTTCGGTCAAGGGCTTACCAATCCCCTTACTCTATCGGGATGCCATCGATGATTTCGTCAAGGACGAATTCTGGCCCGATTGTCAACCGATTATCCAGGCCTACCGCGATCAGAATGTCTGTTTCGTCAACCCGGTCAGTGCCGCTTCCGGTGATTTCAAGTCCTTGCTCGAAATCCTGTCCGATCCCCAATATGAGAGTATTTTCACTCCGGAAGAACGAGAAGCACATCACAAATATATTCCCTGGACCCGAACGTTCGTGGATATCAAAACCGATTTCCACGGGAAACAGATCGAACTGCTCGAACATGTCCGTAAAAACAAGGACACGTTCGTATTGAAACCCAATGACGGCTACGGCGGTTTTGGCGTCATGATCGGAAATGTTTCCGAACAAAAGGACTGGGAAGCCCTGATCCACAAATCGATCAATGAAAAAATCCTCTATACCGTTCAGGAATTCGTTGAGATTCCCCAGGACGAATTCCCCATCGTCGAAGACGGGATATTCAAGGGTTTCCAGAAACGCAATGTCAACATCAATTTCTGGTCGCATGACGGTGAATTTGCCGGTGCCTTCAACCGGGCGGCAAAAGGCAGCCTGGTCAATGTCCATCAGGGTGGCGGCCTCGTGCCCGTGTTCTTTGTCTCGAAGAAATAGCGGTAACGCTTTCAATCAAGCCGGAGTGGGTCCCTTCCATTCCGGCTTTTTTCGTTATGGATCAGAAATGGGCTCGATCGTCACCCCTCATTTCGCCAACTTTGATCTCAACGCATGAGTTCTGGAATACTTTTCATTTGACACGATCAAAAAAACCCTGTATAATGATAACAGAGAATAGAAAGTGCATCTAACCTGCACAGCACTCTGTGCAGAAATGATAAGGTGCCCCCTGAGCTGCTTATGTTGAGCGACATTACAGCCAATGCAAGGAGGTCTTCATGCTCATGAGAAAAGAACAACATCTGATACTCGTGCTTGTTATTGCCATCGCCACCTTTTTTTCGGTGAGTTGCGATCGTATGACCGAATTATCGGAACATCAGGTCGTTTTTGAAGAGGATTTGTACTTACAGGGTACCACTTCGGCTGAAGGTTTCCTGGACCTGAATACGGAACCATTCTGGGTTGAAAACAAGGACCGTATCGAGGAAATTACCGGCGTGACTATCGAGTACCATATTACTCGAAACGGCAGCCCGACCGATCTGACTGCCAACTTCTATTTCGGCGAATATGTGCCCAATGTCTATCTTGGCTCAGCGTATATTGCTCAAGGAGCGACTACCAGCGGCCTGGTTACTCTCCCTCTCGAGGCCTCACAGTACGATCTGATCGATCTGATCATGACCAAGGAGGCATTCTGGTATTCGGTCCAAGGTAATTCGGACACCGCCGATGTCGATTTTGAACCGGTCAGAGTCACCATTACCGGCACATTCGATATTCTCTAAATCAAAAATACGCTTACTTCTGGCATAGTAACGGCCCTGTCTCCTTCGAGTCAGGGCCTTTTTTTTCGAAAAAGCCACAGAGGTAACAAGACACTGATACGTTTTCCGATATGAAATCGTATGTTTTCATTATGAATATCACGATGCACAATCCGTATTATTATGCTTCAAACAGTTTGGATTATGCATGCAATAAGTGGGTCACTTGATAGCGAAAGGAACGGACAACCGGTGCATCATTTTCATCAGAACGGGAGAAAGAGTGGGCTGGTAATAGTCTGCCTGATGCTCATCTACCTTGTTCCCGTGGTTCTGGCTGGGCCTGCAGATCGTTCCGACAAGACCCAAAGAACCGAGTCGACTTCCTCGGGTCGCGCGATCACCGTCACGAATGTAGCTGAATTGATTACGGCTGTGGATCAGGCCAATTCCGGGGGAGACACGACCATATTCGTTGCGGATGGACTCTATACCTTGCCGGACATGCTGATCATTACCGGGCCTGATGTGACCATCAGCGGGGCTTCGGGCAATCGAGAGGCTGTCATCCTTGAGGGCGCGGGCATGTGGGGAGCAGTCACTCACATTTTCAACGTATCCGGTTCGGGCTTTACGGTCAGTGACATGACCCTCAGACAGATCAGTCAGCACGCTATTCAACTGCAACTCGATGTCGATGATGTCGTTATCCGAAACCTGCACATTCTTGATACAGGCGAACAAATGGTCAAAATCCCTTATCAAGCCGGCAATCCGGCAAGTTGCGATAACGGCCTGATGGAATTATGTCTGCTGGAATACAGCGCCGGCATAGGACCACAGTATTATATCGGGGGCATCGATGGCCATTTTGCCAAGAACTGGATCGTGCGCGACAATGTTTTTCACTCGATCAGGAGTCCCGCCGATGACCTGGCCGAACACGCCATTCATTTCTGGTCCAATTCCGAGAACACGCTGGTCGAGCGGAATCTGATCATCAATTGCGATCGCGGCATCGGCTTCGGTTTGGGCGGGCAGGGGCATATCGGCGGGATTATCCGGAACAACATGATCTATCATGACAGCAGCGAGGGTTTCGCCGATGTCGGGATCGGTTTGGAAACAACAACCGGGGCCCAAGTATATAATAATACGATCTATTTCGAAAATTCCTATCCCAACGCCATCGAGTATCGTTTCCCGGCCACGACCGGTATTTACCTGGCCAATAACCTGACCAATCGCGCAATCGTCGCCCGGGATGGAGCCACGGGCACCGAGCAGGCCAACCTCACTTCGGCCTCGAGCGACTGGTTCGTCCAGATCAATAGCGGCGATCTCCATCTGAGTGAGGCCCGGCCCGAAGTGGTGGACCAAGGCGTCTCGATCATCGGCTTGAACAATGATTTCGACCAGGACATCCGACCGCAAGGCCCTGGGATCGATCTCGGCGCCGATGAATTTCTCTCACCGCAAACAGTACCTGCTCTCGGTCCCGTTAATATGTTCATCCTCTGCGCCGGACTGGCTTTCCTGATTCAAAGGGCTTTGATACATAGAATGAACATTTTGTAACGCGTGATTTTTGAGAAAGTGCACGCTCTTTGGTCTCGCCTAACGAATGCATCTACCAGGGTTTGCCTTCAAAGCAGCCAGGCTTGATTCCTGATACTCCAATCTTTGACAATACCGAGCTCTTCACCCTGCTGGATACACGCTGGCACACCTCTCACTGATACGCCTTGAGCCATCGGTTTTCCTGAAATTTATGACATCACAAAAAGCTCTGACATCTAGAAAAAAGTTGACTTATTCAACTAATATTGTATCTTATAAAATGAGAGGTCATGTGGAGCAGGTCGATTCCCTTGGAGGCATTAGATCAAAACAAGGAGATGTGTGTGGTCCAGATTAATGAGTTCATAAATCTGATCGCGGACCTTATCAGCATTCCGCTCATTCTGTTCGTTTTCCTGAATAGGAATCTACCCCGTTATTACTTTTTTCTCTTTTCCATCATGTCAATCATATTGAGCCATTCTTTTACTATAATCGAGGACTTCTGTTTCCAGTATGTTTTCAATCTGCTCGAACATCTGACTATGTTGCTTTCCTCGCTGTTTTTCCTGACCGGTATCATCAAATATTTTCTGATAGAGCAGGACCATGAACGAATTTAGTCTTATAAATTGTGGTTCGGCCGGGGTACTCTTTGGTTCGATGAGTGCACTCTGTGTTGCTATGTCGAAAAAATCAGTATCTGTGCATTCCGGGATTTTCCTGCTCATATGTCTGGTTATCAATTTCATCGTTGCCGTATCCAACGTCCTGGAACACATGAATATTTACGATCTCATTGATCGCTACGAAGAATACTTTGAAATATTGATCATTCCTTTCTTTCTCCTCTTTATTTATTCGCTCTCTTCAACAAACGAGATCGAGAGACGCAGGAAAAATGAAGATCGTCTCTCGGCAGCCTTGGAGGAGAGAAGTATTCTTTTGAAAGAAATTCATCACAGGGTGAAGAACAACATGCAGACCATTGCCTCTATGCTTGAAATCCAAGCCAGCACCATCGATGATCCACAAATCGCAAAACCCCTGAGAGAGACCGTCAATCGAATCCTGGCCATGGGATTAGTCCATAAAAAACTGTATCAATCAGAAGACTTTTCATCCATTAACCTGAGGGAATATATCGAAAGCATTATCTCTTTGCTACGGGACTTTTACAAAGATGTGATCCGGGACATTGATTTCTCGATAGATATAGGAAACCATCCCGTAATGGACCTCGACTCGGCCATACCGCTCGGTCTCATTATCAATGAACTGATCACGAATTCCATTGTTCATGCATTTCAGAATGAGAAAAAGGGTGAGATAGGCATCTCTTTGAAAAAGATCGATGATGCGACCATCATGTTCGAAGTGTATGATACGGGGAGTGGTCTGCCCGAACAGATCGATTTTGACAAGAATTGCGGCCTGGGCCTGCAAATTGTCAAAATACTCACCCTTCAACTAAAAGGGGATATCTCCATTGTTCGTTCAGGAGGAACACTTTACCGGATTACCCTGCATTATTGCGGGGATGAGGAATAAGCATGGATAATAAAAGGATCCTTATCGTCGAAGATGACATCCTAAATGCCTTTGCTCTGAAAATGAAAATCGAAGAGTGGGGATATGATGTGATAAATATGGTCACTGGCGGTAGTATGGCCATCGAGGAATCGAAAAAAAATAAGCCGGACCTGATCCTAGTCGATATTTTCCTCAATGATGACATTACGGGCGTCGAGGCGGTCAAAGAAATTCATAAATCCGCTCTCATACCTGTCATTTATATCACCGCCTTCGAGGACCCCCAGACATTTCAAATGATCGACGAAACGGAGTATAGAGCGTTCATTGCTAAGCCCTATCACTACAATCAAGTCAAAGATGCGATCGACCTCATTTTCCATTAATTTCCGTTACTCGATAACTACCCGTACCCAGCCCTGAAGATTAATAAGTGAAGAATACTATAGCTGTTGATCGCTTGAGAACGCCGCCAGTTTAGCTCATGCTAAAAGGCACATGACCGGATCCAACTTTCAAAAGATAACTGATTTTTTATACTGGTGAAAGAGCAGGAACTGGAACAGCAGTGTTTATGAGGTGTCGAAGCGGATTTGCATTCTGAGAGTGAAGAGTTCATCAATGTCCTTTTTGGTCTGCGGTTGTTTTCGCCAGGCTTCGAGGAAGGGGAAGACGAAATTATTCAATGACCCAAAAAAATAAGGGTCACCTCTGAAAAGTGAAATGTGAATTCATTGTCGTGCACACGCAGCAGATGTTCTCGTCTCGGTCGTTGTTCTTCTTCTTACTGTGCTGTGCAAAAGGTAAGCGAATAACACCCAAAGCTGCCCGCCGAGACATAAAATCATGGGGCGAACTCCAGATTAAAAAAAGGAGATTGTGCCAACACCATCTCCCTCACGCCTCTATTTCACTTTTCAGAGGTGACCCCCTGACCTGTCCCGAGCATGTCGAGGGAAGGGGTAACTCTTACAATTGTACCAGGTTGTGCGTTTGCTTGCAGGAAAAGATCAAGTTGAGCTATGTGCGATGTCTCGGTTTTGATTTTCTGGATGATGGCACATAGAAGGCCCCCAGGAGTTTCGAGCGAAGCAAAACAGGTT
>JAFGSJ010000147.1 GCA_016934675.1 bacterium | reverse complement strand
CATGATCTCTCAAAAATGATCCACCACTATTTTCGTCGCGTAGCGACGATCACCGCAGGTCCGAAGCACCGCCTTTCAAGGCGGTGATCCCCAGCCCTAAGCCCCAGGCTGCGTAGCTGCCATCTTGCATAGTACAAGGCCAAGGACTGCCAGCCAACATTTCAGATGTAGAGAAGGGCAACGTCGCAGCCCATGATTCCTGTTCTGACCGAAACCAGGCTGAAGCCTGGTTCTTCGGACCTGCGGTGCTTGCTGCTACGCAGCATAGAACAATAATGAATCGTAAACACCTTCAGGGATCGAGAACACTAATTTTCAGCTTCGGGGATGCAAATGAGTTTCAGGATTCTTGCATAGTCTCACGAAGCCGCGTAAACGCGGAACCCATACCATTGTACCAGGCGAGACGAGGCACCGCTGAAGACCGACGCCGGTTCCTGAGGGCATGTCTTTACTCATCTAAAGCAGACGTGCCCCGACAGATAGGGAACCAGATGCAGGCAAACGCACTACCTGGTACAATTGTATGAGTACCCCCTTCATAGCGGTCGAGAGCACGAATCTTCAGCTTCTGGATGAAAATTGAGTTACAGGATTCTTACATAAGCTCACGAAGCCACGTCAACGCGGAACTCATTCCATTGTACCAGGCGGGGCGAGGCTCCGCTGAAGAATATCGCCGGTCCTGAGGGCATGTTTTTCCTCTTTCAAAGAGGACAGATTCGAACTGATATTTGCTCGAATACAGGTGATAATGGGACAGACAAAGATACGTTCCTGCTCCTCAATTCATCATGGTCATCTTTTTCACTGTTAATTTATTTCTCCGTGCCTTGGTGGCTCTGTGTGAACCTTACTAATCCAACATTATCGAACTTTGAACCGAGCGGGGTCGAAAGGCTCCAGGAAAAGCCGGATGTGCTGATCATGATGCAGGATGAGTTGGGCCATCGAGTTCCCGACGGCAGGAGAGAAACAAATGCCATGACCTGACAGTCCGCAGGCGTAATACAGGTTTTCATGCACGGTTGACTGTCCCAGAATCGGCATCGAGTCGGGTGTGAGCGTTCTCAGGCCAGCCCAGGCTCGGCGCAGGCAGAGATCATTGAACAGGGGCACGCGGGTGGCAGCCCGTTCTGCGAGCAAGCTCGCATGTGACCAATCCAGAGGGGGATCGTCATACTGTTCGGGCCGGACCGGGTCGATTTCGGCGATACTCAGGATGAAGCTATCGCCCTCTTTACGGAAATAGAGCGGGTCGAGACCTTGAATGACCAGGGGTGACTCGGGAATAGCCGGAAAAGGGGCCGAAACAAAAATCTGCCGTTTCCGGACCTCGAGCGGCAATGTCTCACCGAGCCTGTTCGCCAGGGAAGCTGACCAGGCCCCAGCCGCAATCACCACGATCCTGGCGTGCATGTTGCCCCGCGATGTGGTCAGTACGAACCCGGGATTGGACCCGAGAGCACGAATGCTCTGCACTTCAGTATCGAAAAAAACGGGCTGTTTCGCCATGGCTACGGTCTGACCGTAGGCCTGTAACAGGCTGTTGGGGTCGAGATAACCGTCTTCGAGACAAAGATTGGCTCCGGCAAGATCGTTCGTCTCGAGATACGGAAAGCGTCGGGCCAACTCTCGAGGCCCGAAATGTTCGACCGGGAGTCCGTGACTATGCTGCAAGCGACAATCTTCCACGAGTTGCTGGTTTTCTGGATCGGATTGAGCCAGAAGCAGGTAGCCCCGTTTTTTGAAATTCAGGGGGAAGTCGAACCGGTCGCTAAAAGTATCGAAAAAGGGTTTACTGGTCTTGGCCAGAGTGATCAGGGCTGCGTTCGAAAACTGCTGCCTGAAGCCCCCGGCAGATTTACCGGATGAGCCGCAGCCCGGAAAAGGGAATTTATCGAGTACGAGGATCTGGCGGCAGCCCAGTTCAACCAGGTGACTGGCGATAGCGAGTCCGGTGACGCCGGCCCCGATAATAGCGATTTCACTCGTTCGAGCCCGATCGATGGTCAAGGTCATCTCCTCCTAAAAAGAGATGGTCCTGCTTGATTTTCTTGATTTTATCGCGGATTTCGGCGGCTTTTTCGAATTCGAGACGGGCCGCATGTTCTTTCATATCGCGTTCGAGTCGGTCGATGACGGAGCCGATAGCATCATCCATAAGCACATCGAGGTCCTGCTTGTCCTGGTAGAGCGGGACGGTATAATAATCGGCCTCATAAACGGATTCCAGGATATCGGAGATAGATTTGGTGATGCTTTCGGGTGTGATATTATGGGTCCGATTGTATTCCTGTTGGACGGCCCGGCGTCTATTGGTTTCATCGATGGCCTGTTTCATGGACTGGGTGACGGCATCGGCGTACATGATGACCTGCCCGTGAATATTGCGGGCGGTCCGGCCTATGGTCTGGACCAGTGAGGTAGCCGAGCGGAGGAAGCCTTCCTTGTCGGCATCGAGAATGGCGACCAGGGTGACTTCCGGAATATCCAGACCTTCACGGAGAAGATTGATCCCGATCAGTGTATCGAATTCTCCTTTACGCAAGTCGCGAATGAGCTCGACCCGTTTGATTGTATCGATGTCCGAATGAAGGTAGCGGACTCTGAGTCCGAGCTCCTGATAGTATTCGGTCAAATCTTCGGCCATTCTTTTGGTCAGAGTAGTCACCAGAACGCGTTGGTTGGCTTCGGCCCTGATTTTAATTTCGTTCAGAAGGTCATCGACCTGACCTTGAGCGGGTCGGACTATGATTTCCGGGTCGATCAGGCCAGTCGGGCGGGTGATCTGTTCGACGAAGGTCTCACCCGCTCTGGCCCGTTCATAGGGGCCCGGCGTTGCCGATACAAAGATGACCTGAGGCACTAGTGCCTCGAATTCCTCGAAACGGAGCGGTCGGTTATCGAAGGCAGAGGGAAGTCTGAAACCGTAGCGGACCAGATTATCTTTGCGTGAACGGTCCCCTTCATACATGCCTCGTATTTGCGGGACGGTCACATGGCTCTCATCGATGAAAACCAGCCAATCATCAGGGAAATAGTTCAGCAACGTCGGCGGTCGATCTCCCGGCTTCCGGTCCGTGAAATGAGCCGAATAATTTTCGATCCCATGGCAATAGCCCAGTTCCTTGAGCATCTCGAGGTCGTAGGTCGTCCGTTGCAACAATCTTTGTGCCTCAAGGTATTTGTTCTCAGATTCAAAAAACTGGAGCCGTTCGTTCAATTCAGCCCGAATACTGCGAACGGCCCGGGCCATGTTATCCGCGGGTGTGACATAATGGCTGTTGGGCATGACTGCCAGACGGTTTGTCGTCTCGGTTGATTCGCCTGTCAAAGGATGAAAAAAGGTCAAGGATTCGATGACGTCCCACTCGAAGGCGATCCGGACCGGAAAATCGGCATAAAGCGGAAACAGTTCGATCACATCGCCGCGGACCCTGAAAGTGCCGTGTCTGAGTTCATAATCGTTCCGGTCGTACTGCAATTCGATCAGGCGTTTGATGAGCTCGTCCCGATCACAATCCGATTGCCCGGTTTCGAGCATGAACAGCATACCATAATAAGAGTCCGGTGAGCCCAGGCTGAAGATACAGGAAACGCTGGCGACAATGAGCACATCCCGTCGTTCAAACAGGGCATTGGTAGCCCTGTGGCGCATCCGGTCGATTTCATCATTGATCTGCGAATCCTTTTCGATATAGGTGTCGGATTGAGGAATATAGGCTTCCGGTTGATAGTAGTCATAATAACTCACGAAATACTGGACGGCATTGTTGGGCATGAAGGTCTTGAATTCGCGGTAGAGTTGAGCCGCCAGTGTTTTGTTATGGACGATGACCAGGGTCGGTTTCTGGACCTGTTCGATCACTTTGGCCATGGTGTAAGTTTTACCCGACCCGGTCACACCCAGCAGAACACCATATGGTTTCTGTTCTCGGATAACCCGGCTCAGGTATTCCACGGCGTGCAACTGGTCGCCCTGGAGCTTGAAATCTGAAATGACCTCGAAACGGCCTTGTTGGAGACGTTGCACCATGCTTTCCTCGATCGCCCTGGGCTGCGTGAGTTTACCAGGTCGAGCAATACTCGGTTGGTTCGGTGCCTCTGACGAAAACGGCTACTTCGCGTTTACCGCATTCATTTCTATAGAGCAGTCCGGAATCGACTTCAACATCGAGCAAGACGACATCATCCGGAACAATGAAGGTACTATCGGCCTTTTGTGCCAAAGCGGCCCGCATGAATTCGACCC
The DNA here is from genome assembly GCA_016934675.1 of bacterium. Classification (GTDB taxonomy): domain Bacteria; phylum CSSED10-310; class JAFGSJ01; order JAFGSJ01; family JAFGSJ01; genus JAFGSJ01. The sequence continues at coordinate 8,318 of JAFGSJ010000147.1, read as the reverse complement.
AGATCGGTCCAGCGGCGCGTGAGCCGGTTTCATCAGTGCCGAGTTTTTTCTTTTTATCGAACCCGACCCAGACCCCGGTGACGTACTCGGGAGAATAGCCGATAAACCAGGCATCCGAATAATCGTCGGTGGTCCCGGTCTTGGCCGCGACGGTCCCTTTCAGGCTTCTGGCCCGCCAGCAGGTGCCTCGCTGGACCGAAGCTTCAAGCATGGTCGTCAAAACATAGGCGACATCGGCACTGACCACATCTCGAGCCGCACCCACTTTTTGTTCAAGAAGGCGGTTTTCGCGGTCAGAGATAAAATTTATCATTTTCATTTCCCGCCAGAGTCCGGCATTTGGCAAGACGGCATAGGCGTTCGTCAATTCGGCCAGACTCATTTCCGATGAACCCAGGGCCAAAGAAAGATAGGGTTGGAGTGGGCTGCTGACACCCATCTGCCGGGCGTAATCGATGACCGTGTCCGGACCGAGTTTTTCCAGCAATTTGACCGCAACCACGTTGATCGATTCGGCCAAAGCCGTGGTCATGGTTACGGGACCTCGATAGGTCCTGGAATGGTTCTGGGGAGAATACTCTTTGTGTGTGTGCGGGTCTCTGTACGTGTAAGGCTCGTCGCTCATGATGGTCGAAGGACTGTAACCGTTATCGATCGCAGTCAGGAAGACGAACATCTTGAAGGCGGAACCGACCTGACGAAGGGCCTGGGTCGTTCGATTGAATTTACTCCGCTCGTAACGGTATCCGCCTACCATGGCCTTGATTTTGCCGGTGCCCACTTCGATACAGAGCAAGCCAGCCTCAGCCTCAGGCTCGACATATAAACTAACCCTGTTCCTCTTCTCCTCAGCAGGAAGCGTGACCAATACATAATGGCCCCGGGTAAACAGTGAACGGATCGAACTGCGATGGGCTTTTAACTGGGATAAGTCTTCTCGTTCGAGAAAATAAGCTTGATTATTCAACTCGACCTGCAATTCAGCGGCGGTCACTTCCTTAATCCTGGCCGGTTGGACCTGATCGAGCCCCCCGTAAAGTTCTTGAAGACGTTCTAACTCGAGAGTGCATGCTTCGAGTGTTTCCCAGGTCCGGCAACCCTGACGAAGAGTCAGTTGACGCAAACCCCGATCGACGGCGGCCTCGGCAGCCTCCTGCAACTTCACATCCAGAGTGGACATCACGTTTAAACCCTCACGATACAGGACCGTGCTCCCGTAACTCTGATCAAGATACTTGCGGATTTCTTCGACAAAATACGGGGCTCGGGTCTGTTTTCGGGCAGTCTTGGCCAAAGCTACCGGCTGTTTGAGCGCGCGTTCATATTCCTCAACCGTGATGTCCTCCTCATCAAGAAGACGTTTGAGCACGGCATTGCGACGAGTGATGGCCTTGTCAAGATCACGGAAAGGCGAATAATGACTCGGGGCCTTGGGTAAACCGCACAATAGGGCGACCTCTGACAAATCCAGGTCAGCCACGCTTTTATCGAAATAGGTCAGGGCGGCACCTTCGATACCATACGCACCTTCACCAAAGTAAATCTGATTGAGATAGAGAGTCAAAATCTCGTCTTTGGTATAATGATGCTCGATCTGCAAGGCTAGTATCGCTTCCTTGAACTTTCTGATGAATGTTTGTTCTGGTGTTAAGAACAATATCTTGGTCAATTGCTGAGTGATGGTTGAACCACCCTGAACAATGCGTCCCGCGAGTATGTTTTTGACAAAAGCCCGGAGAATGCCGCTGAAATCAATGCCCGGATGGCTATAAAAAATGTTGTCTTCAGTGGCAATAATCGCATCTTTCACAATCTTGGGTATCTGCGATTGGGTCAGGATGATCCGCCGCTCGACAAAAAACTCACCGATTACTTCACCGTCCTCGGACTGGATCGTAGTAATGACGCTCGGCCGATTATTTTCCAGGATAGTGAGCGAGGGGAGATTGTAATATAAATAGGCCACGACACCGCTGATCAGACCCGATCCCACAAAAAACGCGATCGCACCGGTCCAGAGAAGTATTTTTTGCATCTGCCGCCGCTTCATGAAACGTTGCTGGATTTTTTTCAACAAATCAGCGGTGACCTTTTGCGTTTGGACTGGTTCCATAGTTACAGTACCTTATCCCAACTTGAACGAGTCGAGAGAATACAGCTTTGCCTTCATGGTGTCGACAAACCGCCCACTTGCAGCCCAGGCCATGTCTTCCCCGATCCGACCCCTGACATTGCTCATTCTTTCTGTGAATCAGTGTTCAATGCCAATTCAGGCAATAGCTTCGCGATAGTTCGCTCATGTTCGAGCCATTCCCTGAAAAATGTGAGGAGAATATGATAATCGTCCGATTCGTCTATATCGAGTGACAAACCGGCATAGGGCGAAACGACCAGAGTGAAGCGTGACTGTAAATATTGAGAAATATACCACTCGAACGTCGACATCGAGGACCGCCTGACCACAGGTCCAACCCATTTCTGTAAACCATATTTATACATCAAGGAAGATAATTGCAACAGAGTCGCAAAACCGGCCCCACGCACACCATAGGGTAAACGGGCGATCAATTTCACCATTCGAAACAAATTTCGCCACATTTTGAGTTTGCGCACGGAATAACCACCTTGAATCAGGTGTAATCGACCAAATTTTAACGGTCTGACGATCTGAATATTAGCCACCCGGACCCTGCCCTCTCGAAAATTGACATACGGCCGCTTTATCCCTTTCCTCACACACGTTGGATAATACGGTTTCAGGTCAGATTCACCTGTCACCCCGTAATACATATCATATTCACGCTGCTGACAACGCTCGACAAAATCGTCAATCGCCTCGGGTACTGCCAGAGGCACATCGCCTGAAATGAAGAGATAGGGCGTTTCAATATCCAGACCGGCTGGATAGATGAAAGTCCCCTCCTCCTTGGCCGCCTGAAATTCAAGGAAATCAGTCGGAAATGCTTCGGCTTGCGGACAAAGCGCCAAAAAAGCGACCCAACTGTTCGATATCAATTGCCCCTTCTGCTCGACTGCGATAAAAGGCACCGAAGTCTTGTCCTGAACAGACCGGACCCGTTCGATCGGACCAACGACCACGATCCGATCGATCCGCCTGGCCTGCCCTAACGCCTCGATCACCCACTGCACCACCGGTTTGCCATGAAACTCAAGAAAGGCTTTGTTGTGTCCGAAAATGAGCTTGTCTTTTTCCAGATGCGTTCCAGCCAGGACAACCGCATCAATTTTCTCGGGAATATTAGAAGCCTGCACCTGCAATCACCCCCACGACTCTTTCATGATGCTCTGGTCGATACGTCTTGCGTCTAATGAGAGAATGCTTACCCCCATTCACTATAAATTCTATGTTATTCGACTCAAATGTGCAAGCACCATCCCATTTCTGGGACAGTCAAACTCATAATCACAAAAACCGGGACAGTCAAATCCGGCAAGGGGACAATCCGGGACAGTCAAATCCGGAATCCGGGACAATAGAAGTGAGAACCTAAGATGGCATGCTACGCGAGTGGATCAGGCCTTCATTCAAACGTGCAATTTCTAGCAAAAAACCTTTCTGATCAGGTCCAGGCTCCGGAATGATTGATCGAAATGCTCGAATTCGAGCACAACCGCATCGGGTCGAACCGGCCAAATGATCGACTCGAGGACGGGGCTGAGCAAACCTTGCCCCATGGGAATGAAATCGGTCCGGTCCATTTCCGGTCGGGTAAAATCGATCAGATGGAGCAGATAATGCCTGAGTGAGTCGAGCAGTCGTTCGGTTTCTCTGACGGCATCATTCATAAGCGAATTTTTAAATAAGCGTGGGATATCGAACACGGGAATTCGTCCCGGTTGACAGGCCTGGTCCAACCAGCGGTCATGATACAGTCTATCGACACCAAAACAGGCATTTTCCAAGCCAAGAACGCCCCAGGGTAAAACTTCGATAGCGGTCTCTTCGAGGTAATGAAGCACAAACACGCCGGAATCACCGGCCAGGTCCCGGCCGATACGCAAGCTTTCCGCACTATAGGGATTGGCCAGATGAACAATGGTCTCGAGATGTCTGGAATCAAGCAGTTCCTTGACCTGGACCCAGGCCAGATCAGAATTAGTGACTGTTTCATTCAAATAGAGCTGGACCCCATCAAATTGATCGAGTTCAGGCCGGTTCAGAAATTCGGACATAGGCATTTCAGGTGGTTTCTGAACGTGAATGCGTGTCTTCATATCATAGTCCCGTATATTCCACAGACCTGACAGACTCTATTCCGCCGGACCAGAAATCACGTGGATAGATCCGATAAAATTTGTCCGGACCTTCGACTTTATTGAGATACTTTTCCATGTTCTCGATCTGAAATTCAGGCCCGATCAGAAGGATGGTTGTGTCCGGTGATTCGATGGCTTTGGCGCCGTAGCCTACCACGACCCGACCGGCGGCCTCGGGCAACAGATCGACCAGCTCCGGTAGTATGTTCTCCTGATCGCGCAAGGATAAAAGCGAACTGCGATACTGCCTGATCAGCTCGGGACGGAATCCATCGGCGAGAAATTCCGCCATCGCGCGACCACGCGTGAAATAATCGCTCCCGGTTAGACTGGAACCGAAATTGTAGGCCAAAGCGTACTCGAGAAAATAAGGACTTGTCAGGGTCTGGGGTGCTTTTTCCAGTAATCCTGTCACAAAGCTCATGGTTGCTACCGGATCATTGCAGCGTTCGGCATAATAGTGGACATGTCCGGACAAAACAGATGAATAGAGGGCATTGCTGTAGGCCAGGCCCTGTCCCCATGTCTGCATGAATACGCCATGTGCCCCGCTGCCTCCATACAGGCTGAGGGCGAGGTGTTTTTTCAAGTCTGCGCCGGTCATGCTTTTGATGTTGTAGCCCGGGGCCCGGTTCATCAGCAGAGTATTCTGAGTGTCTTTCTTGACTATGGCCAGACAATGGGGCAATTCCTGGACATGGGCCAACTCCGGATAACGGTCGACCAGGCGTGTCAGAAGCAGGCCCTTACTCCGGGTGGACCCGCGTTTATGATCCGAGACCGTTGCCGGTCCCTTCCGTTCTGCTACAACCCGTTCGACCAGCAGTTTGATGCGTTTCTCGAGGGCGAGTCGGTCCGCACTGTTACTCGTGAAATGGACCCGGACCTGACAATGAGCCAGAAGGGCCTGTCTCACAGCCTCGAGTTCTCCGATCGTGATCTCGGGCCTCGTCCATAGATCAGTTCCGAATTCCGCGATCATGGTCTGAAGATCGTGGGCTTGGTTGACTTCATTTGTCTGAGATAAGCCACTCGTCAGTGCAGTGATCAACTCGGTCACTATTGTGCTGTTGACTGGCGCTGTCTCACTGGTCAGAAGAGGGATCAAGGTCTGCCCTAAACGTTTAAGCCGGGGTTTGTCCGGAAAAAATTCGTAACCGGCATTGATCGGGACAGTCAATCCATCGAGTTCCCCTCCGATCTGTTCGAGTAGAGCACGGTCAAATCCGTCAAGGAGAACGATCTCGTTCAAGGCAGCACACAGGTTTTCCCAGGCAGGGCGTTCAGTTGCCTGTGGGACAGGGACCAGTTTCCATTTCAACCGTTCGAGAGCATGTATCTGGGTCCAGATCGAACCAATAGCCATAAGATGGGGATCGTGTTGATAATAGACCGCCTGGGCCATGTCAGAACTCCAATATTCCTCGGGATACTGCATGATCTCACGCAATTGGCTGAGTTTTCGATCGATCAGGTCGTTGATCCGGTCGCAATTTTCAGGGACAATCAGCGGTCGAAAGAGGCAATTTTCGAGCCATTCCATTGCTTTCATGCCCTCCTCGACCGAACCACCGCCGGCAAACACGGACATTTCGAGGCGGTCCCGCTCCGGATGTGCCTCAAAGACAAAGTTCAGGTAATTGATTTCGTTGCGGAGACGATCTTCCAATTCTGCCGGGCCGATCATGAGACCATGCCTGTCCTTGACTCCGGTCCCATTCAACAATTCAGGCAACAGTCCTAAATAAGGCAGATAGGTCTCAGGCAGATCGTAAACATTGAAATGCAAGCCAAGATCGTGAAAAGTGAGTGATTCGAACTCGGTCCAAACCACGGGGACATTCCCCTCGAGCGTTTCAGTCTCATAATTGATGCCCGGATCATAGACGAGTGGGGGATCAGCGGTAAATGAAGGCATGAGCACCGTTTTATCGCGATCTTCGAGTTCCCGGGTCTTCAGTGCGATCTCCTCGGAAAACCGGGTCAGGGCTTCGGTCTCAGTTTCAACGCCGAATCGCTGCATGAGCTCGAGCAGTGCCTGGGCCATCCGTTCCTGTTTGGCGGTCCGTTGGGCTTCAATCAAATGCTCTGAAGCTTGGGCCGAAAAAAGGTACGGACGATCGAGAAATCCAAATCGTTGGAGATAGTCCCGATAAAAATTGCGTCCGGAGTCCAGTTGGGCCCTGAGTCGATCGATCTGGCGGCTTGGAATGAGGTCCAGCTCGAATTCAGCTGCATGATTAAGATTTTTCAGGTGCCAATACCACCAATTTCCCGTGTTTCTGTGCCCGAAGCCGGGGTTCTCTTCGACCTGCCTGCGCAGGCTACGCTCGCGGGCATTGAGTAAGGTCTTGAACCGTTGACCAAGCTCATCGAGCTCGTCCGAGTTGTCCTCGAGTCCGGCCAACCATTGGAATCGTGCCTCGATCAAACCCCGCATCTTCGTCAAATAGCCTTCCTGGACCATGTTCTCGGGGAAACCGCCGAGATATATGAACACAGGATAACCCTCGATATAATGTGTAAAGGGAACGATCTCGGTTGGTCCCGGTTCGATCTGCCTGGTCTGGCAGTTGACCAGATCCCGATACAAATATGACGCTTCACCATCAGCTATAAGTCCAAAAATCAACTCGATCGTCAGGATATCCTCGGGGCTGATTTCCATAAAAGGAGGCCAGGCCAGATAAGCAAATCCCTCGTTCTGCCCGGGTTGACCCGGATACGAAACGATCCGGACCGTGTCCCGGTCAGGATCCGGTTGAAAGGGAGTCATAGCTGTGGGCTGACCATGCTTCTTCGTATAGGCATCATCCTTCATGATCGTCTGAACAATATGATCGAACTGCTCGAGCATCTCGCCGAGGCTGATTTCCGGTGGGATAACCAGCACTGCATTCATGGTCGGGCCGAATTGGTAATTCATGCTGTGAAACAACTCGATATCAGCCGGAGTCATCGCTCTGATCGCTGTGGGTTCACCACCCGAAATATAAGCCAAAGCATGGCCCGGTCCATACAGGGTCCTTATTAACTCGTGCCAGACATGAGCATCGGGCTTTTCACACGAACTGATCATCTCGTTGTAAATCGTGCCCTTCTCATCAAGAAAAGCAGCCCCGCTCACCGGATCATGACTGACACCCAAATGACAGACCTCACGCCTGATTTCTTCTTCGGTGAAATCCGGATTGATCAGTGTATCCAGAAATTTCTGCATCAGGGTGAAGTAGGCCTGTTTGCCAGCGATGGTCTGAAAATGATACGAGGTCACATCACGTGATGTGCCGGCACTGTTTGAGCCCAACATCATGTCCATGGCCAGGGACATAGCCAGGCCCTTGCTGCCTTTTCCCAGGACCAGATGCTCACCGGTATGAGGTTCGCCCTTATCTGATGTGGGCAGGGTCGATACCACTACTAACATCTGAGGCACGGTTTCCATCCGCAGGATATCCACGGGCATACCGGTCGGCTGATGTATGAACCGCCCCCCAATCCGCTGAGCACGCTTATTCAAATACACAGACTTGACTATGTATTTCCCCACAACCTGGTCCCGGACCAGATCGGAAAAAGCCGGTCCGTTATCCTCAATTACCGATGCCGTTTCGTTCGGCCCAGGCCCAACCCGAACACAACCCCAACAGAACAGAAAAATCACGATTGAACCGCAGAGAATCAGACCTGTTTTCCGTGCCGATTTCATAAATGACTGCTCCTTATGATGATGTCGAAAATTAGACTCAAACATATTCCGTAGAATTGAGACTGTTTATTCTCATATTTCTATTACCCTAACCCTAACCGTATAAAGTATTCTCTTCCATTCGGGTAATCAAGAATGATTCCCCGTTCGCCCAGAATCAATCGTTCATAGAACATCGTTGACGATAGTACATCGTTGACTGTCCCGGTTATTCAAACGCTTCAGACTCTCGTTGTTCAATGAGAAACCTCTGTGTTCTCTGTGAGCTCTGTGGTAAAATGATTTCAGCCTCAATCCGAAAAGAAACAATGGACCACAGAACAAATCGCTG
>JAFGSJ010000146.1 GCA_016934675.1 bacterium | reverse complement strand
GCGGTGAATAATAGACCCGGGCAATGTATGAATAGGCGCCGCCCTTGGAATAACGATACCAGTCATTGGCATTCCAGGTCGGGGTGCCCTCATCGCCATAGTCCTCGATGGTCCAACCGGTTGGTGGATTATCACCATAGGTCCCCCAGGAACTCTCGAAATCTTCGTCTACCAGGGTAAAATCTCCGGGAACAATCTCACCGACCGTCTCGGAGAACGAACCGCCGCTGAAATCACCTTCGTTCGCGTGAATGGTCAGACTGAAATTGAGGGTCGTGCCGCAGGCAATACTCTCGGCCAGATACACCGTGAAATGCGGTGAGAGCGAGGTTCCGCTCGTGCCCTCGAGAATATCGTTATAGTCGGCCTGGGCATCGGTCACGGTCACACCGGTCGTGCTCGTACTCAATTCGGCCCAGACCCCGGTCAGGTCACCGGAACCGGTATTGGCGACATCGATCTGGAACACTATTGTTTCGCCGGCATCGAGAATACCGTCGCCGTCACCCGCTCCACCAGCCGGACAATCATCAACGAAAATGTGACTGTCATATACAGCCAATGGCACACAGGGCGTAGCATAACCGATTGTGACATCGTCAATATGCCAGCCATCCATAGTTTGATAACTATCCGAGTCCAACCGGAAACGAATCTGCACACTCGGATAACCGATATATGCTGATAAATCATATATGGCTTCAGTCCAGACCGCCTGCGTGCCGGTAAAACTGTCTAATTGTGTCCAACTCGAGCCGTTGGTCGAAATTTCGACATAACCGAAATCATATGTGGCTTCAAGGGCATAGATATGCCAAAAGGTCAAAAGAGCCTGGGTCGTACTCGAAAGATCGAACGCGTCCGAAGTCAGAGAAATGTCGGCATAGTTGCCATAATTGCCACCCGGAGAATCGCTCCAGGCATGGCTTGAACTATGGTAAGCTTCTGTCGATATGGCCCAGGGCGAGGCCGCAGTCCAGTTCGAAGAACCGGATTCCATATCATCATAAAACATATTCATGGCCATTTGGGTCGTGAACGTATAATACGAACCGCCGTTGTCATCGGAATCGCTGTTACCCGCGCCATCAGCGGATTCAACCCAGACATAATAGAGCGTGCAATCATCTAAACCATAGATGAGGACCGAATGGTCAGTCACTAAATCAGTCGTAGATTCACTCGACCAGGTCGGTGGTGTTGTCCCATAATAGACCGTACTATCGGCCGGTTCATTTGTCTGCCAGGTGACCACGGCACTATTGGTCGTGATATTGGTAATCTGAACATTTGAGATGATCGGGGCGACACAATCCGCGGTCGCTACTGCCTGATGGGCTACATTCATTGTGCCATCACAATCTATAGCGTCATAATATTGAGCCGTAATGGTATCAGTCCCGCTGATACTGAGGAGACCATCTCCGTTCACCGGAGCTGTGAGCGAGGTCAGGATCGTACCCATAAAAATCATGGAATCCACACCCTGCTCAGTCAGAGTCACCGTTTCAGGAGTCGTCTCGGTCGTACTCCAGATTGTGATATTGACTGTCTGGACGGTCGAGGATGATGTGTTTAATGCACGATCACCGACATAAATAGTCATCAAACTCGAACAGGCGTAAGCATCCTGGTCAAAGGTGATCTGAAAAGGTTCACCCAATTCTGCCAAGGTCGCAATTGTCGTCTTCACTGTTGCGTAAAAAAAGGATGGATCTCCACAGTTGGCGATAGTGTCATTCGAAGTATGATAATAAGGATAATTACCAGTATGGCCGCAATACCCTTCATTATCGGTGATACCGCAGATCGCTTTCCAACCCTTCTGCCAGAACGGGTAATGATCCGAAGCGGTCAAACCAGGACAGAGAAAAGCATCGACATTAAGGCCGGTACTATAGTCAACGGCACACTGGGCATAGAGTAAACCGAGGTCCTCTGATGCAGCATTATAATTCAAATCGAGATTTTCCGAACCGGGTGAATTGCCCTCCCAACCAGGCATATCCATATTAATAACACCCAGAATATTTTCGTTGTTGAGCTCCGCTTCATCGGCATAGGCCTCGCTGCCCAACAATCCTTGTTCTTCCCCGGTAATCAATAAATATTTGATCGTGTTCTTGAAGGCATAACAACTCATGATCTGGGCGGCTTCCAATGCATGTATCGCACCCGAGGCGTTGTCATCTGCTCCTGGAGCCAGACCCGAGCTTGGCAGATCGTCAAGATGACCCTCGACAATGAATACTTGATCGGGAGTGAGCGCACCGGTTTGTTCGCCGATAACATTGGGCGCATACGAACCGCTCCAGGTCTGATAACTGGCAGTCAAACCAAGATTGTCGAAAAAAGTGTAACAGTAATCACCCGCATCGTAGCAGCCCTGTGAGGAGGAATAGCGTGTCCCTGTCGGTGAATTCGTGGTGAGATCAGTCCAAAGGGAAGCGATATGATCAGTATCGACACTATCAACTATTTTCTGAACCAGTGGTTGAACGTCTTTCGTGCCGGATTTCTTAACAAGGCGGACCTGTTCGACCGGTCGCTTGAGAGAACGATTTTTTAAGGGCGTGACAAAAACTTTCACATAACCCAAATCTTCCGGAAAAACACCCGAATATGCCTTAAGAATGACCCAGTTATCTTCTTTATGAAGTATGATACCCAAGGATTCTAAGAGAGTCATATCTGTATCGGGACGCATACCCAATACATAATATCCGTCCTGATCAGGATTGGACTCGATTATGGTCCAATGATAATCAATTTTCTTCAGAATTTCGCGTTCCGTCTGGGTAGCTTTACTTAAAAAACAGTTCTCCAATTCCATCAGAAGGGGAATAGCGTTATCGATCAATATCCCAAGATCATCCGCTGATTTGCGTTCAATCCGGATAAGATCCGCTCCCGGATTCGCCCATAAAAACGAATTTAATCCCCAAAGAACCAACAAAATAATACCAAATTTCTTCATAAAAACCTCCCTGACCGGTTTGTGCCTGACCGGAAAAACATTTTTTGGCAGTCTGAGATACAGTATTCGATTGAGATCATATCATACCCGCGATGTCAGACCCTATTTCCTACTACTCTGCTAGACTACCCCTGATTCTTCAGATATAGTTCATATTTCTATGACAAGTATCATAAATAAAAATAACCCATGATGTCAATAGCGTTATTAAACCGGAAATTTTGATTCCCTTAGCATCAAATGTGTCCGTGCTTTTTCAAGATAGATGGAGGAAAAGGGGAGAGGTGGAAGCCGAGGGGTTCAGTTTCCACCTCTTTTTGATCTGGAAATGTGTATTCCATTTCCACCAAAGGGGGTGTGGAGAAAGTAGGCGATCGATAGTAGCCAAAACCATCGCAGATCAGATTCTGTATCATCACCTAACCGTATTCACCCGGATAGCGGTTAAAAGTTCCAGCTTTTTGATCACGGGAATAAAATGAGAAAAAGGTCCTTCAAGACAGGGTATAGTCTGTTCAGGCATAGTAGGTTTGAAGGTCATCCGTAATGGATTTCAATTCGGTCCAGTCAATTTTCATGAGTCGGGGTGAACCGATATCAGTCAGCAATACGAAATGAACGTAGTCATTCTGTCTTTTTTTATCCTTGAGCAGGGCCAAGAACAGCTGCTCATGATCACAGTTGATCCGGGTAGGAAGGTTGAACCTGTGCAGCAGCTCAATAATCGTGATCTGTGTGGCTGAGTTAAGCAACGCTTTGTGTGCGGACAGAGTTGCGGCGATAGTCATGCCTACGCTGATGGCCCGGCCGTGTGGCAGAGAGGTCACTTTTTCGAAAGCGTGTCCGAAAGTATGCCCGAAGTTCAACATACGTCGTTCGCCGGACTCGAATTCATCCCGCTCGACGAAGGTCTTTTTAACCTGGATTGATCGGGAAATGAGTGTTTCCATAAGGTCCGGATCGAGTGCCAATGCTGCTTCAGCATTATGTTCCAATATGGAGAAGAGATCAGGGTCTCCGATCAGGGCGTGCTTGATGATTTCGGCAAAACCGGTCTCGATTTCCGCTCGAGGCAGGGTTGCGAGCAGGGAGGGATCACATAAGACAAATCGTGGTTGCTTGATGAGCCCGATCATGTTTTTATAACCCTGAAAGTTGACCCCATTTTTGCCGCCGAGACTGGCATCGACCTGGGCCAGCAAGCTGGTAGCGACAAAACCGTATGAGAGACCGCGCATGAAGGTGGAGGCGGCAAAGCCGGCCAGATCGGTCACAATTCCCCCGCCTACAGCCACGCAATACCAGGACCGATCGACTCCGAACCGGAGCATGTGCTCATAAATGGAATGAACGGTTTCAAGGGTTTTAACCGTTTCACCAGTGCCGATCACGATTGCAGGATGTCCCTCGAACAATGCCGGATACAAACGATTGAGGTTTGTATCCGTAATAAAAACAATGTTCTTACCGCCGACCAGTCTTTCGACTTGATCGACTACCGGGCCAATGATGATACTCGATTCGGCAGTTTTACTCCGGATGGTAATGGTCTGCATAATTCCAGCACCGATCTTTCTCGCTTCATTGTCCCGGAACGCTTACCGGGAACGAGGCGTATCACACCGGAAACGCTGAGGAATCGGTTCAGCATATCGGGCATCAAGCCGAGCAGCATGATGCTGCTGTGTGGCCGGGTCTATCTTTGAGAAAAGCATTTACTAGGCTCAATACTATCATAGTGATTATGTTCGAGTCAATGATCAGTTTCTTGCATTTTTCCTTGCAAAGAAAGATGAGCATTTGATATAAATACGTAACTTGATATAAATACATATATGAGGTTGGGGATGAGCTGGCAAAGCTGGCAGTGCCCTAAAGTGGGAGGCGGCCATGGTAGGCGATACATCAAAAAAGGACGGTTTTCATCCGCGGAGAAAATATCCCCGTTTTGAATCGACGAATTTATTGTCCTTTCTATACAGATTACCCGATCAGAAATCGGATATTCAGGGTATCGGTAAGACCTGTTCTTTGAGTGAAGGCGGTCTCATGTTTGAAACTGACCATAGCATTATGGCGGGGACCGAAATCGATCTGCAATTTACGCTCAAGGAACATCTGTTAAACGCGGTTGGTGAAGCGATTTATTCGTTGGATAAGGGCAATGGCGTTATCGGGATCGGGGTCCGCTTCAAGGTCATAGCCGAAGAATATCGTGTGATTATCAGGAAATATGCCGAACATGTGTATCCCGCGTTTGATACTCAGTTTCGACCCGACCAAGCCTATTGATACATGGATGTCATCAATGTCAAACTGATTATGGGGCTTCTGATAGGTCCTGATCAGAAGATTGAGAGATGCAGTCCGGCCCTGCATGATGCTTTTGGTCAGGTCGACTATGTCAGCGGTCCGACTCTTTTTTCAGTCACCGATTATTATGATCAGGAACTGGGCTCACCAATCAATCGTTATTTTATGTCGTTCAAACAGTTGATCGATCCGGCCGCACTTGTTTCGATCAAGCACCAAACGGCGCAGATCGAGGACACATTCAGGGAAAAAGGGCGACGAACGGTCAATATCGACCCGGGTTATCTCGATTTTTTCAACGTTGTCCTGGCTTCGTTCAAGGTCGGTGGCTTCAAAATCTATGTGGGTGACGGGGTCTATGCGGATATGACTCTCCACTATTCCAAGGGGCGTTTTGTGCCTTTTGACTGGGGATTTCCCGATTTCAAGCTGGGCCTGTATAACCGGATTTTTCTCGATATCAGGGCCCTGTATAAGCGGAATTTGAAGGAAACACTCGGTCCGGAAAGTCAGGATGACCAGTATCCGAACGGGTTTGGATCATAAAACCACCCCTCCGATCATTCGGATTGTGGATTGTGTTCAAGCAGACTTTCAATGGCATAGGTCGGCTTGTGAGCGGACTCGAAATAAGTCCTGCTCATCATCTCGGCCAATAAGCCCATCAAGATAAACTGGGTAGCAGTAAAAAAGAAGAGTATCGAGGCATAGAGTAAGGGATTGCCGGTCAGATCAAAATTCATACTCATTTTAAGATAGAGGGTGATTATGAGGGACAGCAATCCGAGCAGGAAACTGCCGAATCCGAAAGCACCAAAAACATGTATGGGTTGTGTTTGAAAACTCATCAGGAATTTAACGGTAATCAGGTCGAGCAGGACACGATAGGTCCGACCGAGGCCATAGTTAGACTTTCCGGATCGACGCGGGTGGTGTTTAACCGGGATTTCAGCAATTGAAGCCCCGGACCAACTCGCCAATGCGGGCAAAAAACGGTGGAGTTCACCATACAGACCGACATCCTGTAAGACTTCACGCCGATAGGCTTTTAAAGCGCAACCATAGTCATGGAGATGGATTCCGGTGATGACTGAGATGAGTTTGTTGGCGATCAGTGATGGCAGAACCCGGTTCAGGAAGGTGTCTTTCCGGTCCCGCCGCCAGCCACTGATCACATCGTGTCCTTGCTCGATCTGCTCGAGAAGGACCGGTATGTCTTCCGGATCATTTTGAAGATCGGCATCGAGTGTAATAATGACCTCTCCCCGTGATTGTTTGAATCCCGCAGACAGGGCCGCAGTTTGTCCGAAATTCTTACGGAACCGAATTATGGTGAGTTGTTTGTAAATCTGGTGCAGTTTTTTCAAGACATCAAAGGTGTTGTCCGTGGAACCATCATCGATGACAATGATTTCAAATGATCGGTTTAATTGGGTTAAAACAGTGACCAATTGTGGAACAAGTTGAGCAATATTGTCTTGCTCATTATAGGCGGGTATCACAATGGACAGATGCATCAAGGCTCCTTTGATTGAATATCCCTACCCGAAGCACTCGGCTTCTTGATGTTTCCTCGTATAAGTCCGTGCTGATCAGGATATTTTCGGGGGTGACCCGTAAATAGTTTTCTCTTTCCTCTTAGTGTGGTATAATACACTAAAATTTTTTTTCGATAAAGGATTTACTTCACAAGAACACAACGTGAGACTCGCTATTCTGTTTTGGGAGGAGCATACTTATGGCTTCATTAGAGTTGACCACCGAAATGAGGGACCAGGTCATTCTCATCAAGTTGAAAGGTTTTTTGAATGCAGATTCTTCACCTGCATTTGAGGAAACACTTCAGAATCTGATGGACCGACATATGTATAAAATCATCATTGATTTTCAGGAGCTCGAATACATCAGTTCCGCAGGCGTCGGCTGTTTCATCGGTAATATCAAACGGGCCAGGAATAACCGGGGCGATATTCGCTTCCTGGGGTTACCAGCCAAAATCAAGCGTGTGTTTCAACTTCTGGACTTCGAGGATTTTTTTCAAATGTTTGAGAACGAGGATGAAGCTCTTCAGAGTTTTGTAATGAATGAGTAAGGAGAACAGACAGTGCTAAAAATAGAATTACCCAGCGAAGAGGAATATCACAATGCATATTGTGCTTTTCTGAATGATATTCTGGCCAAGTTGCAGTATGAGGAATCCCTGTGTGACGAGATCAAATTTTCGCTTGAACGTCGTTTTTTTCTTTCCGTTCCTTCACGGACATCGAATCTCGAGATTCTACGCCAGATCATTCTTGGCATCGCGGCAAATGTCGCTTTTTCAGCCCAGGCAGTCGAGGACATCGGGTTAGCCGTGGATGAGGCCTGTACCAATATCATCAATCATTCGTATGGTGAGGAACAGGAAGGGATGATCGATGTCACCATAGACCTGGCCATCGACAAGTTGATCATTACCATCATCGATACGGGTGAACGAGGCCAGTATTTCGATCCGTCTAAATTGGAGCCGTTTGAGAAACAACGCTACCTCGAACAACTCGAACGCGGCGGGCTTGGCTTATACATCATCAAAACCATCATGGATGAAGTCGAGTATAACATCCAACCGGGTGCCTACAATCGCTTGAAGATGATCAAATATATCGAGCAAAAATAGGTGCCTCCGCCTTGATCAGAAATGATGGTTCATGGATATGCTCACACTAATAACTGTCACCGACAGTCTTGAACTGGGACAACAGCTAAAAGGACTGCTGGTCGAGTCCCAAACCGATCAGGTCCACATACTATCCTTGTGTTCATTTGAAGAACTACTTGCCCGGATTCGGACCATGGCCCCAGAAGAGATTGCCCAGATCGCCCTCCTTATTTTCTCATACACAGCCAATGAAAATGTTGCCACCATGATCGAACAGGTAAATAAAATCGTACCGGAATGCCAGCTCATGGCTATTTTTGATGCGACTGAAGCAACGCAGATTCTGGAGTTATTCATGCAGGTACCCTTGGACCGCTTGGCCATAAAGCCATTGGATCCTCACACATTCCACCAGAATGTGGCATCTTTGATCGAACTCTTTCTCGAACACAAGATACTCCGTCGTTCAGTGACTGATATCCGTCAAACATATGAAACCATGAAGGACCAGTATCAGATAATAAAAGAGGCGAATCTGCGTCTCGATAGAAAAATTCTCGAACTGGTGACCCTGTCTGAAATTGGGCGAGAATTGATGGCATTTTATAATCAGAATGATATCTATACCGGCACGGTTCTGACTCTTATCGGTCAAAAAGGCGCCGCATGGATAATCATCTTTTTCGTGAATGAGCAAAACCACTGTCTTGAAGTGAAAGCACATCGAGGTATTCAGGCGGGCCACAACGCTTTGAATATGACCATTCCCCTGGAAAGTCCACTTCTTGACGATCTGTTTCGCCCCTGCCGACCCCGTTTTGTTGAAGGCATGCACTTCTCGACCGATAACCAGCCCGATTTTTCTCCCCTGGACGATCTGGCTGGCCAGATATTGATTCCCCTGATTAACAAAGGAGTACGCAAAGGATTTATCCTGCTCGGCCCGAAAATAAACCAATCCAACTATTCTAAAGAAGATTTCGATTTCTTTTCCATTTTGGCCAATCAAATGGTTTTTGCTCTCGATAATGCTCACCTTTATACGAAACTCGAAACCAAAATTGCTGAACTCGAGCGGGCCAACAAGGAATTACGACAACTCGATCGGATGAAATCTGAATTTATTACCATCGCTTCGCATGAATTACGGACGCCACTCACTTCAATCAGAGGTTATACGGATTTACTCATGGTCGGGAAATTCGGTCAGCTCACCTCTACTCAATATCAAGCCATCGAGATTGTCACGAAAAACGTTGAGCGATTGATCCGCATCTCCCATGATGTGGTCCAACTCTCGAAAATTGATGCAAATAGACTCACGCTTAACATGGCGACACATCATTTCGACACAATCGTGCATGATGTGGTCGAGGAAATGAGGCCGATTGCTCAAGCCCGCAATCTGTCCCTTAGTATGACAAGCCAGGATGTATGCCCTCTTGTCCACGTTGATTCTGTACTTATGAATCAGGTCATCTCAGAACTCCTTCAGAACGCGATCCGTTTTACACCCGATGGCGGCAGAATCAACATCACGATCGATACGGTGAGCCCCGATGAGATTCCCGTTCACTATGTACCCAGTTCCAATCAAGACCTGTTCATGCGTGTCCGTATCCGGGATAACGGGATCGGTATTCCTGCAGAAGAATATGAACGGATTTTTGAACGATTCTACGAGGTCCAACGATCAGATTTTCACCATTCCGGCCAGTATGAATTCAAATCAGGGGGAACCGGCCTGGGATTGGCTGTGACAAAAGGCATCATCCAAAAACACGGCGGTCATATCTGGGTGACCAGCACTATGGAATCAGAACCAGATGCCAGCGGTAGCGAGTTTGTCTTTGTTCTGCCTCTGGCTTCACAGTCTGAAAACCATAGCCGCTGATTTTATCGAGTCGACTCTTCTCACCCTCTCGCTAATCCTCAACCACATAGGTATCGGATTCGAAATTATAGGTAATTTTCTTCCCCTTGGCCACGGCTCGGGTTGCCTGGAAACTTGGATTAACCAGGTTGATCTCGACCTCTCCATAAAAATCCGCTTTCCGTATTTTGGGGAAAAAATGGACCATTTGACTCGTAATCTTCAAATCACGCCTGCTGATACAACTCACATTCCCTTCGGCTATGATAAAGGACTTATTTATGTGGGCTGTCGCTTTTTCACAGGTAAAAATGACTTCATTCCAGGTAATGGAGACATTACCGGTATACTGGGCCCTGCCCTGATCGGCATCATAGTTGTTGGTATCGGCCTTTACCTGAATGGCGTCCTTGTGCAAACGTCGGACTTTCTTTTCCCGATGAGATACCGTATCTTTTAGGAGTGGTGAAACCGGAATGGCTTTTATGTCGGTATATGTCCGCAACGATTGGTCGATTTTACTGCTTTCCTCGTAGCATAGGCCAAGCATCGATTGGGCCAAGGGGGCCTGAACCGAATCGGAAAATTCAGTGATTATCTTCTGATAATGGCTGATTGCCTTCGGATAATCCCGGGCTTCACGATAGGAATTGGCCAGAGCAAGATGGGTGGATGCAAAAGGGGCCGTCTTGGGAAAACGTGTTAAAATCTCATTATAATACTTTATGGATTTGGGAAGATTGTACAGGGCATTACCCGGCATCCGATAAAAATCACCCAGCGATAAAAGCACCTCGATTGCCATCTGTTCCGGAGGATTTGAACCAAATACCTTCATTAATTTCTGTTCCGCTTCCTGCCATTGCCCTAAACGAATTAAGATTTTCCCTTGACCAAAAATCGCCGCCAGAACACAATTACCACGAGGATGGTGCTCGATAATCCAAGAGTAATCCTCGAGAGCTGATTGTAAACTCTCTCGTGATGAATGACGGGTTTTTATCTCCGCAATCTTCAAGGTACTATCATCAATCCAGTCATTCTCTTCTTGGTATTCACAGGCCCGCTTGAAAGCGACAAGGGCTTGACGGTAATTGTCTGTTTTAATAAAGGTGTTGCCGATAAGAAACAAAGCCAGCCCCAGATTTTTATCCAATTTTTGAGGAGAAGCCAGTATCCTTTCAACATATTGTTGATATAATGTTCTCGCCCCTTGATAATTCTCCTGAACATAGAGCAGATTCGCTTCGGCAAATAAATCTGAAGGCGATCTATCCTGGGCTTGCATGGGTAGTGCGATCGAACAGACCAAAACCAACGCTCCCATCGATGTAATCAGTGCTAAACGTTTCACTTGTTTCTCCAGGTTGAGTGGCCTGCTATGCCACCAGACACTGCTATCAATCGTTCTCCCCATCGGAAAAATCCAAAAACATGACTGTTGACGGACGTATCTGGTTTTGTTGTTGAGACAAATCAATCGAATGAATCAAGGTCGCATCATCAGCGATGGCAGGGGCTTCACTGTTTAACTGGACCAGGACCTCGTTAACCTCCATTCGCTCACGTCCCCGAACATCAGAAAAGGACAGGAAATGGTCCTCGAATGATGGCTGCAGTTCTTCATGCCGCAAATGGGCCAATGAATAAATATGTGTTTCCTGATGGGTCGAGAAAAGACCCGTTCCTGTTAGATAAACGGTCAATAACAGGGTCAATGCGGCCGTTACGGGCACGAAAACTTTCCATCGCTCAGAAATAATGGATAAGGATTCACGCCAGTAGGTTCGAAGTGTTTTTTCCGGGACTCGGTCCATCTCGGTCAGGACAAGTTGTAGGGTTCGTTGGGACAGACCTTCCGGAAGCGAGGGGACCTCGATGGCCTGTAAAGCATGTTTCAGTTTATCCAAACGCTCAAGCTCCCGCTGGCAGGTAGTACATCCCCTGAACAAATGTTCCCGGAAAAGGTCCGCCTCGATAGTAGAGAGCAGACCTTGAAAGTAATCCTGGCATTGTCTGGTGAATTTACAGGATGTCATGGCTGTCGAGATACTCCAATAATTTTGAACGTGAACGATTGACCCGTGACTTGACTGTTCCAACTGAACAGTTCAGAATTCGGGCGATCTCATCATACTTTTTCCCTTCAACCTCACTTAATAACAATGTAGCCTTCATAGCAGCAGGTAACTGGTCTAAAGCTGTTCTCAGGTGTTCCTGTAATTCTTGGCTGAAAACATGCTGGTCGGGTGAACGATCCATGCTCTTGATATCATCTTCTATCATGCCCCCCTGCCCTTCCTTCCTTTCTCTTAGTGAACCAAGAAAATACATGGGCATAAGCCGATGACGTTTCAATTCGTTCAAACACAGATTCGTGGTGATTCGATACAGAAAAGTCGAAAACTTCGCAATGGGCTCATATTGGGGAGCATATCGGTACACGCGTAAAAAAGCCTCCTGAAAAATTTCTTCAGAAACCGCTGCATCTCCACAAAACCGATAAATATAACTATACAATTTATCCTTATATTTTAAAAACAAATGTTCAAAAGCTTTCTTATCCCCCTGACTCAAGCGAACCATGAGTTGTTCGTCAGTTTCTATCATCAATGTATCCTATTTCTGTTCTTACTAACCAATGATTCCGGGAAAGGTTCCTCCCACAAGCACCTATCACAATGAGTCATGGGAGCATGTTCAGTTGTCGGTGCGCTTCGGTGTGTCGTTTGTTCCATTGCAACGCAATCATAAATTGTTCACGCGCCCTGATCAGATCACTTTGTTCTCGATAGAGTTTACCAAGTTCAACATAGTAATCAGCGTTTCCCGGCTCCATCTCGAGCATTGCCAGAAGGGCCCGTTCAGCGTGTTTGAAATGTTTCGCTGCCAGCCAGATTGTGACGCTTAATTGCAGCAATTCCTGATTACGTGGATTAAGGGTCAAAGCCTGTTGCAGACAAGAAATAGCTTCCTTGAGTTTTTTATTTTGATAGTATGTCCGGGTTTGGTCTATCAGTTCAGTGGCCTGATGTTCTTTTAACAATTGACGGGCTTGGTCCAGATAGTGGTAATAAGCCACACCGCCGGCGAATTTCTCGATTGATTTTTCGAAAGACGCAATAGCTGTTTGATAATCCTGTTTTCCCATGGCTGTGAGTCCTTTTTGGAAGAAGACATCAGCCTCAGCTTTTCGCATTTGTGAAGCACTTTTCGGTTTGGCGGTGGTGGTGGTTTTCTGCTTTTTTATCTGGTCTTTTTTCGGTGGGGGGGCTGGACTGTATACTTGTGCTGACCTTGATGATGGTCTGCCAGCAGAGACATTGTCCGGTAAAGCTGGAGATGCTTCGGAACTTGTCTGCGTATGATCGGGAGCACGGTCATGACTGGACACGCCCGCGGTCGCTGCCGCACGCATCTCCGGTGCTGGTTTGACCGGAAAAGGTCCCGGTTGAATTGGCCCAGACGGTTCACTCGGTTTGACAGGCAGAGTTATCAAGCCATTCTGTTTGAGTTGATACAGATGAAAGATGACCTCGTTTTTCGGCAATCCTGAAATGGCAAAGATATTCTTGATTGTGGTCAAACCGTCAATCCTCGATAATAAAAAACCCTGAGCTTGCGTGAGAGCCAAGGTGTTGATTTGAGAAAAATCAAAATCGGGGCTGAGCTGTGGGACCATGGTCAGGTCACAAAACATGCTTCTCATTTGAGCAAAGGCTGTATCTATTTGTTGACGGATTGTGGCAATTTCGGGGTGTTGGGGATCATTTTCCTGCAGGACTGCCAGCAATTTTTCAGCTTGAAGGACATCGTTCTCCATCAAGGTTTTGAATATTTTATAAAGGACCGTATCGCTCCCTTTATCCATCAATTTCTGTTGCTCGATTCGCTCGCGATATTCAAGAATACGCTCATATTCCGGATGGCTCGAGGGAATACGCTTAAAAAGTATCAAGGCATCTTCAAAACGCTTTAATTTAAAAAAGACAGTCCCTTGATCGATCCATGTCGGGAAATCTTTGACAATTGTAAAGATGTAAGGAATGTCGCGGGCAATCTCTTTATGGTGGATGGAACCCTTTTGCCCGAGAACTTTAAAGATTGTATCAAGCTCTCCCGCAACATGGTTGACCGCTTCGGGGCCCGCATAATTCTTCAGGGTAATCAGTTGCCAGAGAATCATGCTGTTATAGGCATTTTTGAGAAAACGAAGCTGGTATTCGACCGGAAAAAAATGAATGCGCTCATTGACAAAATCGAGCGGGACCTGCTCCTCGCTCGTTATCTTTACTGTTTGCCAGAGATAGGGACTGTCCTTGATTGCCTCCTGAAAGGCATGACGCCAGTAAAAACCGCTTTGTCGACCAAAATACCTCTGAAAACTTGTGCTGATCTTCCGGAAACTCCCTTCATAAACCTTGGTAAAATCTGCGAT
Organism: bacterium; assembly: GCA_016934675.1. Lineage (GTDB taxonomy): Bacteria > CSSED10-310 > JAFGSJ01 > JAFGSJ01 > JAFGSJ01 > JAFGSJ01. The sequence continues at coordinate 20,203 of JAFGSJ010000146.1, read as the reverse complement.
CTTCTCTTCCCAGGCCCGGGTTGGAGAAGGGGGAGAAAACCGTAAAATGTGACCGTGGCTATCGCCTTCTATGAGTGTGAGTAGTGCCAGGAGATTGTAGAGTCGCTCGCCTTCAAGTTGGTCCAGAACTTGATTGAGTGATTTCTTGCCATCAAACAGACCGAGTAATCTGTTTTCATTGGCTGAATAGGTTGCAGAGAGACGAGCATCATAATCAGGATTCCGGCTGAAGACCATCTCCTTAAAGGGAAATCGCCATTTGAGGCGGATAATTCTATTCAGGCTCTCATCGGACAGCTCCTGCAGGTCCGAAATTTCTTTCTCGAGTCGAGACCCTGCTTCTTCGTTCCAGTCTCGCTCCTGAAATTCATAGCTGCCCTTGTCCCAGTACAGCGTTTCAAAAAGGATGATTTTGGCCCGGGCTTGCAGCGCTGCGGCAATTTCGAGCCTGTTTTCCGGCGACATATCCGCGATCAGATGTGTCAAACTGCGTGTTTTACCCTGTTTGAGGGTCTCAAGCTCGACCTCGCTGAATATGCCCTGCTCAATAAAAAAGTCAAAAAGAGAGGCCTTCTCAGCGGAGGATGAACCATGGACCATTTCTCCGAACCGGAACACAAAACGACTGTGCAGTTCTCCCGCCCGGACATATAACGATCCGGATCGTTTGCCCTCATGGAGCAGGTTGATCACTTGATTCATACTGATCAAGTCGATATGACCCGTGAAACCCATTTGTTTCCTCAAATTAGTCTTGACCTGCTTTCAGGCTCATTGTATGAAATTGCCGCAATAGTATGATTGTGAGAAATTCATAGCATTCTTTTTACTATCTGACAACTACTGATGAGGGAGCCAGAATCAAAGACAATTTAATTGTAATAAGTATGCGACGATATATAGAATTGAAACAATTGACCTGATGAAATATATTTCACCCCACATGTCAATCTCGGTGAGACTTGTATTTACTTGATCGGGGAATCCTAATGTTATTTCATTCGGTTGAGTTTGCATTTTTGTTCATTTTTGTTTTTCTCGTTCACTGGTTTATTCTCGCACAACAGGTGAATATCCGGAATGCTTTCTTATTAGTAATTTCTTATGTGTTTTATGGTTGTTGGGATTGGCGATTTTTATTTATACTTTTCTGTGTTTCATTTTCAGGTTATTGGATCGGTTTAAGAATCGAAGCTAGTAAAAAACAGAGAAAAAAATGGCTGATCACAGGATTAACTATTAATCTGGGGACTCTAATCTATTTTAAATATTTCAACTTTTTCGTTACAAGTTTCCTCGATTTATTTCCTTTTTTGCACTCACCATCTTGCCTGATAACAACAATCGTTCCTATTGGTATAAGTTTTCAAGTATTCATTACGATCAGTTATTTATTTGATGTCTACTGGCATAAGATTGAGGCTGAACGCAATCTTATTAATTCTTTGTTGACAGTAGGCTTTTTCCCTATTGTCCTCGCTGGTCCTATTCAGCGTCCTTTACTCTCGCTTCCTCAGTATAAAAAGAAAAGTTTTTTTCAATATGAACAGGCCTTGGATGGTTTGCGTCAATTACTATGGGGGTTGTTTGCAAAGGTTGTAATAGCTGATAATATCGGCCAATATATTAACCCTATCTTTGGCAATAGCAGCTATTATCCTTGTAATACTTTACTTTTTGGTATCTTTTTGTATTCTATCCAGATATACGCTGACTTTTCTGGCTATTCGGATATGTCCATAGGCTTGGCCAAGCTATTAGGGATCAATCTGGTTCGAAATTTCCGATTTCCCTATTTTTGCATTTCAATTGCAGACTTCTGGCGCCGATGGCATATTTCAATGACTACTTGGTTTCGCGATTATTTATTTCTGCCCTTATCATATTCTCTTTCACGTAAAATACCGGGAATGAAAATCTGGAGAATTCCGACTGATATTTTTATTTATATAATCGGTTCACTGGTGACATGGTCACTAACCGGTTTATGGCATGGTGACAACATTACCTTTGTTTGTTGGGGTTTAATACATGGAACTGCCTTGATAGCATTTCAAATACTACAAAAACCAAGAAGAAAATTTCTTCGTTCCTTAAAGCTTAAATATTTGAAGTCTATTTTTTCGATAATTGATCGAATAGCAGCTCTGTCAATTGTGATGTTTGCGTGGATATTTTTTCGTTCATCAAGTATGGAAAATGCGATGAAATATCTCAAAGGGATTTTCAATGATCCATTTTCTCTGACCCTCAGTTTACAAGTATTCCCAAAAGAAATGCTTGTTTTTATTCCCTTCTTTTTTTGTATGGAGTGGATCCAACGAGACCGGACGCATGGATTGGAGTATATCGAACAAAAGTTAGGGAAAGCCTGGCGATGGTTGATCTACTATATCCTTATTATTGCGATAATCTATTTTGGTGCCGAGTTGGATACCTCATTTTTATATTTTCAATTTTAATAGTGATATTATATCTTACTATATCATTATATACATTGGGTATCTAATGTTCATCGGGTATTTTATTGATATTACCACCAGCACACGCACCCCTTTTTCTCATTATTTTGGTGTATATATAGATATATGGAAAATTAAATTGATGTACCATTAAAGTTTCTTTGCGCAATTTCATCCGAGCAATTTTTTTTGGGGGTTTTCGGTCAGGTACTAATTGCATCGGATATGTGATTGAAAAGACTGATACTTTTGACTTTTTTCACAGCATGTAGTAAAGTAAAGACTTGAATCATAAGGTAGTAAAACGAAGATGTTTTAATCATTGTAGGTTCAATATCCGGTGTTCAGCCAGTGAGACAGATTCTCAAAGAAATTGCAATATTTCTTATACTTCCATTGATAGTTCTCGTTCCGATTGAACTAATTATTCCCCCTGAAACATTCACATTCAGGATATGGGAGTGTGTGATGTCAAGGAATCATTATCTGGTCGGTCCCTTTTACCCTAATGCTCAACTAAGAATGATTGAAGAAGGCGATTTAGCACATCATACAGAGCATGCGTTGAAGAGAGATATTATTTGGAGGACTGATCAACTGGGATTCAGGAATGATCGCTATCTCTCAAAACCCGAAGTAATACTGTTAGGTGATTCTAACATAGCTGGATCATCAGTCAGTCAGGAACAAACACTGAGCTCCCGACTTATGAGTTACACAGGGATGTCTGTATACAATCTTGCACCAATATCGAGCATTAACGTTTATTTTCAACTAAAAAATGCAAGTAGATTACAGCTCCCAAAACTATTGGTAGTTTCTTGTATCGAGCGGGGATTAGCTGGTTTAAAACCGCTTGAGATCAATTCGAAGTTGAAATATTCCTGGCTTCGTTTGCATCCACTGTCACAGTTTATTCTGGTCCAAATCGATAAATTGTATCGATTAAACTCATTACGTTGGTTACGGTCAACGGTCAATCGCGCTTTTGGCATACGGCAGGGAATACAGTCTCAGGTAAAAGACGGCATGTATTTTTTACAAGGGCAAAAGGTTATTACTTTAACAGATAGCAAATTGGAACAAGTTGTTGAGAATATAAAAGGTTATAAGAGTTATTGCGATTCTCAGGGGTGCGAATTTTTATTTTTACCAATACCAAATAAGGAAACTATTTACTGGGAATTAGCCGGTTTGGATGAACAACCATCAAACATCATTCGGCTTCATCAACGGTTAAAAAATAATGGCATTTATTCAATTGAAACAGTAAATCTATTTAATGCTGCTAAAGAACTTGGTAGACTACCTTACAACCCCGATGATTCACATTGGAATGAATATGGAATTGAGATTGTGACACAAGAGATTATACGCATTCCCTTTTTTTGTAAATCGGGAACTAACTTGGTGCGTAGTAACGATAAAAATATACTAGCCTCCATAAATTAAAACTATTCACCTATTGTCGGATTAGCTTGAGGTTCTTGACCATGCTCCAGAATTTTGCTATCCTTTACGATTAATGCAGAATGTCAAGGAGGAGAACTATGACCGAAAGCCATGATCAGGGGCCCGTGTCGGCTTCAGGAAACAATACGCCCTCCAGCGAGGATGATCGGATTGACGTTGCTCAAATTATGACCGAAATTCGGGAGATCATTGCCGAGAAAAAGAAAAAGGGCTTGTATTCAGATGAGGAAATTGAGGAAATAGCGCGTTTAAAACTGGAAACCTATGCTGATTCTGCCGAAATCGATATGCAATTAGTCCGTTATCTGCGCGAAGAGAATCGATTATGGAATATCACTTCGGACTATGCTATCAGTTCGCATCGCGGTCGATTCGCCGGTCTGATTGTGCTTGTCAAGAGGCTGGTCCGTCCATTTGTTCGGCTTTATACAGATCACATCGTTGAGCGTCAGGCTCAATTGAACCTGTATACAGTCCATATTCTTCACAATCTGATCCGGGAATTTACGCGGTTACGGATCGAACACACCCAACTGACTCATCGTGTCCAGGTACTCGAACAGGAGTTACGTTTTTTTCAGAAGCGGGAGAGGACACTCGAGGATATTGTCTCGTATCGTGATGAGGCCGATGCCACTGGTCCCAATCGTAGCGATCAGGCCTGATCCGCGAAAGCAACGAACCGGTAGAGACAGAAAGGGAATAATGTGCTCATCAAGAAACTGACACTTGGACCGTTTGCGGTAAACTGTTACATCCTCTGGTGTGAGCAAACCCGCAAGGCGGTCATTATTGATCCTGGCGCGGAAGCGGAACGTATTTTGGCGATTATCGAGCAGAAAAAACTGGAAACGATCGCACTCGTGAATACGCACTGTCATATCGATCATGTCGGTGCGATTGAAACTATCCGCGCAGCTACTCGGTCTCCTTTTTATATACATCAGGCCGATGAGATGCTTCTGAAGATGGTTGCCCAGCAGGCCATCATGTTTGGCTTGCCACCGTTCCAGGTGAACAAGCCTGATTCCTATCTTAAGGAGGGTGATTGCCTCGAGTTCGGTTCTGAGAAGTTGACCGTGCTCGAAACACCCGGCCACAGTCCAGGTGGCATCAGTTTTGCCAGTGATGGAGTCGTATTTGTCGGTGATTTGCTTTTTGCCGGTTCGGTTGGTCGGACTGATCTTTTCGGCGGGTCTTTCGAGGTGCTCCTTCACTCAATCGAGAAGAAAATTGTGCCCCTGGGTGAAGAAACCGTAGTGTATTGCGGCCACGGTCCTGAGACTACCATTGGCTACGAACTTCGCTCAAACCCTTTTCTGAAAGACTACTTCACGACTCCCCGATCCGGATGAATTCGACATCATTGACACGCATGGTTCGCCTATGCTACCAATACATATCATGGACTCGTCATGGGAGACCGATTGAAAAAATTTGCCATGATGTTATGTATTAATGAATAAGTGAAAGCTGAATGTCAGAATAAACGGAGGCAATTCCATGATCATAAGCAAACTCGTTTTCAACCTTTTTCTCATCGCCGTTCTTGTTGTCTTGGGGATACTGCTCATAAAAAAACTGAAAAAATCAAAAGAAACTGAAGAAGATCTTGAAAAGCTCATCAGGGAATTGATAGGTGAAGAAGAAACCGGTGAACAAAGCAAAGCGGCAGATACACCTGCTCATGTCGAGCAAGCCGTCGAGCCTGAACTGAAAGAGGATATTTCTGGAATCGAGAATGTGACCGCACCTTTCATCAAGCCTGATACCGAGCCGATTCCCGAGACCATTCCCCAATCCGAGCCTTCCTCCATTGCTGAACCAAAACCCGGACCTGAACCAAAGCTCAAACCTGAATTAAAGCCCAGACCTGAGCCAAAGACCAAGCTCGCACCTGTTCGTCAACCCGTCATTATTCCGACGCATCCTGTTGAAGAGGATAAGCAGATCATAACGGATCGCTTAAAAATAAAGGATGTGAAAGCTCACGATCAGGCCTCAAAAATGCACGAGAAGGCCAAACGTAAAGCACGGGTTATTGTTCGTGAAATACAGATGTACCATAAAGAAAAAACAGAGATCGCCCTCAGAGAAAAAAATCTCTATAAATATTTGCGTGAGGAGATCGATGCGGGCCGAAAGGCTTATGAGCGAGAAGTGCCTCAGGAAATCCGCCAGAATACAAATTACTATCAGGAAAGCTTGATAACTATTTTGGCAAAGGGAGATAAAAAGTTACTCGGTTTGTAAACCGGGTCAATACTCCCATTGTTGTCTCCCCCCCTTGACCAATTGTCACTATCCTGCCCAGCCAGGTTGTGGTCTGAGGACATATTCAAGGGTATAGTGTCTCCACCGTTGAATCTCGTTGTCGGTATTGCCCTCTTCTCCGTCACGTTATGAATGAATTGATTGAGACATGTCTATTGACAAAGCCTTGTTGACTTCCTATTTTTTCTGACACTTCTTGAGAATAGTACCCATAATATTATCGTGGAATTGAGGGATTGAATTCATGCATAGTTATTCTTCAGAATTCGGGAAAATCATATTGGGCCTCCTTGTTTTGCCGATACTATTCTGTCTGGGCTTACTCTGTGTTTGTCCTGCTCGAGTTGGAGCGGACCCCTTGACCGGGGATGTAGCCCCTAGCAACATAGCTGAGTTGACCCTGGACCAATGCATCGAAATGGCCTTAAACAGGAATCTGACATTGGCCCAGAGTCAGGTCAAAATCGGCATTCGTGATGAAGAAATCAGGGAAGTCCGAGCGACAGTGTTTCCGCAGTTGGGATTCGAAGCGAATTATACCCGGCTTGGTAATCTTTCCACTATCGACATGGGGGAAGGTGTAGAAGTCTCTTTGTATCCTGAGGATAATTATCTGTTTCAGTTATCATTGACCCAACTGCTCTATTCAGGCGGTCAAGTCCAGGCGGCGGTGCGTTTGGCCAAATCGGCCAAGGAGGCTGTTTCTTTAGAACAACAACTGACCGAGGAAAACATCATCATGGCCGTTATGCTCTATTTCAATCAGGTACTTCTGGCTGAAGAATTGTTAAAAGTCGCTGAAGAGACAGTCGCGACAGTCCAAGCCCATCTGGATATCGTCCGGGTGATGCACCAAGAGGGATTGGCCTCGGAATTCGACCTGTTACGGACTGAAGTTGAGCTGGCCAATGTAAAACCCCTGTTAATCCAGAGTAAAAATCGGGAGCGAATTGCCATGGCACGCCTTGCCGATATTATTCAGTGGGACGAGGGTGCCTTTTCTATACAGGGAGCACTTGAGACGAAACCGCTCGAGATCGATGGCGCTGAATTGCTTGAATCGGCATTACTGAACAGATGGGAATTGCGGGTCATCGAAACCAACAGGCAGATGGTTGCGGAATCTGTAAACATTGCCCGAGGAGGCTATTTGCCCTCACTTGTCTTCTTTGGCAACTACGATTGGTCGAATGATGAAATAGACCTGAGGACCGGCGAAGGGCAGTGGAATGATGGTTGGAACCTGGGCTTGCAGGCCAACTGGCAGCTTTTTGACGGTTTTGGGACCAGGGCTCGTGTCGCACAGGCCAAAGGAAACCAGAAACTGCTGGATTATGAGCTCGAAAAGATCAAGGATACCATTAAATTGGAACTCATAGAAGCTGTGGATAATTATCGAGAAGCAGTCGAGTTAATTCAATCTCAGTGCATGAATGTTGAGCAAGCCCGAAAGGGCTTACACATAGCCGAAGTCCGTTTCCGGGAAGGCATTTCGACCCGCCTTGAGGTCATGGACAGCAGGACAGCCTTGACCGCGGCCCAGTCTCAGTATGCGCTGGCCCAACATAATTTTGCCCTGGCCAGGATCATGCTTGATAAGGCCATTGGCATTATCAGCAAGGCCTGGTCAGCTTCCCGAAACAGCACCTCGGCGAGTGAACAGCAATCACTCTTTTCATCGTCCCAGGTCATGCATGTTCCAGAAAGTGACACTCGACTTTTTCTATCTCTTGAACCTGATTAAAATGAGTCACACGGCTCTTGGATAACTCTATTTGGAAAGGCATCTGTGCGTCACCTCGTGACATTACCATGGAGTTGAATACATGAAAAAAATACTCGTTCCCATTTTTCTTCTGGTGATACTGGTGATAGCGGTTTTCTATCGCCTTGATGTGTTGAGAGGTCAGGAAAACCTGACTCGAGAGGGTATTGAAGCCATTCAGGAACGTGAGGGCTTTCCAGTGACCATAACCACGGTAGTCAGGGGCCATTTCACAGTCTGGCGGACCGTCCAGGGTAAGGTTGAGGGATATCGCCAGGCATTGATCACTACCCCTGAAGCGGCTCGGGTTGCGGTCATCAGGGCAAAGGTCGGTGACCCTGTTCAAGCGAATACCCCCATCATCAGTCTCGATGAAAACGATCCCAAGAACAAGTCCCGTGTCAAGTTGTTACGCTCGGTTTATGAAGATGCGCTCAATGATTTTGAAAAGTATAAAAAACTCTATGAATCCGGTGGTGTATCCAAAGATGTGCTTGACAAAACTGAGCTCAAATTGGAGGCGGCCAGGACTGATCTCGAGTCGGCCAAATCGACTGTGCATTTGACCTGTCCTTTTGATGGCATCTTGCTGGCTCTGTATGTTCGTGAAGGAGAAAATGCCGAATCGGATAAAACGCTGGCTGTAGTCTCATCGCTGGGTACGGTTCGCATTGTAACCTCAGTCAGTGATCGGGATGTTCGGGAATTTCAACCCGGTCAGAAAGTGCTGGTCCGCTATAATTCACAAGAGCCACTCGAAGGTACGGTCGAACGAGTGGGATTGGGAGCAAATCCTGACAATGGTTTGTTTGATCTCGAACTCAAAGTGAAAAACACGAATGCCGTCTTGAAATCAGGTATGTTTGTTTCCGCTGAAATTTTAATCGTCGATGCAGCGGAAAGCCTTTCGCTTGATACGCGGGCGATCCGACGCGATTTTCAAGGGCAGGACTATGTGTGGCTCGTGAAGGACGGGACAGCCACAAAAAGGTCTATCACCATTGTCTATCGGAATGAAACTCATTGCCTGATCGAGGGTCTTGCGGAAAATAGTCAAGTTGTTCTGAGCGGAAAGGATTTGTTGCGTGAAGGAGTGCGCCTGCTCATTCTGAACGGAGAATCACACTGATGGGTCTCATTCGTACATTTGTTCAAAGACCGGTAACAACGGTCATGATCGTGCTTGTGTTTGTGGTGCTGGGCTATTTTTCCTATGGACGCATGGTCATCGATCTTATGCCGGAACTTGAATTTCCTTTAGTTCAGATTGTCTCGGTCTATCAGGGTGCGGGTCCGGAAGAGCTCGAAAGCCAAATTGTCCGAAAAATAGAGGATGAGGTCTCTAATATCAGTGATATCAAGGATATATACTCCCAGATTTATGAGGGCTATGCCTGGACGATCATTGAATTCGAACTCGGTGTCAACGTTGATATCAAAGCCCTCGATGTCAAGGACAAGGTTGAATCGATCAGGGCTGAACTGCCCGATGCTGCTGAAGACCCGGTCGTGGTCAAGTTTGATCCCTTGAGCATTCCGGTCGTCAAACTCGCCCTGATTTCGAATACAACCGATACACGTGATCTCTACGAGTATGCGGACAAGGAATTGAAAAATGCATTCGGGCAGGTATCGGGTGTGGCCAAGGTCGACCTTATCGGCGGGACCAAGCGTCAGATCAACGTCTTGGCCCAACTTGATAAGCTCGAACAATACGGTTTAACGGTGAATGATCTTCTCGCGGTCCTGGAAAACCAGAATCTGGATATTCCGGCCGGCAACATCAAACAAACCATGTCTGAGATCGGCATCCGGTTTAAAGGTGAGGCCAAATCGGTCCAGGATATCGCCAATCTTACTTTTTCCAGCCCGAGTCATGGCATAATAAGAATCAAGGATATTGCCCGGGTCGAAGACGGTAGTGCTGAGGCCACATCGCTAGTCAGCTATAACCACCAGGCAGCGGTAATCCTGGACATTTACAAACGGGCAGATGGCAATACTATTGAAGTCGCGGACGGCACCTATCAAAAGATTGAAGACCTCTCAAATGCATTACCCGAAGGCGTCCAATTACTCATTGCTTTTGATGCCTCGACCTTTATCCGTGATTCCGTGCACAATACTCTGAAGAGTATACTCGAGGGTATTGTTCTCTGTTCGATACTGCTGTGGCTTTTTCTGAAAAATGTCCGGATTACCTTGGTCGCTGCGGTTGTATTGCCCACATCCATTATTTCGGCTTTCATGCTTATGGATTTCAGCGGTTTTACCGTCAATGTGCTGACCCTTCTGGCTCTGGGCATTTCAATCGGTGCTCTGGTTGCCAATGCTATCGTGGTCCTTGAAAACATCTTCCGCTATATCGAGTTAGGCGAACGGCCTGTCGATGCGGCCATCAAGGGGACCAAGGAGGTGGCTGTCGCTGTTATGGCCTCCGCTGGCACCAATATTGTCGTGTTTACCCCGATCGCATTCATGGGAGGCATTGTCGGTCAGTTCTTTTTCCAGTTTGGCCTGACTGTGGTCTATGCGACCATGTTTTCACTGTTGGCGTCATTCTCACTGACCCCCATGCTTGCCACTCTCTTTATTAAATCCAAGGAGACCCAGAAAAGAAAATCAGTCTTCAGTTTCCTGTTGCTCCCGCTCGATTACATGGAAAAAGCACTGAAACTACTCCAGAAGTACTATGGCAGTTTCCTGGGGTCATCATTGCATCATCCCGTGCTGGTCGTGCTCAGCACTGTGCTGGTTTTGATCGGATCTTTGTATCTCTTTCGCTTTGTCGGTGGCGAGTTTTTCCCCACCGCCGATGAAAGTGTGGTTTCGATAAAGGCTCAAATGGCCAAAGGAACAACGGAAACTGCGGCTGCTCGTATGATCGAGCAGATAGAATTGGTATTGAAGACGGAAATTCCCGAAATGGTGGATTATACTGCGGTGGCCGGTGGGGAAGGTAAAGGTTTTGATGAAATCCTTTTCACGATCCGCCTGACTGATCCCCAGAAAAGGACCCGTTCGGACAAAGATATTTTTTATGATATCCATCCCGTTTTAGCGAAAATTGCTGGTGCTGAAATTATAGTGCTCGGAGAAACCATGGGGCCCAGCCAGGCCGACCTCGATGTCGAAATCTATGGTCCGGATTATACCCGTCTGGCTGAACTGGCCCAGAACATCCGGACTGTGATTATGTCTACAGGTAATTTCCGAGCCGTCTTTAATACATACCGTGAGCCGAAAGATGAGCTCCATTTCAGACCGGATGCCTATCGCCGTTCCTTTTATGAGGTACCCAACGCGTATATGGGCATGGTCCTGAGAAATTCAGTCGAGGGAGAGAAGGGTTCTGTCCTACGGATAGCAGGCGAGGAATATGAGATCAAAGTCCGTCTTGACGAAGCTTCCCGAGATTCGGTTGATGATCTGAAATCATATAAAATCCAAAGCGCGAAAGGCCCGGTCCCCCTGAGCCAACTCGGTGATTTTATCCAAACCAAGGGCGTGTCCGATCTCAGCCGAAAAAATAAGCGTCGGGTCATCACACTCGAATGTTTTCTCGCGAAAAAAACATTGACCGAAAATATGGCCCTGCTCGAAAAAGCATTCGCGAAAGTCGACTTTCCGCCTGGCTATTCGTATGTTTTTGCAGGCCAGGCCGAGATGCAGCAGGAGACATTCGGACATATCGCTACCGCCTTCGTCCTGGCCATTATTCTGACCTACATGTTACTGGCGGCTATACTGAATTCCTTTATTCATCCCCTGACAATCATGATTACCGTGCCTCTCGGTTTGGTCGGGGTCGTGTTTACCCTGTTTTTCTTCGGCATCAGCCTGAACCTGATGTCCATGATGTCCATCGTTATGCTGGTCGGTATCGTGGTCAACAACGCCATCCTGATTATCGATTATGCCCTGCAAAAACTGCAGAACACTAACTGCCCGATCGAGGAATGCGTCAAAGAGGCATCACTGACCAAGTTCCGGGCAATTCTTATGACAAATCTGGCCATAATTGCCGGTATTTTTCCTCAAATCCTGGGCGGTTCCGGTATGGAATTTATGCTGCCCATGGCCGCAACGACCATGGGGGGCATTGCCATTTCGACTTTGTTTACCATGTTCACCATACCCGTCCTCTTTGTTCTGGTCGAAAAGGCATTGCACCGTTTTCTCAACCTATTCCAAAAAAGTGAATAGATCAACTGGCTGCATGCTCGAGTCGGGTAATGGCAGTCCGGCACGGTTTGACCAGACTCACGTTGGCAAAAAGCCGGCCAATGGTCAAGGCGAATGCCGCAGCCGTGGCTCCAATCACATCAAACCAGGAAATAAGAACAAACAGGACGATCGCGATCCCGATAAGCTCGATCAATGTTGCCACAGTGATCATCGAAGTCTGACGTTCGACAACCAGTAGCGCCCTTTGCATCGATAACAGGACCGTCAAGCCCGGTATCAGGACCAGGATTATCATCGGTAATCGAGCAAACCGGACCAGTTCAGGAGATAGCCCTGAAATAGACTGAAACCAGATGCCTGACAAGGGCGTGAAGGCAAAAAGTGCAATGCCGATGAACAAAATCCAAGCCAGATGCCGCGCGAATTTCTGCAAGGCCAGGAAGTTCTGGTACTGCCTGTCGAGCAGGGCGATGACCACTTCCTGATAGGACACGGCCGAGCTGCGGAAGATGAAGACCAATGAATTGATCACCGGCATGACCGCTAGCGATTCAAGAGCATGACGACCCCAACCCAGAAAGAATGTCGTCATGGGGCCAACCCCAATCATCAGAACTGATGTTAATACCAGGGGAAAATAGAAATTATGTATCCCGTTATAGGACAAGGGAAGATGCTTACCCGTCTCATCTGAGGGACCGACCAGTTTCTTTATGACTCGGGCGGCCATTAACCGGGTCGCAATCGCTTCAAGCATAACGGCCAGGGCCAGTGATATCGCCCCGACATATGCCCCCTCCAATGAAGTAAAGAAAAAGAGAAACATCGCTGTCATCAAGATGGTTATCAAACGCGCACTTGTTCCATACGCTACATAACTCGTCAGATTGTTTCGGATCAGAATACCCTGATAGAAACGACGAAAACCGATCGCGGCCGGCCAGGGAATGAGATACAATAACGAAACACGAGTCAAATCCGCCACCTGCTCGGGTAATCTCAAAAGCGTAAGAGCTATCTGATCGAAAACTGCCGGTACGATCAGAAGAAGCATGACCAGCGTGATCAAAAAATTGAGTCCAAAACAATAATTGCGAAGCTTATAGTAGGATTGTCGGTCCCGGACTAATGCGGTCGATGCACTCAGCATCATGATGATCGGTGATTCGACCAGCATGGCAAACGCAAATGCTACCCCATATGCCGCTAAATTATATTTCGGTTCCGCTGTCCGAGCGATAATTGCTGCTAAAAAAGGACCCTCGACCGCCATCATCAACCAAGTCAAGGCCAGTGGTAACCAAAACCGAAATATTCGCAAACCTGTCAATGTCTCCTTCTGTTCCATAAATGCCCTGGATTAAGACCAGAGCTTTTAAAATACAAGATAGCCTGTCCCGAACCATTGATATTTTTTTCTCCTGGGCCAAACAGATCTGAGCAAGTGTCATAATGTTCACAATATGAACAGATTCCGATCGGCTTATGTCAACATTGTGAACAGATGAAGAGACACTCTGGGGATACTCTGGGAGCTATCATTCGCCGATCCGGATGGTGATTGCCCGAAACACGGGCGTTGGCGGCCCAGGACCCGGTCAGAATTCTCCGGTCATGAAACCGGGCTGTTCCGCCCAAAATATTGGCATGATACTTGCAAAATATCGTGACAGCATTTCATGTGGGCGCAGATCCGGGGGGAGGGAAAGGGAATTTTGAGGTTATTACTCATTTTCAGGAGGATATATGCGGTTCAGGGTAAACAAGAGCGTTTTTTGGCTAGGACTCATCGTGGTGATTGTGGTTGTGTGCGGGCCCCTAATATTAGCGGGTCCGCCTAACGGATTTCGGCTCGAAACGGCAGAGATCAATATTTCGTATCCTGTGGATGTGGTCCCGGATAACCGGATCGACGGTCGGGACCTGATCATCTTGAGTCATGGTCTCAACAGTTGTTACCCTGAACTTGAGAGTACGCGGAATGATTTGGATGGGAGTGGTTGTATTGATCAGGCTGATCTGGAACTATTGGCCGATCATTTCGGCTGTCTGGTCCAGTATTTGAGGCCTGAAATCGCCTCGTTCAGTTATTACTGGTATTCCGCTGGTGAAGAAAGCTGGGCCGAAACATTTGCCAAACCTCAACTGGGTTATTATGCTTCAATGCATAATATCAATTCCGAGATCCAGAATGAATGGAAGAACCGCTATGGTATCGATATCGATATCATCAGTTGGGACAATGGGGATGCTTATGCAAATTTCCAGACCGGGTATGAAAAAGCATTCAATGTGGACGAACGTCGTTTCTTTTTTCTTTATGAAACTGAAATCCGATTGGGGCCGTGTCACACGCTTGATGTCGGCACAGACGGCAACCGGACCGAAACGTACGATATTCTGATCAGTGATTTTTGTCAATTGGCCGAAACTGAATTTCACAAAACGAATTATTACCGAATCAAAGGTAGGCCGGTGGTCATGATCTGGGTGACCAGTTGCTTTCGAGGAGATATCTGTGGTGTCATCAGAGATATCCGGGCCATGGTTTACGCTCTTTCAGGGTCATATCCCTATATTATCTGTGATGAATTGGCTTTCAATGGTTGGGATGATCCTTCGCGTCTGGCCCGGATATCCTGTTTTGATGGCCTGACTTCATACGGTTTCTATAATCCGGAACTGGCAAAACAGCACAATTATCAGATGGATGATGGGTATCTGCGGGACATGGAGCAGGCTTTACGGCAATGGATTCAGACCGTTTCGCTTCGGACAAATTTTTTTACCGGTGAACCGATTGACTTTTTTCTACCGGCCTTTCCGGGTTTTCAGGTGCACGAAAACATATATCCTCCCCTCATTGCAAACCGGGAACAGTTTGGCAAACAACTCGAGATGTTGGGCCGCCTGGCGGCCCAATTCGGTATTCGGGGCATATTTGTCAATTCATTCAATGAGCATTATGAGGATACAGCGATCGAACCGACAAATGAGCGTGGATATGAGCGTTTACAGACAGTCCGGACGACCTTTGGTCTGCCGCCCGATCATGTGGACATTGGCCATTTGACCTGTGAGGGCCCCATGGTCACGATCGGCGATTATGAGATCAGTCAGTATGAATGCCCCAATCAGCGCGGTCGTTTGCCGTTGGACTGGATTAACTGGTACCAGGCCCAGACAATCTGTGCCAATACGGGAACGGGTTACCGCCTCTGCACTGCGGCTGAATGGGAAGATGCCTGTGACGGCCAGGTCGGACCGGGTGGTTTGACATATCCTTACGGCGATTCGTATCGCTCGGGTCTGTGCAATGACAACCGGTTTGGGGGCAGTATTCTGCCTTCAGGTTCCTGCCCGGATTGTGTCAGCGAATTTGGCGTCTATGACCTGAGCGGGAACGTGGCTGAGTTCACCTCAGACCAGTATCCCGGTGACCCGGTCCGGAAAATGAATAAAGGCGGGACCTGGATCGAAGACCAGAGCAAAGTTACCTGTCAAGCCTCCTGGAAGAACACACCTGACTATTCCTTTGAAAATTATGGCTTCCGTTGCTGTCATGACCTCACGGCTGACCACGATTGAACCATACCGGCTTGACCATCATATTTCAATATTGTAGGTCGTCCTGAGTATCTCGAGAACGTCCCACATGGTATTGACGATATGGTCAGGTTGGGTCTGGCCCTGCGTGGTCAAGTATTTACCGCTGCGTCGACACAAGAACGTGAGCAGACCGGCTTTCTTGGGAGGGTCGATATCCTTGAGCGGGTTGTCACCTACCTGAGCACAGTGCTTGGGCGATAACTTAAGGGTGACGCATGCCCGCTGATAGAACTTGGGATTGGTTTTCCCGATGCCGATCTGGTCAGTGATGAAAATAGCCCGAGGATCGATATACTCAAGTAAACCCAGTCGGACCAGCTTTTCCGCCTGTTTGATCTGGAGACCTTCGGTCGTGATCCCCACGATCAGCTCCGTTTTCGCCAACAATTTAAACACTTCGGTAACGTCAGGATAGGGCAGGAGTCCAAGGGCCTTGGTCCTGTGGTAAGCGACTACTCCGGCGGCGACGATCACCGCGGGATTGACACCATCATACCGCTCAGAGGGAATACGCAGCAGCATCTTGTCGATATGGCTGCTGAAATTCGAGCCGAATTCCTCGATCGTCTCCAAATACTCCTTATAACAGTCATCGGGACTCATTTTCAATCCGGCGGCGATCATGGCTTGAACAGAATTGAGTCGGGCCTGCCGGGCAAATTCAGAAGTGGAATAGAGCGTATCGTCGATATCAAAGAAAATTGCCTGCAAAGGTGTCAAAGTCTGCCCCCCTCACATTTTTATACAACCGTTGTCCCCGTATGCAATGCATGTTACCCATTATAGTCCGAGTCTCATTTCGATTGTTGAGGCTAACTGATGAGCCAGGTCCTGGATCGTGTTCTTGTCTTTGCCCTCAACCATGATCCTGATCAGGGGCTGCGTGCCTGAATAGCGGACGAGCACCCTGCCCTGATCGTTCAGGACCGTCCTCACGGCTTCTATTTGTTCATGGATTTCCGGGATGGTCTGAAGGTCACGACGCTCCCGGACGGGAACATTGACCAGCACCTGAGGAAATTTAACCATGATCCGGGCCAATTGGGACAGTGTCTGACTGGTCCGGCACATGATCTCGAGGACCCGGAGTGCAGTCAAGGTCCCATCACCGCTCGGAAAATGATGGGCGAAAATGACATGACCGGATTGCTCACCCCCCAGTGGAGCAGAAATCGAACGCATCATTTCAGAAACATAGCGATCACCTACGTCGGCCTTGACCACCTCGACGCCCAGTTTTTTCATGGCCAAGTCCAGTCCAACATTGCTCATGATCGTCGCTACTATTTTGCGATCCGGAAGCAGAGCATTCTCACAAAAATACTTGCCACAAACCGCCAAAATATGGTCCCCATCAAGTAACGCGCCCTGCTCATCACAGAGAATGACCCGATCAGCATCGCCATCGAGCGCAAGACCCATATCCGCACCGACTTCAACAACCTTTCCTATCATTGCTTCAGGATGTAATGCCCCGCAATTCAGATTGATATTGGACCCGTCAGGATGAGTCGAAAGGGGAATCACCACCGCGCCCAACTGCTGAAAAATGTCCGGCGCGGTCCTGTAAGCCGCACCATTGGCACAATCAACCACCACCTTCAACCCCTGCAGCTCCTGACCGCCCGGAAATGTTGACCGCAGAAAATCCAGATAGAGCTCGCGAGCATCACTCACTTTGAAGGCTTTACCAATTTCCCGACCAATCGGTCGAACCGAATCAAGCCGATCAGTCAAAACCAGTCGCTCGATCTCGAGCTCAAGCTCGTCACTCAGCTTTGACCCGTCCGGACCAAATATCTTGATCCCGTTATCATCAGCCGGATTGTGTGAAGCCGAAATAACCATGCCCGCATCACAGTGCAGGTCCTGGGTCAAAAAAGCAATGGCCGTCGTGGGCAACGGACCGGTCAGATACACATCTGACCCCATCGAACAAATCCCTGACGTCAGGGCCGATTCAATCATGTAGCCGGACAAACGGGTATCTTTTCCGATCACTATACGCGGCCTGGCAGCCCTTTGCCTTAAAATGGCCGCAACTGCCCGACCAACCCTGAACGCTACCTCTCCGGTCATGGGATAGCTGTTGGCTACACCCCGAATACCGTCAGTCCCGAATAATTTCTTGTCAACCATGGCCTGCTTTTCTCCATATCCCTTCATTGATATCTTACTATAACACACTTCATCAACCATTTTCAACAAATTTCCAGCCTATTCCCCATGAGCGTTTCAGGCAATCTTTCGATGACTGCCTGGCCAGATCATGTAAACATTTTGGTCAGTGATGTCAATATTTTTTACATATTCGCTTCCTGTTGGGCAAGGTCCTTACAGCGAACATCCCGTCAAATCAAGGATATGAAAGATTTCGTTATCTGGCACAGAATTTGCTACTGACAGGGTAGAGGCTGTTCATGACCTTCAGGTGAGGTCATCTAGAGAAAAGGAGGAAGCAATGCGATCTATAACAATGAAGTCTGTAATAACGGTTATACTCAGCAGTTTAGTGATCTGTTTGATGGTCACCTGCAGTGATGATGATTCATCTGTTACGGAGCCACTTGAGATCAGGTCATTCACGATTACCCCTGAGGTGGGTCAGGCGGGGGACTTGTTTGTTTTTTCATGGGAAACGACAGGAGCGAAAAGGGTCTGGATCGAACCTGCTATCAGCGAACAGGACCTTCCCGTGAGCGGTTCCGTGTCGGTCCAGGTACATTATTCAGCCTGGTATTGTTTGACCGCCCAGGCTGACGAGTCCACAATCACGGCCCGAGCCTGGGTCCAGGTCAGTTATCCGGGAGGCAGTATGTGGGACTCTCCACGGGCTGATACCTCGAATTCCGCTTCTTCCCGCTGGTCCGGACCATCGGTAGGTTCGTTGGACTGGGTTTATCCGTTCGATGACAGCTTTGGGGATGAACGTCATATCACCCTGGCTGGTGACAATTCGGTTTCGGTCAGTTTGCATTCAGATCATGATGATGGTGGTTATATGATCAATCTCAATCCGGATGGTTTGCCCAAATTCGAACAGAATTGGAATATGAGCGAACAGGTCATCGCTCCATCAGGTGTGTTCTATGGTTCCGGAACAACCCGAAAAACCCTGCTCGCCCTCAATCCCGATGGCTCCCAAAGATGGGAGCTGGATTTGAATAGTGACAATCTTGCTCTCATTCGAAGAGCTATCTATGTGAATCAGCAGGAAAAAATATTTGTGCACGACATGTTCCATGCGATGATGCAAGATTATGCTCGTTTAGTGGTCATCAATTCAGCAGGTGAAATCGAGTATGCGACCGGTGCTGATCACTATTTTTATGAGGGTTTCGCGCTCAACGGCGATTCATCGTTTGTCTACACCGAAACAATACAGTATCCCGGCTTGCATTGCGTGAATGACCGTCTGGAACCCATCTGGAAAGTAACCGGGGATTTCCGAGGCTTGCCCGTAACCGACGAGAATCGCCGGATATTTTGTCACTTCTGTCAAGACAACACCTACAGCTTGAAAGTATTGAATAGTCAAGGTCATGAAATCTGGCAGGTTTTCTATCCCGATTCGATCAGGGACACCTCCTCGATCGCCTGGAACGGGACCATAATGTATGTTATTTTACAGGAAGGGAGCCAGGGCATTTTACTCGGGGCCATCGTACCTGACCAGGATGTGATCGAGTTGGCCTGGACAGTGCCGCTCCAAGGTCATTTCAAACAGAGCGAAGTCGTGGTTGACAGCCAGAATCGGGCCTATGTCTCAACCGGGGAATATATCTATGCATTTGATTCGGATGGCAATATGCTATGGCAGTATTCCTGTCCAGGTGAAAAATTACAAGCCCTGACCCTGTCTCGGGACGGCACACTATATGTGGCGGGCCAGAGTCAGCTCTATGCATTCAGGGATTGATTTTTCTGTCAATCATAAGTATTTTTCTCTAATTGACGGGACTATCGGTAGTGCTACGAAGGAGAAAGGAATCAGGCTCGAGGCAGTTAGTGAAGAGTTGGCAGCTCAGGGAAGTCCTCCCCCGGACCCCCTCCAAAGGGGGACAGGACTATTCATGCGGGTTGTGAAGGTTTCGAGAGGGAGAAATGAGCGGATTTTTACTCTGTACTAATCAAAACCTCCTTCGGTTTTGGATCACGTCAACCAGAACCACTCTCATTTGAAAAAATAAGTTGCTGGTCGGAGATCAGTCTCTGAACATAATGCTTATTGTCTTTTGGGTCGTGAACCGGCTCTGTCCCCCGCTGGCGGGGATCGGGGGGTGGAATTCTCAAAGAATGATAAAGCACACACCCAGGCACAATTATTCGAGTTCCACTTCCCTCGACAAGCTCGGGACTGGTCCTTCGACAAGCTCGGGACAGGTCAGGGGCTGTCGATTTCATTCATGGACTTCGTAATGCCTTCAGGCGT
>JAFGSJ010000006.1 GCA_016934675.1 bacterium | reverse complement strand
TCGCTCGTTCATCGATGTCTGTTTTTGCTTCTTCATAGTCTATGTTACCTTTAATAAAACGGGCAACTTGTGAATTTATTAAAGCCTACCTTTAATATAGCACACTTCTCATTCCATAGTAAAGGCCTCATTACATTTTCATAAGAGATCATCGTACTCCAGTATCAGTCATGCCCACCAATACCCATAGGGTGCTATTCGCACACCTTGGATTGATCACTCAAGGGTGAGTTCGTTCATCCAAGGTCAGGTCAAACAGGTCATAGGGGCTGCGAGTGACGCCGATTTTGTATTCCATCAGCTGAGCAGAGCCACGAAATGATCAACATTCCAGATGATCAGAGGTGCAGTATTTGGTTTTTCTGACTTTAATTTCAAAAGATCATTCTTCATCAGTTCTCTCGATCCCAGCTTCGTCAAGCGGCTCATCGACGGCATTACGCAACCAAGAAGGATCGTACCCAACTGTTGATGAGCCCTCGATACGGATTCGTACCTTTGAACCTTCAGATTTATCGGCCAGGTTTGCGATTGCGGGAAAAGCTTTAAAGACCTGATCACGACTGGCTTCGAAGGTCATTACAATACGGCTCTTTCTACGCACGACCTCATCATCTGTTCCCGCTGGTCCAGTGCCACCAATGTCCCCAGTTACGATTACTCCCCCATCTGTGCCTGTCGTGGATACTTCATCAGATCCAGCAAGTGATATACCAGGCGGCTGAACTGCTGGTGCCTCAGGGACCGCAGCCGGCAACATAACAAAACCTGTTTCAAAATCAATCTCATCTGAGGCGATGAGCCGTCCGAAAATCACCTTGTCCCTGTTTACCTGATACTTACCGTCTGGACTAATTGTCGGGCTCCCTCCGCTGGTATAAGCGAAGGTACTTTCCATTACGCCACGTATGATGCCATTTCGCAAGACTGCTTCAGATTCCAACCGTGGCGGCATAATATCCCTGAAAAAGGACTCGAGAACGTCTGATGCTCTTATACCCATCAGGGCAGGGGTACCATCCTCTGTGGAATCTCCAAGTCGAACACGTTCGATGATTTTTCGCGGAGTAACTGACCCATGAATTCGTGGTATTCCAACACTGGTGAGTATCTCCATAATTCGCTCGTGGACCCCAGTCGCCTGAAGTGGACGGTCACCTCGTTCAACTTTCTCGATCTCAAGATTACCTGCCTGGATACGCGGTAGCCAGACTGATGTGTATAATTCCCGAAAGCATGACTCTGCGGCGGCCTGTTCTGTTCGTTTCCTCTCACGGAGTTGATCTTGTTGCTCTTTGGTTAACCGTAGTTGCAGTTTTTTAGCTTCAACACGGTCAATGGCCAGCAGATAACGGACGGCTCGTCGTAACGCTTCGATTTGTTTTTTGTCAGGTATCGCCAGTCCCAGTCCATTGCGGAAACGTCGGGGACGGTCACCATACTTGGTCAAGAACTCTTTGGCTTGAAGCTCCTGATCGGTCTTGTTAACTATAGCAAATTCAAGCGGAAAATAGGCAGTGAGAAAATAGGGTTCTTCGTCAGGAATATCCATCGATCTGGCCGGCCATACTATCGTTGAATGGTGTCCAGCCAGCCGACTATCCAGCATCTCTTTGATCCGGTTTCTGACCAATCCTTGGCTGCCTGCTCTGGAATCTTCTCGGGAAACGCTCTGTTCGGCATCTTCAATCAACTTTGTGACATTCGGGTCTTTCTTGAAGCAGTATCGAACGCCGTCGTAATGCAGGTACAGGCACGTATTACGAAGCTCAGACAAAACTGCTGTAGCCGTAATATTGTCTAGGTCTGGGCCGATGCATGCCCCAAGAAGTTCACTTTCTGTGACACCTGATGGTAACGTTTCTTCACTTTCCGAACCTTCGCGTCGCAGTCCTCCAAATGAATAGAGAAGAATAGCCGTGGCGATCCGAGTGGCCGGTTTCACGTTTGCAAGAGCTGGTGTTTCCCTGCCCATCCGGTCATCGATGCGTTTTGCCCGGGCATTCGGACCATCCACATCTGCCGTGATAACCGGGTCATAATCATTTTGAACACCTAGCTCCTTGAGCATTTTAACTCGAACATCCACATCTTTCAGAGGGACGTCTCCTGGTCCTAGAATTGCACCGGCCCCACCTTTTTTCTTGAGTGAATGCATGCAGGAAGCAAGAAACCGCAGAGCACCACGAGTTCTCTGGAAAGCATCCACTGCGGTCCAACGTTCCTTCATGATGTCAACCAGTGCCGGATGGAATGGATATGCTGCTCGCATCCGATCACGCAGAAAGTTGCCCTCTTCATCGGCTTGCTGACGTTCGGAAGGAGTTTCGGCATAAGCCCGCTGCCAACCAGTCACAACTTCCTGAAAGGCTGTTGATACGTCAGAGAGAGTGGAAGCATCAGGATTACCACCAAGAAGACGTCGTTGGAGAATAGGTAGAACTTCATCACCTGAAACAGGTTCACGTAACTGATCGACCCGAGCCGCGAGTTTGTCTATCTCAGCGAGGAGCCCTACATTCCCGAGGGCCTCCCTGGCACTCCAGTTTAAAGAATACACAAGCGCAGCTTTCTCGCTTCCAGCCACCTCGACGGTCAGATTCTGAAAGAAATCTTTTGCCTGACGTTGGAGCGTGGAATCGAGCACGCTGACTGCTGCAGATCGTTCCATATATTTAAGTACTTCGTCAAGAAGGATAAGAACAGGTCGACCACTTGCTCCTTCCCTGAGCATGGCATGAATTACATCTCCACCCGGGGCTACCCGGTCCTTGTCATGGTCGGCTACTAAGGGAAAGGCTTTCTCGGGATCTATCTGCCAGGCTATCCAGCCCCACATGGTCTGTATAGTCCGACCATCATCAAGGGTCTTACCATTACGCGCATCAAATTTCTCGCCATCAAATACAGCAACTGAAACCTTAGCGGGACGGGAAAAATTTTGAGCCTCGGGAATAGTATCCAGGGCATCTCGTTTCCTTGCTGCATGGAAGAGCGAAGCTAACGTATGAGATTTCCCACCGCCAAATGGTACCCGAAGCTTCAATACCCTGTTGTAGCCGGTCTTACCGGAAAGTGATGCCAACACTTCGTCAAGGAGTTTTCTTAGATCGGATGTCAAGTAGGTTGCCCGAAAGAAGGCTTCCGGGTCCCGGTTAACTACCGGAACATTTGGATCATTCGCAGCGATGGCCCCAAGGTCGATGGCAAACATTGCCTCGGTTAGCGATCCTTCCTCTACGTCAGGATGGAGCTTGACGATATCTGTCCAGGGACGAAGTGCATATGTAGTCATAGTTACTCTCCTTCAATTTGTATTCGCAGTTGCCCAGTCTTAGCTTCGGTGTCTGCCAAACGCTGATCGATGAGGACCCGCCAGTTGGCCACTAGTTTCTTGAGAGCTGCAGCTTCCAGCGGTGTGGTTATCTGGGTGTTTTGATGCGATATAAACGATGCCTGTCCTCCTTCAAGCGCCGTTCCTGCCAAGGCCTGGGCCACTAGACGCAGACGCTCCTGGTCCGGACGGACCTCCTCCAGAAAAGTATTCAAGTTACGGGGCTCATTTTCGACCAGCCAGAGAATCCGGTGCAGGACGTCGATCAATGGTGCTGCCTTGCCGTCATCCTTTGGCATTCCAAGTTTTTCATCATCACCCCGTTCGGTATAGTCCCGCAGGCGATACTTGCCCTTTTTCTTTTCAACCAGGGCACGGTTTCCAGTCGAGAGTCCGTTCTGACCATCAAGCTCCACATTCTGACCGTAGGTGAAGACGATGGCTTCACCTGCGTCCATCTCAGTTGCTTGATAGGTATGACGCCAGAGCACATAGAACCGGCTTGGTCCGTCCACAGCTGCCACTCCGCTTCCGGTCACACCAAAAATTTTTCGAAGGAGAGTTTCCAGCACAACACCTTCCACTTCAGCCAGAAATTTCTCGGACGGGACTTCTTCGCCATTTGCGTACTCCACGTGGGAGAAACGAGTGAATGCTCGGAGGCCAGCGCCCACTGCGGCGATGACAAGATCTGCTCCGGTTATACCCATCTTCCAAAGAGAATCGACTCGCTCATGGACAATATTATCTAGTTCGGAGCGTACTTCCTCTTCGTATGAGCCAGTCAATTTCCCTTCGCGTTTTCGAGCGACAAGAAAGATGCTGGAAGCGAGCATCGCTTTCTCAACCTTTTTTCTGCCCCCTTTCATTTCTGTTGCAAGTGGCCATGCCTCAAAGATTGTGAATCCTGAATTTCTAATAGCATCAACCAGAGTAGACCAACCCAGTGTCGTTTTATGTGCGTAAACAATTGTCATAGTGCCACCCGGTTTAAGCACCCTTCTTGCCTCCTGCAGTGAATCACCCATCAAATTTTCGTATGCAACGCTTGCAGCGCTCCTATTATTATCGTGGCGGTATAAAGCTGCAATTGCCTCTCCCTTTTTAGGTGTCAGTTGTGATGCAAAGTGTTCGGGGTGGATATGGCCGAGATGCCGTTTCATCCAGACGTAAAACGCATCAGCAAGATTACTGTATGAGACACTGTCATAATAAGGAGGATCAGTTATGATAGCATCAATCGAGTTATCTTGGAGCGGCAAACTTGTTGCGGTCCCGCGTTCGATTATAGCCGGTGGTCCTATCGACTGAATTGTTCTGTAAACATGGTATGCCCAATCCAAAGCATTTGCATAGGAAGCGGTAACACCAGAAAAGATGTTCGCTTCAGCAAAATCCCATGACATAGGAAATTTTCCGTCACCTAAAGGTCCTTCAATAGTTTCTCTAGCACTATTCATAAATGCAAAGGCATTGTGATGAGTAACAAGTCGAGAAAAACTTAAAGCAATACAGGTGATCAACGCACGTGAGCGATCTGTATCATGGAAGGTTTTAATAATATCATGCCAAGACGATAATAATTTTTCAGCGATTGTCATATGCATCAGGACTTGTCTGTCAGTATAGACTTGATGCCATGAATAAAAACCGTATCTCTGTATGTCAAATGAACGGGGGTTCGCTTCAAGAGGCTCAGAGGGAAATAAAATACCACTGGATTCTTCTAAGGTAAAAATCCGTTCCTTAATTGACTCATTGTGATCAGCATT
Source organism: bacterium (assembly GCA_016934675.1). GTDB lineage: Bacteria > CSSED10-310 > JAFGSJ01 > JAFGSJ01 > JAFGSJ01 > JAFGSJ01. Next base: position 8,151 of record JAFGSJ010000006.1, on the reverse strand, counting down.
TTCTTTACACTCGACATAGACCTTTCCTGATTTTCTAGGATGAACACAGACAATAGCCATTTCTTGCCGACCAAAGCCTGGATTAGCTCCATAGGATTTGACATAATTACTGTCTACAACCGTTCCGCAGAAAGGGCACGTTGCATTTCCAGCTTTACTAAATTCAGCAGGATCGAAACCTATATTATTTTCCGCAGTCGATTCAACCACTTCGAATTTAACCCTCATCGTCTTTGAGTTTGCGATTAATTTTAAAGCCACATATCGACCTGAACTTTTTTTCCCTTCTTTTTTTTTGCACAGCCATGTCTGTTTGACCAGGGGCACCGTAGCACCACATGATGGATTTTTGCAGCGGACAGTCCGCGTCCAGAGATAGGCCACTGGTATGAGATATCCAGGTGGGATATCCTCCTTGTTCGAAGTTTGCCACATTTCGACTTGGCTCATTGGCCGTTCACCCTTGAATTCGGGATCGGGAATGAGCGGGTATAGATACCCTATTTCGGCCTTGACCCTCTTGAGGATATACTCGCCCCAGTAAAGGACCTCTTCATCCAATCCTCCCCAAGTAGTTTCACCCTTCGCGTTCACCGGACCGGTCATGCCCCGTTCATTCGGGTCAGGTTTACCATATTTTTGTGGATAAACCAGCGTGCAGAGTTCGATAATGTGGGCCACCGGGTTAAGGTCAAGAGCGTATGCCTCACAACCCAGACGCAGGGCTTCCAGAGGGATGGCACCGCCACCGGCGAACATATCTAAAACCTTGGGGCGCGGAGCCCGACCGTGTTCAATATCCTCGACAGTTACCTTTGTGCCGGTTTCGGATGATAGTCGTTCCGCATGCGCTTCCAGAATATGTTTTTGTGCTTCCATGATAGCCTGCGGTGTACCGGGATACTTACAGAGCCGTTCAACAAACTTGGCAGCATTAGCCCGGCCCAGACTCTGTTTTTTATTATCCGGCCCATTTTCCGGGACAAAACGTGATGCCGGCACAAGTGCTCCATACACCGCTGCCCGGCAGGCAACTAAAGGTCGTCTCGCCCACCAAAGATGCAGGGTGGAGATATGCCCCTTTCTAACTGACTTCTCCCGGGAAGCCTCCTTACTGATCGCCTGGATGGGCAGAAAGTCTTCTATAAGTCTTCGATCATCGGTCATGTTACTTCCCCTACATAGGTGATCACGTTTAATCCAATAACAGCACGACCTACGAAATCTCTATCATGCGTCAGTAAAGGTATATTCCGGTGTACAGCAGTAGATGCAATCCAGCAATCCCCGGCTTCAAAACGACGGCCTTCTTTCCTGCTTTGTTCCATTACATTTGCCCAGACCTGAGCCAATTCATAGTCGTAAGGAATGACAAGAAACCGGCGTATAAATATATCAAGCATTTGTCTGGATTTCTCTTCCCAGCCATTGGCTTCAGACCATTGCCAAAGTTCAGCCACGCTTTGAAAGCTTAGAGCCAGGGTTTGGTCCTTCATATGAATGGCGTATTTTTCCCGAATCTCGGTTCCCTTTTTCTTAGGATGCAATAGACTGGCAACAGTCGTATCTAATAGCACCACGCTCATCGATTTTTCTCCTCAAGTATAATGCCACGACGAGACGAACGTTCATCGAGGATGTGGGCGAGCATTTGATCCGGGTCATCATCTTCAGGCCACAACTCGCTGAAACAATCAATATCTTTAGCGGTTTGGACACCTTGAATCTCAACCAACTCTTCCAAAGATAACGAGGTCCAGAAAGACTGTTTTTCAGGTTCTCCTACGATGGACGAATCGAGTATTTCATCTTCGAGAGGGAGTATCGAAGCGACATGAAGTACTTTTTCCTTATTGGCTTCTATTACAGCCTCGCCAATCAACCTCAGCGTATGTAGCCAAGCATCTGGCAGCATCTCCTGATGTTCAGGCTTAAAGATGCAAATCCATTTCGTACCATCGGGTTCCCAAAGACGACCTTGCAGACCTCGATGCCCATCAAGAACTTCCAATCGTCCTACTTTTTCCACCTGACATTGATCGATGGGTTTGCCCAGCAAATCTCTAACTTTCTCTCGAAGAGGTCGATCAAAAGTGACGGTATTAGCTCCTTTTATATAGACCGGTTCAAAGCTTACATTATCGATTCCATGCTCCAGAACTTTTCCCAAATAATCACATGTTTGGAGTACTCCGGTATCAAAGCCAACTGGTATCTTGGGCGAAGTATCGATTATCTCATTTTGAATGTGCTGCATTCCATTGAGGAACGCTTTAAGACTCTCTTCCCCAATATATCCGAACAGACTCATTTGCGCTGGTGGTTTCGCTAATTCCACTACAGCGACCGAGCTACCCGGCCTCCAACCGATAACGAAGAGTTCACACAACTCTTCGATCTCCTTTTTTTTCCTCCCTTTACCAACTGAAGATTCACCGTAAAGCACTTGTCCAATTCGTTTCATGGCTTGTTGGCTTCGGAAAATAATCGTCGCAAAATCATTTGCTGAAAGGCGTGCTTCGCCAACCTTGGGTCCATCAATTTTTATAGTGAATCCAGGTTGTCCATGGGATTCTAACGTCATTTCTTTATTTATCTCATTCATAGCCATCCTCCTATCAGAGGTTCAGCCCTACGTCCATGACTGCCTCCGATGGAATCTCATAGAACCTTGTTGCTAAAATCTCCCTTTTAACGTGATCAAGTGAGACAGCGGGATTTTGAATGCACACCATTTCTGGAGAATCCTCCAACGGACTCCAGACCACATAAAGCCAATAGGTTTCAGCCAATTGTTGAGCCTTGAACCACTCGTTCCTGGTGAGCCGTATAGGCCGTCCCCTCATGCGTCCCTTGACCTCGATCCTTTTAACGATGATCTCGCCGGTGGCTTCGTCAACAATCTTGTGGGCGCGAATATCAAATCCCAGTTTCAGATGACCAACCCTTTCGATACGATCGAGTGGAAAGCCCTCAGCAACGAGAGATTCGATCACTCTATCCTCAGCTGCAAGCTCACTTTGTCGGCGGATATTCTGATCGGCTTCATCAACCAGATCAGGTATTTGTGTCTTTATATCAGTATCAGGAGGGAGAACAAAAGCTGTTCCCATATGCTTCACCGGCCCCGTCCTAGCAATCTCGAGCCGCTTAAGACCATCAAGGCGTTCCTGCCTGACCCGCTGAAGTTCATCAACATATTTTCTGGCTTCATCAGCAGATAACTTGTATTCCGGTTTCGAGAAAACTTCTGCTGCAAGCAGCATTGCCCTCTCTTGGGCACGGTCGATCCTGGCCTTGAAAGACTTTTCCAGATATTCCCGGCAGACTTGGGCGAAATGCTGTCGCTCTTTCTGGCAGCTCGCCCGGCATTCGAGCTGATAAGTCCGTTTCAGAAAATCAGTAGCTTCCAGGGTGGATACAGGTCCGATCTCGTGTGGTAGATGCGAATACGACGCAAGGTTGACAAGGATATCGCCTGGGACCATTTCGAAATTTCCTCGCTCCTCCTGAACAGCTACGAGTTCCCCATAGAGTGGGACATCAGTTCCTTTCGAATCTTTACCTCGGATCGATATCTCAAAGAAATGTATTTGATAAGGTTCCTGGCACAGCAGATCGACGAAGATGCCAACACCTCCTATCAATCCAGCCAACCGTTCGTTGAGCTTCTCATCAACTGCTGCATAGAGAGGATGTCCTGGCCCCATCAGTACAGCGTCCAGATGGGCGTCCTGTTCAAGATGGTGCTTATGGAATGTGATTTTTCGGTAAGATGATTCTGACTTCCCGATCTTCTGGACTGAGCGGAGACGTTCTGATCTCAGGTCCGCCAGGACATGCTCGACTCGCCACAATCCATCGGCTCGAGATTCAACTCTGAGACCAATTTCCTTAGCAGCTGCGATGAACTGGGCTTCGACATAAAGGGGCATAAGCCGATGCTCTTCAACTTCGAAGTTGCGACGCTGGAATGCCGAAAAATCTACATGACTACGGGCAAGAGCAATACCTGTTGCATCCTCATATTCCTTAAACTTAGCTGGATTGATACGTTCAATCTGGTCGAGATATTCATCAAGTCTTTTCGGATCATAGGCTGCGTCACGAAGAATATCCGGGAGGTTCACATCGTTCAATGACAGCACCTCGCCGATAACATCGAATACGCGACCGTCGAGTGCTTCGTTCATCTGGTCGAGCTTTTCCAGGAGTCGATGAAGAATTCTGCCTTCAACAATAGGTTGACCGTCATCAGAATCAGTGGCCACAAAATTGAATGCGTAGACATCTCGATCCTGACCAATACGATGAATACGGCCCAGTCTCTGCTCCAGACGTGTTGGATTCCAGGGCATATCATAATTGATCATCAGGTGGCAGAACTGCAAGTTAATTCCTTCTCCAGCTGCCTCCGTCGCGATGCAAACCTGAGCGACTGTTCTGAATACTTCCTGAGCACGTTTGCGCTCGTGAGGATTCATGCCACCGTGAATTTCACACGTGTTGTATCCCCATCGTTCTAAGTGCTCTCGCACATATTTTAAAGTGTCCCGGTGCTCGGTGAAGATCAGGAGTTTCCCTCGACCATCCTTCAATTCAAGAAACTGCGATTCTCCAAGACATCTTTTCAACGCTTCTAATTTAGAATCTTTGGCATTATCTCGAACACGCCGAGCGTGCTCCGCCAATTCTTTGAGTGCTGAGATTTCAGCATGTAACTGCTCAATCTCCCATGCAGCTGTGAATTCATCAACGAGTTGATCTCGGACAGCATCATCCAGATCGTCCTCATCTTGCTCAGCATCTGGTAACCGGCCCTGTAAAGCAGCTAATCTCTTTTCACGTTGCGCTGGTGAAAGAGTTTCAAGCTCATGCAAGAGATCATCTTGTTTTTTTAAACGACGCTTAATTGACTCGTGAATTGCACAAGTAGAACTCACCAGGCGTCTTTGAAGCACGGTCCGGGTCAATGCTGCTGATGAACGTCGCTGACCTGTTTGCTGGGGAATGAACTCATTGATATATGCAGTAACACTTTTATATAAGGTGTACTCATCGCCGTTGAGACAGAATGAAACAGTCCTTGCATGTCGGTCCGGGAAGAGGCGTTTACCGTTCGCATCCTTAAGATCCTCCTTAAGTCGTCGGAGCGACCATGGTGAATCCTTACCCAATCGGAATACATCTTTGCGAATCGCTGTGGTTTGTATCCCGAGTCGATGTGGTTCAGGGAACAGGTCGGGATCGATAAGTCGAAGAAAATGGGCGAACTTGTCTTCATCCCCATGATGTGGGGTTGCAGTGAGCAATAAAACATGATCTGCCTGAGATGTGAGACGTGACGCCAAGTCATAACGTTTTGTTGTCTTGACCTTGGACTCCCGATTATAGCCACCTGAAGTGGTTCTGGCGGAACATTTATGGGCTTCATCTATTATTAAGAGGTCCCACCTCTGTTGCCAGACACGTTCTCGCACGTCGTCCTGCTTGGCATAGTCGATGGAAGCGATAATTTGTGAGGATCTCTGCCAAGGATTCGTTAATTGCTGTTGATCAACCGCTGAAAAGATGATGTCGAAAGGCTCACCAAACCATCGGAGCATTTCATCCTGCCACTGAATCGTCAGAGGAGCCGGGCACAAGATGAGTATACGCTCAACGGCCTCCCGTAATTTAAGCTCTTTAACAAGGAGACCAGCCATGATCGTTTTACCCGCCCCTGGATCATCTGCCAAAAGGAAACGCAGTCTGGGTTGAGGAAGCATGGCTTGATAGACAGCTTCTATCTGATGTGGTAAAGTGCGAATCCCTGACAGGCTCACGGCAAATTGCTGATCATGAGCATAAGCCAGCCGGGCCCGAGCGGAATCGATGAGAAGACGCAATTGTTCAGCATCCACAGGTGTTTCTGGTTTTCTATCACTTGGTTCCTGTTCGATGACTGCCGTCGCCTCTTCCAAAGAGATTACAGCCTCATCCAATGACCCGTCCGGGAGACGAACACGACATTCGAAACCTGCCCAATCCTCAGCACCAAGTGGTCTCGCATCTTCGAGTACGACCGGAACATCGAAATGTCCTGGGAGTGATATTCTCTTCCCGAAGTACTCGCGTAGTGTCCTTTTTTCCATATCTCTTTGACTTTCAAGATAGTTTCCGAATGTCGTAATTCTCGCATAGGTGGCTCAATTCTATCATATGTGGACGGCAATGTAAAAAAAAAGTTGAAACAGCTTTTGATATTAACAGAGCTTACTTGCCCACGTAAGTAAAAAGCACGCACATGCAGCGGTGAAAAACAGAGCAGTTGATCTTTATCAGTGCACCTATACCTCCTGTGGCTAATCGAGAGGTTCTCCGTTTAGGGTGACAGCATAGATTTCACAATGTTCTTTTTTGTATTTTATCATAGTTCACCACACAAGTCTTCGTTTCTTGAATAGAACTCTTTTATATTTTTCACTGCTTCATCGTAAACCTTTCGGCACTCTTTGTATCTTTCTTCCAGCTCATGTGGCATAAATCCAATCATCTTTGCCACAGAGTAGATGATGTATTCATAAGAAGCATCACCTTGAGCTTCATTCACCCAATCAACTACATTATTATAAACATCATTAGGCGTTGGATAATCTGCGTTTATTTCACTATCAACTTCATTTTTGAGAGATATGGATAATTCTAATTCTCCAACTCTTTCTGCAATTTCAGCCTTTTTAAGCATACGATTGAGCCATTTTTTCTTATGGCCTAGTGCTGATGTGTGACATATTTCATGTATTAAGAGATGGTAAAGCTCTATCTTATTATTGGATACAGATTGAACCTTTATCTTTTTTTCTTTAATAATGCACTCACCCTCCAGACGTAGTCCGGGATCTAATTGAACAGACCATTCTCCTCCTTTATCCCAACGTGGAAAGTATGTTTTTCTAACATATTCAAATGCTTTTTGAAGTTCGTTTTCTTGACTTATCATTTTTGAGTCCTTTCTTATTCAACAAATTCAATGTCTGAATCTATTGCATTCCGTTATTTTTTAACCTTTCCTCATCTGGTTGTCAAACCACAAGACCCTGTAATTTGTAATTCAACAAGCAAATAGAAGGTTTTCCACATCAGAACAATATTCCTCAGCTTTCGCTCTATTTTCCTACCGACGCCATGATAAGCTGAGCGGTGTGTACGATCTCTCACGACAACATCAAATACATCGGGGCAACTAAAAAAACTGTACACAAAATCGTACACAAAATGGGGTGTGTTCTGGGTGATTTTTGTCAGCCTTCGCACGAAGCTTGACATTTTTCAGCAGGTATACTGTCTCTCTCATGGCGTCGAATGATATCTGCTACTGACTGGGGATGCCATATCTTTGAACCTTTCTTCCGAGCACATCCTTCTTCTTCCAGCTTACGACAAATCTTCCGTAGGGACAAACCATCATCCCTTAATTTCAGGATAAAGGAGATGACCTTCTGTTCATTTTTGACAGGATGCAATCTGCCATCTCGGGCACGAAAACCAAATGGTATATCCCCGCCTGTCTTCTCCCCCCGACTCCGTTTGTGGGCTAATGCAAAGCGGGTACGATCAGATATCTGGTCACGTTCAAACTCAGCCATGACAGCCAGCATACGAAAGACCATTTTGCCTGCTGCTGAGGTCGTATCGATCTTTTCTGAAAGGCTCACAAGATCTGCTCCCTTTTTATTGAGGACGTCAGCAATGGCCAGAGTATCCTTTGTGGAGCGAGAGAGACGGGATAGACTATATACTATTAAAGCGTCGCCATCACCAACCGTATCCAGTGCTTGCTGTAAACCAAGTCGATTATCCGCCCGCGAGCCTGACTGTCCTTCATCTCGATAGATTACAACTTCTCCTGAGTTGTGGAGCTCAGCCCAGGCTCGAACTTTCGCTTCCTGTGCTTCAATACTGACTCCATCATCCACCTGAGAAGCAGTCGAAACCCTTATGTATCCTATTGTTTTCATGTGTTAACCTCCCAGAAAAGCAACCTCAGCTTTCACCAAAAAGTTGCGAAACTCGTCCCATCGCCTCCATCCTTCGCTTCGCAGCTTGCAAGAAGCGAAGGATGTCGCGCCGAAGCCCCTTGGGCGAAGGCGGACCAAACCGTACTAGTAC